>NZ_CP015225.1:0-672916 GCF_001623525.1 Pseudomonas fluorescens | reverse complement strand
GGAGCTTGCTCGCGATGACGTCAATTCGGTCTGGTCTAGAAGGACAACCGCACCGCCAGCGCCGCCAACGTCACCAGCAACACCGGCACCGTCAGCACGATCCCGACCTTGAAGTAGTACCCCCAGCCGATCCGGATGTTCTTGCGCTCCAGCACATGCAACCACAGCAAAGTCGCCAGGCTACCGATCGGGGTGATTTTCGGGCCCAGGTCGCTGCCGATGACGTTGGCGTAGATCATCGCCTCCTTCACCACCCCGGTGGCCTGACTGGCATCGATGGACAAGGCGCCGACCAGCACCGTCGGCAAATTGTTCATGGCCGACGAGAGCAACGCCGTCAGCACGCCGGTGCCCATGGCCGCCCCCCACACGCCATATTCGGCAAAGCCGTCGAGCCAATGGGCCAGGTAGCCGGTCAGCCCGGCATTGCGCAGGCCATAGACCACCAGGTACATGCCGAGGGAGAAGATCACGATCTGCCAGGGCGCTTCCTTCATCGCCTTGCGGGTGGAAATCTTGTGGCCGCGGGCCGCGACCGCCAGCAGCAACGCAGCGCAGACCGCCGAGATCGCGCTGATGGGAATCCCCAGCGGCTCCAGCGCAAAGCAGCCCAGCAGCAGGATCACCAACACCACCCAGCCGGCATAAAACGTTGCCTTGTCGTGGATCGCCGTCGCCGGATCGTCCAGTTGATCGGGGTCGTAGTCACCCGGGATGTCGCGACGAAAGAACCACAGCAAGATCGCCAGGCTGGCCGCCACGCTGACCAGGTTCACCGGCACCATGACCGCCGCGTAGCGGTTGAAGCCAATGCCGAAGAAGTCCGCCGAGACAATGTTCACCAGGTTCGACACCACCAGCGGCAGGCTCGCGCTGTCGGCAATGAAACCGGCGCCCATCACGAATGCCAGGGTCGCCGCCGGGGAAAAACGCAGCGCCAGCAGCATCGAGATCACGATGGGCGTCAGGATCAACGCCGCCCCGTCATTGGCGAACAGGGCCGACACCAGTGCCCCCAACAGCACCATAAAGGCAAACAGCTTGCGTCCACTGCCTCGTCCCCACCGGGCCACATGCAGCGCTGCCCAGGCGAAGAATCCCGCCTCGTCCAGCAACAGACTGATGATGATCAGCGCGACAAACGTACCGGTGGCGTTCCAGATAATCTGCCAGACCAGCGCAATGTCACCGACCTGCACCACCCCGCTCAACAACGCCAGCAGCGCGCCGAGCGTCGCGCTCCAGCCGACGCCAAGCCCCTTGGGCTGCCAGATCACCAACGTAATGGTCAGCAGGAAAATCAATGACGCGATCAGCATGCGCAACAGCCTTGGAAGGAGGATTGAAAAGACGAAATCAGCAGCAACGCGCCACCGGACGATCAGCCATGGCACCCAAACGCTCGACATCCGCCATCAGCCACGCTGTGTTGGCTGCCAACGCCTGCTCCAGCAAATTGCTGACCCAGGCCGGCAACTGCGGATGCAGACGGTAGTAGACCCATTGCCCCTGGCGCCGATCGCTGAGCAGGCTGGCGTTACGCAACTGCGCCAGGTGCCGGGAGATCTTCGGCTGGCTCAGGTCCAGCGCGGCGGTGAGTTCACAGACACACAACTCGCCTTCACGGGCCACCAGCAGCGCAATGCGCGTACGGGTGTCGTCGGCCAGCGCCTTGAAGACATCGACGGGATTGTGGGAATCAGACATGGCTAAGGACGGCCTGGAGGTACGAAGGGGCGAATATATGGAAATTCGAATATCCAGTAAAGCGGGGATTTGAAGTTGCACCTGTGGCGAGGGAGCTTGCTCCCGCTGGACTGCGAAGCAGGCCCCTTCGGGCGGTTGCTGCGCAACCGAGCGGGAGCAAGCTCCCTCGCCACGGGGTTATCTGGAGCCTCGGAACATCAGGCCTTCTTGTGCTGCTCGACCCACTTGCCATAGGCATCGATAAATGTCTGCAGGAACGGCCGCACGGACTCCGAGAGATTGCCCGCCTCGTCGAACGCCGTCCCGGCGCCGCTCAGGTAGGCTTCCGGTTGCTGCATGCAAGGCACATTGAGGAACACCAGGGACTGGCGCAAATGATGGTTGGCACCAAAACCACCGATGGCGCCCGGCGATGCACTGATCACCGCGCCCGGCTTGCCACTCAGGCAACTCTGGCCATAGGGACGCGAGCCGACATCGATGGCATTTTTCAGCGGTGCCGGTACCGAGCGGTTGTACTCTGGCGTGACGAACAACAAGGCGTCGGCCGCGCCCACCTGCTGGCGGAATGTGGTGTAGGCTGCCGGCGGCGCTACATCAATGTCTTCGTTATAAAGTGGTAGCTCGCCGATCTCGACGATGTTCAGCTTGAGGTTCGCTGGCGCCAGGTCAGCCAGTGCCAGCGCCACCTTGCGGTTGATCGATGCCTTGCGCAGGCTGCCCACCAAAACGGCCACTGTGTAGACATTACTCATGAGAGGCTTCTCGACTATCGGCTCAAAGGAGCCTGTAGTTATAGATGATCGGGGTGACAATTGGACCAGTGGAGCGACGAAAACCTGGCGGCTGGACTATTTTTTTCATGTAGGAAAACTTACCGCGCTTGACCAGGGTCTACAGAACCGCAAATCGAGTGATTTATTTCCAGAGGTTCTAAGCGATGGCAGCAGTACTTGTCGGACAATTTCATGCGCGGGACGCCGAAGGTCGCGTCTATTCGGTGCATGAGTTTCAGGAATCGACCCCGTCGCCCGACGGAAACGGCAAGGAGCCTGTCACCACCTATAAGTTGGCTATCGGTGATCGAGTCAACAAACTCGAAGACGGAAAATTTATTCTGGTGCAATCTCAAATCGAACTGACGCGCGAACCGGAAACGCCACTGCAAGCTCAAACACCCACTGAAACGCAAATAGCTTCATAACTGGCAGTTATGAGCAGAAGTCATGCCCGGACTTGGGTTAGGATTCAGCCACTCAATGGCTCACCCGCCGAACATGGACTTCTTGCATGCGTTTACGCCACATCGAAGTGATCCAGGCGCTGCTGCAGACCGGTCACCTCGGCACGGCGGCCGAATGGCTGCAACTGCCGGTGGCGGAGGTCGAGGCGATCCTGCGCGATGCCGAGGCCCAGTTGGGCTTCATGCTGTTTGCCAGCGTGCGCGGACGCCTGCAGGCCACCCGGGAAACCCTTGAACTGCGCGACGGCATCACGCGGGTGTACGACACCCTCGAACCGGTGCAGCGCCTGGCCAGCAGCCTGAAACACTATCAGGCGCCACCCTTGCGCATTATCTGCACCCCGCCGCTGGCCCAGCAGTTGTTGCCCCAGAGCATCGCCGCCCTGCGTCGCCGCCATCCGGATGCGCCCTGCACCCTGCTCAGCCAACCGACCCGCGACATCGTCCACAGCCTGCTGTTGCGTGAAAGTGACCTGGGCCTGAGCTTGCACGACCCCGAACACCCCGACATCCATTGCCAGATGATCGCCCAGGGCAAACTGCAATTGCTGGCACCTCACGGCTGGCTGCAACCACGACAGAAATACATTTCGCTCCAGGACCTGGCAGGCCAGCCGTTGGTAGGCCTGGATGGCCATGACCCGCTGAGCCCGGCGTTCGAGCATAAACTGGCGGCGCTGCGTCCGGCGCCGATGATCCAGATCCGCGTCCAGACCCATCAGATGATGCGCGCGATGGTCGAGGCCGGCGAAGGCCTTGCCATCGTCGACCCGTTCACTGCCTCGGGTGCCAAGGGCAGTGGCCTGGACGTCTGCCCGGTATCGCCCGCCATTGCGATTGGTCTCTACGCCTTGAGCCTGAACGGCACGCCGCCCTCACCCGCTGTCCAATCGCTGCTGGAACGGGTTACGGAACAAGCCGAGGCGTTGCTGAGCCACTGATCGACATGCCCAGCGGATCGTCGAACAGCCGGTACCAGAACAACGCCACTTCGGCGGTATGTCGGTCAATGCCGCGATAGCGCAGGTGATCGATACCACCGAGCACGTAGCCGCAACGTTCATAGAGCCGGCATGCCCCCAGATTGTTGTTCTGGGTTTCGAGCATGATGCCCGGCAGTTTTTTCTTGCGGCTCCAGAACTGGGCGACATCGAGCAATGCCTTGGCCACCCCGTGGCGACGGGCCGGGGCGTGCACCGCCAACTCGTCGATGTGGGCGTAGCCGTTCCAGTTGGTACTGACGACCAGATGCCCCACGGGCTGGTCGTCGAGATAGGCCATGAAAATCTCGCTGTCCGGGGCATTGCGGAAGCTGCTGAATTCCTCGGGATCGATGCCATAGCACTTGCGATAGGGAACAATGGGCGTCACCGGCCATTGGCTGACGGGCCGGCCGATCTGCGCCGTCGCGTAGTCGCTGACTTCGAAGCTGAAGTCACTGCCCCAGATATAAGCGGCAAAGCCGTCATCGACGATGCGCACCGACAACCCGGGGTGCTTGGGATTCATGACCGGTTGCATACTGGGGAAGGTCCTCATTCCTTGAGACAACCAACGGCGTGGTGCCATCCATTGCCCTTGCCTTTCAAATCTTCACACATCAAGCGGGATCCGTAGCCTGCCCGTTACCTCAGGGTAGAAGGTCGTGGCGATTGTGGCGAGAAATGAACGATGGATGCAGTAGCTCACACAAGGATTGCCTGGATCATTGTGGCGAGGGAGCTTGCTCCCGCTTGAGTGCGAAGCGCTCACAAAAAGGGGCTGCTACGCAGCCCAGCGGGAGCAAGCTCCCTCGCCACAGGCTCTTTACTTACCTTGAATGAACAGCATGGCTCTCATAGGGTTTCATCAGTGCGTGGCGGCCTGTGCCTCGGCCAACTGCGTCCACAATGCCGGAGCGCCTGCAGACTTGGCGATGGCTTCCAGACGCGCGGCATGTTCGGCCAGGTCGCTTTCGCTGGCGCGGATAATCCGCGATGGCTGGCGGTCAGCGGGCAAACGCCGGATCTCCGTGGCCTGGTTGCCGGAGCCTTCGCCAGTACCATTGCCGTCCGAGGCGTTACCGGCCAGGGACAGGCTGGTCTGGCCGCCGGTCATGGTCAGGTAGACGTCGGCCAGGATCTCGGAGTCGAGCAAGGCGCCGTGCAGTTCACGACCGGAGTTGTCGACGCCATAGCGCTTGCACAAGGCATCGAGGCTGTTGCGCTGCCCGGGGTGACGTTCCCTGGCCATCATCAAGGTGTCGAGGATGGTGCAATGCTGGGTAATGTCAGCCCGGTCGTGCTGGCCCATCAGGGCGAATTCGTTATTGATGAACCCGACGTCGAACGCCGCGTTGTGGATGATCAACTGCGCGCCCTGGATGAATTCGAAGAACTCGTCGGCCACTTCGGCGAAACGCGGCTTGCCCACCAGAAATTCGTTGGTGATGCCGTGCACGCCAATGGCGCCTTCGTCGCTTTCGCGATCCGGTTGCAGGTAAACGTGGAAATGGCGACCGGTCAGGCGCCGGCCGATCAGCTCGACACAACCGATTTCAATAATCCGGTGACCATCGGTCACCGGCATGCCGGTGGTTTCGGTATCCAGTACTACAGATCTGTTGGCCATCAGTGTTCAGCTCTCAGCGGGCAGTCTTGCAAAAGCGCGGATATTAGCACGCTCACGGAACGCGGTGCCGCACCTGTGGCGAGGGAGCTTGCTCCCGCTGGACTGCGAAGCAGGCCCCTTCGGGCGGTCGCTGCGCAACCGAGCGGGAGCAAGCTCCCTCGCCACAGGTGTCATCCTGCCCAGATCATGACAACGTCTCTATCAAGCCTGCTTGTAGCCCCGCACCTCATCCACCCCACGATTGGCCAACTGGTCGGCCCGTTCGTTGCCGTGGTGGCCGATGTGGCCGCGCACCCATTTCCAGGTGACGTTGTGGCGGTTGACCTGTTCATCCAGCAGTTTCCAGAGGTCGGCGTTTTTTACCGGTTCCTTCGCCGCCGTCTTCCAGCCGCGTTTCTTCCAGTTCGCCATCCATTCGTTGATGCCTTTCATGACGTACTGGGAGTCGGTCACCAGCAGCACATCGCAGGGCCGCTTGAGCTCCTCCAGGCCACGGATGGCGCCCATCAGCTCCATGCGATTGTTGGTGGTATTGGCTTCGCCGCCCCAGAGCTCCTTCTCCACGCCCTTGCACACCAGCAACGCGCCCCAGCCGCCCGGACCGGGGTTGCCCTTGCAGGCGCCATCAGTGAAGAGTTCTACGCTATCGCTCATGCCAATCTATCCAGGAAAAAATGCAAAGGCCCGCCGATCAGGCCCGACAACACCCGCAGCCCAATGCCGGCAAGCACCATTGAAAAAGGTTACGGCTCGATGTGGCGACGATTGACCTTGGCCATTGGCAAAGGAATCAGCTTGCCCATCGGCTCGCGTCGCGCCTGGCGCACCGGGCGCAGACCGACCGCGATCTTGCGTGCCACCAGCAGGTAGAAACCACCACCGGAGAGCTGCCAATCACCGGCCTTGCGCTCCCAGCCGGCCAGGCGCGCCTGCCACTTGGGCGACGCGAGCGGCGGACGATAGCACCCGAAGCGGCGTTTCTCCAGCGCAAAGCCCAGCAGGTTGAGCCAGTCGCCGACCCTCGACGCCGAGATGCAGCGGGCCTGGCGCAAGGCATCGTGGGCAAACACATGACGCAAGCCCCAAGCGCTCCAGGGGTTGATGCCGATGATCAACAGATGGCCGCCGGGACGCACGCTGCTGGCGGCCTCACGCAACAGACCGTGGGGCGACAGGCAGAAATCCAGGCCGTGCTGCATGACCACCACGTCGGCGGCATGTTCGCTCAACGGCCAGGCCTGCTCCTCGCAGACGATTTCCACCCCGGGCAGCGGCGCTCCCAGGCGCACGTTGCGCTGGACTTGCGGTGCCGACGGCGGCGTTTGCGCCGAAGGGCCGTAGTGCACCAGATAGCCGCCGAAGAACCGGCCCAACTCGTCTTCGAGCATGCGCCGTTCTTCTTCCAGCAAAAATTGCCCGACAGGGCCGGACAGCCATTCACGGGCGGCGCTGATCAACGCCAGCCAGTCAGGATCAGCCTGAGCGAACGCTTCATCGGTCATTGCATTCTCCAACGCGTCAGGAAGTTCTAAGATGCGCCTTTGTTTTCCGCTTGGCGAATTCCACGATGATACAGATCAGTGCCCTGCCCGCATTCACCGATAACTACATCTGGTTGTTACAGGACCACGCGACCCTGCGCTGCGCCGTGGTCGACCCGGGTGACGCCGCTCCGGTGCAGGCCTGGCTCGAGACCCATCCGGGCTGGGTCCTGAGCGACATCTTGATCACCCACCATCACCATGATCATGTCGGCGGCGTCCAGGCGCTGAAGAATGCGACGAACGCCACCGTCTACGGCCCGGCCAGCGAAAACATCCCGGCGCGGGACCAGGCCCTGCATGACAACGACAAGGTCAGCGTGCTCGGCTGGGACTTCGATGTCTACGCCGTGCCTGGCCATACCCTCGGACACATTGCCTACTACCACCATGGCCTGTTGTTCTGTGGCGACACCCTGTTCGCCGCCGGTTGCGGCCGGCTCTTCGAAGGCACGCCTGCGCAAATGCACCATTCGCTCAGTCGCCTCGCCGCCCTGCCTGAAGATACGCTGGTCTACTGCACCCATGAATATACCCTCAGCAACCTGAAGTTCGCGGCCGCCGTGGAGCCCGGCAATCCGGACGTCGCTGCCCGCCTGGAAAAAGTCAGCCGGCAACGCAACGAAGGCATCATGACCCTGCCCTCGACCCTGGCCCTGGAAAAACTCACCAATCCGTTCCTGCGCACGACTGAAACATCCGTTAAACAAAAAGCAGACGAACGGAACGGCCAGCGAAACCAGACGCCGAGTGAGGTTTTTGCGGCCTTGAGGGCTTGGAAAGATACGTTCTAAGGCAGCTATCGATTGATACAAAAATTCTGAAAGGTTGACCTGTTGGGGTGCGCTTCCTAGAATCGGCCGACATTTTTGCCCGGAACTTACTTCCAGCCAATGTCGTCATCCATACGCAGGTCCGTCCAGTCAGACACATTGACCCGCTTGGCTCAAGCCATCGCGGTGGCTGTGTCCGCCACCTTGGCGGGCTGCCAGAGCACGAGCCAGCTGCCGCAGACCGACGCGGCGCACACACCGAATATCGCCGCTCGCGCCAAACAGAAGCCGGTATGGCTCACCGAGAAACCCAGCCCTCAAGTCCCCCAGGACGTCTGGGAGCGCATGCGCCAGGGCTTCCAGTTGCAGGAAACGGCCGGCGTCAACCCGCGTATCGAGCAACAGCGCCTGTGGTTCGCCAGCAACCCTTCCTTCATGGAAAACGCCGGTGAGCGCGGCAGCCTGTACATCCACTACATCGTCGAACGCCTCGAAGAGCGCAACATGCCGCTGGAACTGGCGTTGCTGCCGGTGATCGAGAGTGCCTACAACCCCATGGCCTATTCCCGGGCCAACGCAGTGGGCCTGTGGCAATTCATCCCGTCCACGGGGCGTTACTTCAACTTGCGCCAGACCCGCTTCTATGACGGGCGTCGCGACATCACCGCCTCCACCACGGCCGCCCTGGACTACCTGACGCGCCTGCACGACATGTTCAACGGCGACTGGTTGCTGGCGCTGGCGGCCTACAACGCCGGCGAGGGTACGGTCAGCCGCGCCATCGAGCGCAACGAGAAGCTTGGCCTGCCCACCGACTACTGGAACCTGCCGCTGCCCAGCGAAACCCAGGCCTATGTGCCAAAGTTGCTGGCGCTGTCCCAGGTGGTGCTCTCGCCCGATGCCTATGGCGTGAACCTCAACCCGATCGCCAACGAACCCTATTTCCAGGTCGTCGAGATCAACCAGCGCATGGACCTGTCCAAGGTCGCGGCGGTGGCCAACATCGACGAAGACGAGCTGTTCCAGCTCAACCCGGCCTTCAAGCAACGCACCACCATCGACGGCCCCCAGCACCTGTTGGTGCCCACGTCCAAGGCCCAGCTGCTGACCGCCAGCCTGTCGACCATGCGCCCGGAAGAGCTGATCAGCCAGCGCGCGCTCAAGCCGGTTTTCGAATCCGCCGACGACAGCGAAGTGGAAGGTGCCAGGCGCACCTACCGCGTCAAACGCGGCGACAACCTGGCTCAGATCGCCAAGGCCAACAACGTCCAGACCAAGGACCTGCAACGCTGGAACAAACTCAGCGGCAACAAGCTCAAGGTCGGCCAGACCCTGGTGATGCAGGACGCCAAGGCCAGCAAGGCCCGTGGCAAGCGCATCAGCACCGTGGTGGCCGCCAACAGCAAGGACCAGAAGAAGCAGACCCAATACAAGGTCAAGCAAGGTGATTCGCTGTACGTCGTCGCCAAGCGCTTCAACGTGGAAATGCAGCACCTCAAGCGCTGGAACCCGCGGATGGGCAAGGCACTCAAGCCTGGGCAGATGCTGACGGTCTACTCCCCGCACTGACCGCAGGGCTCTCTGTGGCGAGGGAGCTTGCTCCCGCTGGGTTGCGAAGCGACCCCGAATCTGGCACCTCGGTGTGACAGGTAGATTGAGTCGCTGCTTTTGGGGCTGCTTCGCAACCCAGCGGGAGCAAGCTCCCTCGCCACAGTTCAAGCAAACCCTGAAGCTTTGAGCCCCCGCCTTTTTCCTGCCCATACAAGCTGTTACTGTACAGGCCATAAAAGCCCAAGCCGCCTGGATCGGATCTCAGACTTGATACGTCCCCTCCTCTTGCTCCTGATCAGCCTGGCCTTGAGCTCTCCCGCCAGCGCAACCATCAGCGAAAGCCATGGCTATGCGCAGTTCGGCACGCTCAAGTACCCGGCCAGATTCACCCACTTCGACTGGGTCAACCCGCAAGCGCCCAAGGGCGGTGTCTTGCGAGTCATGGCATTCGGCACCTTCGATACGCTCAATCCCTACACGTTCAAGGGCAGCAGCCCGGTTTCCACGCCCAATTTCCTGCAATACGGCATCAATGAGCTGAACGAACCACTGATGGTCGGCACAGGCCAGTACGCACCGTCCGGTGATGAACCGACGTCGAGCTACGGCCTGATCGCCCAGTCGGTGGAGTACAGCGAGGACCGCAGTTGGGTGGTGTTCAACCTGCGCCCCGAAGCGCGCTTTCACGATGGCGTGCCCATTACCGCCTATGACGTGGCGTTCTCCTACAGGACGCTGCTCAAGGAAGGCCATCCGCAATACCGCACCAACCTGCAGGAAGTGCTACGGGTCGACATTCTCAACCCACTGAGAATCCGCTTTGTCTTCAAGCGCGCGGGCAATCCGCTGCTGATCCTGCGCCTGGGGGAACTGCCGGTGTTGCCCCAGCATTACTGGAAAGACCGCGATTTCAAGGCGACGACCTTCGAACCGCCCCTGGGCAGCGGGCCGTATCGCATCACCAAAGTGCAACCAGGCCGCCAGCTGGTGTTCGAACGAGTCAAGGATTACTGGGGCAAGGACCTGCCGGTCAATCGCGGCAAGTACAACTACGACCGCATGGACGTGGAGTTCTATCGTGACAGCGAAGTTGCCTTCGAAGCCTTCAAGGCTGGTGAGTTCGATATCTACATCGAACACCAGGCCAAGAACTGGGCCAATGGCTATGACTTTCCGGCGATCAAGCGCGGCGACATAATCAAGGCGCAGATCCCCCACCAGATCCCGACCCAGACCCAAGGCCTGTTCATGAACACCCGGCGCGGCACGTTTGCCGAAGTCAAGGTACGTGAAGCCCTGGGGCTGATGTTTGATTTCGAGTGGACCAACCGCACCCTGTTCAGCGGCGCCTACAAGCGCACCCTCAGTTATTACCCCAACAGCGAGTTTTCCGCCACTGGCCTGCCGGTGGGCCATGAATGGCTGCTGCTCAAGCCGTACCGGGAACAATTGCCGGCCAAACTGCTCACCGACCCCTTCAGCTTGCCCAAGACCGACGGTCGCGGCATTCCCCGGGAAACCCTGCGTAAAGCCCTGGAGTTATTGAAGCAAGCCGGTTGGAACCTCAACGGCCAACGCCTGCTGAACGCCGACAGCCAGCCCCTGAGCTTCGAAATCCTGCTGGTGAACCCGAACCTGGAGCGCATCCTGCAACCCTACGTCGAGAACCTCGCCAGCATCGGCATCCAGGCCCGGCTGCGCACGGTGGACCGTGCCCAATACAAGCAGCGTCTTGACCAGTTCGACTTCGACATGATCCTGTTGACCTTGAGCCAGACCCTCAGCCCGGGTCTCGAGCAATGGCAGTACTTCCACTCCAGCCAGGTCGGGGTCAAGGGCAGCAAGAACTACTCCGGGATCGCCAACCCAGTGGTCGACCATCTGCTGGAAAAGCTGCTCGCCGCCCAGACCCGCGACGAACAGGTCGCCGCTGGCAAGGCTCTGGATCGCGTGCTGCTGTGGCAGCATTACTGCATTCCCAACTGGTATCTCAATTATCATCGCCTGGCTTATCGAAACCGGTTCGCCTTCGTCACCACGCCGCCCTACACCCTGGGCCTGAGCGCATGGTGGCTGAAATCTTCGGAGAAAGATCAATGAAGCCTTTACGCGCCCTGCTCCTGCAGGCCAGCAGCCTGTTATTCACCGGGCTGGCCTGCGCCGCGCCGCAGCATGCCGTGACCTTGTACAACGAGCCGCCGAAGTACCCGGCCAACTTCAAGCATTTCGACTACGTCAACCCGGACGCGCCCAAAGGCGGAATCTTCCGCCAGGGCGGTTTTGGGGGCTTCGACAGCCTCAACCCATTCATCAGCAAAGGCGTGCCGGCCGATGACATCGGCTTGATCTACGACACCCTGGCCAAGCAGGGCCTGGACGAACCGTTCACCGAATATGGCCTGATCGCCGAAAAAATCGAGAAAGCCCCGGACAATGGCTGGGTGCGCTTTTACCTGCGCCCCGAAGCCCGTTTCAACGACGGCCATCCGGTACGCGCCGAAGACGTGGTCTTCAGCTTCCAGACCCTGACCAAGGACGGCGCGCCGATGTTTCGCGGCTATTACAACGACGTCGCCGACGTCATCGCCGAAGACCCGCTCAAGGTTTTGTTCAAGTTCAAGCACACCAATAATCGTGAACTGCCGTTGATCCTCGGCCAACTGCCAGTATTGCCGAAACACTGGTGGGCCGAGCGCGACTTCAGCAAGGGCAATCTGGAGATCCCCCTGGGCAGCGGCCCCTACAAAGTTGCTGAAGTGAAGGCCGGACGCTCGATCCGTTATGAGCGAGTAAAGGACTATTGGGGCAAGGACCTGCCGGTCAATCGCGGCTTTTATAATTTCGACGTACTGGCGACCGACTACTACCGCGACAACACCGTCGCGGTCGAGGCCTTGAAAGCCGGGCAGTTTGATTTCTGGCTGGAAATGACCGCCAAGAACTGGGCCAACGCCTACAACATCCCGGCCGTGACCGAAGGCCGATTGATCAAGGAACAGATCCCCAACGGCAACCCCACCGGCATGCAGGGTTTTGTCTACAACCTGCGCCGGCCGATCTTCCAGGACGTACGGGTGCGCAAGGCCTTGAGCCTGTTGTTGGACTTTGAGTGGACCAACAAGCAGCTATTCAACGGCGCCTACGCCCGCACCCGCAGCTATTTCGAGAATTCGGAGATGGCCGCCACCGGGCTGCCCGGCGAAGACGAGCTGAAGATCCTCGAGCCCCTGCGCGGCAAGATTCCCGAACAGGTCTTCACCGACGCCTTCCAGCCGTCGATGTGTGACGGCAGCGGCATGATCCGCGACCAGCAGCGCAAGGCCTACCAATTGCTGCAAGAGGCCGGCTGGCGCATCGTCGACGACAAGATGGTCGATGCCCAAGGCAAACCGGTGGTGCTGGAGTTCCTGCTGGCCCAGACCGAGTTCGAGCGGATACTGCTGCCGTTCAAGCGCAACCTGAGCGACCTGGGCATCGAGCTGATCATCCGTCGTGTCGACGTCTCCCAATTCGTCAACCGCGTACGCTCCCGGGACTTTGACCTGGTGGTGGGCAGCTTCCCGCAATCCAGCTCACCGGGTAACGAACAGCGCGAGTTCTGGATGTCGGCCGCCGCCGACAAACCCGGCAGCCGTAACACCATGGGCCTTAAGGATCCAGCCGTTGACCAGTTGGTGGAACAACTGATCAACGCCGATTCGCGCAAGAGCCTGGTAGCTCACGCCCGGGCGCTGGATCGGGTTTTGCAATGGGGCTACTACGTGATCCCGAACTGGCACATCAAGACCTGGCGCGTGGCCTACTGGAACCACATCGGCCATCCGAAAATCACGCCGACCTATGACATCGGCACCACCACCTGGTGGGTCAAGCCGGAGGTCAAGCCGGCCGATGAAGTAGAGAAGCAGGTCATCGAGCAGCAAATCGCCGCCCCTGCGAGCGTGGAGTAACGAAATGCTGGCTTATATTTTTCGGCGACTGCTGCTGATCATCCCGACCCTGTTCGGCATTCTGCTGATCAACTTCGTCATTATCCAGGCCGCGCCCGGCGGGCCGGTGGAACAGATGATCGCCAAGCTCGAGGGTTTCGAGGGCGCCACCAGCCGCATTGCCGGCGGCGGTGCCGAAGTGTCGGTGGCCGGTTCCTCCTACCGCGGCGCCCAAGGCCTGGATCCGGCGCTGGTCAAGGAAATCGAGCGTATGTACGGCTTTGACAAGTCGGCACCCGAACGCCTGTGGATCATGATCAAGAACTACGCCCACCTAGACTTCGGCGACAGTTTCTTCCGCGACGCCAAGGTCATCGACCTGATCAAGGAAAAGATGCCGGTGTCCATCTCCCTCGGGTTGTGGAGCACGCTGATCATGTACCTGGTGTCGATCCCGCTGGGGATCGCCAAGGCCACGCGGCACGGCAGCCATTTCGACGTCTGGACCAGCTCGGCCATCATCGTCGGCTACGCGATCCCGTCGTTCCTGTTCGCCATCCTGCTGATCGTGGTGTTTGCCGGCGGCAGCTATTTCGACTGGTTCCCCTTGCGCGGGCTGACCTCCAACAACTTCGACGAATTGAGCATGGGCGGCAAGATCCTCGATTACTTCTGGCACCTGGCCTTGCCCGTGACCGCCCTGGTGATCGGTAACTTCGCCACCATGACCCTGCTGACCAAGAACAGTTTCCTCGACGAAATCAACAAGCAATACGTGGTCACCGCCAAGGCCAAGGGCCTGACCCGCCACCGGGTGCTCTATGGCCATGTTTTTCGCAACGCCATGCTGCTGGTGATCGCCGGTTTCCCTTCGGCATTCATCGGGATCTTCTTTACCGGCTCCCTGCTGGTGGAAGTGATCTTCTCCCTCGACGGCCTGGGCCTGATGAGTTTCGAAGCCGCGATCAACCGCGACTACCCGGTGGTGTTCGGCACCCTGTTCATCTTTACCCTGCTGGGGCTGGTGGTGAAACTGATCGGCGATTTGACCTACACCTTTGTCGATCCGCGCATCGACTTCGAAAGCCGGGAGCATTGAGATGAATCTGTCCCCTCTCAATCGCCGGCGCTTCGAACTGTTCAAGGCCAACAAGCGTGGCTGGTGGTCGCTGTGGCTGTTCCTGATCCTGTTCGGGCTGAGCCTGGGCGCCGAGTTGATCGCCAACGACAAGCCGCTGGTGGTGCATTACGACGACGGCTGGTACTTCCCGGCCCTCAAGCGCTACCCGGAAACCACGTTCGGCGGCGAATTCCCGCTGGAAGCCAACTACAAGAGCCCGTACATCCGTGAACTGCTGGCGGCCAAGAACGCCTGGGTGCTGTGGGCACCGATTCCGTTCAGCTACCAGAGCATCAACTACGACCTGAAGGTCCCGGCCCCGGCACCGCCCTCTTCCGTGAACTGGCTGGGCACTGACGACCAGGGGCGCGATGTCCTGGCCCGGGTCATCTATGGCTTCCGCATCTCGGTACTATTTGCCCTGACGCTGACCGTGCTCAGCTCGATCATCGGCGTGATCGCCGGGGCCCTGCAGGGCTTCTATGGCGGCTGGGTGGACCTGGCCGGCCAACGCTTCCTGGAAATCTGGTCCGGGCTGCCGGTGCTGTACCTGTTGATCATCCTGGCCAGTTTCGTCCAGCCCAACTTCTGGTGGCTGCTGGGCATCATGCTGCTGTTTTCCTGGATGAGCCTGGTGGATGTGGTCCGTGCCGAATTCCTGCGCGGGCGCAACCTGGAATACGTCCGTGCGGCGCGGGCACTGGGCATGCAGAACGGCGCGATCATGTTCCGTCACATCCTGCCCAACGCCATGGTCTCGACCATGACGTTCATGCCGTTCATCCTCACCGGCGCCATTGGCACCCTCACCGCCCTGGATTTCCTCGGCTTTGGCCTGCCGCCCGGCGCACCGTCCCTGGGGGAGCTGGTGGCCCAGGGCAAATCCAACCTCCAGGCACCGTGGCTGGGCATCAGCGCGTTCGCCGTGCTGGCCGTGATGCTGAGCCTGCTGGTGTTCATCGGCGAGTCCGCTCGCGATGCCTTCGATCCGAGGAAATGAAATGAACCAGGATAATCTGATCGAAGTGCGTGACCTGGCGGTGGAGTTCATTGTTGGCGAACGCCGCCAACGTGTGGTCGAGGGGGTCAGTTTCGATATCAAGCGCGGCGAAACCCTGGCCCTGGTGGGTGAAAGCGGCTCGGGCAAATCAGTCACCGCCCACTCGATCCTGCGGTTGCTGCCCTACCCGCTGGCCCATCACCCCACCGGGACCATCCAGTATGCCGGCCAGAATTTGCTGGGCTTGAAGGAAAAAACCATCCGTCATATCCGCGGCAACCGGATCGCGATGATTTTCCAGGAGCCGATGACATCCCTCAACCCGCTGCACTCCATTGAAAAACAGATCAACGAAGTGCTCGGCATCCACAAGGGCCTGAGCGGCAAGGTCGCGACCCGCCGGACCCTCGAGTTGCTGGAACTGGTCGGCATTCCCGAGCCCCACAAGCGCCTCAAAGCCCTGCCCCACGAGCTGTCCGGCGGCCAGCGCCAGCGGGTGATGATCGCCATGGCCCTGGCCAACGAGCCGGAACTGCTGATCGCCGACGAGCCGACCACCGCGCTGGATGTCACCGTCCAGCTGAAAATCCTCGAATTACTCAAGCAATTGCAGGCGCGATTGGGCATGTCGCTGCTGCTGATCAGCCACGATTTGAACCTGGTGCGAAGAATTGCGCATCGCGTATGTGTCATGCAGCGCGGTTGCATCGTCGAACAGGCATCGTGCGAAGAGTTGTTCCGCGCACCGCAGCATCCGTACACTCGGGAACTGCTGGGCGCCGAACCCAGCGGCACCCCGGCGAGTAACGTCGTCGGTCCGCCGCTGTTGCAGGTCGAGGACCTGAAAGTCTGGTTCCCGATCAAGAAAGGCCTGTTCAAGCGCACGGTAGACTACATCAAGGCCGTGGACGGTATCCGCTTCAGCCTGCCCCAAGGCCAGACCCTGGGCATCGTCGGCGAAAGCGGTTCCGGCAAGTCCACCCTGGGGTTGGCGATCCTGCGGTTGATCGGCAGCCAGGGCGGGATCCGCTTCGAAGGCAAGCAGCTGGACAGCCTGACGCAGCAACAAGTCCGGCCGCTACGCCGGGAAATGCAAGTGGTGTTTCAGGACCCGTTTGGCAGCCTGAGCCCACGGATGTGTGTAAGCCAGATCGTCGGCGAAGGCCTGCGGATCCACAAGATCGGCACCGAAGCCGAACAGGAACAAGCGATAATCGCGGCATTGAAGGAGGTAGGCCTGGACCCGGAAACCCGGAACCGCTACCCCCATGAATTTTCCGGAGGGCAACGGCAGCGTATCGCCATTGCCCGGGCCCTGGTGCTCAAGCCGGCGTTGATTCTGCTGGATGAACCGACGTCGGCCCTGGACCGTACCGTGCAACGCCAAGTGGTGGAGCTGTTGCGGTCGTTGCAAACCAAGTACAACCTGACGTACCTGTTTATCAGCCATGACCTGGCTGTCGTCAAAGCGCTGAGCCACCAGTTGATGGTGGTCAAGCATGGCCAAGTGGTCGAACAAGGTGATGCCCGCAGCATATTCGCCGCGCCGCAGCACCCCTATACACAGCAGTTGCTGGAGGCCGCCTTCCTGGCCCCAACAACTGCCGAATAACCTGAAAGAGGAGCAACACATGGGTTTTCTCGCCGGTAAGCGCGTACTGATCGTCGGTGTCGCCAGCAAGCTGTCCATCGCATCCGGCATCGCCGCCGCCATGCATCGCGAGGGCGCTGAGCTTGCCTTCACTTATCAGAACGACAAACTCAAGGGTCGTGTCGAAGAATTCGCACAAGGCTGGGGCTCGAGCCCTGAGCTGTGCTTCCCGTGCGACGTGGCCAGCGACGAAGAAATCGCCAAGGTCTTCGAAGAACTGAGCAAGAAGTGGGATGGCCTGGACTGCATCGTGCACTCCGTGGGCTTCGCCCCGGGCGACCAACTGGACGGCGACTTCACCGAAGCCACCACCCGCGAAGGTTTCCGCATTGCCCACGACATCAGCGCCTACAGCTTCGTGGCCCTGGCCAAGGCCGGTCGCGAAATGATGAAAGGCCGCAACGGCAGCCTGCTGACCCTGTCGTACCTGGGCGCCGAGCGCACCATGCCGAACTACAACGTCATGGGCATGGCCAAGGCCTCCCTGGAAGCCGGCGTACGTTACCTGGCCGGCTCCCTGGGCCCGGACGGCACCCGCGTCAACTGCGTATCGGCAGGTCCGATCCGCACCCTCGCCGCTTCCGGCATCAAGAACTTCCGCAAGATGCTGGCCGCCAACGAAGCGCAAACCCCGCTGCGTCGCAACGTCACCATCGAAGAAGTCGGCAACGCCGGCGCCTTCCTGTGCTCGGACCTGGCGTCGGGCATCAGCGGTGAAATCATGTACGTGGACGGCGGCTTCAACACCACCGCCATGGGTAGCCTCGAAGAGTAATCTTCAACCGCGCCACGCGTAAAAAAACGCCGCTCGTCCTGGAAAGGCCAAGCGGCGTTTTTTATTGCCGATTGTCTGATTACACCGCAATACCTTGTGGGAGCGAGCCTGCTCGCGATGGCGGTGAGTCTGCTGGCATTGATATGAATGTACCGACGCCTTCGCGAGCAAGCTCGCTCCCGCCCCGGGAATTGGGCACGGCGTGGGTCAAGGGAATGCCTCGAATCGGTGTCAGTTTCAAGAGCAAATCAGTTGGTCGACCGGGATGCTTTTGAGCTTTTGAGCTTTTGAGCTTTTGAGCTTTTGAGCTTTTGAGCTTTTGAGCTTTTGAGCTTTTGAGCTTTTGAGCTTTTGAGCTTTTGTGCTTTTGTGCTTTTGAGCTTTTGTGGCGAGGGAGCTTGCTCCCGCTGGGCTGCGCAGCAGCCCCTCTCAAGCTCACTCAATCAACCTGATCCACCGCGTCGCCGGGCTCCAGGGCCGCTGCGCGCCCCAGCGGGAGCAAGCTCCCTCGCCATTGAATGAGGGGTGATTCTCGGTTCTTCGACCGTATGCGTCCGGCCAAGTCACCTACCCAGCCCTGCAAAGCCAAGACATGGTGTGCACTTAAATTTAAGTGGACACCAGTTCTAGCCTTTTAAGCGGGTATTTCATGCAGCCAACACGCCGTTCCTATTCCAAGTCCTTCAAGGCTCGGGTCATTCAAGAGTGCGCCGAGCCCGGCGCTTCGATTGCCAGCATCGCGCTCAGCCATAGCCTCAACGCAAACCTCGTCCACAAATGGATTCGAGTGCAGGCGCAAAAAAGCACGACGCTGCAACCTGCTTTCATTCCGTTGCCTATGCAGCTGGCCGGTGCAAATTCGCATGCTGCATCGCCGAATATCTGCGTTGAGATCCAGCACCCGCGTGGTACCGTCAAAGTGAACTGGCCAACTGAAAGTGCTACTGCCTGCGCGACCTTTCTACGAGACTTGCTGCGATGATCCGCATCGATTCCATCTGGCTCGCCACCGAGCCGATGGACATGCGCGCCGGTACCGAGACGGCATTGGCCAGGGTGATCGCGGTGTTCGGTGCGGCGCAGCCGCACTGTGCTTATCTGTTCCCCAACCACCGCGCCACGCGCATGAAAGTTCTGGTGCATGACGGCTTCGGGATCTGGCTGGCGGCTCGGCGTTTGAACCAAGGCAAGTTCCACTGGCCAGGTATTCGCCAAGACTCTGAAATGGAGTTGGATACCGAACAACTCCAGGCTCTGGTGTTGGGTCTGCCATGGCAACGCGCCGGCTCCGGCGGTGCGATCACACTGCTTTAACGGCTGCCATTAGCCTATCGGTCTATCGCCGCGAGTTGTCTGGTCTGGCAAAATCGGCGCCATGACTTCGCTCCCCAATCTCGACCACCTTACCCCTGAACAACTGCGCGCTTTAGCGGCGCAGTTGATACAGCGCGTCGAGACGCTCGACCATCAAGTCGACACGCTGGGTAAGACGGTCGAGACGATGGGCAAGAAGATCAACCGCGATCAAACGGTTATCGAGAAGCTCACCCACGAGATAGCACAACTCAAGCGTTTGAAGTTTGCCAAGCGCAGCGAGCAGATGAATCCTGAGCAGGCCGGCTTGCTCGATGATTTAGTCGATACCGATATCGCGGCGATTGAAGCAGAGCTTCAAGCCTTGCAAACAGTGCTGGCTCCGACCGAGAAAAAGCAAAAGCCCAAACGCACTGCTTTGTCGGCAGAGTTTCCACGCACGCTAATCCATCACGAACCGGACAACACCCACTGCCCATGTGCCTGCGCACTCAAGCGTATCGGTGAGGACGTCAGCGAAAAGCTGGACTACACGCCCGGCGTGTTTACCGTTGAGCGCCATATCCGTGGCAAGTGGGTGTGTGATGACTGCGAAACGCTGATCCAAGCGCCGGTTCCGGCGCAGGTCATCGACAAGGGCATCCCGACTGCCGGGCTACTTGCCCACGTCATGATCGCCAAGTTTGCTGACCATCTGCCTCTTTACCGTCAGGAATCGATCTTCGGTCGTGCCGGCTTGGCGATTCCACGTTCAACGTTGGCTCAATGGGTTGGTGTGACCGGAGTGCAGTTGCAACCTCTGGTCGATGCACTGCGCGATGTCGTGCTTGGGCAGCAGGTTATTCATGCCGATGAAACACCCGTGCAGATGCTCGTGCCGGGCTCAAAGAAAACCCAACGCTCTTATGTTTGGGCATACACCACCAGCCAGTTCTCGAACTTGGCAGCGGTGGTTTACGACTTCAGCCCCAGCCGCGCCGGCGAGCACGCTCGCAACTTCCTGCAAGACTGGAAGTGCAAACTAGTGTGTGATGATTTTGGTGGCTACAAGGCCAGTTTCGAACTCGGCGTGACCGAGATCGGTTGCATGGCCCATGCACGGCGAAAGTTCTTCGAACTGCACGCGACCAACAAGAGCACGCTCGCCGAGCAAGCCCTGCGCTACATTCAATTGCTGTACGAAATCGAGAGTGAAGTACGCGACCTGGAGCCGGATTTACGCCGTCGAATACGGCAAGAAAGGGCCGTGCCGGTGATGGATATGCTACATGCCTGGATGATCGCCCAGCGCGATCTCGTGCCCGAAGGTTCGGCTATCAGCAGAGCACTGGATTACAGCCTGAAACGCTGGGCAGCGCTGTCGCGCTACCTCGATGACGGGGACGTCCCCATTGATAATAACTGGTGCGAGAACCAGATCCGGCCGTGGGCACTGGGGCGCAAGAACTGGCTCTTTGCAGGGTCGTTGCGCAGCGGCAAACGGGCGGCGGCGATTATGAGTTTGATCCAGTCTGCGCGGCTCAATGGCCATGATCCGTACGCGTATCTAAAAGATGTCCTCACGCGCCTGCCGACGCAGCACGCGAGTGACATTGACCAGCTATTGCCGCATCAATGGACGCCCACCTGATCTGCGCAAGGTGTGCTCACCATGCGCTAACATAAAACAGACAAGTCTAGTTCAAGGAAGACATCCAGCATGAAAAGGCAACAACGTACGATCGGAGCGGTGCTTCGAGTTCCTCTCGAAAATGATATGCACACTTATGCCCTGACACTGCCGGAAGCGGACTTCGCTTTCTTCGATGCGCGCTCCAGTGCCCCTATAGCAGACTTAGGAGCCTTGCTCGATCTACCTATTCTATTTACTGTCGCAGTACACAAAAGCGCCTGGTCTCAAGGGCGATGGCTCAGGATGGGTAAAATTGCCCCACCACAGAACCTGCTGGCTCCGCGGCCCATGTTCATCCAGAAAATCATTGGCTTCCAGATATACCTCGGCGGCACCATCACAGCGTCTACCCGAGAAGAGTGTGAAGGCTTGGATCGATGCGAAGTATGGGAGCCCCACCACGTTGAGGATCGCCTAAACGCGCACTATAAAGGTGTCCCATGCAAATGGGAGATATCACAACGAATACGATGAAAATCCGTAACCCTCCGGCGAACTCACCTACCTGATCCCAGCCATAAGGGCGATTCGGTAGGTGAGTTCGCCATCCACTTACCTTCGACCAACATAAATCCCTGTGTGATCGGGGGTTGGCTTGTGCTAGCTGCGTAGCGCCTGTTTCTGCGCATACATCGCCGCGTCCGCGTCAGCCAATAGATTGTCGATCAACTGATGACGCTGGGCGTCGTACTCGATCTGGCCGACGCTGAAACGAATGTCATAGCCACGCTGCAACATCGCATTGCGCTCATCGAGGATTTCCTTGAGGCGCGCCATGATTGCCGCTATCTCGACATGGGAAGAACCGGTGAGCAACGCCACGAACTCATCACCGCCCAGGCGACCGATCACGTCACTTTCGCGAAAGGCAATACGCAGCACATCGGCGAAGGTTTTCAGCGCGTTGTCGCCCTCGGCGTGGCCATAACGGTCGTTGATCGGCTTGAAGTCGTTGAGATCGAAAAACAGCAGCGTCGCCGGTCGCGACAAGCGATCACACACATTCAGCGCATGCTGGGCCAACGTCCTGAAGCCCCGTCGATTGGATAGCAACGTGAGCTCGTCCATGCTCGCCATCTGCACCGCGACCATTTCCTGTTCGGCCATGCGCGCCAAGTCGCGCAGCAGTTCGCGCTCCTCGTCATTGAGTTTGCGCGGCCGGGTGTCGAGCAGGCACAACGTACCGAGCTTGCTACCGTCCTCCAGCCCCAGCGGATGCCCGGCGTAGAAACGAATGCCAGGCTTGTCCGTGACCAACGGATTGTCGTGAAAGCGCTCGTCCTGTTCCGCGTCGCAGATCTCCAGGATCTGATCCTGCAAGATCGCATGCCCGCAAAAGGAAACTTCCCGCGGGGTTTCGCTGGCGTCCAGGCCGGCGCTGGACTTGAACCACTGCCGGTTGGCGTCCACCAGGGACACCAGGGCGATGGGCACGTCAAACAGACGTCGGGCAAGACGGGTCAGGCGGTCAAACCGTTCTTCAGGTGCGGTATCGAGCAGCTTGAGCGAGTGCAGATTTTTGAGGCGAGCGGCTTCGTCGTCCGGTTTGCGTGGCGCAAGCATCGGAAACTCCATTGGCAGGACTTCATGAAGTCTAGCCCAGGACCCCAGCCCTTCAAACCGAACGGGCTAAATCCGACGGGCATTTGCCGGTCAGGACTAATACACTGCCACTCAAGTTCAAGACGAGGACGCTGACCGATGAAGCACGCCCCCCATGACGACGCCCCACGCTTCTGGCGCGACGCAGCCCTGCCCTTCATCGAAGCCCGGGCCATCGGCGATGGGCGCAAGGTCTGCTATTCGCGCCATTCCCACGACCACTTTTCCATCGGCGCGATCACCGCTGGGCGCAGCACCTACCTTCACGAACGTTCGAAATTTCAGGTGAAAAGTGGCACGGTGGTGCTGATGAACCCGGGCGACGTCCACGCGTGCAACCCAATCGACGATCAGCCTTGGTCCTACGTGATGTTGTACGTCGACACCCAATGGCTCAGAGACTTGCAGCGCCGTGTCGGCTTTGACGAAAGCCTGGATTTCCAGGGTTTCGCCACCACCCACAGCCGCGACGTGGAACTGTTTACCGCGTTGGAAAAACTGTATGGACAATTGGTAGACGAGCAACTCGACGCTGGCGACAAGCACGCCGCCGCCGAGGCATTTTTCATTGACCTGCAACAACGGCTCAACCCTGCCAGTCGCCCGGATCGTGGCAGCCATCCGAGCCTGATGCGTGCGGCACAGTTTATCCACGACCATTGCAGTGAAGCCTTGAAGCTGGAAGACATCTGCACCGCCGCGCAACTGTCGCCGTCCTACCTGAGCCGAGCCTTCAAGCGCCATTACGGGATGACGCCCCACGCCTTCCTGGTCAACCGCCGAATCCAGTTTGCCCGGCGCCAATTGCGCGAAGGCAAGCTGATCGCCGACGTGGCGCTGGACAGCGGGTTTGCCGACCAGGCGCATTTCCAGCGTGCCTTCAAGCAACACCTGGCGGCCACGCCCGGCCAGTATCGCGGCTGATACTGCCCCACCACCTTGTTTGGACCAAAAACAGGTGGACCTCTGTGGCGAGGGAGCTTGCTCCCGCTGGGCTACGCAGTAGCCCTCGATTCTGGGCGACTGCTGCGCAGTCGAGCGGGAGCAAGCTCCCTCGCCACAACAGCATCCCCGCCTCGAAAATGCGGATTATGGCCACAATAGCACTCGTCTCAAAAGCCCGGATTGCCCGCCACTTCTGCTCACGGCAACAATAAATACACCGCACTGGCCACCAATAACACCGCCATCGTCCGATTGAACAGGCGCATGGTCGCCGGATTACCCAGCCAGCTGCGCAGAAAACTCCCGGCGTAAGCCCAGCAGCCCACCGAGACGTAGCAGATCACCAGGTAGATCGCCGCAAACTGCCACACCAGCCGCGCCTCGCCATCGGCCACGAATGCCCCCATTCCCGCCACGCAGGCCAGCCACGCCTTGGGGTTGAGCCATTGCATCAACGCGCCATAGAACATCGAAGGCGCCCGTCCCTCGTCCTCGCTTCCCAGGTGCCCGTTATCCATCACCAGTTTCCAGGCCATGAACAACAGGAACGCCACGCCGCCCAGTTGCACCACCCGTGTGAGGCCAGGCCAGCGTTGCAACACTTCATGCAATCCCAGCCCCATCAGCACCAGCAGCAAGACAAACCCCAGGGTTGCACCGCCCACATGGCGCAACGTCGCACGAAACCCGTACCGCGCCCCGGAGCTGAGGGCGACGATATTGACCGGGCCAGGTGTAATGGAGGCGACCAGGGCAAACGCCGCCATGGAAAGAATCAAACTCATCGCATACCTTCTTTGTATCTGTGAGGGGACGATCAAGGTAAATTGCCAATCGCAGGCGGTATTGAACAAAACTGCCCAAGGGGGCTACCCATCAGCCCTTCACAAAAAAAATACTGTGCGGCTCTTTCATCCAGGCGTGTTCTATGTCCATTGCGGTAGTGCGGTTTATTGGCTTCATCCTCGGTATTTTCCTGATCACCCTGGCTGCCAGTATGGCAATCCCGCTTTTGACGCTGGTGATATACGAGCGCAACGATGACCTCTCGGCGTTTTTGTGGTCGAGCCTGATCACCTTCGTCTGCGGCATCGCGTTGGTGGCGCGTGGTCGGCCAGCACACACCCAGATGCGCCCGCGGGACATGTACCTGTTGACCACCGCCAGTTGGGTCATCGTTTGCAGCTTCGCCGCCCTGCCCATGGTGTTCATCCAGCACATCAGCTACACCGATGCCTTTTTCGAGACCATGTCGGGCATCACCACCACCGGCTCGACCATCCTGACCGGCCTGGACACGGCCTCTCCCGGCCTGTTGATCTGGCGCTCGATGTTGCACTGGCTCGGCGGGATCGGCTTCATCGGCATGGCGGTGGCGATCCTGCCATTGCTGCGGGTCGGCGGCATGCGGCTGTTCCAGACCGAGTCGTCGGACTGGTCAGAGAAAGTCACGCCGCGCTCCCATGTCGCGGCGAACTACATCCTGTGGATCTATGTCGGCTTGACCGCACTCGCCACCCTGGCCTTGTGGCTGGCCGGCATGACGCCCTTCGAAGCGATCAACCATGCGATGTCGTTGATTTCCACGGGTGGCTTTTCCACATCGGATGCTTCCCTGGGGCATTGGCCCCAACCGGCCATTCACTGGGTGTCGGTGGTCGTCATGATGGCAGGCGCGCTGCCCTTCACTTTGTACGTCGCCACCTTGCGCGGCCACAAACGCGCGTTGCTCAAGGACCAGCAAGTCAAGGGATTCGTCGGATTCCTGGTCATCACCTGGCTCATCGTGGGGACCTGGCTGAGCCTGAACAGTGACTACAGCTGGTGGGATGCGGTCCGTATCGTGGCCGTCAACGTGACGTCGGTGGTCACCACCACGGGCGTGGCGCTGGGCGACTACACCCTATGGGGCAGCTTTGCCTTGCTGCTGTTCTTCTATTTGACGTTCGTTGGCGGTTGCTCGGGATCGACGGCCGGCGGACTGAAGATCTTCCGCTTCCAGGTAGCCGGCGAGTTATTGATGGGCAGCCTGAAACAACTGATCCATCCCCGGGCGGTGATCCAGAAAAAATACAACGATCACCCCATCGACGAAGAAATCGTCCGCTCGCTGCTGACCTTCTCGTTCTTCTTCACTATCACCATTGGCGCTATCGCCCTGGGGCTGGCGCTGATCGGTCTGGACTGGACCACCGCTCTGACCGGCGCGGCCACGGCCGTGTGCAACGTGGGGCCCGGGCTGGGCACGATCATCGGGCCCGCCGGCAACTTCTCGACCTTGCCGGATGCGGCGAAGTGGCTGCTGACCATAGGCATGCTGCTGGGTCGGCTGGAGATCCTGACGGTACTGGTGTTGTTCACGCCGGTGTTCTGGAAGTATTGAAGACATCGGGCACAAGACAAAAAAAGCCGCGATGCCCTGAACAGGCGTCGCGGCTTTTTTCAAGCGATCAGCGGTCGTTCTTGATCGAAGAGCTGGTCGCGTTGGTCAGGCCCTTGGTGTTGTGGGTACCTGGCGTAGCGGTGGAAATCGCCGATGCCTTGGTCAGGCCACGGGTATCACGGTCCTTGGCGATGGTCGAAGTCAGCGAGGACTTGCTGGTGCGATCAGTGCGGGTGGTGCCGGTGTGCTTGCCGCTCAGGCCATGATCGCGGGTGCGGGTACCGGTGTGGTCGCTAGCCAATCCTTTGCCAAGGCCGCTGGAATCACCAGACTTGTCATGGCCCTGGCCTCCGCCGATGCCACCACCGTGGCCGCCGCCATTTCCTCCACCGTGACCGCCACCCCCACCATTGCCACCACCACCGCCGCCATTGCCTGCGGCATAGCTCGAACCGATAGGCGACAACTCAGCAGGCAGCAAGGCCGAAGCACCGAACGCCAAGGCACAGACAGCAACGGCGATGAGAGATTTCTTATGTTTGGACATGATGTCTCCGAAAGACAAAAACAACGGTTGAACCTTTAAGACTCTCAGGTTCAATTTTTGTTCGTGACCTTCCGACCAAGTGAACGGAAATTCACTGTCGATTTTTCGGTGGAGTCGTTCCTGGCACGGTTCTATGCTCAGGCCCATGAACCTACACGACTCGCTGCTCCCGCCCCATGCCGAGATGGTCCGCGCCATGCTCGAACGAGACACCGCCTACGAGGGGGTGTTCTTCACTGCGGTCAAGACCACCGGTATTTTCTGTCGCCCCAGTTGCACCGCGCGCAAGCCGAAACCGGAGAACGTGGAGTTCTTCGCCCATGCCGACGAAGCCATGTCGGCCGGTTACCGGGCCTGCCTGCGCTGCAAGCCCCTGGACGCCGCCGCCATCGCGCCAGACTGGATCCAGGCCCTGCTCAAAGCCGTGGACGCCGAACCCGACCTGCGCTGGACCGATGCCCTGTTGCTGGAACAAGGTATCGAGCCACTGAAATTGCGCCGCTGGTTCAAGCAACATTTCGGCATGACCTTTCACGCCTATCTGCGCACCCGCCGCCTGGGCATCGCCTTGGGGGGCATCAAGGACGGCAACTCCATCGACAATGCCGCATTCGACTCCGGTTATGAGTCATTGAGCGGTTTTCGTGATGCCTTCGTG
Organism: Pseudomonas fluorescens; assembly: GCF_001623525.1. Classification (NCBI taxonomy): domain Bacteria; kingdom Pseudomonadati; phylum Pseudomonadota; class Gammaproteobacteria; order Pseudomonadales; family Pseudomonadaceae; genus Pseudomonas; species Pseudomonas fluorescens. Next base: position 645,895 of record NZ_CP015225.1, on the reverse strand, counting down.
AAATCCTTCCACATCACGCCGGGCCGCGCAGCCCTCAGCGAACCTTTGCTGTTCACCCGCCTGACCACACCGCTGGGCCCCATGCTGGCCATGGCCGAACGACGAGGCCTGGTGCTGCTGGAATTCCTCGACCGCCCGGCCCTGACCAAGGAGCTCGAAGAGCTGCAGCTACGCTACGGCTACACGGTTGCGCCGGGGCACAACGCGCATTTGCAACAGATCGAAACCGAACTGGCCGAGTATTTCGCCGGCAAGCTCACGGCGTTCAACGTTCCGCTGCACATGCCGGGCAGCGCCTTCGCCGTACGGGTCTGGGCTGAACTGCAAAAGATTCCCTACGGCGAAACCCGCAGCTACGGCGGCATCGCCACGGCGCTGGGCAGCCCGGGCGCCAGCCGCGCCGTGGGCCTGGCCAACGGGCAGAATCGCTTGGCCATCGTCATTCCTTGCCATCGAGTGATCGGTGCGGATGGCTCGTTGACCGGCTATGGTGGCGGACAGCCGCGCAAGGCATTTCTGCTACGGCTGGAGAAAGCCGCGGTGCAGGTTTCGCTGCCCCTGGCGTTTTGAGCGCCCCGGAGAACAAATACCCGATGCCTGTGCCCTACCACGACGCCAGCGCCTTGCTGGCAAGTCTCGACGAAGACTGGCGACGTCACGTCGAGGCGATCGGCCCTTGCCTGCTGCAACCCAAGCCGGCCCGCGATCCCTATGAAGCCTTGGTGCGGGCGATTGCCTACCAGCAACTGCACGCCAAGGCAGGCGATGCCATCCTCGGTCGGCTGCTGGCGTTGTTCCCGGCGCAGACATTCCCCCATCCCGGGCAGATCCTGGCGACAGACGTTGCGCAGTTGCGCGGCTGTGGGTTTTCAGCCAGCAAGATCGCGACGATCCAGGGCATCGCCCAGGCGACGCTGGACGGAATCGTGCCGGATTACGCCACAGCGCGGGCGATGGAGGATGAAGCGTTGATCGAACGCCTGGTCAGCTTGCGCGGCGTCGGGCGTTGGACCGTGGAAATGCTACTGATCTACAGCCTGGAACGCCCCGACATCCTGCCGGCCGATGACTTTGGCGTACGCGAAGGTTATCGACGGCTAAAGGGGTTGGAACGACAGCCCAGCCGCAAGCAGATGATTGAGATCGGCCTGGCGTGGAGCCCTTATCGGACGGTGGCGGCGTGGTATTTGTGGCGAGTGCCCGGTCGTTAGACCGTGTCTTCGTTCATCGCGAGCTTGCTCGCGATAGCGTCCGCATGTCAGCCATGCGTTCCACTGCCCAGAACATCGGGCCGCCCAGGCTGTCCAGAGTCATTACAGTCCCCAATCGGAGGTTCCCATGCAGCTCGAAGGATCCTGCCACTGCGGCGCCGTGTCGTTCAGCCTGGCCTGTGCCCACCCCTACCCTTATCAGCGCTGCTACTGCTCGATCTGCCGCAAGACCCAGGGCGGCGGCGGTTTTGCGATCAACCTGGGGGGCGATGCCCAGAGCCTGAAGGTGCGCGGTCGCAAGCACATCTCGATCTACCACGCACGACTCAAGGACGAAGGCGATAAACGCGCCCACCGCAGCAGTGCCGAACGGCATTTCTGTTCCTTGTGCGGTTCGGGGCTATGGCTGTTCAGCCCCGAATGGCCGGAGCTGGTTCACCCCTTTGCTTCGGCCATCGACACACCGCTGCCGGTACCGCCGGAGCACACCCACCTGATGCTGGGTTCCAGGGCGTCGTGGGTGGAAGTCGAGGTGCATCCGGACGACCGGCAGTTCGAGGTTTATCCCGAGGAGTCCATTGCCCAGTGGCACGAGCGCCTGGGGCTGGTCACTTAGAGATGCAGTGCTGCATAAGGCCCCATCGCGAGCAAGCTCCCACATTGGACTTGGGAAATTCACAAATCCCCTGCGGAAGCGAGCTTGCTCGCGAGGACGTCAGGAGCGGCATCTCTGCACTATCCCTCTGCACTATCCCTCTGAACTATCCCTCTGAACTATCCCTCTGAACTATCCCTCTGAACTATCCCTTTGAACTATCGAGCCGGCACACCACTGTGGAAACGAAACTCCACATCCGGCGATTCGATCAGCTCCCGCTCGGCCTCACGGACCTTGTCGATCACCTGGGCAATGTCCTTGGCGTCACCGTACTGGTAAGCCAGTTTCAGGTAGCCCTGGAAATGCCGGGCTTCGCTTTTCAGCAAACCGAAATAGAACTTGCCCAGTTCTTCATCCAGATGCGGCACCAAGGCCTCGAAACGCTCGCAACTGCGGGCCTCGATGAAGGCGCCAACCACCAGGGTGTCCACCAGCTTGACCGGTTCGTGGCTGCGTACCACCTTGCGCAGCCCCGAGGCATAACGCCCGGCGGAGAGCTGACGCAAACCGATCTTGCGCTTTTTCATCAAGCGCATGACCTGCTCGTGATGCACCAGCTCTTCCCGGGCCAGGCGCGACACCAGATTGATCAGGTCGACGTGGGAATGGTATTTGGCGATCAGGCTCAGGGCAGTGCTGGCCGCCTTGAACTCGCAGTTCTTGTGGTCGATCAGCAACGTTTCCTGGTCAGCCAACGCGGCCTGGACCCAGGCATCGGGGGTGCGGCAACCAAGGAATTCGTGAATTTCGGGAAGATTCATGGGGCTCACGGGAAAAGGTAGTCGAGCGAAGGGCGCCGATTATACCGGCCTGCCCCCAGACCACCAGCCACCGCCGTTGATATGCATCAAGTCAAAGACTCACCCACAGCAACTAGACTGCCCCACAACAACTATAGTTGAGCAACGCCAGCCTTTTCATTGCAGGAGAACGCCGATCATGCAAGCCATTCGCAGCATCCTGGTGGTTATTGACCCCGAACATTCGGAAAGCCTGGCGCTCAAGCGCGCCAAACTGATCGCCGGAGTGACCCAGGCCCACCTGCACCTGCTGGTGTGTGACAAAAAGCATGACCATGCCGGCCTGCTCAGCGTGCTCAAGGCCGCACTGCTGGCCGACGGCTACAGCATCACCACCGAGCAGGCCTGGAACGAAAGCCTCCACGACACCATCATCGACGTGCAGCAGGCGGAAGGTTGCGGCCTGGTGATCAAGCAGCACTTCCCCGACAGCCCGTTGAAAAAAGCCCTGCTGACCCCGGCGGACTGGAAGCTGCTCCGCCACTGCCCAACCCCGGTGCTGCTGGTGAAAACCGCCGGTTCCTGGAAAGACAAGGTGATCCTGGCCGCCGTCGACGTTGGCAATGCCGATGGCGAGCATCGCCACCTGCACTCCACCATCATCGATCATGGCTATGACATCGCCCTCCTCGCCAAGGCGCACCTGCATGTGATCAGCGCCCACCCCTCGCCGATGCTCTCGTCCGCCGACCCGACATTCCAGCTCAAAGAAACCATCGAGGCCCGTTACCGCGAACAATGCCAGGCGTTCCAGGCCGAGTTCGACATCGACGACCAGCACCTGCATATCGAGGAAGGACCAGCGGACGTCTTGATTCCATACATGGCGCGCAAGCTGCAAGCGGCGGTGACGGTGATCGGCACCGTGGCCCGCTCGGGGTTGTCCGGGGTGCTGATAGGAAACACCGCCGAGGCCGTGCTCGATACGCTGGAAAGCGATGTGCTGGTGCTCAAGCCGCAGGAGGTCGAGGACCATCTGGTGGAGTTGGCGGTCAAGGAATAAAGCGAATGGGCTTTTTGTGGCGAGGGAGCTTGCTCCCGCTGGGGTGCGAAGCAACCCTCGCTCTTGATCTTAAAAATTTCCGGGCCTGAAAAATCCAGGCGTCTGCTGCGCAGCCGAGCGGGAGCAAGCTCCCTCGCCACAAAAGCTCCCGGGCACAAAAGCGCCTTTGCACAAATGGCCGGAGGTCAACCGCCGATCGCATCCTTCAGGAACCCCGGCGCTATGTAGCGCTGGTAGTGGGCTTCGGACAGGAGGAAAAATTCCCGATCAATGGCGTCGCGCAGGTCCGGCAGGTCCCAGTCGCGAAACTCCGGCATCAGCACCATGCCGTAGGCTTCCAGGTTGTTGATCACCCGCGCGCCCCGGGCGATCAACTGATAGGCCCAGCAATATTCCGACTGGTGCGACACAAAGCGGATCTTGCGCGACTCCAGTTGCTGGCGCAGCAATACCGGATCGAAAACCTCCAACTTGGCCACCATCACCTGCACCAAAAGCTGCTCGAGCCGCATCCACACCGCGCGCTTTTCGTCCTCGTTGTAGCCGTTCCAGTGAATCACTTCATGGTGGAACCGCTTGCAGCCACGGCACACCAGGTCACCGTAGACAGTGGAGCAAAGGCCGACGCAGGGGGTCTTGATGAGCTGGTTGGGCATAAGGAAACGCACACGCAAAAGCAGGACAGGCCGGCATGTTAGCCCTTTGTCTAAGATTGATCACCCCTCAAACTTCCAGGCCCAACTTACCTTTAATTTTTTTTTCCCGTAGAATCAGCCAGCCTTTTAAGGCGCCAATGTCCGTTAGAAGCTGTTTTCAAAGCGTCACGAGCACAGTCGTTCCTTCAGAGCGGTGTTGGCGAAGGGTCTTTCCAGCGGGGAAAGCCCAACGCCAACCCTCATCAGCTCCCCGTTCTGCAGGCGTAAAACTTTGAAAGCAGCTTCTGTGAGGAACGTGCGGAAACTCTGGCGTGATGGCTCAAAAAGCCGTCGACGCGCATGAGTACCGTGGGTTCCTGGATGAGCGTCCCGGACACCCATTTGGGACCACTGATGAGGGTAATAACTGTGCTTGAAGCCTACCGCAAACATATCGAAGAGCGCGCAGCCCTGGGTATCGTTCCCCAGCCGCTTAACGCCGAACAAACCGCAGGCCTGATCGAGCTGCTGAAAAATCCTCCGGCTGGCGAAGAAGCTTTCCTCGTTGACCTGATCACCAATCGCGTTCCGCCTGGAGTCGACGAGGCTGCCTACGTCAAGGCCGGCTTCCTGTCCGCCCTGGCCAAGGGCCAGGCCCAATCCCCTCTGCTGGACAAGAAGCGTGCCGTTGAACTGCTCGGCACCATGCAGGGCGGCTATAACATCGTGACCCTGGTGGAGCTGCTGGACGACGCCGAGCTGGCGCCGGTAGCCGCCGAAGAACTCAAGCACACCCTGCTGATGTTCGATGCCTTCCACGACGTGGCTGAAAAAGCCAAGAACGGCAACGTTCACGCCAAAGCCGTGCTGCAATCCTGGGCTGACGGCGAATGGTTCAAGAAGCGCCCGGTGCTGGCCGACAAGATCAGCCTGCGCGTGTTCAAGGTAACCGGCGAAACCAACACCGACGACCTGTCCCCTGCTCCAGACGCCTGGTCGCGTCCTGACATCCCGCTGCACGCCCTGGCCATGCTGAAAATGGCCCGTGACGGCATCGTTCCGGACGAGCAAGGCAAGACCGGCCCGATGAAGCAGATCGAAGAAATGCGCGGCCAAGGCTTCCCGATCGCCTACGTCGGTGACGTGGTCGGTACCGGTTCCTCGCGTAAATCGGCGACCAACTCGGTGCTGTGGTTCTTCGGCGACGACATTCCTTATGTGCCGAACAAGCGCGCTGGCGGTTTCTGCTTCGGCAGCAAAATCGCTCCGATCTTCTACAACACCATGGAAGATGCCGGCGCACTGCCAATCGAGTTCGACGTTTCGAACATGAACATGGGCGACGTGATCGACCTGTACCCACATGCAGGCAAAGTCTGCAAGCACGGTACCGACGAAGTCATCACCACCTTCGAAATGAAGACCCCCGTACTGTTGGACGAAGTCCGTGCCGGCGGTCGTATTCCGCTGATCATTGGCCGTGGCCTGACCGAGAAGGCTCGCGCCGAGCTGGGCCTGCCAGCGTTCGACCTGTTCAAGAAACCTGAAGCCCCAGCTGAAAGCACCAAGGGCTTCACCCTGGCGCAGAAGATGGTCGGCAAGGCTTGTGGCCTGGCAGAAGGCCAAGGCGTACGTCCTGGCACCTACTGCGAACCGAAAATGACCACCGTGGGCTCCCAGGACACCACCGGTCCAATGACCCGTGACGAACTGAAAGACCTGGCGTGCCTGGGCTTCTCGGCTGACCTGGTGATGCAGTCCTTCTGCCACACCGCAGCCTATCCAAAGCCGATCGACGTCACCACCCACCACACCCTGCCTGACTTCATCATGACCCGCGGCGGCGTTTCCCTGCGTCCGGGCGACGGCATCATCCACTCGTGGCTGAACCGCATGCTGCTGCCAGACACCGTGGGTACCGGTGGCGACTCCCACACCCGTTTCCCGATGGGTATCTCGTTCCCGGCCGGTTCTGGCCTGGTCGCGTTCGCCGCTGCCACCGGCGTCATGCCGCTGGACATGCCGGAATCGATCCTGGTGCGCTTCAAAGGCAAAATGAAACCTGGCATCACCCTGCGTGACCTGGTTCATGCCATTCCGTACTTCGCCATCCAGAACGGTCTGCTGACCGTCGAGAAGAAAGGCAAGAAAAACGCCTTCTCCGGCCGCATCCTGGAAATCGAAGGCCTGGAAGGCCTGACCCTGGAACAGGCTTTCGAACTGTCCGACGCCTCGGCCGAACGTTCGGCTGCCGGTTGCACCATCAAGCTGTCGAAAGAATCGATCACCGAGTACCTGCAATCGAACATCACCCTGCTGCGCTGGATGATCGGCGAAGGCTACGGTGATGCCCGGACCCTGGAACGTCGCGCCCAAGCGATGGAAGCCTGGATCGCCAACCCGCAACTGATGGAAGCCGATGCCGACGCCGAATACGCCGAAGTCATCGAAATCGATCTGGCCGACATCAGCGAGCCGGTGCTCTGCGCGCCGAACGACCCGGACGACGCCCGTCTGCTCTCCAGCGTGGCTGGCGAGAAGATCGACGAAGTGTTCATCGGTTCGTGCATGACCAACATCGGTCACTTCCGCGCTGCCGGCAAGTTGCTGGATCAGGTCAAGGGTCAGCTGCCAACCCGTCTGTGGCTGTCGCCGCCGACCAAGATGGACGCTCACCAGCTCACCGAAGAAGGCTACTACGGCATCTACGGCAAGGCTGGCGCACGCATGGAAATGCCAGGCTGCTCGCTGTGCATGGGTAACCAGGCACGCGTTGAGCCGAACAGCACCGTGGTGTCGACGTCGACCCGTAACTTCCCGAACCGCCTGGGTGACGGCGCGAACGTCTACCTGGCTTCGGCCGAACTGGCGTCCGTGGCTTCGATCCTGGGTCGCCTGCCGACCGTCGAGGAGTACATGGAATACGCCGGCAAGATCGACAGCATGGCAGCGGACGTGTACCGCTACCTGAGCTTCGACCAGATCGCCGAGTTCCGTGAAGCGGCTGCAAACGCCAACATCCCGGTCGTTCAAGCCTAAGGCTTAGACACTCGACGAAAAACGCCGCCCTTCTTGCGAGGGGCGGCGTTTTTTTATGCCTGTCATTTCGATGCCAGCCGAATCACCGCCATCGCGAGCAGACTAACGTCGGTACATCTGACAGACCGATCTCCTGTGGCGAGGGAGCTTGCTCCCGCTGGGGCGCGAAGCGGCCCTGAGTCCTGACGACTCGGTGTGTCAGGTAAGTGGTTGGGGGCTGCTGCGCAGCCCAGCGGGAGCAAGCTCCCTCGCCACCGGGGAATGGTGGCGATTGGCAGATTTGTGCTCGCCACCACAGCCAGTGTGGGCCGGTCAGGCGATCAGGGAGTAGACCAACGCCGTAATCGCCACCAAACCCACCAACACAACGAAGACATTGGAGGCCTGACCGCGATAGCGGGCCATGGCTGGGACTTTGCGGATGGCGTACATCGGCATCAGGAACAGGATGGCTGCGATGACCGGGCCGCCCAGGGTTTCGATCATGCCCAGGATGCTCGGGTTAAGCGTGGCGACGATCCAGCACACCACCAGCATGAACGCCGCCGTCAGGCGGTCGAGGGTCTTGGGCGCCGGGCGGCGGCCACTCTTGACGATCAGGCCCTTGAGGCCTTCGCTGGCGCCAATGTAGTGCCCCAGGAACGATTTGGAGATGGCGACGAAGGCAATCAGCGGTGCGGCAAAGGCAATGGTCGGGTTGCTGAAATGGTTGGCCAGGTACGACAGAATCGACAGGTTCTGCGCCTTGGCCTCGGCCAGTTGCGCCGGGGACAGGGTCAGCACGCAACTGAACACGAAGAACAGCACCATCACCACCATCAGCACATGGGCGCGCGACAGGATCTGCGAACTGCGTTCCTCGGCATTGGCGCCATAACGACGCTTCTGGTCCACCGCAAACGCCGAAATGATCGGCGAATGGTTGAACGAGAACACCATCACCGGAATCGCCAGCCACAGGGTATGCAGCAGGGCCGATGGTTCAGGCGGCGTGGACGCCGTGGTCAGGATGCCGCCGCTCCAGTGCGGAATCAGGAACACCGCCAGAAACAGCAGCGCAACGATGAACGGATAGACCATCAGGCTCATGGCCTTGACGATCGCCTGCTCACCGCAACGCACCACGGCCAGCAGGCCCAGGATCAGCATCAGGGACAGCACAGCCCGAGGAGGCGGCTGGATATGCAACTGATGTTCCAGGAAACTGCCCACCGTGTTGGTCAACGCCACGCTGTAGATCAGCAGGATCGGGAAAATGGCAAAGAAGTACAACAGCGTGATCAGCGCACCGGCCTTGAGGCCGAAATGTTCTTCCACCACCTCGGTGATGTCCGCGCCGTCGCGGCCGGATAACACGAAACGGGTCAGGCCTCGGTGGGCATAGAACGTCATGGGGAACGCCAGCACAGCCAGGATCAGCAACGGCCAGAAGCCGCCCAGGCCCGCATTGATGGGTAAAAACAGAGTACCTGCACCGATGGCGGTGCCAAACAGGCCCAGCATCCACGTGGTGTCCTGGCGACTCCATTGGCTGAGGGTGGCTGGGACTGTCGTTTCAAAGCGCTCTTCGACGCTATTGGCCTGATCATTCATCCGGGCGGATCTCCGTATTCCGGTCACATGCACCCGGCCGGGACGAGTCGGAAAAACCCGACAGGCAGCGCCCTGGCCGAAACAGGGGCGCGATTGTCCGGGATTCACGAGCAGAAGCAAAGACTTAGCTGAGGAGCGGTTATGCGTATCAGATCGCTGTCATGGAATTATCCCTGCATTCCCTGTGGGAGCGAGTAGAGCCGCCAGAGCCAGGCCGGCTGTCAGGGCGCAACCCTAAGCAGCCGTGACCGCAGCAATGGATAGGTACCCCGTCAACAAAATCCGAAATGCACATAATAAAAAGCCAAGCCCCCCTGCCCCCGGCTCCTACAATCAGGTTGAATACTTGAAATCGCCCCAGCACCTACAGGAGCCCAGCATGACCGCAACCGTTCTGGTACTGGTTGAAACCGTCAATGAATACCTGCCGATCCTCGAGAAGCAGGGTTACCACCTGGAATTGGCGCCCACGCCTGCCGAACGCAAGACGGCGATTTTCGAACACGGTGAACGCTTCAGCGCAGTACTGACCCGCGGCCCCCTGGGCCTGACGGAGGAAGAGATCGCCGCCCTGCCCAACCTGAAAATCATCTGCGTGATCGGTGCCGGTTACGAACAAGTAGACCTGCAGGCCGCGCGCCATCGGGGCATCGTGGTCACCAACGGCGCCGGGGTCAACGCGTCGTCGGTGGCTGACCATGCCATGGCACTGTTGCTGGCGTTGGTGCGCGACATACCCCATTCCGATACCGCCCTGCGGCGGGGCGAATGGCCAAGGGTTGCGCGCCCTTCCCTGGCGGGCAAGCGGCTGGGCGTGCTGGGCCTTGGCGCGGTGGGCATGGCGATCGCCAAACGGGCCGCCCTGGGCTTTGACATGAGTATCAGCTATCACAACCGCCGGGTGCGCAATGACGTGCCCTACACCTTCTGCGCCACTCCTACGGAACTGGCGCGGGTTTCGGACTTCCTGATCGTCGCCACGCCAGGTGGCCTGGATACCCGGCAACTGATCAACAAGCAGACCCTCGATGCGCTCGGCCCTAAAGGGTTCCTGGTGAACGTCGCCAGGGCCAGCGTGGTTGCCACCGCCGATCTGATCAGCGCCCTGGAACATCGGCGAATCGCCGGAGCGGCCCTGGATGTGTTCGATCACGAGCCCGAGGTGCCGCAGGCGCTGAAAAACCTGCCCAACGTCGTCCTCACGCCCCATGTGGCCGGCCTGTCGCCAGAAGCGACCCGCGCCATGGTAGAGCTGGTGGGCCAGAACCTGACCGCGTTCTTTTCCGGTAAACCGGTGTTGACGCCAGTGCCGTGGCCCGGCGAGGAGCGTTAAAGAACGCCCAATAACGTCCATAAGCGCCGGGATTCGGCATCGGCACTGATCAGTTCACCCAACAACTCGCTCAACGGCTTGTTGCCCCACTCCACGCCGCGCCGGATCAGGTAGGGCACCGGGCTGTGGGGTTCGGTACGAGCCAGGTAACCGGCGATGACCAGTAACTGTCGATAGGCCTCTTCACGATTGGCCGGCTCCTGGAAGACCTGGGCGGGTGCCACCTGCGCCTGGGACGTCGACGTCGTGGACGGCGGGGGCGTTTGCACCGGCGCGACGGTGGGTTGCTGTGGGTGCATCGCGATGAACTCCTCTACCAGTGCCAGCAAGGCCTGCATCACGTCCTGCAGGGATTTGTAGCCCGGGGCCAGGTTGCCCAGGTAAGCGTCGCTCCAGGCTTCGAGCCGTTGCAGGTGTTGCAGGCTCAACATCAGGCTGCCTTGGCGATGCAGCCAGAACGACAAGGGTGTGTTGCGAATCAGTTCGGCGAGTTTCTTTTGATCGTTGCGCGCCGCTTCGGCCGAGGCCTTGGCGTTCTTGCTGTCGTTGACCAACACTTGCTGGCGCTGCAAGCGTTGCCAGTCGTCCAGGCAGAAAGCGGCGAAGGCCTGTTCCCGACCGTCGAACAACGGCACCCGCGTCAGCAGCACTTCGCTGTAGCGACGGGCCAGCCACTCCAGCGGGATCACCCGCCACGACTGGTCGCCTTCCTCGGCCTGGGGGTGCAACTGCTCCGGATAACGCTCACACAGCCCCGCCACCAATGCCAGGCTGCCCGGCAATCCCTCCAGCCCGGCCATATGCAGCCAGGCCTCCCCCAGCCAGGCACTGATCATCAAGTCCTTGCTGCGCTCCAGCAGCAACGTGGTCGCGAGCCGTTCCAAGTCCGGCCACAGGGCGCGCTTGATCGACGACTGCCACACACCGGTGGGCAAGCTGGTGTCATCCTCCCGGCGCAATTCGCGCAGTTGGTCGTATTCCGGTTCGTAGCGCAGGTCGGGGCCACAGGGCGACTCGGCGCTGATCGGCTCGAGCAACTGAGTGACCAACTCAGGCAAAGGCGATATCGGCAAGCTCACAGGCCCTCCTCACGGGTGGCGATGGCGGGGCTCGATGCGGTCGCCATGAAAGGTGAACGGGGCGCCCGCGTCGGCAGCGGCGGGATCGACAACGGCAGCTTGGAGCCCTGACTCATCAACGACAGGCGCACGAACATCAGTGTCTGTTCCGCCGTGCGGGCCTGGGTCTGGGCGGTGACCGGCAGTTGCAGGGCCAGGGGAAAATCGGTGTAGTCGACATTCGGCTGGCGCTGGGCCGATCCCAGCGAGCGCATCAGGCGCAGCAATGACCACGGCCCTTGGTACTCCCAGCCGGCCTCCAGGTCGCGCACCACCAGGTTCGGTTGCAATGGGTCATTGGCCGGACGCTGGTAGCCGTTGCGGGCCCAGCGCAAGGTCAGGCGCACGGGCTGGCCGACCATCCAGCGCAGGTTCTGCTGGCCGCCGCCGGGGTAGCTGATCTGTTGATTGCCGGCGTCCAGACTCCAGGCGATCACCTGGTCGGCGCCGCGCTCTTCATCGCGATCGGTGCGCCAGCGCACGTCCATTTCCACCCCCAGGATGCCACTCTTGTCCCTTACGAACAGCGGCCCGAGCCAAGTACCGGCCTGTTTCAAACGGTTGAGGAAATCCTCGGCCGCCAGCCGCTCTGGCGTCTGGCTCAACGTCAGCCCGGCCTGGGCCAGGGGCAGGCGCGTGTCGATCAGTTCCAGCAAATGCTGGACACGCGCCGGGTCGGCATCGCTGGCCCGCACATCCTGAGAAAATGGGAAGCGCCCGGCCAGGTACTGATTGAAATAGTTGGCCACGTCATTCCAGGCGCTCGCGGCCTGGTTCTGTTGCAGGTACAGGCACCGTTGCAGGGCACCCTGCTGCAACGCGACCGTGCGCTGGGCCAGGTCGCCGCGCCCGCTGGGCAGGCTGGCGGTCTGCAAGATCTGCGCGCAGGACGTGGTGTCCATGGCGATGAAGTCCCGGCTGACCAATTGCTCCAATTGGGCCGCCGAACTGGCCGGGTTCTGGTTCTTGTACTTGAGCAATTCATCGTTGAGGGCCATGAAGCGTGCCACCTGATCGTGTTCCAGGGCCGACAGGTTGTCCTGCTGGACGATCAGCCATTCCAGGGCGGGCATTCGCTGTTCGGCGACCTGCAGCATCACGCCGAACTGCTGGCTCAGGCTCAGCTTCAAGTCTTGTGGATCGCTGGCACCGTACAGCTGCAAGCCGAAGTTCTTCGAACCGTCCCAGCGCTGGACATCGGCCCGTTGGCTGAACAGCGGCTGGGCATCGATTTCGTCCAGGCCACTCTTGATCTGCGCCAATGCCCGGCGATTGAGCAGACGCTGGAAACGGATCGCCAGGTCGCCGCGATGCACATCCATGAAAGCTTTTTGCAGCGCCACGGCCTGGGTCGTTTGTACATTGAAGCCCATGCCGGGCAACGACGCGTCGCTTTCATCCAGGCTCAACCACATGGCCCGGGCCGCAGCGCCTTCGGCGGCCTGCATCAGCGCGTCACGGTAATCCGGCGGAATGCGCGGCAGTTCTTCGCTGGCATAGCTCTTGTAGCTGGCGAAGTAGTTCAGGGCGACACTGAAATCATCACTGCCATCGCCCTGGCCCATCGCATCGGGGTTGCTGTCCGACGGATCCTTCTGCATGGCCAACGCCACGAAGTCGCGCTTGAACAGCGCCTGCACCGCACCGTCCAGCGCCGTGACATGGTCCTGCAAGACCAGCAGACCGCTGCCCTGTTGCACCAGCAGATTGTCCCGGGAGCCGGTCTGGACGATCCATTGGTCACGAAAGCTCTGCTGCAACTTCGCCGCCTGGCTCTGCAGGTCCTGCTCGATATCCGGCCCCAGCAAAGTGCTGTGGCTGACCTTGTCCAGCATCTGGCTGTAGCCGGGCACCAGGTCCTGGCCCTTGCCTCGCCCCCAGGCCGAGTTGGTCAGGCTGACCAGGGTCTGCAAATCGTCGATCAGCGCCATCAGGTCTTCGAGTTCACTCAACGAATTGCCACTGCCGGCCTCCAGCCGTTGCAGGTGCAGCTTGAGGTAACCGGCCTGGCGCACGAAGTTGTCCGCCAGAAAGTAATGGTCCAGCCAGCGCTGCATCAGGCCGGTGAAATTATCGGAGATCACCGGGCGCGCGGCATTCAGGTCCAACCCTTTCAAATCGCTGTTCCCGGCATCGAACAGCACCCGGTTGTAGAAATGTGCGCGGCTCAAGGTGCCGGTGTTGAGCCCCAGGGACAAGGCGGTGTTGCTCAGTTGCACCAGCTCGTCCAGCGGTGCCTTGGGATCGTTCACCACCTGGCTGAACATCTGGTTGTGCTGTTCAAGGCGTACCGCCAGGTCCACCAGCGCCTTGGCCTTCACATAGCTCTGCCATTGCGCCGGGTCTTCGTTCTCCACATTGCCCCGTCGCTCGGTGTTGCGGATGGATTTGAGCTGTTCCAGGTCTGAATTGAGCAGGTCCCGCAGAGGCAATATCCAATGGTGCCGAGCAGTCAGGCGCACCCCATTCTCCAGTTGCGTGTCCACGGAAGAGAACCACGAAGTGGGAAAGACCACCGAGACAAAGCGCCAGCGCGGGGCCTTTTCCAGCATGTTCCAGTAGTTCTGCACGTTGTGCCGGGTCGGTTCCAGCTGCGGTTCGTCAGGGTCGACCACGAGGTGGTTCTTATGGGTGCTGAGGATCAAGCGCGACAGCCCTTCGGCTTCCTCCACCGAATCGTGCCAGACCCAGACCATGCCACCCAACCAGACCAGGCCCACCACCAACGCCACCGCTGCGACCAACCGATGCCCGCGCTGGCGCAGGCGCAACAGCCGCGGCACAGGTTGGGCCAAGCCACGCTCGGCCACCAGCCGTCGTGACCACAATTGCCGGGCGAACACGGTTTGGCGCTGGACACTTTCGGCGGCGGTCAAACCATCACCGCTGACAGCCGGCGCCTGGCTGGCAGTGAAATACACCCCGCGACAACGCGGCGCTTCGCCTTGGGCATTGCCCTGGAACACTGGCTCCAGCAGGATCTGCAAGGCCCGTCGCAAGCCTTCGAAGCGCTCCGGCAAGCCATAAAGATCGCTGCCCAATTGCCCCGACAGCGCACCGATCTCGATGATCGACTGCGACAGCGCCGCGTTGACCTGGTCCAGGGCCTGGTCACTCCACTGCGACTGCCAGGCCGCATCCGGCAAATAGGGCGAGGACCAGCCCAGCATCGATTCACGCGCCTCGGCGGGCAGCGCGCTGACCAGTTCCTGGACCCCGGGCAGCTCTTCCATCCCGCAGATCACCACGTACACCGGCAGGCTGAGGCCGAACCGTTGCAACAGGTCGATAAAGCACCGCCGGACCTTGAGGCTCAGTTCGGTGGTGTGTTCGATGTCATCGAGAGTGCTGAACGGCACGGTCCAGATCACCGCATCCAATGGTCGTTTGCTGCGCAAGCGCAACATCAGCCCCAACAGGCGCCACCAGTTACCCCGTTGCCGGTTCATGCCTTCATCGGGCAGGAACAACGCCTGGGGCACCACCAGCACCGAACCCTCGGCATCGGAAAACCAGCGCCCGAACCAGGCGGCCTTGTCGGTCGGTTGCAAGCGCCATTGAGCGCACAATTGGGCGCCGTCGGTTTCGTTGCCGAGCATCATCAGCCAAGGCATCTGATAGCGGTCCCGGGTGCCCTGCTCCTGCTCCATGCGGCGCACCGCCCCATAGAAACTGCGAATCGCCGCCCCGCCTTGGGTCCGCAGCCACCAGATCAGGGCCGCGATCAACACCACCACGACGATGGCGAGCACCACCAGGGCAACGATGCTCAGCGGGCTCATGAGTCCTGCTCCTGGACCACCGCCGACTCGTTCAGTTGCAACACCGGTTCGAGTTCCAAACGAATGTCACGCCAGAACACCTGCCCCAACCCGGTCAGCAACAACACCATCGCCAGGATCGCCAGCCCCAGGCGAAAGCCGTCCGGCAGCGATTGCTGCACCGGCATGCGCATTGGCGGCGTCGCCGCAGACAGCGCCAGGCGCTGGCTGACATCGACATAATCGGGTTCGTGCTGCCAGGCAAACGTGAACAACGCCAGGCGCCATTTCTCATGCTGAACCTGGCCGGGCTCGCCACGCAATCGCCCCTGGAACCCGAGGATCAAGCACTGCAGGTAAACATTCGCCAGGTCCCGGGTGCCGGGCATCTGCTCGTCCAGTAGTTTCTTGATCGCCGCCGGCAAGCGCTCACCGGCCTGGCGACTGGCATACATGCGTGATTCGAGGGGGTGCTGCTGCCAGGCCAGTTGTCCGGGCCAAGGGCTGAACAGCAAGGTTTCGTCCACCAGCGCCACGAAGGCGTAGACCAGCGACTTGACCTGCTCGGTAGCGGCATCGCCGACGGTGGCGAAGGCCACCCGCCACAGACGCTGGGCGCTGCGCCCGGAAAACTCCACCACCCGATTGACCAATACCGCAGGGTCGCTGTCCTTGGGCAAGTCTTGCCATTCCTGGGACCACTTCAGCCAGGCCTGGCGAAAAGCGCTGCTCAGCGGCGCCTCATGCAGACTCCGAACCGCCCCGCCACTTCCATCAGGCATACGACTCCCCTTTTGCGATCAGGCACTTTCACTGGCTTGCGCCACGAACAACACCACTTGCCACGGGCTGCTGGCCTGGGCCGATGCCGGCGCCACGATGTGCAGCGGCAATTGCGCGTCGAACCATTGGCCGCTGGCGGCCACCACAAACAAACGGGTGTCGTCGCCCACGCTGTAGGCCACCTGTTCGTTGCGGCTCATGGCCTGGTGAGGCAGACCGCTCATGCGTTGTCGGCTCAGCAGCGGGATGTGCCGCGCCGACGCGATGATCGCCCCACGCAACCACTCGCCCGCCGCCTGCTCGCTGGCGCCGTTGGGCATGCGCAGGCCGATCACCAGGCGTTGGTCCGGTTGGTCGTCAGGCAACTGGATCGAGAAGACCTGCTCATTGCGCTCGAAGGCCAGGCTGCGATAGCCGGCGCGAACCAGTTCCAGGGTGGTTTCCAGCCAGTCGAGCAACGGCTCGTAGCCGCGCTGCAATTCGAGGAAATCCAGCGGTGCGAAGGCCGGGACGCCCGCCAGTGGATCGAGGGCCGACCAGCTCCCGGCCAGCCCCAGCAGCAAACCGTAGAGCGCCTGGGGTGTCGCCACCCGAGTGTTCAGCGCGCCTTCGACTTCCGGCAAGCGCGCCCACAAGGCGGTCAATTGCCGACGGATCTCCATGGCATCGTCCTGGTTGCCAGCCGCCTGGGCCTGGCGCAAGCGACCAGCGAGAAACATGCACTTTTCCCGGGCCCGGGCGCACACCCCGGCGACCCGGCGACCGAGGGCCGACTCCGGCAACAGGATCGGCGTCGGCGGGGTGTAGGGCACGCGCCAGAAGCCACCGCCCTCCTTGCGGATGCGCAACAGCGGCAGGCAGATCGAATCCGCCTTGCTCAGTTGCGTGCACAGCCTCGGGTTGGGTCGCCAGACGGTGATCGACTCGGGAAATGCACCGCTGGTGAGGTCCGGCAACGCCTCGCCGACCACCGATTGCAGGCGCCCCTTGAGCGGCACCAATTGCCCGGCACGCCACAACGGGCTGACGGCCAGGTACACAGTCACGGTGGCGTCGTCGGTCTTGTCGATCGCCTCGCCGATGTCCAACTCCAGGGGCGGCCCGACACCGGCCTGCAGGTTGACCGGCAGGCCGTCCGGCAAGGTGCCCTGCAATTGCAGCAGCCGCACCTGGCCGGCGCTGAGGGCCGAAGGATCGACTTCCAACTGGCTGACACCCCAGAACCAAGGGTTGCAGGCCCCGGCAAAATACGCAGCCAGGGCCTCGGCACGCAGCCCTTGCAATTGAAAATGCTGGGGCAGCAATTGCATGCCCTCATGCCAGCACACCGCGTCAGGTAACAGACTCATACGACTCCCTTCGACATCCCAATTCGCCGCGCTCGGCGGCCCGCGGTCACTCAAGGCTGGCTGTCATCGTGCCCCATCATTGACGAGGGTCATCTCCCGACTGTCGAACTTCAGCCAGGCCTGGCGCTGATCGTCCAGCCGAAGCCGGTGGGCTCCGGGAGTGTTATAGCTGGCGAAGACCAAAAGTCCAGCGGCGCGCCGGCCCTCCAACGGAAAGGGTTGGCGGTCGATGAATTGCCCCGGAACCAGCTCCAGCCCCCACACCGACATGAGTTGACGATAGTCGCGCTGGAACTGTTCGCGCTCGGCGAACCATTGGCTGGCGGTGATGCCCGACAGCTGCTTGAGCAGGTCCGGGTCGTTCACCGCGATGAAGTCCACGGCGATCGGCGTGTCGTCATTGGCACGCGGCGCGACGTCCAGGGTCAGGCTGTCCAGGTCGACGCTGGGGGCAAAAAGCGAGCAACCGGTGAGCGCCAGGCTCAAAAGAAATCCGAAAAAAAACCCACGCAAAATGAATCTTCCTTTTCTCAGCGGTCAAAAATTGTTTTTGCTTGCTTTTTTATAGACCTGTTCTAGCGTCTTGGGTAGTTCGACCCACACGGTCGAATGCGCCAGGTTCGTCAAGGGAATGACAGGTTTTCTGCCGTCCATTTGCAACCTGTGGATCAGCAAGGGAATGCGATGAGCGGGACTCCCGATGCATTGCGCCCACACATGCATCGGAGTCGGCCGCCATGGCAGAAAGTACCCAGCACAAGCTCGACAGAGTCCGTCCTCCCCGCGTCCAGATCACCTATGACGTGGAAATCGGCAACGCCATCGAGAAAAAAGAATTGCCACTGGTGGTCGGCATTCTGGCCGACCTTTCAGGCAAGCCACTGGACCCGCTGCCCAAGCTCAATGAGCGGCGCTTTACCGAAATCGATCGGGATAATTTCAACGAGGTGCTCGCCTCCATCTCCCCCCGCGCCACGCTCCAGGTGAACAACACCCTCAGCGGCGACGACAGCAAGCTCAACATCGAACTCAACTTCCGCCACATCGACGACTTCGACCCGGTCAAGGTCGTGGAGCAGGTCACGCCGTTGCGTCGGTTGTTCGAAGCGCGCCAACGCCTGCGGGATCTTTTGACCAAACTCGATGGCAACGACGACCTGGACAAGCTGCTGCGCGACGTGATCGCCAACACCGAAGGCCTGCAGGAGATCAAGTCGGCGCGTCCCCAGGACGTACCGCCAGAGCTGCCCGCCGTGGCCGCCAACGATGACCCTGCCCCGGCCGAACCACAGGCCTGATCGCGCGCATCATTAAGGGAGATAACACCATGCCTGCTTCATCCAGCGCTCAAACCAGCGAGAGCACGACCCAGACCCTGTCCCTGCTGGACAAGATCATCGCCGAAGGCCGCATGGCCCACGACGACAGCCAGCAAGATTACGCCCGCGACATGCTGGCCGAATTCGCCACCCAGGTCCTCGACGAAGGCATGGCCATCGACAAGGACACCGTGGCGATGATCAACGACCGCATCAGCCAGATCGACCAATTGATCAGCGCCCAGCTCAACGAAGTGCTGCACCACCCTGACCTGCAGAAACTCGAAGCCTCCTGGCGCGGCCTGCACCTGCTGGTGCAAAACACCGAGACCAGCACTCGGCTCAAATTGCGCCTGCTCAACGTCACTCAAAAAGAACTGCAGAACGATCTGGAAAAAGCCGTCGAATTCGACCAGAGCGCACTGTTCAAGAAGATCTACGAGGAAGAATATGGCACCTTCGGCGGGCACCCGTTCAGCCTGCTGGTAGGTGACTACACCTTTGGCCGGCATCCCCAGGACATCGGCCTGCTGGAAAAACTCTCGAACGTCGCCGCCGCCGCGCACGCCCCGTTCATTGCCGCCGCCAGCCCGCGGTTGTTCGACATGACCAGCTTCACCGAACTGGCGATCCCCCGGGACCTGTCGAAGATTTTCGAGAGCCAGGAGCTGATCAAGTGGCGCGCCTTCCGTGAAAGCGAAGACTCGCGCTACGTGTCGCTGGTGCTGCCGCACTTCCTGCTGCGCCTGCCGTACGGCCCGGACACGCTGCCGGTGGAAGGCATCAACTACGTCGAAGACGTCAACGGCACGGACCACAGCAAATACCTGTGGGGCAACGCCGCCTGGACCCTGGCGCAACGCATCACCGAAGCCTTCGCCAAATATGGCTGGTGCGCAGCCATTCGCGGGGCCGAGGGCGGTGGCGCGGTCGAAGGCCTGCCGGCCCATACGTTCCGCACCAGTTCCGGGGATCTGTCGCTCAAATGCCCGACCGAAGTGGCGATCACCGACCGTCGCGAAAAAGAACTCAACGACCTGGGCTTCATCTCCCTGTGCCACAAGAAAAACAGCGACGTGGCGGTGTTCTTCGGCGGCCAGACCACCAACAAGGCCAAGGTCTACAACACCAACGAGGCCAACGCCAACGCGCGGATCTCGGCGATGTTGCCGTACGTGCTCGCGGCCTCGCGCTTCGCCCATTACCTGAAGGTGATCATGCGTGACAAGGTCGGCAGTTTCATGACCCGCGACAACGTACAGACCTACCTCAACAACTGGATCGCCGACTACGTGCTGATCAACGACAACGCGCCACAAGAAATCAAGGCGCAGTACCCGTTGCGCGAAGCGCGAGTGGACGTGACGGAAGTGGCCGGCAAGCCAGGGGCCTACAAGGCCACGGTGTTCCTGCGGCCACACTTCCAGCTGGAGGAGCTGACCGCCTCGATTCGCCTGGTGGCGACATTGCCGCCACCGGTAGCTGCCTGACCGCTTGTGGCTATGTGGCTATGTGGCTATGTGGCTATGTGGCGAGGGAGCTTGCTCCCGCTGGGGCGCGAAGCGGCCCTGTTTTTTAGGGCTGCTGCGCAGCCCAGCGGGAGCAAGCTCCCTCGCCACAGGGGTTCGGCATTCGTTTCTAGGGGTATTGGGTACCACCTACTTGTCTTCTTCAGGAGTTCCACACAATGGATGCAATCATTCTCGACCTCGGCGGCGACATCAAGGGCGACAGCCTGCTGGAGGGTTTCACGGACAAGATCGAGGTCATGTCCTACAGCCATAACGTGGCGATGCAGGTCACCAACGACGTCAGCAACTCGGAGCGCACCTCCGGTCGGCCCCATATCGGCGAATTCACCCTGACTAAATTCATCGACAGCTCCACCCCTTCGCTCAACGAGTATTGCTGCGCCGGCAAGCCGATCCCGCAGGCCGTCATCACCATCGGCCGCAACGCCGCCGAAGGCAGCGGCCAGATCATGCCGTTCATCGTCTACACCCTGACCAACGTCGTGCTGTCCAACGTCAGTGTCAGCGGCGGCACCGGCGGCAAACCGGTGGAAACCCTGTCGCTGAACTTCACCAAGATCAAATGGGAGCTCACCGCGCAGAAAGACGACGGCACCAAGGAAGGCACGGCGGGCACGACCTGGGACCTGGCCGCCAACAAAATGACCAAGTAGGGAAACCACGCCCATGGCTGGCTTCGGGCTGCGCCCGCCCCTGTTCGAACGCCTGGCCAGCCCGGCGGACGATACCGGGCGGGCGTTCGACCGCCAGGCGTTGCAAGACTCGGTGCATGCCGAACTGTCGCGCCTGTTCAATACCCGACGCGGCCCACGGGCGCTGACCGAACCGCCGAGCATCCTGGACTACGGCATCGCCGACTGGACCGCGCTGCAACAGCAGCGCAGCGATGACCGCCGCCAACTGACCCGGGAAATCCGCCAGGCCATCACCTGCTTCGAACCTCGCCTGCGCCTGGGCGAGGTCGAGGTCTGCCCGGTGCCGGGCCGTCCGCAGCAACTGTGCATACGGCTGTTGGGCGAGCTGCGCGGCGACCAGCATGCCTGGCCCGTGGCCTTTGTCATCGAGCACGCCGGCGACGGCCTTGAGGTACGACATGAGCGACTCGATTGACCCGCAACTGTTGGACTATTACCAACGCGAACTGACCTGGTTGCGGCACGCCGGGAGCCTGTTCGCCGAGCGCTACCCCAAGGTCGCCCGGCGCCTGGAGTTGTCTCCGGGCGAATGCCCCGACCCGCATGTCGAGCGCCTGCTGGAAGGTTTCGCCCTGTTGGCCGCCCGCTTGCAACGCCGGCTGGACGACGACTACGCCGAATTCAGCGATGCCCTGCTCGAACAGCTTTACCCGTTGGCCATGCGCCCCTTGCCGTCGTGCGCCATCGTGCAGTTCGAACCCGACCCCAGCAAAGGCAACTTGAACGAGGGCTACCCGCTGCCCCGCGACACACCGTTGTTCGTCACTACGGACAAAGGCCAGAGCATTCATTTTCGGACCACCGCCGCCGTGCATCTGTGGCCGGTTGAAATCAGCGAGGCATTGCTGCTGGGCAGCGACGAAACCCAGGCGCTGACCGGCGTGGTCCGGGCACGCTCGGCCTTGCGCCTGGAGCTGCGGTGCCTGGGCGAAAGCCAGTGGTCGACGCTGGGAATCGACTCGCTGCGGGTACACCTGGCGGCGTCACCGATCATCAACGCCGGGCTGTACGACCTGCTGGGCGCGCACGCCATCGAGGTCCTGGCCGGTGCGCCGGGCAGCGTGCCGGCGTCGCTGACAGGCTTGCCACAGATCGTCGGCTTCGCCAATGACCAGGTCTTGCTGCCGGATGAAGACGGCGTACATCCCGGCATGCGCCTGCTGGCGGAGTACTTTGCCTTCCCGGATAAATTCGGCTTCTTCGATCTGCCACTGGCCGGCGCCACCAGCGACAGTCCGTCGTTGTACCTGTACATCGTTTTCGACCGCCCTCCCACCAGCCGCCTGCCGCTCCAGGCCAGCGACATCGCCCTGGGCTGCACGCCGGTGATCAACCTGTTTCCCAGGACTTCCGAGCCGCTGCGCCCGGATGGCACCCGCAGCGAGTACCGGTTGGTGGCCGACAGTCATCGGGAAAACAGCGTCGAGATCCACAGCATCCGTGGCATGCGCGCCATGTCCAGCCAGGGCGTGCGCAAAGTGCCGGCCTATTACGGAAGCCAGCATGGCAGCGACCAGACCTGCTATTGGCATGCGCGACGGGTCAGTGGCATGAGCCCGAACCGATTGGGCACCGACTTGATGGTCAGCCTGGTGGACACCCAGTTCGACCCGCTGGCCGAAACCCGCGACTACAGCCTCACCGCCGAACTGCTGTGCACCAACCGCCACCTGGCCCAGAGCCTGCCGGCCGGTACCCCGCTGGGTTTCGAGCGCCCGGGGCCGGTGGCCTGGGCGCGCCTGCGCAACCCACCCAGCCCGCAAAGCCTGCCGCGCCTGGACGGCGAATCGCGCTGGCGACTGGTGTCGCAATTGACCCTCAACCATTTGTCGCTGGTCGAAGGCCCCCAGGCATTGGACGCACTGAGCGAGATCCTCCAATTGCACAACCTGCGGGACGAGGCCAGCGCCCATCGCCAGATCGAAGGGGTATCGGGGCTGAGTTGCGACCGGGTCATCGCCCATGTCGGCGAAGACGCCTGGCGCGGCTGGCGCAATGGCCTGGAGGTGCGCCTGCAACTGGATCCGCAACACTTCGTCGGTAGCAGCGCCGTGCTGTTCTCCGGGGTACTGGCGCAATTCTTTTCCCTTTACGCCACCGCCAATCGCTTCGTGCGCACCGTGCTGGTCCAGTCCGACAAGGAGGTGAAGACATGGCAACCCCAAGCCGGGAAACCCCTGGTGCTCTGAACCTGAGCCAGCGCCTGCGGCGCGACCCGCAACGCTTCGAATGGCTCCAGGCCTTGCTGTTGCTCGAACGTGAACATCCCCAGGCCGAGCCCCTGGGCAGCGGCACCGCGCCGCACGCCGAAGCCTTGCGCCTGCGCGGGCCCTTGACGCCGCTGTTCGCCGCCAGCGAAGTGGAAAGCCTGGGCCAGGAACCCGGCCTGCCGCCAACCCTGACCACGCCGATTTTCGGCCTCGGCGGCCCCGACGGCCCGTTGCCCTACGCCTACCAGGAATGGCTGCAACAACGAGCCCGGGCGAAGGATCATGCCCCCGCGGAATTCCTCGACCTGTTCCAGCATCGCCTGCTCAGCCTGCTTTACAAGGTGATGCGCAAACATCGCATCGCCTTGGGTTTCACTGCCCCGGGATCGTCCGCCGTACACGCGCAACTGCGGGCGTTGACCGGCCTGCTGCCCAAGGCCTTGCAGGAGCGCCAGGCCGCCCCAGACTCGGCGGTACTGGCCTGCACCGCGCTGTACGCCGATGGCCGGCGCTCCCTGGACGGGTTTGCGGCGATTGTCCGTGAACAGTTCGGGCTGCCCGTGGAGCTGACGGCCTACGAAGGTGGCTGGCGTGAAATCCCGCCGGCCAGCCGCAGCCGCTTGCAACCGGGCGGGCGCAACCTGTGCCTGGGCCGCAACGCGGTGGCCGGCAGCCACGTCTGGGACGAACATGCCGGCGTGCGCCTGACCCTCGGCCCGCTGACCACGGGCCAGGCCAGCGGACTGCTGCCCAACGGCGAAACCCATCCGCTGCTCGCCAGTCTCTACGCCCTGTACTTCGGCCCCGACCTGGATTGCACCCTGGTGTTGCTGATCCGCGGCGCCGGCCCGCTGCAACTGGACCGCCAGGCAGCGCCACGGCTGAACTGGAACGGTGGCCTGCAACACCAGCCAACCCTCGCCGTGCAACGGATCGAAACCCGCCTTCGTCAGCCGGAGATTGCCTGAAATGGAACTGGCCAGCCTGATCGGACGCCTCAACCCGGACAACCGCCGCGCCCTGGAACGGGCCGCGCAACGTTGCATGCAGCGCAGCCACCACTACGTGGAAATCGAGCACCTGCTGTTGGAACTGCTCGACATCGAGGGCGGTGATTTTGCCTGCCTGCTGCCACGTTTCGGTCTGGAGCGTGACGCGGTGGCAACGGAAACCAACAAGGCACTGGACCTGTTCAAATCCGGCAGCACCCGCACACCCGCCTTATCGGCGCAAACCATCGGCCTGTTGGAAGACGCCGTGGTCCAGGCCAGCGTACTGGGCCTGGACAGCATCCGCTCCGGGCTGTTGCTGCTGGCCCTGCTGGACCGTGATGAGCGCCGCAGCCTGCTGCTCAACAGCGCCTCGTCGTTGCTGCGCATTCCCCGCGACGCCCTGCGCGCCCACCTATTGGAGTGGACCGAAAGCTCCCGTGAACATGTCGGTGGCGTGCGCCCGGCCAAACCCGGCGAGCCTCCCCAGAAACAAGACCCGGTGCTGGACCAGTACACCCAGGACTTGACCGCCGACGCCCGGGCCGGGCGCATCGACCCCATCGTCGGTCGCGACGGCGAGATCCGCCAGTGCATCGACATCCTGCTCCGGCGCCGGCAGAACAACCCGATCCTGGTGGGCGCACCCGGCGTCGGCAAGACTGCGGTGGTGGAAGGCCTAGCCCTGCGTATCGCCGCTGGGGATGTGCCGCCGTCGTTGCAGGAAGTCACCCTGCGCGTACTCGACCTGGGCCTGTTGCAGGCCGGTGCCGGCGTCAAAGGTGAATTCGAACAGCGCCTCAAAGGCGTGATCGACGCGGTACGCAGTGCCGAAAAGCCGATCATCCTGTTTATCGACGAAGCCCATACGCTGATCGGCGCCGGCGGTGCGGAAGGCGGCAGCGACGCGGCCAACCTGCTCAAGCCGGCCCTGGCCCGGGGCGAACTGCGCACCTTGGCCGCCACGACCTGGCTGGAGTACAAAAAATATTTCGAGAAAGACCCGGCCCTGGCCCGCCGCTTCCAACTGGTGCAGGTCGAAGAACCGGACGAACTCACCGCTGTGGAAATGCTCCGCGGCGTCGCGAGCAAACTGGAACAGCACCACGGCGTGCAGGTGCTGGACGCGGCCATCCACGAGGCGGTGAAGCTGTCCCACCGCTACATCTCCGGGCGACAGTTGCCGGACAAAGCCATCAGCGTGCTCGACACCGCCTGCGCCCGGGTCGCCCTCGGCCAGCACGACGTGCCGCCGCCGCTGGAAAGCCTGCGCCATCGGCAGAACAGCCTCAAGGACGAGGTCGAACGCCTGCGCCGGGAACAGGCCACCGGGCTGGATCATCGCGAGCGCATCACCCTGCTCGAAGCCGAATCGACCAGCAACGTGCAAGCCATCCGCGAGCTGGAAACCCGCTGGGGCGAAGAGCGCGAAGCCGTGCGCGAATTGCTCGACACCCGACGCGAACTGCTTACCCTGAGCGAACGCGCCGACAGTGAAAAAGCCGACACCGAGATCGATAACCGCATCGACCACTTGGCCGCCGAACTGCTGCGTCTGGAGGCCGGCCTCGATGCCATTCGCCAGGACGATCCGCTGGTGCCCGAACAGGTGGACAGCAAGACCGTCGCCGCCGTGATTGCCGGCTGGACGGGTATCCCGGTGGGCAAGATGCTCGCCGACGAAGCCCACGCCGTGCGCACCCTCGGCCAGCGCATGGGCCAGCGGGTCATGGGCCAGAGCACGGCGCTGAACACCATTGCCCAACGCCTGCAAGCCTACCGCGCCGGCCTCACCGACCCACAGAAACCGGTCGGGGTGTTCCTGCTGGTGGGCCCCACCGGCGTGGGCAAGACCGAAACCGCCTACGCCCTGGCCGACGCCTTGTACGGCGGTGAACGCAACCTGATCAGCATCAACCTCTCGGAGTACCAGGAAGCCCACACCGTCAGCCAACTCAAAGGCGCCCCACCCGGCTACGTCGGCTACGGCAGCGGCGGCGTGCTCACCGAAGCGGTGCGGCGCAAACCCTATTCCGTGGTGCTGCTGGATGAAATCGAAAAGGCCCACCCGGATGTGCTCGAAGCCTTCTACAACGTCTTCGACAAAGGCCTGATGGAAGACGGCACCGGCCTGGTGGTGGACTTCAAGAACACCGTGATGCTCGCCACCAGCAACGTCGGCGCTGAGCTGTTGCTGGATACGCCTACCGCGCAACTGGGCAGCGACGCCTTCAACGAAGCCTTGCACAAAGTGCTGCTGCAAGCGTTCCGCCCGGCGTTTTTGGCGCGCATGACCGTGGTGGCGTACCGACCGCTGGATGAAGCGACGCTGGAGGGGATTGTGCTGGCGAAGCTGGAAAAATTGCGCGGGCGCTACAAGGCTGCGACGGGCAAGCAGTTCGAATTCGATGCGGGGATCGTCAAGGCTGTGTTGGCCAAGTGCAGCGCGGCGGGGGCACGGGATGTCGAGAATGTGTTGATGACGCAAGTGACGGGGAAGTTGGCGGAGTGGGTGTTGGAATGATTTGCCCTGTATTTTTTCTCGATCAACGGAGGGAACGTTGCCATGCTGAAGGCAAGACTTGAACTGGAAAAGCGCCATCTTTGTCCCACCTTCGCCAATACTCACGCAGGCATCGTCAGCTTCGACCTGCGCCTTGATATCGATCGAGACTTGCTGGCGTTGGCCGACGGCAACTCGCATCGTGCCTACTACCTGCCGTGGAATCCTGACGCGGGACTCTATGTCGACCTCCCTGCGAACCCGACGGGCAACGACCCACTCCTGTTCCTCACTGCTAACCTGACAGGCTGTTGCGTGGGAATCCAGAACTTCGGCGGGTTCATCAGGGTTCGACACTACAATCTATACACCACGGGCAATCAGAATCCGGTCTTATCCCAGGATGACCTTTTCCGCTATGGCACCAATGTTTCCTGGCTGCTGCCGTCGGATAAATACAATGTCCCCGCAATCCAAAGAGCGGTCCCCTACACCCATGGAGGGCCTTGGGCCGAAGCCGTCCTGTGGGGCGAGTATGTCGCCACCTACTGGCCATTCACTTCGAAGTGGCACTTCTACTACCAGAATGGAAACGCCAATAAAGTTATCCATGAATTGAATTACCAGTAGCAGGCCATTCAATGCCCCGCTCCACCGACAGCAACACCACCCTCTCCCTCACCGCCACCTCGCTGTCGGCGCTGTACCCTGAATCGCTGTCCGGCGAAGAACGCCTCAACGCCCTGGGTTCGCACATGCTCAACGGCATCAACGACGGCGCCTCGCTGGACCTCACGACAGCCGTCGCCAGCCATGTGACCACCACGCTGCACAAGGACGCCTTGCTGCGCCCGCTGGATTGGTTGGTGGCCGAAATCCGCCAACTGCCGGCCGACGCCACCGCCGAACGTTATCAACTCCTGCTCCGGCCCTGGCTCTGGTGGTTGAGCCTGGCCAGCAACAACCGCGTATTCCAGAACCTTGCCACCTCGGACATCGTCACCACGATTTTCAAGGCCCATGGTTTCACCGACTTCCAGCTCAAGCTCACCGGCAGCTACACCCCGCGCGAATACTGCGTGCAGTACAGCGAAACCGACCTGGCCTTCGTCTCGCGCCTGTTGGAAGAAGAGGGGATCTTCTGGTTTTTCACCCACGAGGAAGGCACCCACACGCTGGTCCTGGCCGACAGCAACGACGCCTTCGCACCGATTCCCAACGGGCCGACGGTGAACTACCTCGGGCAGCGAATCGGCGAGCGCGAACTGCACGGCATCCGCTCCGGGCAAGTGTGCCTGCAAGCGGTGGCCGGGGTTTACCAGGCGACCGACTATGAATTCACCACGCCAACGACATCGCTCTACAGCCAGGCCGAAGCCGTGGCCGGGCCAAGTTCAGTGTACGAACACCCGGGCGGCTACACCGCCAAGGCCCAGGGCGACGCGTTGACCAAACAGCGGGTGGACGGCCTGCGCAGCCAGGAGCAACGTTTTGTCGGCGAAAGCGATTGCCGCTGGCTGGTGCCGGGATACTGGTTCACCCTCGCCGGCCATGAAGACACGACGCTGAATATCGATTGGGTCGTGACCTCGGTCAGCCACGAAGCCAGCCACGACAGCTATCGCAACCGCTTCGAAGCGATCCCCAAGGCCACGGTCTATCGACCGCCCCGCCTCACGCCAAAACCCCGCATGTACACCCAGACGGCGCTGGTGGTGGGCAAGGCCGGCGAAGAAATCTGGACCGATGAATATGGCCGGATCAAATTGCAGTTCCCCTGGGACCGCACCGGCAAGAACGACGAGACGTCATCGTGCTGGGTCCGCGTGGTCTTGCCGTGGAGCGGCAAAGGCTTTGGCATGCAATTCGTGCCGCGCATCGGCCAGGAAGTCATCGTGACCTTCATCGACGGCGACCCGGACCGTCCGTTGGTCACCGGCTGCGTCTACAACGGCGACAATGCCCTGCCCTACGCGCTGCCGGCGAACCAGACCCAGTCCGGGATCAAGACCCAATCGTCCAAGGGCGGCGGCGGTTTCAACGAGTTGCGTTTCGAAGACAAGAAGGACGCCGAAGAGGTGTTTCTCCAGGCCCAGAAAGACTTCAACATCAACGTGCTCAACGACACCACCGCCACCGTCGGTCACGACGAAACCCTCACAGTGCAGAACGCCCGCACCCGTACGGTAAAGGATGGCGACGAAACCGTGACCCTGGAGAAAGGCAAGCGCAGCGTGACCATCCAGACCGGCAGCGACAGCCTCGATGTGAAGGACACCCGCACTGTCACCGTGGGCTCGGACCAGACCCACAGCACCGGCGGCAACTACGAGCACAAGGTCACTGGCAATTACAGCCTGACGGTGGACGGCAACCTGACCATCAAGGTCAGCGGCACCCTGACCCTGCAAAGCGGCGGCAGCTTCGCGATCAAGAGCGGCGCCGACCTGGCCGTCCAGGCCAGCACGTCCATCAGCCAGAAAGCCGGCACAGCCCTGAGCAACCAGGCCGGTACCTCGCTGGAAAACAAAGCCGGCACCACCCTGACCAATGACGCCGGCATCAGCCTGGTGAACAAGGCGGCGGCCGAACAGACCGTGGACGGCGGCGGCATGCTGACCATCAAGGGCGGCCTGGTGAAGGTCAACTGACAGGAACCTACCGATGGCCTCGAAGAGACTCGACGTGGAACGTGGCGACAGCCAACTGACCGGGCAACTGGTCGACGGCCAGCTCGACGGCCCGCTGCAGATCGAAGAAGCCCAACGCCCGCAAGCAAAACTCAACTACAGCCAAGGTGAACTGCAAGGCACCAGCACCCTGTATCACCCCAATGGCAAGGTCTCGGCAGTACTGCCGTTCGTGAAAGGCAAACTGCAAGGTGTGGCGAGCTTCTACGCGGCCGAAGGCGGGTTGCAACGCCAGGCCACGTATCGCCGCGGGTTGCTGCACGGCGAGGCGAACAACTACTTTCCCGACGGACAACTGGCCGAAGCCGAGGTCTATCGCGACGGCGTGCGCGACGGCCGCTATCGCCGCCTGCACCCCAACGGCAACCCGGCGGTCGAAGCGCGCTACCTCAACGGCCAACTGCTGGAACCAGCCCAGGCCTACGCCGAAGACGGCCGGCCGCTGGACGCCGAAGGCAAGCCAATCTCCCGGGTGCGCTGGTGGTTCAGGCGCTGGAATGATCCGGCGCAGGCATAAACTGGGGACTGGTTCCTGCAGCCGCCTCGCTCCCACAGGGAATGTTGTTCACCTAAGGTTTGTTTAATTCATTGTGGCGAGGGAGCTTGCTCCCGCTTGAGTGCGAAGCACTCACAAAAATGGGCCTGCTGCGCAGTCCAGCGGGAGCAAGCTCCCTCGCCACGGGGTCATCTACGGTCTTAAGTAACCTACATAGCCTCCCACAGGGATCTTGGTGTTACTCAGGGAATCAACATCTGCACCTGCCCTGGCACCACGATCTTGATCACCCCGGCCCAGGTACACATCAAGGTGCTGTTAGCATCGATGGCCGGCATGTTGCCCAGCAACAGGGTCGGGGCGCCGCCAGGGATCCATGGCGCCGCGGTGGCCGGGATGCAGGGCATGGGGGTCAGCACGCCGAGTGCCGCCGCGGTGGCGGCGGCCACGGTCGGGTTCGCCAGGCTCATGCACATGCCAAACGTGGTGATGTTCACCAGCGGGATGTGGTCCATGATGTTCGCCGCCGGCATCCCGCCGGTCAGCAGGCGATTGACCGGCAGCACATTGAGCACCGCCGGGGCAGCGCCGAAGCTGCATTGCAAGGTCGCGGTGCCACAGACTTGCGGGCATCCCATCGCGGTTGCTCCATTGAAAGCGACAGATTCCAGAACCTTAGCTCGCCCATCCTCGACGCGCACGCCGCAATGCATCAAGCCCACTGATTATCCTGCAACACGCTAACCTATAAGACCCTGGCGTGCTTGTGACGCCTCCCGCGCGCCATTAGATTAGCCAATGATCGATGGCCTCCAAAATAAGCAGAAGGGATAAGCATGGCGTTTACTGATCAGTCCACCCGCGTGCGCGACGGTGAAGAACTCGATGCCAACCTGATCGACCCGTACCTCAAGGCCCACATTCCCGGCCTGACCGGCGTGCCCCGGATCAGCCAGTTTCCCGGTGGCGCGTCGAACCTGACCTACCTGCTGGAATACCCCGAGCAGGAATTCGTCCTGCGCCGTCCGCCGTTCGGCCACAAGGCCAAGTCCGCCCACGACATGGGCCGCGAGTTCCGCATCCTCAATCAGTTGCGCGAGGCGTTCCCCTATTGCCCGAAGGCCTACGTGCACTGCACCGACGAATCAGTGATGGGCGCCGAGTTCTACGTGATGGAACGGGTCAAGGGCATCATCCTGCGCTCCGACCTGCCGCCGGAACTGGGTTTCGACGCCGCCCGCACCGAAGCGCTGTGCAAGAGCTTCATCGACCGGCTCGTCGAGCTGCACCGTGTCGACTACAACGCCTGCGGCCTGGCCGACCTGGGCAAGCCCGAAGGCTACGTGGCCCGACAGATCCGCGGCTGGAGCGACCGCTACGAAAAAGCCCTGACGCCCGATGCGCCGAAGTGGGAAGCGGTCAAGGCCTGGCTCAACGACAAGATGCCGGCCGACCACCCCACTTCAAGCATCGTCCACAACGACTACCGCTTCGACAACGTGATCCTCGACCCCGAGAACCCGATGCAGATCATCGGCGTGCTGGACTGGGAGCTGACCACGATCGGCGATCCGTTGATGGACCTGGGCAACAGCCTCGCTTACTGGATCGAGGCCGACGACCCGGCGCCGGTGCAACTGATGCGCCGCCAGCCCAGCCACGCGCCTGGCATGCTGACCCGCCGCGAGTTCGTCGATTACTACGCCGAGCGCGCCGGGATCCGCATCGACAACTTCGACTTCTATTACACCTACGGCCTGTTCCGCCTGGCCGGCATCGTCCAGCAGATCTACTACCGCTTCTTCCACGGCCAGACCCAGGACAAACGCTTCGCGCAGTTCGTTCAGATGAACAAGCTGCTGGAGCAGATGAGCCTGCAGGTCATCAGCAAATCCACGCTCTGAGCGCACCTATAACAAGGAAACAGCATGTCCAAGACCCAGTTGTTCGACCTCGACGGTAAAATCGCTTTCGTTTCCGGCGCCAGCCGCGGCATCGGCGAGGCCATCGCCAAACTGCTGGCCCAGCAAGGCGCGCATGTGATCGTTTCCAGCCGCAAGCTCGACGGTTGCCAGCACGTGGCCGACGCCATCATCGCCGCCGGCGGCAAGGCCACCGCCATCGCCTGCCACATCGGTGAAATGGAGCAGATCAGCCAGGTATTCGCGGACATCCGCGAACAGTTCGGACGCCTGGACATCCTGGTCAACAACGCCGCCACCAACCCGCAATTCTGCAACGTCCTGGACACCGACCTGGGTGCGTTCCAGAAAACCG
Source organism: Pseudomonas fluorescens (assembly GCF_001623525.1). Taxonomy (NCBI): domain Bacteria; kingdom Pseudomonadati; phylum Pseudomonadota; class Gammaproteobacteria; order Pseudomonadales; family Pseudomonadaceae; genus Pseudomonas; species Pseudomonas fluorescens. The sequence goes on along the minus strand of NZ_CP015225.1, from coordinate 613,901 downwards.
TCGACGTGAACATCCGCGGCTACTTCTTCATGTCGGTGGAAGCCGGCAAGCTGATGCGCGAGAACGGCGGCGGCAGCATCATCAACGTGGCGTCGATCAACGGCATCTCGCCGGGGATCTTCCAGGGTATCTACTCGGTGACCAAGGCTGCGGTGATCAACATGACCAAAGTCTTCGCCAAGGAGTGCGCGCAATTCGGCATCCGCTGCAACGCCCTTCTGCCGGGCCTGACCGACACCAAGTTCGCCTCGGCCCTGGTCAAGAACGACGCCATCCTGAAAACCGCCCTGGCGCAGATCCCCCTCAAGCGCGTGGCCGACCCGAGCGAAATGGCCGGCGCTGTGCTGTACCTGGCCAGCGATGCATCGAGCTACACCACGGGTGTGGCGTTGAATGTGGACGGTGGGTTCCTGTCCTGAGGATGGAAACCTTTGTGGGAGCGGGCTTGCTCGCTCCTACATGGCATTGCAGTGACGACGAACAAATGAATATTTATTCCAACATTTGCAATTAGCGAATATTTATTCCATAAATAGCCCTTCTGAAAATAACAATTCAAAGGGCTCTTCCTCATGCGTGAACTCGGCATCGGTCTGATTGGCACCGGCTTCATGGGCCGTGCCCATGCCCTGGCGTTCCACAATGCCAAGGCGGTGTTCGACCTCCCCCTGAACCTGACACTGGCGGCCCTGGCCGACGCCGATCCGCAGCGTGCCCGGCAGTGCGCCCAGAGCTGGGGGTTCGAAACGGCCCACAGCGACTGGCAACAACTGATTGACGACCCCAAGGTCAACCTGATCGCCATCACCACTCCCAATCACCTGCACTTCCCGATGACCATGGCGGCGTTGGCGGCGGGCAAGCCGGTCTATTGTGAAAAGCCCCTGGCGGTGTCCCTGGAGCAGGCCGAGCAGATGCGCCAGGCGGCCAAGGCGGCCGGGGTGGTGACGCGGGTCGGCTACAACTACCAGCACAACCCGATCATTCAACGGGCGCGGGACATGATCCAGCGCGGCGAACTGGGACAGATCATCAGTTTCCAGGGCGAATTCAGCGAAGACTTCATGGCCAACCCCGCCTCGCCGTGGTCATGGCGCTGCGAAGCGGCCCACGCCGGCGGCGCACTGGCGGACCTGGGCAGCCACTTGCTGGCCATGGCCCGGCACTTGTTGGGCGATGTCGAAGCGGTGTGCGCCGACAGCCAGACCGTGCACAGCCAACGCCCTGCCAGCGCGGGCAATGCCGAACAACGTACCATCGCGGTGGACGACCAGGTCCACGCGCTGCTGCGTTTCGCCAATGGCGCCCGGGGCACGGTGAGCAGCAGTTGGCTCAAGCACGGCTACAAAAACCACCTGAGCTTCGAGATCAGCGGCACCCTCGGCACCCTGGCGTTCGATCAGGAACGGCTGAATGAACTGCGCGTGTGTCGCGTCGGCCAGCCAGGTTTCCAGCGCCTGCTGGCCGGCCCGGATTTGCCGGGCTACGCCGCGTTCAGCCCGGCCGCCGGGCACCAGTTGGGGTACAACGAATTGAAGACCCTGGAGGTGCAGGAACTGGTCATGACGCTTGCAGGCGAAGGCGGCAGCGGCACGGACTTCGAAGAGGCCTGGGAAGTGGAGCGGCTGGCGGCGGCGATTCGGGTGGCGGCGCGGGAGCAGCGTTGGGTGAAGGTCAGCGAGCTATAACCCCTCACTTCAGTATCCCCTGTTTGGTCCGGGGACATGGTTAACCCTGTGGCGAGGGAGCTTGCTCCCGCTGGGTTGCGCAGCAACCCCAAAGAGACTGAATGCTGAATGCGATCACCCTGACACACCCGGGTGAATGGTTTTGGGGCTACTTCGTAGCCCAGCGGGAGCAAGCTCCCTCGCCACAGGTGTCCAACTTCAATTTTGGGTTTGCCACTCAACCAACCGTGCCGCCAGCGCCTTGGCCTGGCTCGCCACGTCGGTCACGGCGGTGCTTTCCCACCATTCAATGCCTCCCCTGTGGCGAGGGAGCTTGCTCCCGCGGGGTTGCGCAGCAACCCCAAAGAGGCTGAAGGCTGAATGCGATCACCCTGACACACCCGGGTGAATGGTTTTGGGGCTACTTCGTAGCCCAGCGGGAGCAAGCTCCCTCGCCACAGGTGTCCAACTTCAATTTTGGGTTTGCCACTCAACCAACCGCGCCGCCAGCGCCTTGGCCTGGCTCGCCACGTCGGTCACGGCGGTGCTTTCCCACCACATCCCCCGCAACGGCGGCCCCATGGCGAACAGCCGCTGGGCGGGGGCCCCTTGGGCGTCCAGCACCGCACCGTCAGGCCGGGCGGCAATGCCCAGGGCCAGCGGCCCCGGCTGGATCAGACCGCGAGCCAGCAACTGCTGCGGCAACGGTCGCGCCACGCGGCGCCAGTCATATTCAATACCGCTGGAGTTGATCAGCGCCGCGCCCTGCACCACGGTCAGCTCAGCCTCACCCCGACGGCGGATGCGGATACCCACCGTGCCCTCGGCGGACGCCACCAGCCCCTTGAACGATGCCGCCTGGATCCGCAACCGCCCTTCTTCATGCAGACGCGCCACCAGTTCGGCGCTCAGCGGTGGCGAACGATGGTGATGGCTCTCCCACCATGGCCGTACATGCCGGACGAACTGCCGGCGTTGCACATCGCTGGCCTGGCTCCACAAGCGCCCGATGTGGGCGCGCACCGTGTCCAGCGGCGCCTGCCAATCAATGCCCTCGGCCTGGGCCCGGCGGCATTGCTCGCGCAGGGCCCGCATCAACTGAAGTGGCGACCGCAGGCTGTGATCGTCGGCGAGGAAATCCACCCAGGCGGGTGGCTGGCGGCGCACATGAGGCAACAAACCATGACGGGAAAACACTTCGATCGGGCCACGGTGCCCGGCCTGCTCCAGGGACACCACGGCATCGACCATGGTCAGCCCCGAGCCGATGATCAGCACCGTGGACTGCGGATCAAGCAGGCGCATCGCCGCCACATCCCAAGGGTCCAGGGCCGCGGCATTCAAGCCGCTGGATTCGGTTTGCGGGGTGCGTGCCGCCGGGAACATGCCGGTGGCCAGCACCGCGAAACGGCCACGTAAGAGTTGGCCGTCATCCAGCGTCAGCATGACGGCATCGTCGACAACCCGCAGGTCCACGGCCTCCCCACGCACGTGCTCGGCAGTCGAACCGTTTCGTGCGCCCAACGCGCGAGCCTCGGCCAGCCGTTGTTGCACATAGAGGCCAAACATTCCCCGGGGCGGGAACAACTCGCTGATCGGCACGTGCTGCTGATCCGACTCGGGCCAGCCGCCAGCCTCGATGAACGCGGTGAGCCATTGGGTCAGGTCGTCGGCGTTGTCCGGGTCGACGCTCATGCGCGCCGCATTGCCGTTCAAGGTGTGCCCCAGCTCCACGGCACTGTAGGCCTCGCCCCGGCCCAGCTCGCTGCGCGGCTCGACAATCAGCACCTCACGCCGGCCCGGCAGGCGCAGCAATTGCGCCGCCAGCATGGTGCCGCTCAGGCCGCCGCCGATGATGAGGATGTCGGCAAAACGTGGCGCTAGCGTAGTCAAATCATCTTTCATTGAACGCTTCCATAAAAACAGTAAACACCCCATCGGTTACTCGTCATCGTCTAGGCACACTGTGGGAGTTTCCGATGAGATGAAGCCACCTTACTGTTTTGTCTGATTTTACGGAAGCTAGTTATAAAGCAGCTCACCTAATTCAGGATCTAGAGGAACAGGTATTCCCACAACGAGACCCTACACATCAGCTATTGCCAAGCAAAACCATTGACGTTTTCTGCCCGCCTTCCTCTATCTAACAACCTGATACGGCACGCGTGGTGATCGTATCGGATGATCACCCTTATAAATAGTATATTCCACCGATATCTGCATCCCTGGCTTTAGGCTCAACTTAAAAGAAGTTATGTGCCATTCAGCCTCACCGCGGTCAATTTGCTCCGGAGTGATTCGCTCCCGCGGACCGAAAAGCGGCCCCTGGGGCGAGTCAAAAACAAAACGAATTTCATAACCTGCCTCAGCAAACGAAGGAAGACGAGTGACAATCGTACAATCGTCAAAAATATTAGTATGAATCTCATTATTGACTGCTTGCAAAATCCGGGGAGCTGGAAGTTCTGGATCTACAAGCACTAAAGTATCTTCATTTTCGTGTTCCATTGTGGAACCCTCTCAATAAGATTGTCCTTGTGGGACTTGTATACCGAGACGTTATCCGCCACTCGTTGATTGTGATAGAAGCCTTGCCCAGCCATCTACTGTCAAACCTGACAGGTGAATGCATGAACAGTATTTAAAATGAAAATCACATCACCACATTGCGTACAAACCGCGCCGCCACCAAACCATCATTGCGATAGGCATGGGGCTGGTTGCTGGCGAACATGAAAAACTCCCCGGCACCAATCCGGCGTTCCTCACTGCCCAACAGCAGCGTCAGGCAGCCCTCGAAGACATAAAGCTGCTCGCTCCAACCGTCGGCGTCGGGTTCGGAATGGTAATGCTCGCCGGGCTCCAGGCGCCATTCCCAGAGTTCGACTTCGCGGCTGGCGGTGGCTTTTGCCAGCAATACGGCTTTGCTGCCGGGAATGGTGCCGGCCCAGGCCAGCTCGTTGATGCGGCTCGGATCGCGGGCGTCGGGCGCCTGGATCAAGTCGCTGAAGGCTACGTCGAGGGCTTCGGCCACCCGGTCCAGGGTGGTCAGGCTGACGTTCTTTTCCCCGGCCTCGATGGCCACCAGCATGCGCCGGCTGACCCCGGACAATTCCGCCAGCGCGGTCTGGCTGAGCTGCGCGGCATGGCGCAGACGACGGATGTTCTGGCTGACGTGTTGCAGGACGGAAGCCCGCTGGCCGGATTCTTTGTGCACTATATTGCTCACATGGTAGGGCTGCGCATTATACTGCCCAACTTCGGGCGCATTGTGCGTCCGCCTCAAGTGGCGCGCAAGGTCATGGCATCGGTGAATTCCCCTCAAGCTTCCTCCCGTTTCTCAAGGTTCAGCAAGGCCGAATGCGTGCTGGTGCTGATCACCATGATCTGGGGTGGGACCTTCCTGCTGGTGCAGCACGCCATGACGGTCAGCGGGCCGATGTTTTTCGTTGGCCTGCGCTTTGCCGCCGCGGCCGTGTTTGTCGCGCTGTTTTCCTGGCGGCATCTGCGGGACCTGACCCTCTTCGAACTCAAGGCCGGCTGCTTTATCGGCGTGGCGATCATGCTCGGCTACGGCCTGCAGACCGTCGGCCTGCAAACCATCCCCAGCAGCCAATCGGCGTTCATCACCGCGCTTTACGTGCCATTCGTGCCCTTGCTGCAATGGCTGGTGTTGGGCCGTCGACCGGGCTTGATGCCGAGCATCGGCATCATGCTGGCGTTTACCGGGTTGATGCTGGTGTCGGGCCCGGCCGGAGCCTCGCTGAACTTCAGCCCCGGTGAAATCGCCACGTTGATCAGCGCCATCGCGATTGCCGCCGAAATCATCCTGATCAGCGCCTATGCCGGCCAGGTCGATGTGCGCCGGGTGACCGTGGTGCAACTGGCAAGCACGGCGGTGCTGGCGTTCCTGCTGGTGGTGCCGACCCAGGAAGCGATCCCGGCGTTCTCCTGGCTGCTGCTGGTCAGCGCCGTTGGCCTGGGAGCCGCCAGTGCAGCCATTCAGGTGGCGATGAACTGGGCGCAGAAAAGTGTCTCACCCACCCGCGCCACGCTGATCTATGCTGGCGAGCCGGTGTGGGCCGGCATTGCCGGGCGCCTGGCGGGCGAACGGTTGCCGGCGATTGCCTTGTTCGGCGCGGCGCTGATCGTCGCGGCGGTGATTGTTAGTGAGTTGAAGACCCGCAACAAAGACGCCATCCCAGTCGATGAAGGGCTTGAACAGGAAGGTTGAGGCCGGCCAGCAATCCATTGTTCGCCGAAAAAACCACCACCCTCGACAGTGGCCATCCCGACATTGACGGCGCGTGCAAGGTCATCTGGAACCCTGCAAGGTCGGAAAACCCCACCTACCTTGTAGGATTCTGCGACACCCTCGCGGTTGGTGATCGGGAATACGCCACGTATGATCCCTCACAACCTCCCGCCGAATAGAAGCCTATGTCACTGATAGTTCTATTGCTTTTGCCCTTCATCGGCAGCTGTGTCGCGGCGCTGCTGCCGCATAACGCCCGTAACGCCGAATCCCTGCTGGCCGGCCTCGTCGCCCTGGCCGGCACGGTTCAGGTGGCCTTGCTGTACCCGCAGATCGCCGACGGCGGTGTGATCCGTGAGCACTACACCTGGTTGCCCAGCCTGGGCCTGGACTTCGTGCTGCGCCTGGACGGGTTCGCCTGGCTGTTTTCGTTGCTGGTGCTGGGCATCGGCACGCTGGTGTCGCTGTATGCCCGCTACTACATGTCGCCGGACGATCCGGTGCCGCGCTTCTTCGCCTTCTTCCTGGCGTTCATGGGCGCCATGCTCGGGCTGGTGATCTCCGGCAACCTGATCCAGATGGTGTTCTTCTGGGAACTGACCAGCCTGTTCTCCTTCCTGTTGATCGGCTACTGGCACCACCGCGCCGACGCTCGGCGCGGTGCCTATATGGCGTTGATGGTGACCGGTGCCGGCGGGCTTTGCCTGTTGGCCGGGGTGATGCTGCTCGGCCATGTGGTGGGCAGCTATGAGCTGGACAAGGTCCTGGCCGCCGGCGACCTGATACGTGCCCATGGCCTCTACCCCATCCTGTTGCCGCTGATCCTGATCGGCGCCCTGAGCAAAAGCGCGCAATTCCCTTTCCACTTCTGGCTCCCTCACGCCATGGCTGCTCCGACGCCGGTGTCGGCGTACCTGCACTCGGCGACCATGGTCAAGGCCGGGGTGTTCCTGCTGGCGCGGCTGTGGCCGTCGCTGTCGGGTAGCGAAGAGTGGTTCTACATCGTCGGCGGCGCAGGCGCCTGTACATTGCTGCTAGGCGCCTACTGCGCGATGTTCCAGAACGACCTCAAGGGCCTGCTGGCCTATTCCACCATCAGCCACCTCGGGCTGATCACCCTGCTGCTGGGCCTGAACAGTCCGCTGGCGGCCGTGGCGGCGGTGTTTCATATCCTCAACCACGCCACGTTCAAGGCCTCGCTGTTCATGGCCGCCGGGATCATCGACCACGAAAGCGGCACCCGGGATATCCGCAAACTCAGTGGCCTCGTGCGGCTGATTCCGTTCACCGCCACACTGGCCATGGTCGCCAGCGCAGCGATGGCCGGGGTACCGCTGCTCAATGGTTTCCTGTCCAAGGAAATGTTCTTCGCCGAGACCGTGTTCATTTCCGCCACGGCCTGGGTCGAACTGGCGCTGCCGATCATCGCCACCATCGCCGGGACCTTCAGCGTCGCCTACTCCTTGCGGTTCACCGTGGATGTGTTCTTCGGCCCCGCCGCCACCGACCTGCCCCATACCCCCCACGAACCACCGCGCTGGATGCGCGCCCCAGTGGAATTGCTGGTGTTCACCTGCCTGGTGGTGGGGATTTTCCCAGCCCAGGTGGTCGGTTCATTGCTCGCGGCGGCGGCGTTGCCGGTGGTCGGCGGCACGCTGCCTGAATACAGCCTGGCGATCTGGCACGGCCTGAATGCGCCGATGATCATGAGCCTGGTGGCCATGTCCGGCGGCATCGTCCTGTACCTGCTGCTGCGCAATCAGTTCCGGCAAGGCCACATCAAGCACCCGCCGTTCATTGGCCGGCTCAGTGGCAAGCGACTGTTCGAGCGTTGCCTGGTGTTGATGATGCGCCAGGGTCGGCGCCTGGAACGGCTGATCAGCACCCGTCGCCTGCAGGCCCAATTGTTCTGGCTGGTGCTGGCTGCGGTGCTCGCCGGGTTGATCCCGATGCTGCACAGCACGCTGGTCTGGGGCGACCGGCCGAAGATCCCCGGTTCCATCGTCTTCGTCAGCCTGTGGTTGCTGGCCATCGCCTGTGCCCTGGGCGCGGCCTGGCAGGCCAAGTATCACCGGCTCGCGGCCCTGACCATGGTCAGCGTCTGCGGCCTGATGACCTGCGTGACCTTCGTCTGGTTCTCCGCCCCCGACCTGGCCTTGACGCAACTGGTGGTGGAAGTGGTGACCACCGTGCTGATCCTGCTGGGCCTGCGCTGGCTGCCACGGCGGATCGAGGACGTCTCGCCGCTGCCCAACAGCGAGCGACGCGCGCGCATCCGGCGCCTGCGGGACTTGCTGCTGTCCAGCGCCGTCGGCGGCGGAATGGCGCTGTTGTCCTATGCGATGCTGACGCGGCAGACGCCCAACGACATTTCTTCGTTCTACCTCAGTCGCGCCCTGCCCGAAGGCGGTGGCAGCAATGTGGTGAACGTGATGCTGGTGGACTTCCGCGGCTTCGACACCCTGGGGGAAATCACCGTGCTGGTGGCGGTGGCCCTGGCGGTGTTCGCCCTGCTGCGGCGTTTCCGCCCACCGAAGGAAAGCATGCAGCTACCGGCGCAACAGCGTCTGCTGGCGCCGGACGTGGTCACCGACCTGGTCAACCCGCGCCATGCCAGCGACACCGCATTGGGCTTCATGATGGTACCGTCGGTGCTGGTGCGCCTGCTGCTCCCGATCGCCCTGGTGGTGTCGTTCTACCTGTTCATGCGCGGCCACAACCAACCGGGCGGTGGCTTCGTCGCCGGGCTGGTGATGTCGGTGGCGTTCATCCTGCAGTACATGGTCGCCGGTACCCAGTGGGTCGAGGCGCAAATGAGCCTGCGGCCGCTGCGCTGGATGGGCACCGGGCTGTTGTTCGCCACCGCCACCGGCCTGGGAGCGATGGCCGTGGGGTATCCGTTCCTGACCACCCACACCTGGCATTTCAAATTACCGCTGCTGGGTGATCTCCATGTGGCCAGCGCGCTGTTTTTCGACATCGGCGTGTACGCCGTGGTGGTCGGTTCCACCCTGTTGATCCTCACCGCCCTGGCGCACCAGTCGGTGCGAGCCCATAAGCCGGGCCTGCAAGCCAAACCCGTCGCCCCCGTCAAAGGAGCCACCGCCTGATGGAAGAAGTCATCGCAATCGCAATCGGCGTACTGGCCGCCTCCGGGGTCTGGTTGATCTTGCGGCCACGGACCTTCCAGGTGGTCATGGGCCTGTGCCTACTGTCCTATGGCGTCAACCTGTTCATCTTCAGCATGGGCAGCCTGTTCATCGGCAAGGAGCCGATCATCAAGGATGGCGTACCCCAGGACCTGCTGCACTACACCGACCCACTGCCCCAGGCACTGGTGCTGACCGCCATCGTGATCAGCTTCGCCATGACCGCGCTGTTCCTGGTGGTGCTGCTGGCGTCCCGGGGCCTGACCGGCACCGACCACGTGGACGGCCGGGAGCCCAAGGAATGATGTTGACGCCTCATCTGATCGCCGCGCCCATCCTGCTGCCGCTGCTGACCGCCGCGCTGATGTTGATGCTGGGCGAGAAACACCGCCCGCTCAAGGCGCGGATCAACCTGCTTTCCAGTCTGCTGGGCCTGGGCATCGCCGTGCTGTTGCTGTACTGGACCCAGGACCAGACCCTGCCCGCCTCCATCGGCGTGTACCTGCCGGGCAACTGGCAAGCGCCGTTCGGCATTGTGCTGGTGGTCGATCGCCTGTCGGCGCTGATGCTGGTGCTGACCGGCATCATCGGCGTCTGCGCCCTGCTCTTCGCCACGGCCCGCTGGCACGGCGCCGGTGCGAGCTTCCACGCGCTGTTCCAGATCCAGTTGATGGGCCTCTACGGCGCCTTCCTGACAGCGGACCTGTTCAACCTGTTCGTGTTCTTCGAGGTATTGCTGGCGGCCTCCTACGGCTTGATGCTGCACGGTTCGGGCCGGGCGCGGGTGTCGTCGGGCCTGCATTACATTTCCATCAATCTGCTGGCCTCGTCGTTGTTCCTGATTGGCGCAGCGCTGATCTATGGCGTCACCGGCACCTTGAACATGGCCGACCTGGCCCTGAAAATCCCGCTGGTGCCGGAGGCCGACCGCGGCTTGCTGCACGCCGGGGCAGGCATCCTTGCAGTGGCGTTCCTGGCCAAGGCCGGCATGTGGCCGCTGAACTTCTGGCTGGTGCCGGCCTACAGCGCCGCCAGCGCACCGGTGGCGGCACTGTTTGCGATCATGACCAAGGTCGGCGTCTACACGATCCTGCGCCTGTGGACGTTGCTGTTCTCCGGCCAAGCCGGCGCCTCGGCGTATTACGGTGCCGACTGGCTGGTCTACGGCGGCATGGCGACCATCGTCTGCGCTGCCATCGCCATTCTCGCGGCCCAACGCCTGGAGCGCATGGCGAGCCTGAGCATCCTGGTCTCGGCCGGGATCCTGTTGTCGGCCATCGGCTTCGCCCAACCCAACCTGGTGGGCGCAGCGCTGTTTTACCTGGTGAGTTCGACCCTGGCGCTCTGCGCGCTGTTCTTGCTGGCCGAGCTGATCGAGCGTTCGCGCTCGGCCAATGAACAGGCCCTGGACGATGACCTGGACACCTTGCCACGGCCGATGGAATCGCTGGAACCGCCCAAGGGCATCAACCTCGATGACGAGCAGAAAGCCGTGGTCGGGCAAGTAATTCCCTGGACCATGGCCTTCCTTGGCTTGAGCTTTATCTTCTGTGCGCTGTTGATTATCGGCATGCCGCCGTTGTCGGGGTTCATCGGCAAGCTGAGCCTGCTCAGCGCCCTGCTCAATCCCCAGGGGCTCGGCGCCAGCGCCGGGGCATCGCTGTCGAACCAGGCCTGGGGCTTGTTGGTGTTATTGATCCTGTCGGGGCTGGCCTCGTTGATCGCCTTCTCGCGCCTGGGCATCCAGCGCTTCTGGACGCCGCAGGAGCGACCCTCGCCATTGCTGCGGCCGTTCGAATGCCTGCCAATCATCGTGCTGCTGGGCCTGGGCATCGCCCTGACTTTCAAGGCCGAGCCGTTGCTGCGCTACACCCAATCCGCTGCCGATGCGCTGAACACCCCGGAACATTACGTGATGTCGGTACTCGCCACCCGCGCCGTGCCCAACCCAGAGACCCGCGCCGCGTTGCAGGAGGTGCAGCCATGAAGCGCCTGTTTCCCGCCCCGTGGTTGTCCCTGGCGTTGTGGTTGCTGTGGCTGGTGTTGAACGTGTCCGTCAGCGCCGGCCATCTGCTGCTCGGCGCTGCGCTGGGCTTCCTGGCCCCGTTGATGATGCGCCCGTTGCGCCCACGGCCCATCCGTATCCGCCGGCCGTGGGTGGTGTTGCGCTTGTTCCTGCTGGTGGGCCGTGATGTGCTGGTGTCCAACGTGGCGGTGGCCTGGGGTGTGCTGAACGCCGGGCGCCGCCCGCCTCGCTCGCGGTTCATCAAGGTGCCGCTGGACCTGCACGACGCCAATGGACTGGCCGCGCTGTCGATGATCACCACGGTGATTCCGGGGACGGTCTGGTCGGAACTGGCCCTGGACCGCAGCATCCTGTTGATGCATGTGTTCGATCTGGAGGACGAAGCGTCATTCATCGCGCATTTCAAGGCCACCTACGAGCGCCCGTTGATGGAGATTTTCCAATGAGCCCCTTGCTGTCCAATGCGATCCTGTTGAGCCTGTTCCTGTTCTCCCTGGCGATGGTGTTGACCCTGCTGCGGTTGTTCAAGGGCCCGTCGGCCCAGGACCGGGTACTGGCCCTGGACTATCTGTACATCGTGGCGATGCTGATGATGCTGGTGCTGGGCATCCGTTATGCCAGTGACACCTATTTCGAGGCAGCCCTGCTGATCGCCCTGTTCGGCTTTGTCGGCTCGTTTGCCTTGGCCAAGTTCCTGTTGCGTGGCGAGGTGATCGAATGACCGGCGAATTGTCGATGTGGGTGGAAATCCCGGTGGCGATCCTGCTGGTGCTCAGCGGCCTCTTCGCCTTGATCGGAGCGATCGGCCTGGTGCGCTTGAAGGACTACTTCCAGCGCATGCACCCGCCGGCCCTGGCATCCACGCTGGGGGCCTGGTGCGTGGCACTGGCTTCGATCGTGTACTTTTCGGCGCTCAAATCCGGGCCGGTGTTGCACGCCTGGCTGATACCGATCCTGTTGTCCATCACCGTCCCGGTGACCACCCTGCTGCTGGCCCGAGCGGCGTTGTTTCGCAAGCGCATGGCCGGGGATGATGTGCCGGCGGAAGTGAGCAGTCGCCGAAACGACTGACCGATATCTCGAGCCGGCACAGCTTTTGTGGCGAGGGAGCTTGCTCCCGCTGGGCTGCGCAGCAGCCCTGAGACCTGTCACCTCGGTGTGTCAGGCTGACTGGTGTTCAGCTTTTTGGGAGGGCTGCGCCCTCCAGCGGGAGCAAGCTCCCTCGCCACAAAAGGCTGATACCGATCCTGTTGTCCATCACCGTCCCGGTGACCACCCTGCTGCTGGCCCGGGCGGCGTTGTTCCGCAAGCGCATGGCCGGGGATGATGTGCCGGCGGAGGTGAGCAGCCGCCGGAACGACTGACCGATATCTCGAGCCGGCACAGCTTTTGTGGCGAGGGAGCTTGCTCCCGCTGGGCTGCGCAGCAGCCCTGAGACCTGTCACCTCGGTGTGTCAGGCTGACTGGTGTTCAGCTTTTTGGGAGGGCTGCGCCCTCCAGCGGGAGCAAGCTCCCTCGTCACAAAAGGCTGATACCGATCCTGCTGTCCATCACCGTCCCGGTGACCACCCTGCTGCTGGCCCGGGCGGCGTTGTTCCGCAAGCGCATGGCCGGGGATGATGTGCCGGCGGAAGTAAGCAGCCGCCGAAACGACTGACCGATATCTCGAGCCGGCACAGCTTTTGTGGCGAGGGAGCTTGCTCCCGCTGGGCTGCGCAGCAGCCCTGAGACCTGTCACCTCGGTGTGTCAGGCTGACTGGTGTTCAGCTTTTTGGGAGGGCTACGCCCTCCAGCGGGAGCAAGCTCCCTCGCCACAAAAAGCAGGCTGTGTACCCACTGCGCTGCCAGTCAGGCCCAGGCCACTGCCAGCAACCCGGCCCCAAGCACCACGCACAACGGTGAATAAACCCAGGTATCGAGCCTGGCGAAGGTCGAGCCCTTGACCTCCTTGAAGAAACCCACCAGCTCCGACTCGCCAATGGCCCGGGCGAACATCAGCAAGGCAATCGCGCTGATCAGCCACTGCAACGCCCGATGAGTGACCGGCTGCGCTAGCAGGCCGACCCGCAGGCAGACCAGCAGCGCCACCATCAGCAGGGCCAGGGCCACCAGCAAGGTCAACCAGCCTGAGGGATCGAACGCCGGTCGCAGCGCCTCCCCCTGCTTCACCGGCACCTGAGGCACCACTGCCTTGGCCGCCCACCGCCCACCCAGGGCCCAATACATATGAATCAAGCTGATGGTCGCAAACACTGCGACCAGCGACCGAGCCAACACAAGCGTCATCTCGCCAGCCTCCTGAAAAGAGTTGAACAATCATCCTAGCTGGAATTTGGCATTTCGCTGGACGGGCGTAGGTTGCCAGTTTCCAGCGAATGACTCATTGCCCAGGATCAAGAGTTCAACCTGCTGGCGCGCGAGCCCTCCTACAGGCCCGCGGAGACCTTATCTGCCACTTCCTTGGGCAGCCAGGCCTGCCACACCTGCGGATGTGCCTTGAGGAACGCCTCGGCGGCTTCACGGGGTGGGATGCGTTTCTCACTCATGTCGGCCAGGGCCTTGTTCAACGGCTCGATGGGCAAATCGACCTTGCTGAAGAACTCGGCAATGTCCGGGTATTGCTTCTGGAACGGCGCAGATACGCCAATCGACAGTTTCGAGGCCAGTGAGCGGGTCGGCTTCGGGTTGGGGTTATCGGCGTCGGTCAGGGTTTTCCAGGCCTCGGCATCGAACGGCGGCTCTTGCAACTGCACCAGCTTGAAGCGCCCGAGCAGTGGCGTGGGCGACCAGTAATAAAACAGAATCGGCTTGCCCCGGCGGATCGTCGAGCTGATTTCCGCATCCAGCGCCGCCCCCGAACCGCTGCGAAAATTCACGTAGCTGTCAGACAGGCCATACGCCTTGAGCTTCTGTTTGTTGACCACCTCGGAGGTCCAGCCAATGGGGCTGTTGAGGAAGCGGCCCTTGTCGGGGCTCTCCGGGTCCTTGAACACATGCTTGTAGCGCGCCAGGTCCTCGACACTGCGCAGGTCCGGCGCCAGGGGCTTGATGCCCTTGGCCGGATCCCCCTTGATGACGTATTCGGGCACCCACCAACCTTCCGTCGCGCCTTTGACCGTATCACCCAAGGCGACCACCTTGCCTTCGGCCTCGGCCTTGACCCACACCGGGCTGCGACCGGCCCATTCCTCGCCGATCACCTGGATGTCGTTATTGGCCAGGGCGGTTTCCAGGGTAATGGTGGTGCCCGGCAATGTGTCGGTCTGCAACCCGTAGCCTTTTTCGACGATGATCCGCAGGATATCGGTGATCAGGCTGCCACTTTCCCAGTTCAAGTCGGCAAAGTGGATCGGCGCTGACGCGGCCAACGTCGGGAATGGCGAAACCAACACAGTGAAGGTGGCCCAGGCAGCCAGCCACTGTCGAACTCGTTTCATGCTTTTAACCTCGTACCAAACACAGCAATGGCTGAACGGCCCTGCGTCACCGAACGCAAGCCTCTGAATAGTTCAGTCAATTGACTGTAGCCGAGGTTCCAGCGATATCTCGTTAAAACTGTAACCGGTCCAGGGCGACCGAGGCCCCCGCGCTCACTGGCACTGCCCGCCTCACTCGCTGGCCTTGAACGTCACCAGTTCGCCCTTGCGCCACTTGGCGGCCTTGGCGGTGACCGCCTTTAGGGTCTTGGTCAAGCCTTCTTGCAGTTGTTCGTTGGCCGCAAACACGGTCACCACGCTGTGGCCTTCCTTGAACAGGATTGCCTGACCAGCGGGGGTCGTGACGAAGGCGTAATCACCGAGGCCATAGACCGTCAGCTTGATTTCGCGAAAGCGGATTTCAAACTTGCCACCTTCGCGGCTGGGCAATACCGCTGCGCGAAAATGATCACCAACCTTGAGTTCGAGCCTGGGCTTGTCATCGACCACCAGGGCCGACTCGGTATCGATTTCGGCGACATAAATACCTTCGGCGGTCTGCTCGGTGATGTAGACGAAACGTGACTGGAAGAGTTTGACCAGTTTTGCCCGCAGGTCACCAAGTACGAATAACGCATGCATGTCGAGATTACTTACTGCCAAGGAAACATCCCCATCGTTGAAAACGGCCCGCCCTTCGGAAAGGACGGACCACGAGAACCCGTGCCGACTGTAACGTCGTAATGGACCTGTAACTGAAATTCGAAGTGAACGGCGCGCCCTGTCCCGGGCCGAGAGCAGACTATAGGTTGCCGCTCTCGCCGTCTTTCCCGGGGGGTCGCCAGAGGCTGAAGGAAAAAGCCACTCTGAGCATCGGAAAAGATGGGACTACTAACTTTAGGGAAATTTCTCACTTAAAAAAGCATTTTTCTGACATCGAGCCCAAAAAAAATTGCTTTAGATAGGCAAGCCGTCCACACGGTGCTGCCGATTCTAGAGCAGCCAGAGGCGTGGAGACTACCCAAACTGCTCGGCAATTCGTCGGTAAACCATAGAAAAGGAATTCACATGGCTACTTTCACAACCCTGATCCAACCTGAAGCCCCTTGTGTCGTGGAGACATCCGACACGTTCGACAGGGTCGACTGCCTGCCTGTCTCGTTGATTCAACCGCGTTACCGGGTCGTCCTGGCCGGCAAGTGCTTTTTCCATATTGAGGAAACATCCACTGGACGTGTAAGAGGATTCCGCACCGATCATAACGAGGCCTGCCACCTGGCCAGGCGTCTGGAACGAAGTGCCTGAGCTCATATGCGCCCCTTCATGACTTAACTCAGCCGCCGACAGGCAACTGCTGCCATACTGCCTGCCCGCGAAGACCGTCACCCATTGACGGATCGCGCACCCACACCATGACTTTTGAGAAGGCGCGACGTGACGGAATTTGATATCGGCGAATTTTTTATCCGGGGCGAAGCCAGAGAGGTCGAAGGCGAGTTCCAGGCCGTCATCGTGATGCGCGCCAAACCGCCCCTGACCACGGTCAGTTGGCACCAAGTGGAAAAAGATCGCTGGTTCAAGACCGCGGAAATCGCTGCCGAGGCCGCCCGGGAAGCCGCCAGGGCGCTGAAAGCCGCAGTGGATGAAGGGGCCTTGAAAGCCTGAGTCCGATCGAACTCCTGACCAGCGCTTGCCTCAGATAAAGGGAAGCAACCGAGGCGCCATGACGGCGCCCGCCCAAAGGAGAACCCCATGGAACAGCCTTCGCACGAACTCAGCACCCTGTTCGACCAACTCGGCCTGCCTTCGGACGGCAAAGCCATCGACGATTTCATCGTGGCACACCCACTGACCCCGGAGATCAAGCTGGTGGAGGCCGATTTCTGGTCGGACCAGCAGAAAGACTTGCTGCGCGAATGGCTGCTCGCCGACGGCGAAGAGGCGGTGCTGGTGGATCAGTTGAATGTGCGGCTGCACGACGGTAAATAGCAGCCAGGACTTTTGGCTGTGGCAAGGCACCTGTAGCAGCCAGGACTTTTAGCTAAGTACAAGACAAGCTCTTGTGGCGAGGGAGCTTGCTCCCGCCCGACTGCGCAGCAGTCGCCCCGGAGTACTGCCGGCTCGTGTCTCCGGCTGCTGGCTGCATCCAGCTTTTTGGGGCTGCTGCGCAGCCCAGCGGGAGCAAGCTCCCTCGCCACAGGGCCTAGCGCGGCTTCTCGGGCTTGTAGCCCAGGCGCAAACCACCCCAGTGACGCCCCTTGAGCATGATCGGCACGGAGAGATCGTGCATCAGTTCTCCCGTGTCGCGGGTGTAGGTCTGCAGCAACACCGGCTGTTGATGGCTGCCGCAGCGAATCCCGGTGCGGTCGGAGAACTTGCGTTTGGTCCGGTTATTGAGCGTGTCCACCTGTGGATCGCCGGTCAATGGCTGGCTGAAGACCTTGTTATGGGTGGGCACGTAGCCCTGCTGAGTGCAGGCAATCGCGAACACCAGACCCTCGTGCCGGGCCAGCAAGGGTTCCTGGATCGCCGGCAACACCTGATCGGTATAGCGGTCGAAACGGGTCTGGTATTTGGCGGGCTGGGTGTTGGGGATGGGCTGGTAATTACGGTCGAACAGATCCTCCAGGCTGACACGGCCCTGGTCGATGTCCGCTTCGAACTGCGCGGCGATCTGGCTCGCCCCTTCCCGTGCCAGGTCATAGACCCGTTGGTGATAATCGTCGAGGCCCACTTGGGCCAGGCGTTCGCTGATGGTTTCGGCCTGGCCTTCCATTTGCACCGCCGCTTCGGCCAGGCGCTGGGTCTGCTGGTCGCTGATGGACAGGTCGCCGCGCATCTGCTCGATGGCGTGGAACAGGCTGTCGAGTTGTTCGCGATTGGTGTCGGTGCCTTCGGCGATGGCGCTGACCTGGGTTTCGACGCCGGCGGCGAGCCGGGCGATGTTTTCCAGGTGTTGGCCGGTGTGCTCGACCTGCTGCACGCCAATGTCCAGGTCAGCGGCCAGTTGACGGATCTGCTCCACCACCTGGGCGGTGCGCTGCTGGATGTCGGCCACCATCACCCCGACCTCGCCGGTCGCCGCCGCCGTGCGCCCGGCCAGGCCACGGACCTCATCGGCCACCACCGCGAACCCACGGCCATGCTCACCGGCCCGCGCGGCCTCGATGGCCGCGTTCAGTGCCAGCAGGTTGGTCTGGCTGGCGATCGACTGAATCACCAGGCTGACCCGCTGGATTTCATCGCTGCGCACACTCAAGGCCTCGATCAACTCACGGCTGTCGTTTGCGCGCTGGCTGAGCTGGTGCATGCGGCTGATGGATTCCACCAGCTCGCTGCGCCCGGCCACACTGCTGCGATGGGCCTCGCTGGCGGCACCCAGGGCTTGCTGGCTGAGTTGCGAAGTGGCTTGCTCGGTGGCGATCATCGATTCGGCATTGCTGACGATTTGCGCCGCCGCATCGAGTTGCGACTGGACCTTGCCAGCCAATTGCTTGACCGAATAGGCGACGCCGGCCGCCGACAGCGCATTATGGCTGGTGGTGTAGGACAGGTCGCGGGTCAGCTCGGCCAGTGTGTCGGTCGCGGGTGCGGGCGCCGCGGCCACGCGCGAACGCAGGCGCGGCAACCAGACGATGAGCATGACCAGCGGCAGGCCCAGGTACAGCGACCAGCCGCCCAAGGCCATGCCGCACAGCAGCAATGCCAGGGCGAGACTCTGCAAGGTCGGCGTCAGCCAGCGCGCCGTGCTGTTTGTCTCAGGTACCGAGGCCGGCACCGCCCCCGCCAGAGATCCGTCTGTCGCCATGTTCGTCACCCACGCTTCTCGTTGTTATGAATGCATTAAACGCCACTACAGAGCCATTATCCATGGTCCATTAGTCGCGTTCTTGCAGCAGATCAACGGGAGTAGATGTACGAGCACGGGGGAAAGCAAAAGATCGCGGCCTTCGTCAAAAGGTCGCGATCTTTTTTTGGAAAACGCGAATCAGGCCTGACGCTGGTGCTTGTCGATCTGTTCGTGACGTTCCTGGGCTTCGATGCAGTACTTGGTGGTCGGGCTGATCAGCAGGCGCTTGAGGCCGATCGGCTCGCCGCTGTCGTCGCACCAGCCGAAGCTGTCGTCATTGATACGGTCCAGGGCCTGCTCCAACTGAGGCAGCATGCGCTGGTCGCGATCAATGGCGTTGACCAGCCAGGTACGCTCTTCTTCTACGGAAGCAGCGTCCGCCGGGTCAGCCGGGGTGTCCAGGCTCTCAATGGCGATTCGGTTCTGTTCGATGCGCTCGTGGGTTTCGACTTTCATGTTCTGCAACAGCTTGGTGAAGAAAGCCAGCTGCTCGGCATTCATGTAGTCATCCGCCGGCATGGCCAGCAACTTTTCCTTTGTCATTGATATCTCTATAAAAAAACGTGCATTAAGGCGAATTATTGAGCGTCCCGCAGCGCAGCTGCCACGCTCATCAGGAAGGCGCCGTCTATTCCAAGCGCCACCCGGCACTCAATTTACGAGGGGCGGCAGTCTAAGGCCGAGTCGAGGCCTCAGCAACTGAAAACATAGGGAAAATGTCCGACAACCCCTCCAAATGTTCTCTGACAGGCTTTTGGCAGTCATCGGAGTGCGTTTATAACAAGAAATTCGGTGCAATAGCTGTATTAAGAAGACAAATGGCAACGCCACGCGGGTCAGGCGTGGCGCTTTGTCGCAACTGCCCG
Organism: Pseudomonas fluorescens; assembly: GCF_001623525.1. Lineage (NCBI taxonomy): Bacteria > Pseudomonadati > Pseudomonadota > Gammaproteobacteria > Pseudomonadales > Pseudomonadaceae > Pseudomonas > Pseudomonas fluorescens. Next base: position 594,672 of record NZ_CP015225.1, on the reverse strand, counting down.
GGTATCAGCGCTTGAGTTTGCGCTTGTTGCGGTACTGGTCGATGACCACCGCCACTACGATGATCAGGCCCTTGATGATGTCCTGGATGTAGGCATCGACACCGACGAAGGTGAAACCGCTGGCCATGACCCCAAGGATCAACGCCCCGATCACGGTGCCGGTGATGCGCCCCACCCCGCCCGCCAGGCTGGTGCCGCCGATCACGGCCGCGGCAATCGCGTCCAGTTCATAGGACATGCCCATGCCCGCCTGCCCGGTCGCCGCCCGCGCCGAGGCCACCACGCCGGCCAACCCGGCCAACAACCCGGCAATGCTGTAGACGATCACCAGATGGCGCTTGACGTTGATGCCCGAGGTCCGCGCCGCCTGCATGTTGCCGCCGATGGCGTAGGTGTACTTGCCGTACTTGGTGTAGCGCAGGGCGATATGGAAGATCACCGCCACCACCAGGAAGATGATCACCGGCATCGCACCATGGCCAATGGCGGTATAGGAATCGGACAACATGCTCACCGGCTGGCCTTCGGTGTAGTAGCGCGCCAGGCCACGGGCCGAGACCATCATGCCGAGGGTGGCAATGAACGGCGGAATACCGGTAATGGCGATGATGCTGCCGTTGATCGCCCCGGCCAGCAGCCCCACCCCGAGCCCCGCCACCACCGGTATCCACACCGGCAAATCCGTCAGCGAGGGAAACACCGCCCGGGCGAAGTCCGAGGTCTGGGCCAGGCTGGCGGCGATCATCGCCGACAGCGCCAGCACCGAGCCGGACGACAGGTCGATACCGGTGGTGATGATCACCTGGGTCACGCCGATAGCCAACAGGCCGATGATCGACACCTGCAGGATCATCAACACCAGACGCTGGGAGTTCATCAGGAAGCTCTGGTCGCGCATGATCCAGCCGAACATTTCGAACACCAGGCCGATGCCGATCAGCACCAGGAAGATACTCAGCTCCGTCGGCAGCCGCCGGCGCGCCCTGGCCGGTGCGGCCGTGGGTTTGTTTTCCAGTATCGCGTTCATAGCCATTCACCTTTTTTGTTCTTTGGCGAGGGGGGTTGTTCCCTGCCGGGAGGTGTGGCGCCCCTGGGACAGGGCCGCTTCGCGGCCCAGCGGGGATAAATCCCCTCGCCACATGTTGCTCGACGTTATTAAGTTGAACGGGCTGGCATCAGGACAGGCCCGAAGCCAATTGCATGACCCGTTCCTGGGTCGCTTCGCCGCGGTTGAGAGTGCCCATCAGGTCGCCTTCGTGCATCACCATCACCCGGTCGCTCATGCCCAGTACTTCCGGCAGCTCCGAGGAAATCATGATCACCGCCATGCCTTCGCTGGCGAGGTAGGAAATCAGTCGGTAGATCTCGGCCTTGGCACCGACATCGATACCACGGGTCGGCTCGTCGAGGATCAGGATGCGCGGGTTGGTCATCAGCCAGCGGGCCAGCAGCGCTTTCTGCTGGTTGCCGCCAGACAAGGTGTCGATGCACTGCTCCAGCGACGGGGTCTTGACCCGCAGCTTCTTGCACATGTCCTCACACAAGGCGCGCAGGGCTTTTTGCTGGATGAAGCCGTTGCCCACGTAATGGGGCAGCACGGCCATCTCCATGTTTTCCAGCACCGACAGGCACGGGAACAGGCCACTGAGCTTGCGGTCCTCGGTCAACAGCGCGAAGCCTTTCTCGATGGCCATGTGCGGGTCGCTGATACGCACCGGTTGGCCGTCCAGCAGGATTTCGCCGCCGGTACTCGGGGTCACACCGAAAATCGCCTCGGCCACGTTGGTCCGGCCCGAACCCATCAACCCGGCGATGCCGAGGATCTCCCCGGCATGCAGGTCAAAGGAAACGCCTTTGAAAATGCCGTCCAGGCTCAGGTCGCGCACCGACAGCACCAAATCGCCGATGGGTTGCTCCCGCACCGGGAACAACTGGCTCAGCTCGCGCCCGACCATCATCGAAATCAGGCTGTCGCCGTCCATGCTGTCGGCCCGTTGCAGGCCGATGTAGGCACCGTCGCGAAACACCGCCACTTCATCGGCGATGGCAAACACCTCGTTCATTTTGTGGGTGATGTAGATGATGCCCTTACCCTGGGACTTGAGGTCGGCAATGATCGAGAACAGGTGGGCGACTTCGGTCTCGGTAATGGCCGAGGTCGGTTCGTCCATGATCAGGATGTCGGAGTCATAGGAGACGGCCTTGGCAATCTCCACCATCTGCCGCTCGGCGATGCTCAGGTTGCCCACCTGCTCTTCAGGGTCGAGCTTGATGCGCAGGCGCTCCAGCAGGCGGGCGGTGCAGCGATGCATTTCGCCATGGTCGACCATGTGCAGGCCGTTGAGTTGCTCGCGGCCGATCCAGATGTTTTCGGCGATGCTCATGTGGGGCATCAGGTTCAGTTCCTGATGGATCATCGCGATGCCGGCCTGCAACGCCGCGAGCGGCGTGTCGAATGTCACCGGTTTACCGCGCAGACGCAGTTCGCCGGCGTCCGGCTGGTAGATACCGGCGATGATTTTCATCAAGGTGGATTTGCCCGCGCCATTCTCGCCCATCAGGGCCAGTACGGAACCGGGGCGTACCCGCAGCTGTACATCGGACAGGGCCACCACGCCGGGAAAGCCTTTGCTGACATTGACGACTTCCAGCAGATACGGTTCATCAGGTATTACGTCCGGCCGGAAAGTCATCGCCGGGGCGCTCGAAGCAGTCGCTGAAGCGAACATGATCAGGTACTCCCTCGGCAAGGTCGGCGTTGCAACCTTGCCTGTTTATTGTTGTGGTGGGACCGGTGCGTCAAACGTCACTTGAACTGACCGACGTTTTCCGGCGTGATCAGACGATACGGCACCCAGACGGACTGTTCGACCGGTTGTTTCTTGACCATTTTCACGGCTGTATCGATCGATCCATCGGCCTGGCCCTTGGCGTCCTGGAACACCGAGACGGCCATGTCGCCCTTCTTGATCGCGTTCAAGCCGTCCGGTGTGCCATCGACCCCGGCAATCAATACGCTGCCTTTCTTGGTACCCGCTTGCTTGAGGGCCATGGCGGCGCCGATGGCCATCTCGTCGTTGTTGGCCACCACCGCCTGGAACTCGCGCCCCTGAGTCAGCCAGTCGTTGACCAGGGTCATGCCCTTGTCCCGCAACCAGGTACCGGTCTGCTCCTGCTCGATCTTGATGTTGGGGTACTTGGCCAGCACGTCCTTGACGCCCTTGGTGCGGTTGGTGGTGGAGTTGTTGGCCAGGTCGCCCAACAGGATCACGATGTCGCCCTTGCCGCCCATTTTTTCGGCCAGGTATTGCATCTGCATGCGACCGGCCTCCAGGTCATCGGAGGCAACGGTGACCACGCCTGCCGGCAGTTTCAGGTCGTCGGGACGGCGATTGACGTAGACCAGCGGGATACCGGCGGCGACGGCGGCCTTGGTGATGCGTTGGGTCGCGGCGGTGTCCACCGGGTTGACGATGATCGCGTCGACCTTCTGACTGATGAAGCTTTCCACCTGGCTCAGTTGCTTGACCACGTCACTGCGGGCGTCTTCGAACTGCAGGGTGACGCCGTCCGGCAGGGACTTGGCTTTCTTGTCCATGGATTCACGCAGGTAAGTCAACCAGGTGTCATCGAACTGGGACATGCTGACACCGATCTTCAAGTCCGCCAGGGCAGCGCCGCTGGTGAGCATCAACGACAGGGCCAGCGAGGCGATACGGGTCTTGGTCTTCATGAACGGTCTTTCTCCACTTTTTTGTTGGTTTTATGGATAAGGCGTAGCGGATCAGGAACGGGGCAAGCGCACGATGGGCGCGCCGGGCATGCAACACACAACAGCGCCCTTGCGCTGGATGCACAGGGATTCGAACAGGGGAAGGATTGCGGACAGGCGCAGCAGAGGTGACAGGTAAAACGCAGAGCGGCTGAAGGTTTTCATCGACGGTACCTAGCTGTGTTTCTTGTTTTTGTTTCGTCCTTCATCCGTTCAAGGCTGGCTTGGCGGGAGGCGGACAGGATTGTCGGTAACCTGGAATCGACTTTATTGGAAAATATTTTCCATATCAACTGATTTTAGAATTTTATTCGTTTTTTATTCCATGACCGACAGGCGTGGACAACCGCACCACTTCGCCCTGCTCGGCACTCTGCCTGGCAGCATCAAGGATGCGCGTGGTCGCCAGTGCATCACGGGCCTCCACCGGCAGCGGGCCAGCGCCCTGCAATGCGGTTTGCAGGTGTTGGTAGAACGCCAGCCAGCAGCCTCGCTCCGAGGTCACCCGCTCGCGCTCGGTGCCGTGTTCGAACCAGCCCCAGCGCCGGTGTTCTTCAGCGCCCCAGCGTTCGCCCTCGGACGCCGGGCTCAAGCCCGCCAATGCCTGGGCTTCTTGCCCGTCCAGGCCTTCGACGGTGTAGCAGCCCTGGGTGCCATTGACTCGAAAACGCGGGCGCGCTGCGTTTTGCACGCAATTGCCGCTCAAGTGGGAAATCACGCCGCTGGCGTGGGTCAAGGACATGAAGAAGCCGTTGTCGAACACTTGGTCCGGCTGCCGGTAGTCCAGCTCGGCGTAGACCCGCACCACCGGCCCGAACAACTGCAGCGCCTGGTCCACCAGATGGCTGCCCAGGTCCCGCAGGAATCCACCGCCGCTGCCCTTCCCCACCGACGTCGGTGAATAGCGCTCGACACTGGATTCAAAACGAATGACCTGGCCCAGGGCGCCGGACGCCAGCAGTTTGCGCAGGGTCAGGAAATCCGAATCCCAGCGACGGTTCTGGTACACGCAAAGCGGCACATTGCGCCGCTCGGCCGCCAGCACCATCGCTTCGGCTTCGGCGGCATCGCGGGCAAACGGTTTATCGCTGACCACGGCCACGCCCCGTTCGATGGCTTCCATCACCACGGTCGGGCGGCCGTCCAGCGGCGTAGAGACCACCACCGCATCGACGCCGGCCGCCACCAGTTGTTCGAGCGTGTCGAAGGCCTGGACGTGCGGGTAATCACTCGCCAGTTGCTCGCGCCGCTCGACGGACCGGGTCACCACGCCAACAAACGTAGCCCCCGGCAGGCTGCTGATCAGCGGCGCATGAAAAAACCGTCCGCCCTTGCCATAGCCCACTAGTCCGATTCGCATGAAAGCTCCTTAGGTCACGGTTGGAATGCACCCTGTGGGTTAGCCGTAGAAACGCGGGCGCTCGGGCAGCTCGACCTTGATGATCTGCCCGCTCTGCTGCGCTTGGACACAGGCATCCGCCGCCACCGCTGCGGCGAAGCCGTCCCAGGCCGACGGCCCGCCCACCTGCCCGGCGCGCACGCCGTCGATGAAGGCCTGCAATTCGACGTCGTAGGCCGCGATGAAACGGTCCTTCCAATCCATCAGGATCGCATTCGACAGCTTGGCGCCACTGCGCAGTTGCACCTGGGACGGTTCCGGCAGCTTGGCGATACCGGTCTCCCCCACCACTTCGCACTGGATGTCGTAGCCGTACTGGCAGTTGACGAACACTTCGACGTCGATGCGCGTGCCCCGGGCGGTTTCCAGCAGGACGATCTGCGGGTCGCGCAAATGGGCCAGGGCCTTGCTGGACTTGCGCGGAAACACCACCTGCACCGACACGTAGTCATCGGCCAGCAGCCAGCGCAACACATCCAGCTCATGGATCAGGGTGTCGGTGATCGCCATGTCGGTCTTGTAGTTTTCGCCCACGCTCGGGTTGCGGTGGGCGCAATGCAGCATCAGCGGTTCGCCGATCTGGCCGCTGTCGATCACCGCCTTGAGCGCGCGATAACCTTCATCGTAAGGGCGCATGAAACCGACCTGCACCAGGCGCTTGCCGTGGGCGATTTCAGCCTCGACGATCTTGCGGCAGCCTTCGGCCGTGACGGCCAGGGGCTTTTCACAGAACACCGGTTTGCCCGCCGCAATCGCCGCCAGCACGAACTCTTCGTGGCTCGGACCCCAGGAGGTGACGAGGATCGCCTCCACGTCGGGCGCCTTGATCAACGCGTGACCGTCGGGGTAGACCTCGGCGGTCAGCTTGAGATCGGCAACGACCTTGGCCGCTTGTTGCAGGTTGATGTCGGTCACCGCCACCACCTGGCTGTTGAGCAAGGTCTGGCTGCAACGACGGATATGGTCCTGGCCGATGGCCCCGGTGCCGATGACGCCCAGCTTCAAAGACATGTAGAGAACTCCTTTCGTATTGTTGGGGCAATCAGTATTGACGGGCCTTGGCCAGCCGTTCGTTGAGGGTCTTGGCAACCGCATCGGTGCGGGCGCTGGTGGACACTTGCGCCACGCCCACCCGCCACCACGACAGGTAGCTGTGAATCATGGTCTTGGGCAGGACCTTGATGTCGATCAGGGTGGAGACCGTCTGCAGGCGCGCATCGGCAAGGGCCGCGTGCAGTTCGTCGAGGGTCTTGACCCTGTAGGTCTTGCAGCCATAGGCCGCGGCACTCATGGCGAAGTCCACCGGCACGAAGGCGCCGTCGAGCTTGCCGGTGTCTGGGTTGCGGAAACGGAACTCGGTGCCGAAGCTGTCCATGCCATTTCCCATCTGCAAATTGTTGATGCAGCCGAAGGCCATGTTGTCCAGCAGCACCACGTTGATCTTGCGGCGCTCCTGGATCGAGGTCGCCAGTTCCGAGTGCAGCATCATGTAGGAGCCATCGCCCACCAGGGCGTAGACCTCTTTGTCGGGCTCGGCGAGTTTCACCCCCAGCGCCGCATTCACCTCGTAGCCCATGCACGAATAACCGTACTCGACGTGATAGGTATTCACGCCCTTGCTGCGCCAGGCGCGCTGCAAGTCGCCGGGCAAGCTACCGGCGGCGGCGACGATAATCGCATCGTCGGCCAGGGTTTCATTGAGGGTGCCCAGCACGCGGCTCTGGGTCAGGCAGGAACCGGTGAGTTCGATGAATTCGCGAAACACCGCCGGGTCCATGTGGTCGTCGATTTCCGGCAGGAAATCCTCGGCTTGATAATCGGCCTGGTAGATCCGATCGACCTCGGCGTCCAACTGGACCTTGGCGTCGGCGATCTGCCCGCCCCATTCAGCGCGATAGTCGCCCAGCGCGGCGGACAGCGACTCCAGGCCCGAGCGGGCGTCGGCCAGCAGTTGCACGCCGTCGAGCTTCAAGGCATCGCAGGGGCTGATATTGAGATTGAGGAACTGCACGTCCGGGTGCTGGAACAACCATTTGGAGCCGGTGGTGAAATCGCTGTAGCGCGTGCCGATGCCGATGATCAGGTCGGCTTTCTTGGCCAGCAGGTTCGCCGCCAGGCAACCGGTTTCACCGACGCCGCCGACGTTCAGCGGATGACTGGACACCACCGCACTCTTGCCAGCCTGGGTCTCGGCGAAGGGAATGTCGAAACGCTCGGCAAAAGCCTGCAACGCCGCATTGGCCTCGGAATACCGCACGCCACCGCCACAGATGATCAACGGTCGGCGCTTGCCTTTGAGCAGCGCCAGGGCGTCGCCTAGCATTGCCTCGGTGGCCGGGCGACGGTCGATGCGGTGCACGCGTTTTTGCAGGAAATAATCCGGGTAATCGTAGGCTTCGGCCTGCACGTCTTGGGGCAGCGCCAGGGTCACCGCGCCGGTTTCGGCCGGATCGGTCAGCACGCGCATGGCATGAATGGCGGCAGTCATCAACTGTTCGGGGCGGTTGATGCGATCCCAGTATTTGCTCACGGCCTTGAACGCATCGTTGGTGCTGATGCTCAGGTCGTGGAACTGCTCGATCTGCTGCAACACCGGGTCCGGCTGACGACTGGCGTAGACATCGCCGGGCAATAGCAGCAACGGAATGCGATTGGCTGTTGCGGTGGCTGCGGCCGTCAGCATGTTCGCCGCGCCGGGGCCCACCGACGAGCTGCAGGCGTAGATCTTGCGCCGCAGATGCTGCTTGGCAAAACCGATAGCGGCATGGGCCATGCCCTGTTCGTTGCGGCCCTGGTGGACCACCAGGTCGCCGCTGTCCTGTTCCAGCGCCTGACCCAGGCCCAGCACGTTGCCGTGGCCAAAAATGGTAAAGACCCCGGCGACGAACTTGCTCTGGACGCCATCGACTTCGATGTACTGGTTATCGAGGAATTTCACCAGGGCCTGGGCCATGGTCAGTCGTGTTGTGGTCATGCGTGCACCTTTTCAAACGCAACTCGGTCAAGTGTGGGAGCGAGCTTGCTCGCGATAGCGGTGTGTCAGGCAGCTCAGATGTTGAGTATGCCGCCGTCATCGCGAGCAAGCTCGCTCCCACTGGGGTTCCATCGTTCAGGGAATCGGATCAGGCCTGGCAGCTTTGCAGGTGATTCATGCTCGCCCCCAACGCCTGGCGGATGTCGGCCAGGTCATGGACGCTCTCGGCGAACGGCTCGAAGGACAGGTAGCCCTCGTAGCCACCGGCCCGCAGCGCCTCGATCTGCACGGCATTGCCCAGGATGTCGGCCTCGCCCACCAGCACCCGGTGGCCGTCACGGATCGTCGCCAGCGGCGCCTGGGCATCCTCGACGCCGGAGATGTGCACCAGAGCGGTCAGCTCGGGGAAGAATTCCTGTTCACCGGCCAAATGATGGTGAAAGGTGTCATGCACCAGGCGGAATACATCCAGCCCGCCAATGCTCTTGATCGCTTCCACCGCCGTGCGCTTGCGGCGCAGCGCGCACTCTTCGAAACCCAGGGGCTCGATGAACCCGTAGATGCCAAAGGCGCGCAGGATCGGCGCCAGTTCGCTGAGGGCCGTACGCAGCCCAGCCGCGCGCTCAGCCTCGCTGCGTGGGTCGGCGCGGTCATTGAGCGGGCACATCACCAGCCCTTCGGCGCCGCATTCGCGGGCGTAGTCGGCCAGCCTCACCGCTTGGGCACGGCGCTGCTCGTTCCACACATCGAAGGGGTAAAGGGCATTGATCGACAGCACCTTGATGCCCCTTTCCTCACATAACTCGCGCACCCGGCCGGGCGGCATGCCGTCTTCGATCTCGACGCCCTTCAGATCGTTGCGGATCTCGATGGCATCGGTTCTCAACGCCAGCGCCAGGTCGATGAACTCGGGCAGTGACAGGCGTGGCGCAACCATTCGGTTCAAGGCAAAACGCAGGGGCTTGTTCATTGTTATTCTCCCTCCGGCAGTCATTCAAAAGTGAGTTATTGAGCAGTCGGCATGCTGAATTCAGGCCCCTTGGCAATGCTGTCGGGCCAGCGTTGCATCACGCTTTTGTAGCGGCTGTAAAAACGCAGGCCTTCTTCACCGTAGGCATGGTGATCGCCGAACAACGAACGCTTCCAGCCGCCAAAGGAATGCCAGGCCATGGGCACCGGAATCGGCACGTTGATGCCTACCATGCCGACCTTGATGCTGCGGGCGAACGCCCGGGCGATGCCGCCGTCACGGGTGAAACAGGACACGCCGTTGCCGAACTCATGGGCGTTGATCAGCGCCACCGCCGTGGCGAAATCCGGTACGCGAACGATCCCCAGCACCGGGCCGAAAATTTCTTGCTGGTAGATGCTCATCTCGGCGGTGACCTGGTCGAACAGCGTCGCGCCGACAAAGAATCCCTGCTCGGCTCCGGGCACCTTGAAACTACGGCCATCGACGATCAGCCGAGCGCCCTCGGCCACGCCGGCGTCGATGAAGCCTTCGACCTTGGCCTTGTGCTCGGCGGTGACCAGCGGCCCCATGTCGGTGCCAGGCTGCTGACCGTTACCGATCTTCAGTTGGTCGATGCGGGGCAACAGCTTGGCAATCAATTCATCGCCCACGTCACCCACTGCCACGGCAATGGAAATCGCCATGCAGCGCTCACCGGCCGAGCCATAAGCGGCACCGATCAACGCATCCGCCGCCTGATCAAGGTCGGCGTCGGGCATGACGATCATGTGGTTCTTGGCCCCGCCCAGGGCCTGCACACGTTTGCCGTGCGCCGTGCCCTGCTGATGGATGTACTCGGCAATCGGCGTGGAGCCGACAAAGGAAATCGCCTCGATGTCCGGGTGCTGCAACAGCGCATCCACCGCCACCTTGTCGCCCTGGACCACGTTGAACACACCGTCCGGCAAGCCGGCTTCGGTCAGTAACCGGGCCATCAGCAGGCTGGCGGACGGATCGCGCTCCGAAGGCTTGAGGATGAAGCAGTTGCCGGCGACCAGCGCCAGGGGAATCATCCACAACGGCACCATCACTGGGAAGTTGAACGGCGTGACCCCGGCGCAAACGCCCAAGGGTTGACGCAGGTTCCAGTTGTCGATGCCGCCGCCGATGTTGTCGCTGAAATCGGTCTTGAGCAGGTTTGGCGCACCGCAGGCATACTCGACGATCTCGATGCCGCGGGTGACTTCGCCGTGGGCGTCAGACAGCACCTTGCCGTGTTCGCGACTGATGATTTGCGCCAGCTCGTCGTGGTGCCGGTCCAGCAGCTCCTTGAACTTGAACATCACCCGCGAACGACGCAATGACGACTGCTCGGACCAGGCCGGAAACGCCGCCAGCGCCGAGGCCACTGCCGCGTCGACGGTGCCCGGCTCGGCCAGGGCCACCCGGGCCTGCACCGCACCGGTGGCCGGGTTGAAGACATTGCTGAACCGCGTGCTGTCGTGGTCCTGCACGTGGCCGTTGAGGTAATGGCCTACTACCGGGGCGTCACTCATTGTTCTTGTTCTCCGTACGAATGTTGGAAATCAGAGGTCCAGCAGCCAGCTGTGCTGCGGATCGTTATGGAACTGCCAGACCCGCTTCGGGCCGGCCATGACATTCAGGTAATACGACTCGTACCCGTAGGGCACGCTGACCGGGTGGTAACCCTTGGGCACCACCACCAGGTCGCTGTTCTCCACGGCCATGGCCTGGTCGATGCTGCGGTCATCGGTGTAGACCCGCTGGAACACGAAGCCTTGGGACGGGTTGACCTGGTGGTAATAGGTTTCCTCCAGGAAGCTCTGGTGCGGCAGGTCGTCGGTGTCGTGCTTGTGCGGTGGGTAGCTCGAGGAGTGCCCCGACGGTGTGCGCACTTCCACCACCAACAGCGAATGGGCCGGTTCGCTGTCCGGCAGGATGTCGCAGACATAACGGGTATTGGCGCCCTTGCCGCGCACACTGCGCTTCATGCTGTCCGGACGGATCAACCGTGGGCCATAACTGTTCTGCGCAGACCCCGGTGCGGCACACACGGCAATCTGTACATCGCTCAGCGCAGTAACCTGGGCCTGGCTGCCGGGCGGCAGGTAGGCGGCATAGGGTGATTTGTCCTCGAACACCGACTGGCGATCACCGAGGTTGTCCCAATCGAAGGCCCCTTGCCCCGGCGCTTCGCCCTTGAGGCTGATGCGCCCGCTGAGCAGCACCAGGCACAATTCCTTGTCATCGGCGGCCACCGGCAGGGTTTCGCCCAGGCTCAGGCGGTAGGCGGCGAACCCGACATATTCCAGCTCACCTGCCGGCAACTGGACCATGGTTCGACCGCTGGAATGGCTCTTGATCAACAGGCTCATGACGGATTCCTTTCTTGCAGCAAGGCACGCAGGGTGTCGTAGCCCTTCTTGGCGTAGGCATAACTCGGTGCTACGGCAGGATCCTGCTCGGCTTCCACCACCAGCCAGCCTTGGTAATCGGCGGCCAGCAGCACGTCGAGCAACGCGGCGAAGTCGATGTCGCCGTCCCCCGGCACGGTGAAGGTGCCGTTGATGATGCAGTCGGGGAAGCTCCACAGGTTATTGCGCGCCAGTTGCACCACCGGTTTGCGCACATCCTTGAAGTGCACATGGCAGATGCGCTCGATGTGCTTGCGCAAGACCTGCAGCGGTTCGCCACCGCCCATGTAGCAGTGGCCCGAGTCGAACAGCAGGCCGACTTCGCTGCCGGTCAGGGCCATCAGCTTGTCGATGTCTGCGGGCGACTCGACATAGGCGCCCATGTGGTGGTGATAGGCCAGGCGTACGCCTTGGGACAAGGTGAAGCGCGCCAGTTCGGTGAGTTTGTCGGCGTAGGCTTGCCAGGCTTCATCCGTATGGAAACGCGGGCGCTCGATCAGCGCAATCCGCTGGCCCTGGATGGAGTCGGCGACTTCCCCGTACACCAGCACCGTCGCGCCGTTCTGTGCCAGCAGCTCGACGTGGCTGGCGATCGCATCGATCTCTTCGGCCGCCGAACGCCGGGCCAGGCGGCTGGAATACCAGCCGGAGACCAGCGCCAGGTCATAAGGACGCAGCACATCGCCGACGCCCTTGGCGTCCTTGGGGAATTTGCCGTTGAGTTCAAAACCTTCGTAGCCGATTGCCTTGCCCTCGCTCAGCGCCGTGCTCAACGGCGTCTCGCCGCCCAACGACGGCAAGTCATCGTTGCTCCAGGAAATCGGGTTGATGCCAATTCGAATAGCGGGCATGGGCTGCACCTTTTATTGTTGTCTCTAAATGTTCAACCGATCACCTGTGGCGAGGGAGCTTGCTCCCGCTCGGCTGCGAAGCAGTCGTCAACCTGTGGATGCGGTTTGCCTGTCGAACCTGGGCTGGCTGATCGGGACTGCTTCGCAGTCCAGCGGGAGCAAGCTCCCTCGCCACAAAAAGCCCTGCATTACCATCACGCACGGGCACTGCGCCACGCCTCGATCAATTCCACAAACCGGCCCTGCACCTGCCGGATCAGCGTTTCATCATCGATTTCCCCGGCCAGCCAAGCCCGGCTCGGTTCCTGGAAGATCGTGCGGCCCACGGCGAAACCGCGGCAGGTGGTGCTCTGGCTGGCCTGGCGAAAGCCTTCGGCCAGGGCGGCGGCCGGGGCATTGAGGCCCAGCAGGACCACGCCGCGGCAATACGGGTCGCGTTGCTGGATCAGCTCATCGAGCTGTTTCCACTCCTGCGCGCTCTGGGCCTCGATCTTCCACCACGCCGGGAAAATACCCAGGTTGTAGAGGCGCTTGAGGGCGCGATAGAGCACGTCCGGGTGGGGTGACGGATGATCCTTGGGCGGAATGACTTCCAGCAGCAATTCATGGCCGCTGACCTGGGACGCCTTGTACAGCCCCATCAATTGCGCTTCCTGCTCCAGGCGCAGCAGTGGTTCGTCATCAGGGTGAAATTGCACCAGGCACTTGATGATCTGTTCCTGGGGCCAGGCGATCAGGTTGCTGCCAATGGAGCGCCCATGCTCGAACGCCAGTGGCCGCGAATTCTGTACCTCCACCGGGCGCGCCACCCACCAGCCACGTCCGGTGGCAGCGTTCAGCGAGTCCTGGCCGAAGCGTTGGTCGGCCAGCAGACCGACGTCGGCCTCGATGCCTTGGCGCTGCAGGTCGGCTTCAACCCGCTCCACCGCCTGGATGAACAGTTGCTTGAGGTCACCAATGCAGTTCAGGTCGCGACCGCCTTTCTGGGCCAGCTCTACCAGTTGCCAGCGATGGTCGAAGGCAAAGATGAACAATTGTTTCCAGGTCTTGCGCGGCACGCTGACCTGATGCAGCCGTTGCAGCACCGCATCCTGGTCCGGCCGGGTAATCGGCACCGGACTCTTGAATAAGTAGTCGAGCTCGGCCCGGGTCGGCATCGCCGGGGCACAGGCATGGCGCGACACCACCAGGCCGCCGCAGGCATTGGCCAACTGACAGCAGCGCTCATCGCTGGCGTCCTCCAGCCAACCGGCGAGGAACCCCGACATGAATGCATCACCGGCGCCCAGTACATTCAAGACTTCGACCCGGACACCAGGGTAAAGGGCGCCGTCTTCAAGGCGGGCCGGAATGGCGCCATGAATCACCGTGCAACCTTGCGCGCCAAGCTTGACCACCAGGGTCGCCGCCGTCAGCGAGCGCACGGTGCGCAAGGCGCTCAGCAGGTCTTCACTGCCGCCCGCGATCAGGAATTCTTCTTCGGTGCCAACGATGAGATCGAAACGCGGCAGGATGCCTTGTACATGCTGGCTGACCTTCTGGTCGGCGACAAAACGGGTTTCCCCATCGGCCTTGCCCGCCAGGCCCCAGAGCACCGGCCGATAATCGATGTCCAACACGCATTTGACGTTGTGCTTCTCAGCGTAATCCAGTGCCTGGGTACTGGCCTTGTAGACGCCATCGGTAGAGAAATGGGTGCCGGTGATCAGCAGCGCCTTGCTGGAGGCAATGAAGGTTTCGTCGATGTCTTCGACGCGCAACGCCATGTCGGCGCAATTTTCCCGGTAGAACACCAGGGGAAAGGTTTCCCGGTCCTTGATACCCAGCAGGACCATGGCCGTCAGGCGTTCGGGATCGACCTTGATGCCACTGACGTCGCAGCCTTCACGTGCCAGGGATTCCACCAGGAAGCGGCCCATGTGGTCGTCCCCTACCCGGCTCAGCATCGCCGACCGGAGCCCCAGGCGTGCCGTGCCGAAAGCGATGTTGGCCGACGAACCGCCCAGATACTTGGCGAAGCTTGCGACATCTTCCAGGCGAGCGCCGACTTGCTGCGCGTAAAGGTCGACGCCCAGGCGTCCCAGGCAGATCACATCCAATTGACGCCCACTGGCAAAACGAGTCTGGCCCATGCTGGCTCCTGTTATTTTTATCAGCCTGCGCTTGTCGCCAAAACCGACGCCAGCGCTGTTGGTGGATGCAGACTAAAACGAGCGGCGGGCAATAATCAATAATTATTCTATAAATTTTTTACGTGGAATATTTTTTCCAATACGCTGTACCCGAACCGGACCAGACGCAGTGCATCGTTTCAGCAGTTGCCGCAACATTTGTCCGCCCATGATTTTCCCTGCGCCTACGCTGTAGACTGCGACCAGCCAACCTATTGTCGAGGGCCGGCCTTTTTTCGGGCCGCCCTATAAGAACAAGCCAGAAGGATTTTCTATGACCCGCCCCGATGATCTGCCGGCGCCGTCCGAGAGCGCGTCCGAAACCGCCCTCCCGAGCCCACCGATCAATGCCGAGCGCCTGCTGCAACTGATCACCGATGAATACGAAAGCCTGCCGCGCCAGCTCAAACGCATCGCCAGCTACATGAGCCAGCAGAGCGACCGGATCATGGTCGACCGCATCAGCGACATCGCCCGGGAGTGCGAAGTGCACCCCTCGGCCATCGTCAGGTTTTCCCAGCGTTTCGGTTTCAGCGGGTTCAGCGAAATGCAGGCGTTGTTCCGCGAGGCCTACACCCACAAGACCACCCCGGTGCAGAACTACCAGCAGCGCATCCGCAGCATGATCGCCAACAAGTCACAGAAAGCCAGCGGCGGCGACCTGGCCCGTGAGTGCGTCAACGCGACCCTGTCGGGCATTGAGCGGCTGGGGTTGGAGCTGGATGACCAGGCGTTCGAAAAGGCCGTGGACCTGGTGGTCAACGCCGACAATATCTATGTGGTGGGTGTGCGCCGCTCGTTCGCGGTGGCCGATTACCTGGTCTACAACCTGCAACACACCAATAAACGCATTCACCTGGTGTCCGGCCTGGGGGGCAGTTACCGCGAGCAGATGCGCAGCGTGCGCGCCAACGACCTGGTCATCGCCATCAGCTTCACGCCCTATGGCAAGGAAACCCAGCACTGCCTGCGCATTGCCCAGCACCATCAGGCCAAGACCCTGATCATCACCGACAGCAACCTGTCGCCCCTGGCCAAACGGGCCAACGCGGTGTTGCTGGTCAACGAAGGCAGTTCGTTCGCCTTCCGTTCGTTGAGTGCCACGTTGTGCCTGTGCCAGGCATTGTTCATCGCCGTGGCTTACCGACTGGAACTCAAGGTCGATGAAATCCATGAACAGGTCGGGTTCGAGGATTAACGCCCGCAAAGAATTACTCAAGGAGAAGTCATGAAACTGATCGGCATGCTGGATTCGCCCTATGTAAGACGCGTCGCCATTTCCGCCAAGTGCCTGGGGGTTGCCCTGGAGCACGAGTCCGTTTCGGTGTTCAGGCATTTCGAACAGTTCCAGCGCATCAACCCGGTGGTCAAGGCCCCGACCCTGGTGCTGGACGATGGCTCGGTGCTAATGGACTCCACGTTGATCATCGATTACCTGGAGGCCTTGGCTGCTCCGGGGAAAAGCTTGATGCCGGCCGACCTTGGGCAGCGGGTGCGATCACTGCGCCTGATTGGATTGGCCTTGGCGGCCTGTGAGAAGTCGGTGCAGATCTACTATGAACGCAACCTGCGGGAGATCCAGCACGCGCCTTGGGTTGAACGCGTAGAAGGCCAACTGGCGGCGGCTTATGGAATGCTGGAGCAGGAACTGGAAAAACAGCCGTTGAGCACTGATGGCAAACTCGATCAGGCCGGCCTCACTGTCGCGGTGGCCTGGAGCTTCACCAACCTGGTGGTGCCGGACCAGGTGCAGGGCAAGGCTTTCCCGTTGATCAGCGCGTTCACCGCCTATGCCGAAGGGTTGGAGGCGTTTGTCAGCACGCCGATGGAATAACGGATGGGTGTGGTTTCTGTGGGATTCGGCGGTGTACTTCGATTGTGTATCCAGCCAATCCCTTGTGGCGAGGGAGCTTGCTCCCGCTGGGCTGCGCAGCAGCCCCAACCATTTGCCTGACACACCGAGTCGCCAGGTCTCAGGGCCGCTTCGCGCCCCAGCGGGAGCAAGCTCCCTCGCCACTGGGGACGGTGGCGATGGGCAGATTCGTGCATGTTCCCACAGTTATTTTCGGGTAACTGTGGGAGAGGTGTTCACCTCAGCTCCTTCATGGGTCCCCTTCAGGCCAGCTCCAGGTCCTTCGGCTCGACGACACTCGGTGCCACTTCGAAGCGATCCGCCAGGAACGGCGTAAGGTCCAGCGGCAGCGGTTCGTTGTTCACCAGCTTGTCCAGCAGCACCCCAGTGATGGCCGAGGTCAGGATGCCGGTGCGGAAATGACCGCAGGCGTTGAGGTAGCCCTCTACCCCGCGCATCGGCCCCAGGATCGGCAATTCATCAGGTGACCCCGGGCGCAGGCCGGCCCAGGTTCGTTTCAGGTTGATGTCGACCAATTGCGGGATACACCGTACTGCGCCTTGCACCAACCCTTCGATCTCCGGATAGGTCGTGGTCACGTCGAAGCCTTTGTCTTCGGTGGTGCTGCCAATGAGGATCTCACCGTTGTCTTTCTGCGCCACGTAGCAGTCGCTGGTGGTCAGGCAGCCGTTGAGGATTTTCGGCATGCGCTCGGTCAACAGGATCTGCCCCTTGACCGGTTTGACCGGAATCCGCACGCCAGTGGCCTGCTCACTCAGGTCCGCCGCCCAGGCACCGGCCGCGTTGATCAGGGTCTGGCAGTTGAACGTCCCCGCCTCGGCGGTTTTCACGCCTGTCACCCGCGTGCCGCTGCGCAGCACCTCGGTCACGCTGGTGTTGAAGAACAGGTCGACACCGTTCTGCCGGGCGCCTTCAGTGTAGGCATCGGCCAGGCGGAACGGACTGACCTGGTGATCGCAGAGAAACTCCAGCGCCCCCAAGGCTTCATGGCTGACATTCGGCTCCGCCTCACGCAGCGCAGCCTGGTCAAGCCAGCGCACCTGGTCCGCCAGGTGGGGAATGCAGGCGACGATGTGCTCGGCGTACAGACGGTCTTCGTCGTCGTAGATCACGAACTTGAGCCCGGTCTGCTCGAACTTGAAATCCATGCCATGGTTGTCGATCAACTCGCGGTGCAACTGCGGATACATCGCGTTGGACTGCAAGGCGAAATCAAAGAACGACTGGGGCAGGATATGCGGCGTGCTGGCGTCCACCGCCACCGCGGCGCCTTGGGTCTGGCGCTTGCGGTTGGCCGACATCATGCGAAAGAAAATCACCCCGCAGCCCAGGCCCACCGACTCACCAATGGCCCACAGGCCGCCCGCCGAAGCGCGGGTCGCGTTGCCGGGGCGCTTGGCGTCGATCAGGGCGACTTTCAGGTGTTTGCGCTTGGACAGTTGATAGGCACAGGAGGCGCCGATCACACCGCCACCGGCGATGACCACGTCATAGTGCTTAATCATGGGAAACGGCCTCCGTGCCCAGGTTCTGGAACGCTGAGAAGGGAATCGGATCGATGGGGAAACGCGGTCGCAGCCAGCCCACGTCGGCACGCCCAGTAGCCTCGCGCAAGCGGTCGCTGCAATAGCCGACACACATCCGCCCCTGGCAATCGCCCATGCTCACGCGGGTGCGCATTTTCAGGCTGGCCATGTCTTGCACACCCTGCTCCAAGGCCCGGTCGATGTCGGCGCGGGTGGTGTGCTCGCAGCGACAGATCACCGTATCGGCGGCCGGCAACGCGGTTTGCCCGGCGCCGCGCTGGGTGTAGCGGTCCACGGCGGCGCGGAAGCGAATGATCCGCTCCAGTTGCGCCTGGTAGCGTTCGCGGCGCGCCAGGGCCGTGGACGGATCCAGCACGTTGCGTTGCATCAGGATCGACAGCGCCGCGATGCGTCCACTCAGCATGGCCGCTTCACCGCCGCGAATCCCGCCCATGTCGCCGGCCAGGTGAATGTGCGCTTCGCTGCTCTGTTGCCAGGCATCGGACACGGCCCGCAAATAGCCGTCGTCGCTGAAACCGTGCTCCAGGCCCATTTGCTGGCTCAATTGAGTCCGCGGGATAAACCCGTAGCCGACCGCCAGCGTCTGGGCCGGGACCTGTTCAGCGCGTTTGAGGTCGGGTTCCCAGCTTGTGGAGTAAGGCGCGACGGTAACGACGCTCAACGCTCCCTCGCCGTCAGCCTGCACCACGCCCCAGCCATAGCGCACGGGAATGCGATTGAGCTTGAGGTAGGCCAACATGCTCAGGCCGTCGAGGAACAGTTGCGGCTTGTTCAGCAACGCCAGGCTTTCCTTGGCGATCCGGCCGAACGCACAGGCCTCATACACACCCGCCACCGCCACGCCCGATGCGTGCAGTTGACAAGCCACCAGTGGCAACAACGGACCGGTGCCAGCGATCACCACCGGGCTCGGCGGCTTGACCACACCGCTCTTGATCTGCAATTGCAGGCCCCCGAGCATCATCACGCCCGGCAGGGTCCAGCCCGGAAACGGCACGCTGCGTTCGTGACAACCGGCCGCCAGCACCAGATGGGAATAGGCGACCTCGCCCAGGCGCTCGTCGGCATCCAGCAGCACCAGCGCCCGGAAGCCTTCGGCCCCCATGACACGACTGCTCAATCGCACGTCGATCAGGCCGGCGTGTTGCTGGAATTCACCGTGGAGTTTCTCCAGGGCTTCGCTGTAGCGCGGGCCCAGGTAATCCAGGCGCACGCCATCGCGCAACGGTCCGCGATACACCACGCCCCCCAGGCGCGGCGCTTCTTCGAGCAAGGTGCAGCGCACGCCGTGGGAGGCCAGTTCGATGGCTGCGGCCATCCCCGCCGGCCCACCGCCGACAATCACCGGATCGAGGTTCATGGCGCCTCCGTTTCGGTGATGCGGTTGACCCGGGTTTCGATCTGCATGCCGGGGCGTACCAGGGTCTGGCAGGCGCGGCGCTTGTGGCGGCCATCGATCTTGACCAGGCAGCATTGGCATACACCCATGCCGCAATAGGCACCGCTGATCTGGTCGTGATCGTTGCGGGCCACCTGCCGTTGACCCAGGGACTGGATGACGGTGAGGACGGTTTCACCGTGGGCGGCGCTGACGGCCTGCCCGTCCAGGCGCACCGTCATGTCGGCCTGGGTCAGCGGCTGGATATCAAATTTTCGGCGTAGAAGGTCTTGAGGTTGCATCATACTGCTCTTCCTTGAAGGTTCTGTGAGGTTTCGGCTCCTTGCGGTACACCACATGCTTCAGTGCCCGGCAGCGACAGTGCGCTACAACAGGGCAACAGACACAACATGATGGTTCGCACCGATTTATGTTAGGGATTATTTGTGACCAAGTGTTGATCCAGGCCAGGGAATCCGCATGCCGGCTCATGAACTTTTTTTCAGAAAGCCGACAGCTATTCTTTGGCAGAATGCTGCGCAATAGCATCAACTTCCCCACACGGTACCGCCCATGAACCGCATCCTGACCATCGAAGACGACGCCGTGACCGCCCGTGAAATCGTCGCCGAGCTGACCCGCAACGGCCTGGACGTCGATTGGGTCGACAACGGCCGCGAAGGCCTGGAACGGGCGGTGAGCGGCGACTACGACCTGATCACCCTCGACCGCATGCTGCCCGAGCTCGACGGCCTGGTGATCGTCACCACGCTGCGCACCATGGGCGTGGCCACGCCGATCCTGATGATCAGCGCCCTCTCCGACGTGGACGAGCGGGTCCGTGGCTTGCGGGCCGGCGGCGACGATTACCTGACCAAACCGTTCGCCACCGACGAAATGGCCGCCCGGGTCGAAGTGCTGCTGCGGCGCAACAATGGCGCCCGCGAGCCGGAAACCGTACTGCGGGTAGCCGACCTGGAGCTGAACCTGATCAGCCGAGAAGCCAGCCGCAACGGGCAACTGCTCAGCCTGCTGCCCACCGAATACAAGCTGCTGGAATTCCTGATGCGCAACAGCGGGCAGATCCTCTCGCGCATGATGATTTTCGAGGAAGTCTGGGGCTATCACTTCGACCCTGGCACCAACCTGATCGACGTGCACATTGGCCGCCTGCGCAAGAAAATCGACCCGCCGGGCCTGGAACCGCTGATTCGCACGGTACGGGGTTCCGGCTATGTCATTGCTGAACCCTGCTAAAGGCTGGCGCTCCTCCAGCAGCCGTCTGCTGGCGCTGTACAGTTCGCTGTTCGTGATCTGGAGCGCGATCCTGATGGGGGTGATGTACTACGAGGTATTTGGCTACCTCGACAGCCTGGCCAAGCACTCCCTGATGCAGCGCCAGCACCTGTTCGCCCGGATCCATGGCGATCAACTGGAAGATGCGCTCATGGCCAGCCTGACGCTGGACGAGCGCGGTGTCGACGCCTACGGGCTGTTCGATCCGCAACTGCGCCATTTGAGCGGGCCGATCGTGCGGATCCCGGCGGACCTGCCGTTGGACGGCAAGATCCACATGCTCGGCGGTTGCGTCGATTCCGACGACCCCAGCGTGCCTTCCGACAGTTGTGACGCGGTGGCGAGCCGGACCCAGGACGGCCGCTGGCTGGTACTTGCGCGGGACAATGGCTCGTTGTTCGCCGTGACCCGCATCATCTTGCACGCGCTGTTCTGGGGGGTATCGCTGACGATCCTGCCGGGTATCGCCGGCTGGCATCTGCTGCGCCGTCGACCGCTACGACGGATTCGCCAGTTGCAGGCCAGTGCCGAAGCCATCGTTGCCGGCGACCTGACCCATCGCCTGCCGCTGTCGAGCCGGCGTGATGAATTGGACATGCTGGCGGCGATCGTCAATGCCATGCTCGACCGCATCGAACGCTTGATGAATGAGGTCAAGGGCGTGTGCGACAACATCGCCCATGACCTGCGCACCCCCTTGACGCGTCTGCGTGCCCAACTCTATCGCATCCAGCAACAGGCGCCGGACGGCTCGCCCGAGGCCTTGCAAATGGATCAGGTGATCGCCGAGACCGACACCCTGATGGCGCGGTTTCGGGGGTTGTTGCGGATTTCCGAGCTGGAAGACCAGCAGCGGCGCTCGGGTTTCGTGCGCCTCGACCCGCTGCAGTTATTGCAGGAGCTGCATGACTTTTACCTGCCGCTGGCCGAGGAAGGCGAGCTGACCTTCAGCCTCGAGGTGCCTGATGCGCTGCCCCTGCTCAACGGCGACCGGGCATTATTGTTCGAGGCCGTCTCGAACCTGCTGAGCAACTCCATCAAGTTCACCCCGCCGGGAGGCACAGTGATCCTGCGTGGGGTCGATCAGGGCGACAGCACCCGCATCGAAGTGCTCGACTCGGGCCCGGGCATCCCCGAGGCGGAGCGCAAGGCCGTGTTTCGCCGTTTCTACCGTGCCGAGGGCAGCAGCCAGCACGGCGGATTCGGCCTGGGCCTGTCGATCGTCGCGGCGATCGTCAATCTGCATGGGTTCACGCTGGAGGTAGGCAGCAGCGAACACGGCGGCGCGCGGTTGGTGCTCGATTGCCGGGGGACGTTGCTTTAGCTCGTCGGGGTTGTGGAAACCCATCGGGACCTGTGAAACACATCACTTGTGGCGAGGGGATTTATCCCCGTTGGGCTGCGAAGCAGCCCCGATTCCGTGCTTCGTTTGCAATGGCGAGCGCTTCGCACTCGAACGGGGATAAATCCCCTCGCCACACCGGGCTCACTCACTGGCCATTCCGTCCCTCAAGGGTCACCGCGATGCAGCGGGATATTTTCCAGCTCATAGCGCAGCTCTTCGATCAACTTGGCGATGCTCTCTTCCGAGCGGACGCTGTCGACACTCATGCCGCTCACCACCAGGTCCACCTCACCGCTTTCACGGTGATACAGGCGTACGGTGAGGGTGCCGTCACCATTGAGGCTGCATTCGCAGGCCAGCGGCGTAAAGCTTTCTTCCAGGCGAGTGCGCAAGGGGGCCAGATGGGTCATGAGATGCACCTCAGCCCTGGGGGCACAAATGAACGGTGGACAGCACCGACCTCCTGGTCCGCATAGGCATCCTGTCGCTCTCATACTGGGTTAGTTCACTGCACATTGTGGCGTATTCCTTGACTGTTTCGTGGGGACGCGACATCACAGACGATGTCGCACACTGACAGCCTAAGGAACCGAACCCCCATGCAAAACCCGAATTTGCACCAGCATGCCCGGTGCATTTGCACTGGCTATCATGGTGCCTTCATTCGCCATTCGTTCGCGAATAAGCCTCGCTCCCGCGCCCAGACAATCGCCTCGCTGCGGCTATGGACATCCAGTTTCGAATACAGCGTAGCCACGTGATTGCGCACGGTATTGGGCGCCAGCTTCAGGCGTGCGGCGATTTCCTTGTCTGCCAAGCCTTCGCAAATCAGCCCCAGCACGTCGCGCTCCCGGGCCGTCAGCTCGGTGAATGACACGCTGGGCACGTGGGCGTTGATGCTCTTCACGTTAGCCAATTTTTCAATCAGGGTCCGACTGAACCAGGACGCGTCTTTCATCACCTCTTCGATAGCCGCCACCAGCTCCAGCTCCGAGCGTTTGCGCTCGGTGATGTTCATCAGCACCAACAGATAGCAAGGTTTGTCCTGGATGAGCACCGTATCGGCGGCGACCTCACAGTCGATGAGTTCGCCACCCTTCTTGTGCACCTTGACGTCGATACTCGAGACAGCGGCGGCTTTTTCCAGCCGGGCAAACAGCGCGGCGCTGGCGTCCTTGTCGAGAAAGCCGATTTCCTCCACGGTTTTTCCCAACAGCTCTTCGCTGGCGTAACCGGTGGTCTGGAGAAACGCCTCGTTGATTTCCAACAACTGCTGTTCAGCGCTGCACACCAGCGTGGGTACGGGCGACAGGCGGAACGACTTGGCAAAGCGCTCCTCGCTCTGGCGCAGAGCCGTTTCCGCCTTGCGTCGCGGCTCCATGTCCATGAAGGAAAACAGCATGCAGTCTTCGTCGTGCAGGTCCAGCGGCTGGCCGGCGACGATCACCTGTTTGCAGGTGCCGTCGGGCAATTTCAACTCGGCCTGCATTTGCGGAATGGTCGCGCCCTGCCCCAGGCGTTCGATGGCCAGGTCGCGTCTTTCGGCGGCTTCAAGCACGTCAAGCTCATAGACCGAACGCCCAATCACCTGCTCGCGACTGTAGCCGGTCATCTCCAGGAATCCCGGATTGACCTTGATGTAACGCAGGTCACTGAGGCGACAGATCACCGCCGGTGCCGGGTTGGCCCCGAAGGTTTTCTCGAAGCGCTGCTCGGCGCTGGCCCATTCGGTGGCATCGCTGAGGATCAGCACGAGAAGCTCCGGCTCGCCGTTGCGATCGGCCAGCACCATGCTGCGGATCCGATGCACCCAGGTCCGATCCGGGTCGGCCTGGGGCGTGACTTCCACCAGCACATCGCTGAACTCATCGCCACGGGCAACCCGGGCGATGGGGTAGTTGTCGTCGCTCAGCGGGTGATTGTTGCGATAACGCAAATTGAAACGCCGGGCGTATTGCCTGGCCGTGGTGCCCAGCTCACTGAGATCCTTGACCCCGTGCATCGCCAAGGCCGCTGCGTTGGCCCAGGCAATGGTCTGGTCGACCTCGATCAACATCACCCCGTCGGACAGCCCGGCAATGATCTGCAGCAATTGACGACGGTTGGTATCGGTGGTCGGGACTTGCTGATTCATTGGGTCTCCATGTGGTCAGTAGGTTTCAAGCATGGATGCGTTGAAGGTTACGACCACATGGGTTTGCAATAGTGCATCGGCCCTTCAAGCCGCCATGCGCCCCTCGGCAATCGCTTGTGAGGCGGCCAGCATCGCTCGCAGCAGCACTGCGCAACCGGCGGCGAGGTCGTCCGGGGCGGCGTTTTCGATTTCGTTGTGGCTGATACCCCCTTCGCAAGGCACGAAGATCATCCCGGCCGGGCCCAGTTCGGCGAGGAAGATTGCGTCATGACCGGCACCGCTGACGATGTCCAGGTGGGATAGGCCCAGCCCTTGGGCCGCGCCGCGTACGGCGTCGACGCAGCCCTTGTCGAAATACAGCGGCGGGAAATCGGCCGTGGGTTTCAAATCGAAGGTCAGGCCGTGTTGCTGGCAGGTGTCTTCGATCACCTGCTTGACCTCGGCGATCATCGAATCCAGCCGCGCCGGTTCCAGGTGACGAAAGTCCAGGGTCATGCGCACTTCGCCGGGGATGACATTGCGCGACCCCGGATAAGCTTGCAGGCACCCGACCGTGCCGCAGGCATGGGGTTGATGACCGAGGGCGGCGCGGTTGACGGCGCCGACGATGATCGAGGCGCCCACCAGGGCGTCCTTACGCAGGTGCATCGGGGTCGGGCCGGCGTGGGCCTCGACGCCGCGCAAGGTCAGGTCGAACCATTTCTGTCCCAATGCGCCCATCACCACACCGATGGTCTTGCCCTCGTCTTCGAGGATCGGCCCCTGTTCGATGTGCGCCTCGAAATACGCCCCCACCGGATGCCCGCTGACCGGGCGCGGGCCGGCATAGCCGATGGCATTGAGCGCCTGGCCCACGCTGATGCCCTCGGCGTCGACCTTGGCGAGGGTTTCTTCGAGGGTGAATTTTTCCGCGAACACGCCGGAGCCCATCATGCACGGGGCGAAACGCGAGCCTTCTTCGTTGGTCCACACCACCACTTCCAGCGGCGCTTCGGTTTCGATGTTCAGGTCGTTGAGGGTGCGCAACACTTCCAGCCCGGAGAGCACGCCAAAGCAGCCGTCGAACTTGCCACCGGTGGGCTGGGTGTCGATGTGGCTGCCGGTCATCACCGGTGGCAGGTTCGGATTGCGCCCCGGGCGACGGGCGAAGATGTTGCCCACCGCATCGATGCTGACGGTGCAGCCCGCCGCCTGGGTCCATTGCACGAACAGGTCGCGGGCCTGGCGGTCGAGGTCGGTCAGGGCCAGCCGACACACACCGCCCTTGACCGTGGCACCGAGCTGGGCCAGGTCCATGAGCGACTGCCACAGGCGATCGCGGTTGATGTGCGGGTGGGTGGACTGTAGGACATCGATGGCAGCATTCATGAGGGTTCTCCTTTTTTCAGGCATTTTTTGGTGTGTCTGGGGCCGCCATCGCGAGCAGGCTCGCGATGAGGCCCGCCTTCACACCGCAGATTTGGCGATGGATGGGCTCGCACGCAGACTGCACAACCCGTAATAAATCACCCCGCCCAGCGCCGAGCCGGTGAACCAGCCGTAGCTGTAGAACC
The DNA here is from genome assembly GCF_001623525.1 of Pseudomonas fluorescens. NCBI lineage: Bacteria > Pseudomonadati > Pseudomonadota > Gammaproteobacteria > Pseudomonadales > Pseudomonadaceae > Pseudomonas > Pseudomonas fluorescens. Next base: position 568,992 of record NZ_CP015225.1, on the reverse strand, counting down.
AACTGAACGCATCGCTGCCCAGGGACAGCAGCGTCAGCACCACCGGCACGCCAAAGGCGATGAAGCCGTTCCAGTTCCACGCCGGGTAAACGTCGTCGCGGTACAACCCGGCCAGGTCCAGTTGCTGTTTCTTGATCAGGAAATAATCCACCACCATGATCCCGGCAATCGGCCCCAGCAGGCTCGAATAGCCCAGCAGCCAATTGGAATAGACCGACTCCAGGCTGACCTCGGACACAATCAGGCCAAGCTTCTTCAGCAGTTCGTGGGCCATCAGCGCCAGCCCCACCAACCCGGTGAGCATCACCGCCTTGGTGCGGCCGATCAGTTTCGGCGCCAGGTTCTGGAAGTCGTTGGTGGGCGAAACGATGTTGGCGGCGGTGTTGGTCGAGAGCGTGGCGACAATGATCAGCACCATCGCCAGAGCCACCCACACCGGGCTCTGGATGTGCCCGATCAAGGTCACCGGGTCGGAGACGGTCACCCCCACCAGTTTTTCCGAGGCGGCGGTCATGACCACGCCGAGGGAGGCGAACAGGAACATGGTCAATGGCAGGCCAATGATCTGCCCCACGATCTGGTCTTTCTGACTCCTGGCATAACGGCTGAAGTCAGGAATGTTCAACGACAGCGTAGCCCAGAAACCGACCATGGCCGTCAGGCCGGCAAGGAAGTAGCTGGTCACGCCGGCGCCTTCGGGACGCTTGGCCGGGACCGCCATCAGTTCAGTCAATGAAACGTTGGGCAATGCCCACACCAACAGACCGACGCCCACCAGCACCAGCAGCGGCGCTGACAAGGTTTCCAGCCACTTGATCGACTCGGCACCGCGCAGCACCACCCACAGGTTGATGACCCAGAACACCATGAAGCCGATCACTTCGCCGGTGCCACCCAGGCTCTTCCAGCCTTCGAACACCGAGCCGAGAAACAGGTGGATCGCCAGCCCGCCGAACATGGTCTGGATCCCGAACCAGCCACAGGCCACCAGGGCGCGGATCAGGCACGGCACGTTGGAACCAATCACGCCGAAGGATGAACGCAAAAGCACCGGAAACGGAATGCCGTACTTGGTTCCGGCAAAGGCATTCAGGGTCAGGGGGATCAGCACGATGATGTTGGCAAACAGAATCGCCAGCAGCGCCTCGCCCACCGTCAGGCCGAAATAGGCGGTGAGCACGCCACCGAGGGTGTAGGTCGGCACGCAAATCGCCATGCCCACCCACAGTGCAGTGATGTGCCATTTGTTCCAGGTTCGCTCATGCACCTTGGTCGGCGCGATGTCGTGGTTATAACGGGGGCTGTCGAGGACGTCGCTGCCGGCTTCAAGCTCGAACAATCCGTCGCGCTCGGTCACTGTTGATCTGGTCATGTCCGCTCCACTGTTTTCATTATTTTTGCTCATCGACGGGCGATGGCCGGAGTACTTGCACGCGTGCTACCGACCACCCCGCCAGACCCACGACGGCACTCAATAACCGTGCCGGATAATGCGCTGAGCTGACCGGATGATCGATATAACCCTTTCAACCTTTTGATGTTTAACGTTTTAGAGCCACGTTATTGCCTTGTTTCACTCCCGGCTTACCGCTCTTGAGGCTAGATGACCTTCACGCCCTGTCGAGGGGGAGATTCAAAGTGGTGCACCCCGGATCAACGCAAGGTGTCTAGACCGCACTTGCAACGCTTTCAAGCCGCTGATTTACCATGACAAATCTCGCTCAAATAACGATCCTGTCAAGTGCGTCAAAATGGTGAGCAGGCTCACCATTTTGGTGAATTTATAAATTAATCCTTTAATTTCAATAAGTTAATTAACAAATAAACTTATAAAAAATAATCTTGCTCATTTCATAAACTCCAGCTAGCGTCTAATCCTGACAGTCGTGACAAGAATATAAACCGCCACGACTTTACCTACCGTGATCGATAAAACATAAAGAACCGGCAACAGTCGGTCATGCCTGCGAGGAACTCGGAATGTCTCTGTTGATCCGTGGCGCCACCGTTATTACCCATGATGAAAGTTATCGCGCCGATGTGTTTTGCGCCGACGGCGTGATCAAGGCCATCGGTGACAACCTGGATGTTCCGGCCGCTGTCGAAGTGCTCGATGGCGGCGGTCAATACCTGATGCCCGGCGGCATCGATCCCCATACGCATATGCAGTTGCCGTTCATGGGCACGGTCGCCAGCGAGGACTTCTTCAGCGGCACGGCGGCAGGTCTGGCCGGAGGCACCACGTCGATCATCGACTTCGTGATTCCCAACCCCCAGCAATCGTTGATGGAAGCCTTTCACCAATGGCGTGGCTGGGCCGAGAAAAGTGCCAGCGACTACGGTTTTCACGTGGCAATCACCTGGTGGAGCGAACAGGTCCGCGAAGAAATGGCCGAGTTGGTCAACCATCACGGCGTGAACAGCTTCAAGCATTTCATGGCCTACAAGAATGCGATCATGGCGGCCGACGATACCCTGGTGGCAAGCTTCGAGCGCTGCCTGGAACTGGGCGCGGTGCCCACCGTGCACGCCGAAAACGGCGAACTGGTCTACCACCTGCAACGCAAACTGCTGGCCCAGGGCATCACCGGCCCCGAGGCCCATCCGTTGTCGCGTCCTTCGCAAGTGGAAGGCGAAGCCGCGAGCCGGGCCATCCGCATCGCCGAAACCCTGGGCACACCGCTGTACCTGGTGCACGTGTCCACCAAGGAAGCGCTGGACGAAATCACCTACGCCCGCAGCAAGGGCCAACCGGTCTACGGTGAAGTACTGGCCGGGCATCTGTTGCTGGACGACAGTGTTTATCGCGACCCCGACTGGCAGACCGCCGCCGGCTACGTGATGAGCCCGCCCTTCCGCCCACGCGGGCATCAAGAAGCACTCTGGCACGGCTTGCAATCCGGCAACCTGCACACCACCGCCACCGACCACTGCTGTTTCTGCGCGGAACAGAAAGCCGCCGGTCGCGACGACTTCAGCAAAATCCCCAACGGCACCGCCGGTATCGAAGACCGCATGGCCGTGCTCTGGGACGAGGGGGTCAACAGCGGCAAATTGTCGATGCACGACTTCGTCGCCCTCACCTCCACCAACACCGCGAAGATCTTCAACCTCTACCCGCGCAAAGGGGCGATCCGCGTCGGCGCCGATGCCGACCTGGTGCTCTGGGACCCGCAAGGCAGCCGCACGATTTCCGCCAAGACCCACCATCAGCAGGTGGACTTCAACATCTTCGAAGGCAAGACCGTGCGCGGCGTGCCCAGCCACACCATCAGCCAGGGCCGGCTGGTGTGGGCCGACGGCGACCTACGGGCCGAGCGCAGCGCGGGGCGCTATATCGAGCGGCCGGCGTACCCGGCGGTGTTCGATTTGCTGAGCAAGCGGGCGGAGTTGAACAAGCCAACCGCCGTGAAACGCTGAAATCCGGGCCTTTGATCGTTCCCACGCTCCGCGTGGGAATGCCTCTGGGGACGCTCCGCGTTCCGCTCTGGGACGCAGAGCGTCCCGGGCCGCATTCCCACGCAGAGCGTGGGAACGATCAAGGCAACGAAAAAAACCACTGCCCACCAGAGGCAGCACCTCAAACACCGTGAGGCCCACTCCATGATCCAGCCCTTGAGTCACCTCCCCCATTCCCAGGAAGACCCGGCCACCCTCGCCGCCCGCTTCAGCGACCTGGCACCACCGCTCAATGCGCGCCAGGCCCACCTGGAAGCCTCCCGGTGCCTGTATTGCTACGACGCACCGTGCGTGAACGCCTGTCCAAGCGAAATCGATATCCCTTCATTCATCCGTAATATCCACCAGGACAACGTCCAAGGCGCGGCCCAGAAAATCCTCTCGGCCAACATCCTCGGCGGCAGTTGTGCCCGGGTCTGCCCCACGGAGATCCTTTGCCAGCAAGCCTGCGTGCGCAACAACGTCCATGAATGCGCGCCGGTATTGATCGGCCAGCTGCAACGCTACGCCGTGGATAACGCCCATTTCAGCGAACACCCGTTCAAACGTGCCGCCACCACTGGCAAGCGCATCGCCGTGGTCGGGGCCGGCCCGGCGGGCTTGTCCTGCGCCCATCGCAGCGCAATGCACGGCCATGACGTGGTGGTTTTCGAAGCCCGTGAAAAAGCCGGCGGCCTCAACGAATACGGGATCGCCAAGTACAAACTGGTGGACGACTACGCCCAACGTGAACTGGACTTCCTGTTGGAGATCGGCGGCATCGAAATCCGTCACGGCCAAAAACTCGGCGAGAACCTGAGCCTGAGCGACCTGCACCAGCAGTTTGACGCGGTGTTCCTCGGCCTCGGCCTGGCGGCCAGCAAACAACTGGGCCTGAGCGACGAACAGGCGCCGGGGCTGCTGGCCGCCACCGACTACATCCGCGAACTGCGCCAGGCCGACGACCTCAGCCAGTTGCCGCTGGCCGACCGCTGCATCGTGCTCGGCGCCGGTAACACCGCCATCGACATGGCCGTGCAGATGGCTCGCCTCGGCGCCCGGGATGTCAACCTGGTGTACCGCCGCGGCTTGGAAGACATGGGCGCCACCGTCCATGAACAGGACATCGCCAAGGCCAATCAGGTGCGCCTGTTGACGTGGGCGCAGCCGCAACAGGTCTTGCTCGACGACACGGGGAATGTGCGCGGCATGCGCTTCTCCCGCACCCACCTGGAAAACGGTCGGCTGGTCATCGGCACCGACACCTTCGACCTGCCCGCCGACGCCATTTTCAAAGCCATCGGCCAAGCCTTCGATGACAACGCACTGGTGGACCCGCTGGCCCGGGAGCTCAAGCGCCAGGACGGACGAATCCTGGTGGACGAACACCTGCGCACCAGCATTCCCGGTGTCTACGCCGGCGGCGATTGCACCAGCCTGGACCAGGACCTGACCGTGCAGGCCGTGCAGCACGGCAAGCTCGCCGCCGAGGCGATCAACGCTCAACTCATGCTCAACGTGGAGGCTGCGTAAATGGCCGATCTGTCGATTGTCTTCGCCGGCATCAAAGCCCCCAATCCGTTCTGGCTGGCCTCCGCGCCGCCCACCGACAAGGCCTACAACGTGGTCCGCGCCTTCGAGGCCGGCTGGGGGGGCGTGGTCTGGAAAACCCTTGGGGAAGATCCGGCGGCAGTGAACGTGTCGTCGCGCTACTCAGCCCATTACGGCGCCAATCGCGAGGTGTTGGGCATCAACAACATCGAGCTGATCACCGACCGTTCCCTGGAGATCAACCTGCGGGAAATCACCCAGGTGAAAAAGGATTGGCCGGACCGGGCGTTGATCGTGTCGCTGATGGTGCCCTGCGTCGAAGAATCCTGGAAACGCATCCTGCCGTTGGTGGAAGCCACCGGTGCCGACGGCATCGAACTGAACTTCGGCTGCCCCCACGGCATGCCGGAACGCGGCATGGGCGCGGCGGTCGGCCAGGTGCCAGAGTACGTCGAGCAAGTGACCCGTTGGTGCAAGACCTATTGCTCGTTGCCGGTGATCGTCAAGCTCACGCCGAACATCACCGACATCCGCGTCGCCGCCCGGGCCGCCCATCGCGGCGGTGCGGACGCGGTGTCGCTGATCAACACCATCAACTCCATCACCAGCGTCGACCTCGACCGCATGGTCGCCCTGCCCAGCGTCGGCAGCCAGAGCACCCATGGCGGTTATTGCGGCTCGGCGGTCAAGCCCATCGCCCTGAACATGGTCGCCGAAATCGCCCGTGACCCGCAGACCCAAGGCTTACCGATCTGCGGCATCGGCGGCATCGGCAGCTGGCGCGACGCGGCGGAATTCATCGCCTTGGGCAGCGGCGCGGTGCAAGTCTGCACCGCCGCAATGCTGCATGGGTTTCGTATCGTCGACGAGATGAAGGACGGCCTGTCACGCTGGATGGACGAGCACGGCCACGCCAACCTCCAGGCCTTCTCCGGTCGCGCAGTGAGCAACACCACCGACTGGAAGTACCTGGACATCAACTACCAGGTCATCGCAAAAATCGACCAAGAGGCGTGCATCGGTTGCGGTCGCTGCCACATCGCCTGCGAAGACACCTCACACCAGGCCATCGCCAGCCTCAAGCAAGCGGACGGCACACGTAAATATGAAGTAATCGATGAGGAATGCGTGGGCTGTAACCTGTGCCAGATCACCTGCCCGGTGCAAGACTGCATCGAGATGGTGACGGTGGACACCGGCAAGCCGTTCCTGGATTGGAACCATGATCCGCGTAATCCCTATCATGTGGCGGTTTGAAAGTTGAGGTGCCTGGGCTGACGCCATCGCGAGCTTGCTCGCGATGAGGCCCTCAGCCACAGCACAAAACCTCAGGGCTCCCCCACCAGAAGCGCCCGATCCAACTAACAGTTCTGTTAGTAGACGGCCTCCCAAAAATATCCGAGCCTGACACAACCCAGTTCGCCAAGCAGAACCCAGCCCATGTCAGCGCCGCCAATGAAAATACTGTGCCGCTATCAATATGACCCACTGGATCGCCTCGTAGGCTTGAAGCCTCTGGAGAGCCCAGGCACCCAACGTTTCTATCAAGAAGACGAGTTGGTTAACGAGATAGAGGGCCAGTCGCAGCTGACAATCATGCGTCACGGCCCCCAGCCACTGGCGCAACGATCAGGCACCGACGCCGCCGCCGAGACGATGCTGTTGGCGACGGATCAACAATGTTCGTTGCTCAGGACAGTGGCGGATACAGACTCGCGACAGATGGTCTATACCGCCTATGGTTATCGCACAGGGGAAAGCGGTTTGAGTTGTCTGCTCGGTTTTAATGGGGAGCGTCCTGACTCGATAACCGGTCATTATTTGTTGGGACAGGGTAATCGGGCTTTTAATCCGGTATTGATGCGGTTCAATAGTCCGGATGAGTTGAGTCCTTTTGATGAGGGTGGGATCAATGCGTATGCTTATTGTGGGAATGATCCGGTTAATCGGTATGATCCGAGTGGGAACATGCCATTTTTCCGACCATCGACTAGCCAAAGATATATCCGACCATCGACTAGCCAAGCATACCTGCCACCGGTACAAGAAACCGCATTAGACCTTTCCACTCCTCGCACTTTTACCCGCTCTACCCAAACTGAAACCAACCTAATAGCAGAATTGCCAGCCAATAATCACTCAACTCCCGGCACATCGTCCGGCACTCCTAGTGAAGCCCCGACGGGATTAGAAGCATTGCCTCGCGAGAGAGAAAAAAGAGGACCCTACCGTCCTAAATCGGATCATTTCTCCGAGAAAGAACTTAATAAACTAGCTAATTCTAGAATAGACCCTGGGCGTGCACGCCGGTACGATAGAATAATCGGACCACTCTTAAAAAACACTCCACACCACCTGATAGTTATAGATAAAAAACTGGAAAGCCGCTTCAAAATCGCCACTAAAAATTATTCACAACTTTTGGCTAATAGAGCGCCGAAGGATGAGCGTGGTCGTGCATCCGCTAACGTCAGAAACAGTCGAATCAGAGCCAAGGTTAAGTTCCTCGAAGATAACGCCACGTTAATTCGAAAGCAAAGATTTAAACTTTATTAGTTTCCGCCGTCACGCACCGGGCAGACAAACTAAGGCTCCAACCCAATCCCCCGCAAAATCACACTGGTCACGGTCTGCACCGCCCGTTCGAACTGCATGTCCGACAGCGACTGGTGGTCGTTGAGAATGTTGATCTGGTGGTCGAAGTCGGCGTAGTGCTGGGTCGAGGCCCAGATCATGTAGAGCAGGCTTGAGGGTTCTATCGGGAGGATGCGTTTGTCTTCCACCCATTGGCGGATTTTCGCTTCCTTCATCTTGGCCCAGTCGTAGAGGCTGGCGTCCAGGGCCTCGCCCAGGGTCGGGGCGCCGTGGATAATTTCGTTGGCCCAGACTTTCGAGCCATAGGGACGGCTGCGGGAGTGGTTCATCTTGGCGCGGATGTAGCTGCTGAGCACCACCCGGGGGTCGTCGAACATTTCGAAGCACAAGGCGTCCTGCTTCCAGACCTCCAGCAGGTCGAACAGCACGGCCTGTATAGTTCGCTTTTGGTGCTGAAGTAGTAATGCAGGTGGGGACGGGGTAAAAGCACGCCCCAAACTAACAGTTCTGCTAGTAGACGCCACTCAAAAAATATCCGAGCCTGACACAACCCAGTTCGCCAAGCAGAACCCAGCCCATGTCAGCGCCGCCAATAAAAATACTGTGCCGCTATCAATATGACCCACTGGATCGCCTCGTAGGCTTGAAGCCTCTGGAGAGCCCAGGCACCCAACGTTTCTATCAAGAAGACGAGTTGGTTAACGAGATAGAGGGTGAGTCGCAGCTGACGATCATGCGTCACGGCCCCCAGCCGCTGGCGCAACGATCAGGCACCGACGCCGCCGCCGAGACGACGCTGTTGGCAACGGATCAACAACGTTCGTTGCTCAGGACAGTGGCGGATACAGACTCGCGACAGATGGCCTATACCGCCTACGGTTATCGCACAGGGGAAAGCGGTTTGAGTTGCCTGCTCGGTTTTAATGGGGAGCGGCCTGACTCGATAACCGGTCATTATTTGTTGGGACAGGGTAATCGGGCTTTTAATCCGGTGTTGATGCGGTTCAATAGTCCGGATGAGTTGAGTCCTTTTGGGGATGGGGGGATTAATGCGTATGCTTATTGTGGGAATGATCCGGTTAATCGACATGATCCGAGCGGGAATGCTTCGTTCCCTCTCATATTGAAAGTTAGAAAGCTCGCCCAAACAGCCCTTCCGCCACTACAACGAACCACATTGAACCCTTCAACTTCTCGCACTGTTTCGGAATCTAACCAAACAAGAATACTTACGCCGCGCAAAATTTGGTCACAGCGATACAAAACTGCTCCTTCTACGCCTTCACTACTGCCAGCAGAGCCTCCGCTTACGCCACCTACACAGATTAACTCCTCAAACATCCCAATCGAAGAAATCAGCTTTATAAACCGGCTCATCAACGAGGCAACGCTGTACGATAAAGCTAGGATAATGCATCCAATCATGGATACGTGGGGCGATACTCCAACACATATACAATACAAAAAACTTCAAGCACACCATGAAACCCTTATCGCTAATAACGCATCGAGCCAAGAGCTTAATGATGCGACGGTAAAGCTTACCCTCGCTCGATGGATCGCTAAAAGCCGCGATATTGAAAAACTCACAGAAACATTGAGAACGGGAATTCGCAGCCAGTAAGTACAAGTTATAACTAACTTATGCACTACTATGTATTATCCCAATCGGTCACCGACTACGGCTCCAACCCAATCCCCCGCAAAATTACACTGGTCACCGTCTGCACCGCCCGTTCGAACTGCATGTCCGACAGCGGCTGGTGGTCGTTGAGGATGTTGATCTGGTGGTCGAAGTCGGCGTAGTGCTGAGTCGAGGCCCAGATCATGTAGAGCAGGCTTGAGGGTTCTATCGGGAGGATGCGTTTGTCTTCCACCCATTGGCGGATTTTCGCTTCCTTCATCTTGGCCCAGTCGTAAAGGCTGGCATCCAGGGCCTCGCCCAGGGTCGGGGCGCCGTGGATGACTTCGTTGGCCCAGACTTTCGAGCCGTAGGGGCGGCTACGGGAGTGGTTCATCTTGGCGCGGATGTAACTGCTGAGCACCACCCGGGGGTCGTCGAACATTTCGAAGCACAAGGCGTCCTGCTTCCAGACCTCCAGCAGGTCGAACAGCACGGCGCTGTAGAGTTCGCTCTTGGTGCTGAAGTAATAGTGCAGGTTGGAACGGGGCAATTGCACTTCGGCGGCGATGTCGGCCATGGCGGTGCTGCCGAAGCCTTTTTCGGCAAAGACCTTCTCGGCGGCCAGCAGGATTTTCTCGACGTTACTTCGACGAATCTCGATCTTGTGATTGCCCATGAGGGCTCCCTGGGGACAGCGTTGGCCAAGGTTAGCATTCACTCACTTTCGATAACACTGGGATCTCTGTGGGAGCTTGCTCACACGTTTATTGCCATTCAGGCAGATGTACGCAGCCGTTTTTGTGGCGAGGGGATTTATCCCCGTTGGGCTGCGCAGCAGCCCCCAGACCTCGCCTCGGTGTGTCAGGCGGATGGCATTTGATCGTTATGGGGGCGCTTCGCACCCCCAACGGGGATAAATCCCCTCACCACAAGTTTTTTGGTGAAGCGGCTAGCGTGCTTCGACGTTATCCAGCGCGCGGTTCGCCAATAAGGTGCCCAGTTCAATCAGTTGTTGGATGCCCAGGGCAAAATGCCGGCGTGAACCATCCAGGTCGAAAGCCAGGTCGCTGACCATGACATTGGCCGAGGCCAGGGTTTCGCTGAGGTTGGCGAGCAGGCTTTCGGTGTCGACGTCCTTGATGACGGTGAAGAGTTGGCCGGGCGCAGCCTCGGCTTCGGGCTTGTCCGGCTTGGGGTTCAGGTAATAGTCGAGTACGCGTTCGGCGGCTTCGTCGAGTTTCTTGGTTTTTTTGCGTGGTGGAGTCGGGTCGGTGTCCGGTGGGTTGGGGGTTACTTTGAACATAGTTGAAGCTCCGATGCTGTAGTAAGGGAGCCAACACCCTCTCGCTACCAAACGAATTAGGGTGGCGGCCATACGAAGGTTGGTAGACCGGGCATCGGAGCCGGCGCCTCCGAAGAGACCCTGCGCATGGCCACCAAAAAGCGAAGTGCATGATTGCACTTGCAAGAGATGACGCTATGCACCGACACCAGGGCTACCAAACCCGATCGCTGATTCCTCAGCGACCCGGAAACGATAGAACCCGGCCTCTAGGTGCACAAGCCGGCGGATTCTGGCGCAGGTGTAGGCAATGGCGCAAGACAACGTAGCCCAATCCAGAACGATCCTACATTCGGATAAACACTGCCCTGTTTGGACTGGGAATAGGGTCAACAGCACACCTGTGGCGAGGGAGCTTGCTCCCGCTGGGTGGCGAAGCCGCCCCAAAAATTTGTGCTGAAACAAAGAACTTGGGCCTGCTTCGCAGTCCAGCGGGAGCAAGCTCCCTCGCCACAGGAGACTTCTGCGTCCATTAGATCGTGGGCATTCGACTAATGTCTTAGACCAGTCATCGCACAACTACACCCCACACAACTGTTCTCAGAGTCCCGCACAGGCCTGGCGTCAAAGCCTTCTCTCTTTACATCGCTCAGCTGCAACCATTGAAATGCCTCATTTTGAAGCACACTCGAGTTGGATAATTCCGATAATGGCCAGTTGACAACGACGTGCGGCTTCCAAATAATCGCCCTCATGTTGTACGACGACGTATAACAAATAAAAACAACAAAAAAGTAGGGAGCGTCATAGTGAGCACACGTGTCCGTTTTTCGCCCGAGCACCGTCCAAACCACCGTACCCTTCTCAACACCAGCCCTGCACTGATCTTGCTCGGTTGCAGCAGCCTGTCCCTGTTTCTCCCGATGACCGCCAGCGCCGAAGGCTTCGTCGATGACGCCAAGGCTACGCTGACCCTGCGCAACGCCTATTTCAACCGCAACTTCACCAACCCGAACGCCGCCCAGGGCAAAGCCGAGGAATGGACCCAGAACTTCATCCTCGACGCCAAGTCCGGTTTCACCCAGGGTGTGGTCGGTTTCGGCGTGGACGTGCTGGGCCTGTACTCAGTCAAGCTCGACGGCGGCCGTGGCACGGCAGGTACGCAATTGCTGCCGGTGCATGACGACGGTCGCCCCGCCGATGACTTCGGTCGCTTGGGTGTCGCCCTGAAAGCCAAGGTATCGAAGACCGAATTGAAAGTCGGCGAATGGATGCCGGTGCTGCCGATCCTGCGCTCCGACGACGGTCGCTCCCTGCCGCAAACCTTCCGTGGCGGCCAGGTGACCTCCACCGAAATCAGCGGCCTGACGCTGTACGGCGGCCAGTTCCGCGCCAACAGCCCGCGCAACGACGCGAGCATGGAAGACATGTCGATGAATGGCCGCGGCGCGTTCACCTCCGACCGTTTCAACTTCGGCGGCGGTGAATACGCCTTCAACGAAAAACGCACCCAGGTCGGCGTGTGGTACGCGGAACTGTCCGACATCTACCAGCAACAATATTTCAACCTGACCCACAGCCAGCCCATCGGCGACTGGACCCTGGGCGCCAACCTCGGCTACTTCACCGGCAAGGAAAACGGCAGTGCGTTGGCCGGCGACCTGGACAACAAAACCGCGTTCGCCATGCTCTCGGCCAAGTATGGCGGCAACACCTTTTATGTCGGCCTGCAGAAAGTCGGCGGCGATGATGCCTGGATGCGCGTCAACGGCACCAGCGGCGGCACCCTGGCCAACGACAGCTACAACTCCAGCTACGACAACGCCAAGGAAAAATCCTGGCAACTGCGCCACGACTTCAACTTCGCCGCCGTCGGCGTGCCGGGCCTGACCCTGATGAACCGCTACATCAGCGGCGACAACGTGCACACCGCCACGGTCGACGACGGCAAGGAATGGGGTCGCGAAACCGAACTGGCCTACACCGTACAGAGCGGTGCGCTGAAGAGCCTCAACGTGAAATGGCGTAACGCATCGATTCGTCGGGACTACAGCACCAACGAATTTGACGAGAACCGCATTTTCATCAGCTACCCGCTTTCGCTTCTGTAACACCAGGATCCATTGCCATGAGCGCATCCCATGGCAACCTGCGGCAGGGACGCCGATCCAGAGCGGTTCGTCGATCAAACATTGACAAGGTAACGGAAGGATAAGGATATTCCCTCTCGGTCGTACGACAACTTATAACAACTGTACCTCTCATAGTTTGCTCAGGTAATGCCATGACCACGACACAGATTCGTCACCCCTTCAATCGCCTCCTATTGACCGGTGCCGCTGGCGGCCTTGGCAAAGTCTTGCGCGAACGCCTCAAGCCTTTCGCCCGCCACATTCGCCTGTCGGACATCGCCAACATGGCCCCGGCCATCGACGAAAGCGAAGAAGTGATGCCGTGCGACCTGTCGGACAAGCAGGCCGTGCACCAACTGGTCGAAGGCGTCGATGCCATCCTGCATTTCGGTGGTGTTTCGGTGGAGCGTCCGTTCGAAGAAATCCTCGGCGCCAACATCAGCGGCGTCTTTCACATTTATGAAGCCGCCCGCAAACACGGCGTCAAGCGAGTGATCTTCGCCAGCTCCAACCACGTCATCGGTTTCTACAAACAGGATGAGACCATCGACGCTCTCTCCCCTCGCCGCCCGGATGGCTACTACGGCCTGTCCAAGTCCTACGGTGAGGACGTCGCCAGTTTCTACTTCGATCGCTACGGCATCGAGACCGTCAGCATCCGCATCGGCTCGTCGTTCCCCGAACCGCAGAACCGCAGGATGATGAGCACCTGGCTGAGTTTCGACGACCTCACCCAACTGATCGAATGTTCGCTCTACACGCCGAAGGTTGGCCACACCGTGGTCTACGGCATGTCCGCCAACCGCGACGTCTGGTGGGACAACAGCCACGCCGCGCACCTGGGCTACCAGCCCAAGGACACCTCGGAAATCTTCCGCGCCAAGGTCGAAGCGCAGCCGATGCCGGCCGCCGATGACCCGGCCATGGTTTATCAGGGTGGCGCCTTTGTGGCAGCCGGCCCATTCGACGACTGATTCGCTGTTTTTCATGGGATACGCACGCACAAAGGAATCACCATGCAAGCCGAATTGATTGTCGATGCACGTAACGCCGTCGGGGAAAGCCCGGTATGGGTTCCCGAGGAAAACGCCCTGTATTGGGTGAACATTCCCAGCGGTGGCCTGCAATGCTGGAACGCTAGCAGCGGAAAGCTCCAGGGCTGGGAAGCGCCCGAAATGCTCGCCTGCATTGCCCGTCACCAGGACGGTGGCTGGGTAGCCGGCATGGAAAGCGGTTTCTTTCGCCTGCACCCCAATGACGACGGCAGCCTGGACAGCGAACTGTGCGCGAACGTCGAGCACAGCCGCACCGACATGCGCCTCAACGATGGCCGCTGCGACCGCCAGGGCCGTTTCTGGGCCGGCAGCATGGTGCTGAACATGGGCGCCAACGCTGACGAAGGCCGGATGTATCGTTACGAGGCAGGCCAGCGCAGCCCGGTCGAGGCGCAACTGAGCGGTTTCATCGTGCCCAATGGCCTGGGCTTCAGCCCGGACGGACGCACGATGTACCTCTCCGATTCACACCCGCTGGTGCAGCAGATCTGGGCCTTCGACTACGACATCGACAGCGGCACACCGTCCAACCGGCGGCTGTTCGTCGACATGATGCCGTTGGCCGGTCGTCCGGATGGCGCCGCGGTGGATGCCGACGGTTGCTATTGGATCTGCGCCAACGATGCCGGGCTGATTCACCGTTTCACCCCGGACGGACGTCTCGACCGTTCACTGCAAGTGCCGGTGAAGAAACCGACCATGTGCGCCTTTGGCGGCAGTCGCCTGGACACCCTCTTCGTCACCTCGATCCGTCCCGGTGACGACAACGACCCGCAGTCCCTGGCCGGTGGCGTGTTCGCCCTCAACCCCGGCGTCAAGGGCCTGGCTGAACCTGCTTTCGGAGGACGGGAGCACTCCGCGAACTGATCTGCTTCACCGCTTCACTGGATGAGCCATAAAAAAACAACAAGACTGGAGATTGACCATGAATTTCAAACGTACGCTTCTGATCGCAGCCCTCCCCTTGGCCTTTCTGGCCCAGGCGGCGCACGCCCTCGATATCAAGATCGCCGACATCCACCCCAAGGGCTACCCAACCGTGGTCGCCGAGGAATCCATGGGTAAAACCTTGGAGAAAGAAAGCAATGGCGAACTGAAGTTCAAGTACTTCCCGGGCGGCGTATTGGGCTCCGAAAAAGAAGTGATCGAGCAGATGCAAACCGGTGCGGTCCAGATGTCCCGGGTCAGCCTGGGTATCGTCGGCCCCGTCGTTCCGGACGTGAACGTCTTCAACATGCCGTTCATCTTCCGCGACCAGGCCCACATGCGCGCGGTCATCGACGGTGATGTCGGCGATGCGATCCTCGACCGGATCACCAACTCCGAGTTCGGCCTGGTGGCCCTGGCCTGGATGGACGGCGGCACGCGCAACCTCTACACCAAGAAACCCGTGCACAAGCTCGAAGACCTGAAGGGCATGAAGATCCGCGTCCAAGGCAACCCGATGTTCATCGAGACTTTCAATGCCATGGGCGCCAACGGCATCGCCATGGACACCGGCGAAATTTTCAGCGCCTTGCAGACTGGCGTGATCGACGGCGCGGAAAACAACCCACCAACCCTGCTCGAACACAACCACTACCAGAACGCCAAGTACTACAGCCTGACCGGCCACCTGATCCTGCCTGAGCCGATCGTGATGTCGAAAATCACTTGGAACAAACTCACCCCAGAGCAGCAAGACATGGTGAAAAAAGCCGCCAAGGCCGCCCAGGCTGAAGAGCGCGTGCTGTGGGACAAGAAGTCCACCGCCAGTGAAGAAAAACTCAAGGCCGCCGGCGTCGAGTTCATCACCGTCGACAAAAAACCCTTCTACGACGCCACGGCGCCAATCCGGGCCAAATACGGCGCGCCGTATGCCGACCTGATCAAGCGTATCGAAGCTGTCCAGTAAAGCCTCTCAATCTGCACTCATGAAAAGGCCGGGCGCGCCTGCGGTTGAAGGCGCGCCCAGTTACGGTGGAACCCGATGAAGAATTTGCTGCTGCGTATCAACGACACGATTTACATGACTTGCATCTGGGTGGCCGGCCTCTCTGTCCTCGCCGTTGCGCTGATGATTCCCTGGGGTGTGTTCGCCCGCTACGTGCTGGGTTCCGGCTCGAGCTGGCCCGAGCCCACCGCCATCCTGCTGATGATCGTATTTACCTTCATCGGCGCCGCCGCCAGTTACCGCTCTGGCTCGCACATGGCCGTGGATATGGTCACCAGCCGCCTGCCCTCGCACTGGCGCACAGTGGCGTCGGTCTTCACCCAGTTATTGATGGCCGCGGTGTGCATTTTCATGACGGTCTGGGGCGCCAAGCTGTGCATGACCACCTGGAATCAATTCATGAGTGCCATACCCACCCTGCGCGTCGGCATCACCTACATGCCGATTCCGATTGGAGGTTTCCTGACCCTGATTTTTGTCCTGGAAAAACTCTTCCTGGGTGATCAAAGCCAGCGTCGGGTCGTGCAGTTCGACCTGGTTGAAGAAAACGAAGGTGCCGCTTAATGGACGCTCTGATTTTGCTGGGCAGTTTTTTACTGTTGATCCTGATCGGCATGCCGGTCGCCTACGCGTTGGGCGCTGCCGCCCTGATCGGGGCGTGGTGGATCGATATTCCGTTCCAGGCCATGATGATCCAGGTAACGGGCGGCGTGAACAAGTTCTCGTTGTTGGCCATTCCCTTCTTCGTTCTGGCCGGTGCGATCATGGCCGAAGGCGGCATGTCCCGCCGACTGGTGGCATTCGCCAGCGTGTTGGTAGGCTTCGTGCGCGGTGGCCTGTCATTGGTCAACCTCGTGGCCTCGAGTTTTTTTGGCGCAATCTCCGGTTCCTCGGTAGCCGATACCGCCTCGGTCGGTTCGGTGTTGATCCCGGAAATGACACGCCGAGGCTATCCGCGTGATTACGCCACCGCCGTCACCGTCAGTGGTTCGGTACAAGCGCTGCTAACACCGCCCAGCCACAACGCGGTGCTGTATTCGCTCGCCGCGGGCGGCACCGTCTCCATCGGTTCGCTGTTCATGGCCGGCATCGTCCCCGGCATCATGATGAACCTCTGCCTGATGGCGCTGTGCCTGGTCTTCGCGAAAAAGCGCAACTACCCCAAAGGTGAAGTGATTCCGCTCAAGCAAGCGCTGAAGATCTGCAGGGAAGCCATGTGGGGCATGATGACCCTGTTCATCATCCTTGGCGGCATTCTCTCGGGTGTTTTCACCGCCACCGAATCGGCCGCCATCGCCGTGGTGTGGGCGTTCTTCGTGACCATGTGCATCTATCGCGACTACAAGTGGAGCGAGTTGCCGAAACTGATGCACCGTACGGTGCGCACCATCTCCATCGTGATGATCCTGATCGGCTTCGCCGCCAGCTTCGGCTACATCATGACGCTGATGGAAATCCCGGCGAAGATCACCACCGCGTTCCTGACGCTGTCGGACAACCGTTACGTGATCCTGATGTGCATCAACGTGATGTTGCTGCTGCTGGGCACCGTGATGGACATGGCGCCATTGATCCTGATCCTGACGCCGATCCTGATGCCGGTGATCGTGGGCATCGGCGTGGACCCGGTGCAGTTCGGCATGATCATGCTGGTGAACCTGGGTATCGGGTTGATCACGCCACCGGTGGGCGCGGTGCTGTTCGTGGGCTCGGCCATTGGCAAGGTCAGCATCGAAAGCACCGTCAAGGCGCTGCTGCCGTTCTACGCCATGTTGTTCGTGGTGCTGATGCTCGTGACTTATGTGCCCGCCATTTCCCTGTGGTTGCCGCATCTGGTGTTGTAATCCCATCAACCAGCAAGCCCCCTTGTGCCGAGGGAGCTTGCTCCCGCTGGGTGGCGAAGCCGCCCCAAAAATTTGTGCTGAAACAAAGAACTTGGGCCTGCTTCGCAGTCCAGCGGGAGCAAGCTCCCTCGCCACAACAGCGTCCACACAAAATCTGCATTCCCCTCACTGCTTTTCAATCCAGCAGACAACCACCATGACGCCACCCCTTCTCCACCTCGAAGACGAACTGACTCGTCTCACCCTGGCCCCGCATCTGGGCGCCAGCCTGGTCGACTGGACGTTGCGCAGTAACGGCGCCCCGCTACTGCGCCCGCCAGCGCCCCACGCGTTGGAAAACGGCCTGCCTGGCAAGCTCGGCGGCTTCCCGTTGATTCCCTGGTCAAACCGGATCGCCCACGGCGGCTTCGACTGTCCCGGCGGCTGGCTGGCCCTGGACGCCAACAGCCCCAACGATCCGTTTCCGATCCATGGCAGTGCGTGGCAACAAGCGTGGCAGGTGATCGAGCACAGTGCCCAGGAAGCGTTGCTGCAACTCGACAGCCAACAGCCGTTCACCTACCGCGCTAGCCTGCGGATCGGTCTGAGCGGCGGCCAGTTGCAGCTCGCAATGCACGTCACCCACATGGCCGAACAGGCCGCGTGGCACGGGCTGGGCTTGCATCCGTACTTTCCACGCACCGCCGCCACGCGCCTGCAAACCCGCGCCAGCGAGGTCTGGATGTGCGATGCCACGAAACTGCCCACGGAACTGACCCACATTCCTGAACACTGGGATTTCCAGACGCTCCGTTTACTGCCGGACACGCTTGTCGACAACGGCTTCGGTGGCTGGGACGGGCAATGCCTGATCCAGCAGCCGGACCTAGGTTATGAGCTAGAATGCCGGGCCAGCGGCTGCGATTACTTCCTGCTCTACTGCCCCGTGGGCCTGGATTTCTTTTGCATCGAACCGGTCAGCCATCCGGTCAACGCCCACCACCTGCCGGGGCGACCGGGGTTGCGCTTGCTGGAGCGAGGGCAATCGGTGGCGCTGGGGTTTTCGATGCAATGCAGGTTGCTGTAACACCTGTGGCGAGGGAGCTTGCTCCCGCTGGGTGGCGAAGCCGCCCCAAAAATTTGTGCTAAAACAAAGAACTTGGGCCTGCTTCGCAGTCCAGCGGGAGCAAGCTCCCTCGCCACAGGGGCCATGGTAATCGCGGTTCCTGTTGGCAGGTGCGATCGCATTTGCAGGACGCCTTGGCCCTCACTAAGCTGCGGACCGTAGGGTGTAAGTCCCAAGCGTTGCAACACGCTATTTTAGATGGGTGTGTGGCGAGGGCGCTTGCTCCCGCTGGGCTGCGCTGCAGCCCCTTTCATGCGTTCTTCCCGCACAGGTTCGCTGTCATGCCCGCGCAGATCCAAAGCTTTCTCGACCCTGCCTCAAAGACCTACACCTACGTCATTTTCGAGCACGACGGTGGGCCATGCGCAGTGGTCGACCCGGTGCTCGACTACGACCCGACTTCGGGACGCACCGGCACCGAACAGGCTGACCGGGTGATTGCCTTCGTGGGCGAACACCGATTGACCGTGCAATGGCTACTGGAAACCCACGCCCACGCCGATCATTTGTCCGCCGCGCCTTACCTGCGCCAAGCGCTGGGCGGCAAGATCGCCATCGGCCAGTCCATTCACCAGGTCCAGAGCGTCTTCAAGGCGTTGTTCAACCTCGAACCGCAATTCGCGGTGGATGGCTCGCAATTCGATCACCTGTTCGCCGACGACGAGTCCTTTTTCATTGGCAACCTCAAGGCCACCGCATTGCATGTGCCCGGCCACACTCCGGCGGACATGGCCTACCTGATCGACGGCGATGCGATCCTGGTGGGCGACACGCTGTTCATGCCGGACGTGGGCACCGCCCGCTGCGACTTTCCCGGCGGCAACGCCCATCAACTCTACGCCTCGATTCACAAATTGCTGGCCTTCCCCGCCAGCGTGCGGCTCTATGTGTGCCACGACTATCCACCGGATGAGCGCGAGCCCCATTGCGTGAGCACCGTGGGTGAACAACGCCAGCACAACATTCATGTGCGCGATGGGATCGATGAAGCCACGTTCGTGGCCATGCGTACCCAGCGCGACAAGACGCTGGGCATGCCGACGCTGCTGTTGCCGGCAATCCAGGTCAATGTGCGGGCCGGCCACCTGCCGCCGGCCGAGGACAATGGCGTGACCTACCTGAAGATTCCGATCAATCAGCTTTAGAAGCTTGGGGCTGCTGCGCAGCCCAGCGGGAGCAAGCTCCCTCGCCACAGGACGGTGCTTGATGGCTACCGGCTCGCCAGCCACCCATCCCCGTGGCGAGGGAGCTTGCTCCCGCTGGGCCGCGAAGCGGCCCTCAAAAACCATTTGATCTTCAGGTCCCCAAGGTCAACCCATTGGCCGGCAACGGTAGCGCAGTCTTGTAGCGCACTTGCTTGAGGGCAAAGCTGGAGCGGATGTTCGCCACGCCCGGGACCTTGGTCAGGAAGTCCATCATGAAGCGCTCCAGCGACTGGATGGTCGGCACCAGCACACGGATCAGGTAATCCGGATCGCCTGCCATCAGGTAGCACTCCATCACTTCCGGTCGGTCGGAGATCGCCTCTTCAAAATGCTGTAGCGCCTCTTCCACCTGTTTCTCCAGGCTGACGTGGATGAACACGTTCACGTGCAAACCCAACATATCGGCATCAAGCAAGGTGACTTGCTCGCGGATCACCCCCAACTCCTCCATGGCCCGGACACGGTTGAAGCACGGAGTGGGCGACAGATTGACCGAACGGGCGAGATCGGCGTTGGTGATGCGGGCGTTTTCCTGAAGGCTGTTCAGAATGCCGATGTCGGTGCGATCCAATTTACGCATGAGACAAATAATCCTGTTTTTTATCGTTGTGCAGATTTTTTATCTGCAAATGATCTGAACAGCAAGCCAACAGAGAAAAATATTCTTCTGCGTCGAGCCTATGATTGTTGTAGGACAATTTCCCGTACCCGGGGAAATTCGTCAGCTAGCGCGCCCACTACAAGAAATTCACAAGATCGAGCGTAGAAAGCCATGAACCCAGCGTACGAACCGCTACGCCTGCACGTTCCCGAACCCTCGGGCCGTCCCGGCTGCAAGACCGACTTTTCCTACCTGCATCTGTCCGATGCCGGCACGGTGCGTAAACCTTCCATCGACGTCGAACCCGCCGACACCGCCGACCTGGCCCGCAGCCTGATCCGCGTGCTCGACGACCAAGGCAATGCCCACGGCCCATGGGCCGAAGACGTGCCACTCGACATCCTGCGCAAAGGCATGCGCGCCATGCTCAAGACGCGCATCTACGACAACCGCATGGTGGTCGCCCAACGCCAGAAAAAAATGTCGTTCTACATGCAGAGCCTCGGCGAGGAAGCCATCGGCAGCGGCCAGGCCCTGGCGCTGAACATCGATGACATGTGCTTCCCCACCTATCGCCAGCAAAGCATCCTGATGGCTCGCGAAGTGCCGTTGGTGGGCATGATCTGCCAACTGCTGTCCAACGAGCGCGATCCGCTCAAGGGCCGGCAGTTACCGATCATGTACTCGGTCAAGGACGCCGGTTTCTTCACCATCTCCGGCAACCTCGCCACGCAATTCATCCAAGGCGTGGGCTGGGGCATGGCCTCGGCGATCAAGGGCGATACCAAGATCGCCTCGGCCTGGATCGGGGACGGTGCCACCGCCGAATCGGACTTCCACACGGCCCTCACCTTTGCCCACGTCTATCGGGCGCCGGTGATCCTCAACGTGGTCAACAACCAGTGGGCGATCTCCACCTTCCAGGCCATTGCCGGCGGTGAAGCCACGACCTTCGCCGGACGCGGCGTCGGTTGCGGCATCGCCTCCCTTCGCGTGGACGGCAACGACTTCATGGCGGTCTACGCCGCCTCGCGCTGGGCCGCCGAACGTGCCCGCCGCAACCTCGGCCCGGCGCTGATCGAATGGGTCACCTACCGCGCCGGCCCGCACTCCACCTCGGACGATCCTTCGAAATACCGTCCCGCCGACGACTGGAGCCACTTCCCGCTGGGCGATCCGATTGCCCGTCTCAAGCAGCATATGGTGAAGATCGGCCAATGGTCCGAAGAGGAACATGCCGCCGTTACCGCCGAACTCGAAGCCGAGGTGATCGCCGCGCAGAAGGAAGCCGAGCAGTACGGCACCCTCGCTGGCGGGCAGATTCCAAGCGCCGCGACCATGTTCGAAGACGTCTACAAAGAGATGCCGGAGCACTTGAAGCGCCAGCGTCAGCAGTTGGGGATCTGAGATGAACGATCACAACACCAATATTGCGCTGGATACCGCCATGACCACTACCACCATGACCATGATCCAGGCCCTGCGCTCGGCCATGGACGTGATGCTCGAACGCGACGACAACGTCGTGGTGTTCGGCCAGGACGTGGGTTACTTCGGCGGCGTGTTCCGCTGCACCGAAGGCCTGCAGAACAAGTACGGCACCTCGCGGGTGTTCGACGCACCGATTTCCGAAAGCGGCATCGTCGGCGTGGCGGTGGGCATGGGCGCCTACGGCCTGCGGCCCGTCGCCGAGATCCAGTTCGCCGACTACGTCTACCCGGCGTCGGACCAGATCATTTCCGAGGCGGCGCGCCTGCGCTATCGCTCGGCCGGCGAGTTCACCGCACCGATGACCCTGCGCATGCCTTGCGGCGGCGGCATCTATGGCGGCCAGACCCACAGCCAGAGCATCGAAGCGATGTTCACCCAGGTCTGCGGCCTGCGCACCGTCATGCCTTCGAACCCCTACGACGCCAAGGGCCTGCTGATTGCCTCCATCGAAAACGATGACCCGGTGATCTTCCTCGAACCCAAGCGCCTGTATAACGGCCCGTTCGACGGCCACCACGACCGCCCGGTAACGCCGTGGTCGAAACACCCCTCGGCCCAAGTGCCAGACGGTTACTACACCGTGCCGCTGGACGTCGCCGCCATCACCCGTCCGGGCAAGGACGTGACGGTTCTCACCTACGGCACCACGGTCTATGTCTCCCAAGTGGCTGCCGAAGAGACCGGCATCGACGCCGAAGTCATCGACCTGCGCAGCCTCTGGCCGCTGGACCTTGAGACCATCGTCAAATCCGTGAAGAAGACCGGCCGTTGTGTGGTCGTCCACGAAGCCACCCGCACCTGCGGTTTCGGCGCCGAGCTGGTGGCGTTGGTGCAAGAACACTGCTTCCACCACCTGGAAGCGCCTATCGAGCGTGTCACCGGTTGGGACACCCCCTACCCGCACGCGCAAGAATGGGCGTATTTCCCAGGGCCGTCCCGTGTGGGCGCGGCGTTGAAACGGGTCATGGAGGTCTGAATGGGCACGCACGTTATCAAGATGCCGGACATCGGCGAAGGCATCGCGGAAGTTGAACTGTCGGTGTGGCACGTCAAGGTCGGCGACATGGTGGTCGAAGACCAGGTACTGGCCGATGTCATGACCGACAAGGCCATGGTCGACATCCCCTCACCGGTGCATGGCCGGGTCATCGCTCTGGGTGGCGAGCCCGGTGAAGTCATGGCAGTGGGCAGCGAACTGATCCGCATTGAAGTCGAAGGTGCGGGTAACCTGAAAGAATCGGCCCAACAGGCGCCAACGCCAACGCCGGCTGCGCAGGCACCGAAGCCGGCACCCGTGGCGACACCTGAACCGGTACTGGAAAAAACCGCCGCGCCGCGCTGCGCCCCGCAAGCGCCTGTGGCCCGCGATCCCGACGAGCGTCCACTGGCGTCGCCGGCCGTGCGCAAACACGCGCTGGACCTGGGCATTCAATTGCGCCTGGTCCAGGGCAGCGGCCCGGCCGGGCGGGTCCTGCACGAAGACCTCGAGGCCTATCTGGCCCAAGGTCCGTCGGTCCAGGCCAAGGGCGGTTCGGGCTATGCCGAGCGCCACGATGAGCAACAGATCCCGGTGATCGGCATGCGCCGCAAGATCGCCCAGCGCATGCAGGAGGCGACTCAACGCGCCGCGCATTTCAGCTACGTCGAGGAAATCGACATCACGGCCCTGGAAGAGCTGCGGGTGCATCTGAATGAAAAACACGGCGCCAGTCGCGGCAAGCTGACCTTGCTGCCGTTCCTGGTTCGTGCGTTGGTCGTGGCCCTGCGCGATTTTCCGCAAATGAACGCCCGCTACGACGACGAAGCCCAGGTCATCCACCGCTCAGGCGCGGTGCACGTGGGCGTCGCGACCCAGAGCGACGTTGGCCTGATGGTGCCGGTGGTGCGCCACGCCGAAGCCCGCAGCCTGTGGGACAACGCGGCGGAAATTTCGCGCCTGGCAACGGCGGCCCGCACGGGCAAGGCCAGTCGCGATGAGCTGTCCGGTTCGACCATCACCCTGACCAGCCTTGGGGCATTGGGCGGCATCGTCAGCACGCCGGTGCTGAACCTGCCGGAAGTAGCCATTGTCGGGGTGAACAAAATCGTCGAACGGCCGGTGGTGATCAAGGGGCAGATCGTGATCCGCAAGATGATGAACCTCTCCAGTTCCTTCGATCACCGGGTGGTCGACGGCATGGACGCGGCGCAATTCATCCAGGCCCTGCGTGGCCTGCTCGAACAACCCGCAACGCTGTTTGTGGAGTAAGGCATGCAACAGACTTTGAACACCACGCTGCTGATCATCGGCGGCGGCCCCGGCGGCTATGTGGCGGCAATCCGCGCCGGTCAACTGGGCATCCCGACCATCCTGGTGGAAGGCCAGGCGTTGGGCGGGACCTGCCTGAACATCGGCTGCATCCCGTCCAAGGCCTTGATTCACGTGGCCGAGCAGTTCCACCAGACGCGGCACCACAGCCAGGGTTCGGCCCTGGGCATCACGGTGTCGGCGCCGAGCCTGGACATCGGCAAGAGTGTGGAATGGAAGGACGGCATCGTCGATCGCCTGACCACCGGCGTCGCGGCGCTGTTGAAAAAGCACAAGGTCCAGGTCATTCACGGCTGGGCCAAGGTGATCGATGGCAAGACGGTCGAGGTCGGTGACACCCGCATCCAGTGTGAACACCTGCTGCTGGCCACCGGTTCGAAAAGCGTCGACCTGCCGATGCTGCCAGTGGGCGGGCCAATCATTTCCTCCACCGAAGCCCTCGCCCCCACCTCGGTGCCCAAGCACCTGGTGGTGGTCGGCGGTGGCTACATCGGCCTGGAACTGGGCATCGCCTACCGCAAGCTCGGCGCCGAGGTCAGCGTGGTCGAGGCCCAGGAACGGATCCTGCCGGCCTACGACGGCGAACTGACCCAACCGGTGCACGAAGCGCTCAAGCAATTGGGCGTGAAGCTCTACCTCAAGCACAGCGTCGAAGGGTTCGATGCCCAGGCCAGCACTTTGCAAGTGCGTGACCCCGCTGGCGACACGCTGAACCTGGACACTGACCGGGTACTGGTGGCCGTGGGTCGCAAACCCAACACCCAGGGCTGGAATCTCGAAGCGTTGAACCTGGCGATGAACGGTGCGGCAGTGAAAATCGACCAGCGCTGCCAGACCAGCATGCGCAACGTCTGGGCCATCGGCGACCTGAGCGGTGAACCGATGCTCGCCCACCGAGCCATGGCCCAGGGAGAAATGGTCGCCGAGCTGATCGCCGGCCAGCATCGGGAATTCAACCCCACGGCCATCGCCGCGGTGTGCTTCACCGATCCGGAACTGGTGGTGGTCGGCAAGACGCCGGACGAAGCCAAGGCGGCCGGGCTCGATTGCATTGTGTCGAGCTTCCCGTTCGCCGCCAACGGTCGGGCCATGACCCTGGAATCGAAAAGCGGTTTCGTCCGGGTCGTGGCGCGCCGGGACAATCACCTGATCGTTGGCTGGCAAGCGGTCGGCGTCGGCGTGTCGGAGCTGTCCACCGCCTTCGGCCAATCCCTGGAGATGGGCGCGCGCCTGGAGGACATCGCCGGCACCATCCACGCCCATCCGACGCTGGGTGAGGCCGTGCAGGAAGCGGCGTTGCGGGCGTTGGGGCATGCGTTGCATCTGTAGGCATGCGTTTCACCTGTGGCGAGGGAGCTTGCTCCCGCTGGGCTGCGCAGCAGCCCCTATCCGAGCACTAGGATCGGTCAGTCACACCGCGTTGGCCGGGTGACGACTGCTTCGCAGCCGAGCGGGAGCAAGCTCCCTCGCCACGGGGGAGTCGGCAGAAAATCTGCCTGTCACCCATCGAGCAGGCTGCGAAACAGCCCCGGAATGAAGTATTGTTGTCCCCATCCAAAAAACGTCAGAAGCCTTGAACCGTTTCGACGGCTGTCAAGAAATAGAGGGTGTCATGGGTAACGAGAGCATCAATTGGGACAAACTGGGCTTTGACTACATCAAGACCGACAAGCGCTACCTGTCGCACTGGCGCGATGGTGCCTGGGACGCGGGCACCCTGACCGAAGACAATGTGCTGCACATCAGCGAGGGCTCCACCGCCCTGCACTACGGTCAGCAGTGCTTCGAAGGCCTGAAGGCCTATCGCTGCAAGGACGGCTCCATCAACCTGTTCCGCCCGGACCAGAACGCCGCCCGCATGCAGCGCAGCTGCGCCCGCCTGCTGATGCCGCACGTCGACACCGAGCAGTTCGTCGAGGCCTGCAAGCAAGTGGTCCGCGCCAACGAGCGCTTCATCCCGCCTTACGGCACCGGCGGCGCGCTGTACCTGCGCCCGTTCGTGATCGGCGTGGGTGACAACATCGGCGTGCGCACCGCACCCGAGTTCATCTTCTCGATTTTCTGCATCCCGGTCGGCGCCTACTTCAAGGGCGGCCTGACCCCGCACAACTTCCTGATCTCCAGCTTCGACCGCGCCGCCCCACAAGGCACCGGCGCGGCCAAGGTCGGTGGCAACTACGCCGCCAGCCTGATGCCCGGTTCCCAGGCCAAAAAGGCCAATTTCGCCGACTGCATCTACCTGGACCCGATGACCCACTCGAAAATCGAGGAAGTCGGCTCGGCCAACTTCTTCGGTATCACCCACGACAACAAATTCGTCACGCCCAACTCCCCTTCGGTCCTGCCGGGCATCACTCGCCTGTCGTTGATCGAACTGGCCAAATCGCGCCTGGGCCTGGAAGTGATCGAAGGTGACGTGTTCATCGACAAGCTGTCGGACTTCAAGGAAGCCGGCGCCTGCGGTACCGCGGCGGTGATCACCCCGATTGGCGGCATCAGCTACAAAGACAAGCTGCACGTGTTCCACAGCGAAACCGAAGTCGGCCCGATCACCCAGAAGCTCTACAAAGAGCTGACCGGCGTGCAGACCGGTGACGTGGAAGCGCCAGCGGGTTGGATCGTCAAGGTTTGATCCAAGCCCCCGGCAGCACTCGGGAGCTTTTGTGGCGAGGGAGCTTGCTCCCGCTCGGCTGCGCAGCAGTCGCAACCCGGTAAACGCGATCTGTCTGAATGGCCGGGTTGCCTGGTTTGGGGCTGCTGCGCAGACCAGCGGGAGCAAGCTCCCTCGCCACATGGATCTGCCCCCACTACTCTCGACGCAAGACCGGCCATCGCCCCCAACGCTGGCGAAACCATCCGTAACCGCTGACCAGCAAGATCCCGCCCAGCACCAGAACCGCGCCAACGATAAAGTTCGGCTCCAGCGGCTCATCCAGCAACCAGACGCCAAAACCGATGCCAAACAGCGGCGTCATGAACGACAGCACACCCAGTTGCGAAGCGAGGTAGTGGCGCAGCAGGGAGAACCAGATCAGGAAGCTGGCGAAGGATACCAGCAACACCTGGAACGCCATGCTGGCAATGAGTTGTGGCGTAGGGTTGATCGTCGTTTGCCCCAGAGCTACCGACATTCCGATCAGCAGCATCCCGGCGCCCACCAGTTGGTAAAGCAGCGTCTGGCTGGCCGGCAGATTCGTCAACCGCGAACAGCGTACCGTCACCGTGGTTGCGCCCCACAGCGCACCGGCCAGCAAGCCCATGCCGTCACCGAGCAACGAACTGCCGTCCGCCGCGCCCGAGCCCCCACTGAAAGCCACCACGATCCCGCCGAAGGCAACGGCAATGCCCAGCCATTGCGCCGGCTTGAGGCGTTCGCTCGGCAGTTTCCAGTGCAAGCCGAGGGCGGCGAACATCGGCGCGGTGTAAAGGAAAATCACCATGTGCGAAGCCGTCGTATGCCGCAGGCCTTCGCCCACCATCACGAACTCCAAGGCAAACAACAATCCCACCAGCATGCCCGGACGCCAACTGCCATCGGCCAGGGACAGGCGTTCACCGCGCACCAGCACCAACAACCAGACCAATACCGCAGCGATGGCGGAGCGCACGCCCAGTTGCAGCATCGGCGCCATGTCGGCGGCGCCGGCCTTGATCGCGACTTGCTGGAAACCCCAAATGGCACAGAGGCCAGTCATCAGGGCGCAGACCTGGCCATCCAGGGCGCGGCGGGTGGTCATGGGAACGGTCCTTGGACAGAAAGAGATGGAAAGGATTGTCTACCTGACACCTTTGCTGGATATAGTGATTACCCGACAAGCCATCCCGGTAATCCGCCATTGCGGTCGATATGCAGCCTCCAGCCCAACATCTGAAGATTCCTCCGTTCGAAGCGGTCCTGCCCTCGCCGATTTTCTTTCGCAGCGCCTGCATGCCGGCCCATGCCACTTACCCCCGGCACCGACATGCCTGGGGTGAGTTCGTCTACTCCTACAGTGGCGTGATGGAAATCGAGATCGCCCAACACCATTACCTGGCGCCACCGCAGTACGGCATCTGGTTGCCACCGGACATGGAACACGTTGGCTTCAATCGGCATGAGGCCTGCCATTGTTCGTTGTACCTGGCCGCCGAACT
This sequence comes from Pseudomonas fluorescens, assembly GCF_001623525.1. Classification (NCBI taxonomy): domain Bacteria; kingdom Pseudomonadati; phylum Pseudomonadota; class Gammaproteobacteria; order Pseudomonadales; family Pseudomonadaceae; genus Pseudomonas; species Pseudomonas fluorescens. The sequence goes on along the minus strand of NZ_CP015225.1, from coordinate 540,694 downwards.
GTGCGACGCGTTGCCGGCCGTACCCTGCGCGCTGACCTTGAGCCCGCTGATCCGTGCCCTGCTGGAAGAGCTGCGCAGCGATCCACCGAGCCAACCGCAGACGCCCGAGCAGCAGCGCTTGCTGCAGGTGTTGGTGGACAAGCTGGCGCAGGCCCCCCATGTCGGCAGCTACCTGCCCTCCTCGGACGATCCATTGCTGGGCCCCGTGCTGCGGGCCTTGGAAGCGAACCCCGGCGACCCGCGCTCCTTGCCGCAACTGGCCCGCGCCGCCAACACCACCGAGCGCACGCTGATGCGCCGGGCCCAGCGGGACCTGGGCATGTCACTGGTGGAATGGCGCCAACGTCTCAAAGTCATCGAGGCCCTGGCCCTGCTCGAACGTGGCCAGAGCGTGGAAACCATCGGCCTGGACCTGGGCTACAGCAGCGCCTCGGCGTTCATCAGCATGTTCCGCAAAATGATGGGCACCACGCCGGACGAGTATCGGCGCCGGCATATGGCTGGATGATGTGGGTGGTGCTGAAACGGCTATCGCGAGCAAGCTCGCTGCCCCCCGGGATCTTGGGTGTTCATGGGTCTTGTGTTCAGCGCAGGCCCACTGTGGGAGCGAGCTTGCTCGCGATGACGGAGGCGGGCTTGGCATCGATTTCGGCACTGACCCCAAACCGCCCCGCCATCTCCCGGCGACCACTGGCCGTCACCCCCAGCGCCCGACTGTCCAGGTCCTGGATCACCCATTTGCGCTTGATCGCCACTTGCAGCAACGCCGCGCCCAAGGCACCGCCCAGGTGGGGGCGGCGCATGCTCCAATCCAGGCAGGGGCAGGCGAATCGACGGCGTTGCGTGGCAAGGTGCAGGACATCGATGCCCAAGCCCTCGAGCACCGCCTCGCCGGAATCACTCAGCCGATAGCCATCGCCTTCCACCTCTATCAGCCATCCAGCCTCAATCATCCGGTCATGCAGGCGCACCGCCAGAGTGCCGGCCATATGGTCGTAACAGGTGCGGGCAAATTGCAGGCGATCCGGTGTGCGCGGGGTGAAGGTCGGTGCGGCGCTCTGGCCGATCACCATCAGTGCCTCCAGTGCCTGGGCGACGCGCGGGTCGGCCAGGCTGTAATAACGATGACGGCCCTGGACATGCAAGCGCACCAAGGCCATTTGCTTGAGTTTCGCCAGATGGGCGCTGGCGGTCGAGGCGCTGACCTCGGCAATGCTCGCCAATTCGGTGCTGGTGCGGGCATGGCCATCCATCAACGCGCACAGCATCCGGGTGCGCGCCGGTTCGGCAATGGCCGCCGCCACTTGGGACACGCCCAGGTCATGGTGCTCTGCGTTCATATTTCGCTCCCCGACGAATCAAGCCATGCATCGACTGGAGATAGTAGCAACACTTTCTCCATCACGAACAAGGCCGCGCTTCATGGACCCGATCACCGCCGCGACACATTCCGCCCCCTATCCTTTTTATGCCGCCCTGCGCGCTGCCGGCGGGCTGGCCTTCGATCCCGAACTGAACCAGTGGATCGCCAGCAGCGCCGAGGCCGTGTGCGCGGTGCTGCACCATCCCGATTGCCATGTGCGTCCGGCCCACGAGCCGGTGCCAAAGGCCATCGCCGAGGGGCCGGCGGGGCGGGTGTTCGGGCTCCTGATGCGCATGAACGAAGGGGAACAGCAGCGTTGCCCGAGGGCGGCGATTGCGCCGCGGTTGCAGGACATCGCCCCCCGGCAGGTCGAGGCACTGGTCAGGGCCCGCGTTCTCCAAGGGGGCGCCGAAGGCCTGCACCAGGCCCAGTTCATCGGGCCGGCCAGCGTGGTCGCGGCGTTGCTGGGTTTCTGCCCGACGGACTGTCACCGGGTCAGCGAATTGACCGCAGACTTCGTCGCCGGCCTATCGCCGTTGAGCCAAGCACAGCAACTGGACGCGGCGCACCAGGCCAGCGAGCAACTGGCCAGTTTATTCCAGGCGCGGATAGAGGCGCAGGACAACGCTGTGTTGCGGGGCATTGACCAAGGCTTCGAAGGCGCTGATCCGGACAGTAAAATCGCCAACCTGATCGGGCTGTTCTCGCAAACCTATGAAGCCACCGCTGGCCTGATTGGCAACGCGTTGCTGGCACTGATCGGCGATCCAGCGTTGCGCCGGACGCTGCGGGAGGCTCCCACACAGGTCGACTCATTGCTGGCCGAAGTCCAACGTTTCGACCCGCCGGTGCAAAACACTCGCCGCTTCGTCGCCGCGCCCTGCGAAATCCTCGGCACTGCGCTGAACCCTGGGGAGGTTGTCTTGGTGCTGCTGGCCTCAGCCAACCGCGACCCGCAACTCAACCCCCGACCAGACACCCTGCTGCTCGACCGCCCGAACCGCCGCAGTTTCAGCTTCGGCAGCGGGCGCCATGAATGCCCAGGCCAAACCCTGGCGATGGACATCGCCCGCGCCACACTGGCGGCGATTATCGAGCAGCAACCGCCACTGGATCAGCTAGCCTGGCGCTATCGCCCCTCCGTCAACGGCCGCATCCCGCTGTTCAGCGAGCGATCACGTACCGACAGGCCATGACCCGCTCAGCCCATCAGTCGTCGCGGGTCAGGACTTCCAGCAACTCGATTTCAAAGATCAGATTGGCGTTGGGCTTGATGTGGGCACCCATGGACCGCTCACCGTAGGCCAGGTGCGCCGGCACCCACAACTTGCGCTTGCCACCGACTTGCATGCCCATCAGGCCCAGATCCCAGCCCTTGATGACGCGACCGGTGCCGATCACGCATTGGAACGGCTTGCCGCGACTGTAGGACGAATCGAATTCGGTGCCATCTTCGAGGGTGCCGCGGTATTGGGTGGTGATCAGCGCACCTTTGACTACGCTTTTGCCATCGCCCTGTTCCAGGTCGATGATTTGCAGTTCTTCATTCATGGGATCTGTCCGTGTCATTCAAGCGCCGGGTTTTCGCAGAATTCCAGGCATCTGGCAATCTTTTGTGGCGAGGGAGCTTGCTCCCGCTGGGTTGCGCCGCGACCCGACAGGTTGCATGCGGTCTGCCTGACACATTCAGGGGCAAGGTTTTGGGGCTGCTTCGCAGCCCAGCGGGAGCAAGCTCCCTCGCCACAGGGGTCGATCACACAAACCCGCCCGCTAGGGAACCGCAGCGGCCTCTTCGGTTCACATGGGTATCGACCCTGCATTTCAGATAAGGATTTTCTGATGTTCGACTCTCGTCCGCTCCACGGTTTCATTCCGCCATACATCCTCAATCGCATCATCGCCCACGGCTCCGAACAGCAGCGCTCCAGCGCTCTCGGCACCTTGACCCACGTGCGCAGCCTACGGCACAACCCCGGCCCGCCCGGCAACCTTCCCGCCGCCGCGAAGCTGCCCAAGCCCGGCAAGGCCGGACAGCCGCAACGCAGCGTGCATGACGCCCAGAACAGCATGGAACTGCCCGGCCAGCCGGTCCGCCTGGAAGGCCAGCGGGCCAGTGGCGACCCGGCCGTGGACGAAGCCTACGACGCCCTCGGCGCCACTTATGATTTTTTCTGGAACGTGCTGGGGCGCGACTCCATCGACAATAAAGGCTTCGCCCTGGTGGGCAGCGTGCATTATGGCCAGGGCTATGAAAACGCCTTCTGGAACGGCGCGCAGATGGTGTTCGGCGACGGCGATGGTGAAATCTTCCAACGCTTCACCCGTTCCCTGGACGTGGTGGCCCACGAGCTGGCCCATGGCGTCACCGAAAGCGAAGCCGGGTTGATCTACGCCAACCAGTCCGGTGCGCTGAACGAATCCATCTCCGACGTGTTCGGTGTGCTGGTCAAGCAGTTCGTACTTGAACAGACCGCCGACCAAGCCGACTGGCTGATCGGCGCCGACCTGCTCACCGACAAGATCAACGGCGACGGCCTGCGCAGCATGTCCAACCCCGGCAGCGCCTACGATGACCCGTTGCTGGGCAAGGACCCACAACCGGCGCACATGCGCGAATTCGTCATTACCCGTGAAGACAACGGCGGCGTGCACATCAACTCGGGCATTCCCAACCGGGCCTTTTATCTGGTGGCGACCACGCTGGGCGGATTTGCCTGGGAAAAGGCCGGCCGGATCTGGTATGAAACCTTGTGCGACCGAAGATTGGCCAATGACGCGTCCTTCAGCGCCTTCGCCCGCCTGACCGTCGAGCACGCCCGCCAGCGCTTCGGCACGCGGGAAGTGCAAGCGGTACAGAACGGCTGGGCCCAGGTCGGCGTCGACCTGACACAGGAGAGCTGATGAAAACCCTTCCAGACCTCGACGACAAAGCCGTGGTACGGCTGTCGCGCCAAGGTGGCGTGGCCGCCATCCATGCGCTGACCCGGCCACGGGAAATCGAATTCGCCCAGTGCGACCTCGACCAGCGCACGCGCATCTGTTCGGTCCTGGAGGGTTGCCTGCCATTGACGTCCTCCACGCCTGGGCGCGGCGACCAGCGTTTTTTCCAGATCGAGGTGCGCTATCGCGCCAACGACCAGGATGACGAGATGGTACTGCAGGTGCCTGAGGACCAGGCACCCGGCGAGCTGGTTCACCTGTGGGACAAGGGCGAAGTGCTCTAGCGTGTGGCCGGCACGATCTTGACGATGGCGCCGGATACGGTTTCGATCAGCAGGTATTTGTCGTCGATCTGCACCCATTGCTGCTCGTTTGTCGGTTGCTCGAGTTCCTTCTGTTTCCAGTCTTTCATGGCCCTGTCCGCGCGCTGGTAGTCCGCCGGTACCCGGTCGTTCTCCACCAGCCTGCGGCCATTGCTCGGCGAATGCTCCAGGGCGTCTCCGGTTTTCTCGACCGCTTGCGCAACAGGCCCAAGGGCTCCAAGGCCGGCGATCAGGACCAGGCTGGCGATCAGGGATGGTTTGCGCATAGAAAAAACTCCAGTTATTCGAGGGACTGAATCTGGGACTTCGCGGGCGGCGAATCATTCCTTAATTCCTGGAAACTGTACCCCGTGGCGAGGGAGCTTGCTTCCGCCGGGCTGCACAGCGGCCCCAATCCAGGCGACGCGGTCATTCAGTGATGCGGCATTCACGGGGGTTACGACTGCTGCGCAGCCGAGCGGGAGCAAGCTCCCTCGCCACGGGATATAGTGACAAGCCCTGCACGACGGACCCTGCCATGACGACTTCGACCACTGCCTCCCCTGCCCTCAAGGAAATCTTCAACAGCGCCCGCCTGGAACACATCGCCAACGAAATGCGCGCGGTGTATCCGGCATTCGACGCCAAGGCGTTCTTGCACATGGCTAACGATGGGCTGGCCGAGTTATCGGTGATGCAGCGCATGGCCCGGGTCAGTGAGTGCCTGCATGCGGTACTGCCCCTCGGTTATGAAGCTTCGCTGGAAGTGCTGCGCGCCCTGGCCCCGCGTCTGAACAGCATGTTCGTCAGCATGTTCCTGCCACACTACGTGGCGTCTTATGGCCGGCATCGCTTCGACGTGTCTTTGGACGCGCTCAAGTATTTCACCCGGTTCGGCTCGTCGGAGTTCGCCGTGCGGCACTTCCTGCGCGATGACCTGGAACGCACCCTCAAGGTCATGCACGACTGGGCGCTGGACGCCAACGAGCACGTACGCCGCCTGGCCAGCGAAGGCAGCCGGCCACGCTTGCCGTGGTCGTTTCACCTGGAGCCGATCCAGGCCAACCCTGACCTCGCCGCCGCGATCCTCGACACGCTCAAGGCCGACGATAGCCTTTATGTGCGCAAATCCGTGGCCAACCACCTCAACGACGTCACCAAGCAGCATCCCGACTGGGTGCTGGACCAGATCGAAGGTTGGCCGCTGCAAGACCGCCACACGGCATGGATCGCCCGGCACGCGCTGCGCAGCCTGATCAAACAAGGCAACCCCAGGGCGTTGGGCGTCATCGGGGTCGGCGGCAAGGCGCAGGTCCAGGTGCTGGATTTGCAAGTGACGCCTGCGGTGATTCGCCTGGGGGAACAGGTCACGCTGTCCTTCACGGTGCAATCAACCCTCGGGCAGAGCCAACGCCTGGTGATCGACTATGCCGTCGACTACGTGAAAGCCTCGGGCGGCACCTCGGCCAAAGTCTTCAAGCTCAAGACCTTCGACCTGCCCGCCCAGGGTTGCGTCAACCTCAGCCGCTCCCAGCACATTCGCGAGTTGACCACCCGCAAACACTACGCGGGCCGGCATGCCGTGCACTTGCTGGTCAACGGCGAGCGACTTGGCAGCACGGCGTTCGACATCGTGCCTTGAAGTGGCTCAGCCCACCGCCACCCGTTGTGCCTGGCGAATGTCGTGGATGAACCGCTCAGCCGGCAGTGGATGCCCCAGCAGATAGCCCTGCAGCGAATCGCAGCCCAACTGGGTCAGGAAGTCTTGTTGCACATCGGTCTCCACACCTTCGGCGACGATCCGCAGGCCCAGGGCCTGGCCGAGGGCGACGATGGCCGAGACGATCGCCGCGTCATCGCTGTCGTGCTCCAGGTCACGCACGAAGCCGCGATCGATCTTCAGCTCGTTGGCCGGCAGGCGCTTGAGGTACATCAGGCTCGAATAGCCGGTGCCGAAGTCGTCGATGGACAGGTCCACGCCCATGTCCGAGAGCTGTTGCAGCACCGTCATGCTCGCGTCCGCATCGCTCATGGCGGTGGTTTCGGTGATTTCCAGGGTCAGGCTGTTGGCCGGCAGCTGATGCGTTTCCAGGGCCTTGGCCACGCTCTGCACCAAACCGGTATGGCAGAACTGCAACGCCGACAGGTTCACCGCAATGCGCCAATCGGTATAACCGAGCACGTACCATTCACGCATCTGCCGACAGGCTTCGTTCAACACCCATTCGCCGATGGGGATGATCAACCCGGTCTTTTCCGCCAGGTCGATGAAGGTGTCGGGCATCAACAGGCCCTGGGTCGGATGGCTCCAGCGCAACAAGGCCTCGGCGCCGACCGGCTGGCCGTTGGCGGCATCGAACTTGGGCTGGTAGTACAGGCTGAATTGCCGCTGTTCGACGGCGATGCGCAGGTCTTGCAGCAACTGCAATTGCTTGCGGGCGTTGCTGTTCATCGACGCGTCGAAAAAGCTGTAGCCGTTCTTGCCGGCGCCCTTGGCGTGGTACATCGCGGCGTCGGCGTTCATCAACAGTTCGTCGGCGCTCTGGCCGTTGCCAGGGTAAAGGGCGATACCGACGCTGGCGGAGATCTGCAAGTCATGCTCAGCCACCCGGAACGTGCGTGCGATCAGGCCGACCTGACGTGCCGCCAATCGCAAGGCGTCGTCGGGTTCAGCCAGTTGCACCAGCAGCACGAACTCATCACCGCCGATCCGCGCCAGGGTGTCCTGGCTGCGCAGGTCCTCACGCAGGCGCAGGGCCACGTCCCGCAGCAACAAATCGCCCATGTGGTGACCGAAGGCGTCGTTGACCGGCTTGAAACCATCCAGGTCGATGAACATCAGGGCGAAGCAGCCACCCTGCTCTTGCACCCGGTGCATGGCCTGGTCGATACGATCAGCCAGCAATACCCGGTTGGGCAGTCCGGTGAGGGGGTCGTGCAGGGCCAACTGGGTCAGTTCCCGGTTGGCCAGGGTCAGCGATTGGGCCAACTCCGCAGTACGGGCTTCCAGGCGCGCATCGAGAATCGACGTCAGCAAGGCGATGGCCAGCACCGCCAGGGTGGTGATCAACACCAGATTGTCCAGGCCCTTGCCGCTCAAGCCGTCCAGGGAGCCACAAAAGCTACCGTCGCTGAACCGCGCCCCGGCCATGCCGGTGTAGTGCATGCCGACGATGGCGACACCCATGACCACCGCAGCGCCTGCACGAGCCAGGCGCACGTGGGGCGTGTTCTGGCGCAGGCGAAAGGCAATCCACAACGCCGCCGCCGAAGCGCCGACAGCAATCACCAACGAAGCCCCGAACAGTGTCGGGTCATAATCGATGCCTGGCTGCATTCGCAGTGCGGCCATGCCGGTGTAGTGCATGGTGCTGATCCCGGCGCCCATGATCAGCGCGCCGAACGCCAGTTGCCACGCCGGCAATCGCGGCTGGCTGACCAGCCACAGGGCAAAACCGCTGGAAAGAATCGCGACCAGCAGCGACAGCGCGGTGATGGATACGTCGTAGCCAAGCTCCACCGGCAAGCTGAACGCGAGCATGCCGATGAAGTGCATGGACCAGATCCCCACCCCCATCGCCAGCGCGCCCCCGGCCATCCACAAATGCGCGGCGCGCCCCTGGGCGGTCGCGATCCGCCCGGCCAGGTCCAGGGCGGTATAGGAAGCCAGCACAGCAACAAACAAGGAAATCGAAACAAGGGCGGGGGAATAACTGCCGATGAGCATGTTTTTTTCTCGTAACTGGAGACCGGACTGCTTCCATGCCCGGTTGAAGGCCGGCGATTGTACTTAATCGTGACAGGGACGCACGAACCAAATATCAAAAAGCCATCAACGCTGGAATATTTTCGACGAAAGACACCACCCCTCGCAGAAGGACTATTTTTGTAAACCATCAATCCTGCGTTCACCGCAGATTCGTTGTGGGAGCGAGGCTGCTCGCGATGGCGGTGCGTCAGTCTACGCACCAGGCCCAAGCCGTTCAGCTACTATCGAAGAACCACTTCAAGGAGGATTCATTCATGGGCGTTCCCGCCAACCGGGCTTTGACCACTGCGCTGGTAGTCATCGATGTACAGAACGACTTCATCCCCGGCGGCCAACTGGCCGTGCCAGGCGGCGATGAGATCGTGCCGCTGATCAACCAACTCGGCCATTCATTCAGGCACGTCGTCCTTGCCCAGGACTGGCACCCGGCCGGGCACGCCTCGTTTGCGTCCAGCCATCCAGGCAAGCAGCCGTTCGACATCGTCCAATTGCCCTACGGCGAGCAGAAACTCTGGCCCGACCACTGCATACAGGGCAGCAATGGCGCCGCGCTGCACCCGGCACTCGACCTCCCCCATGCCAAGCTGATCATTCGCAAGGGCTGCAACCCGGACATCGACAGCTATTCAGCCTTCATGGAAGCGGATCACCTGACCCCTACCGGCTTGACCGGCTATCTCAAGGAACGCGGCATCGACACCGTGTACCTGGTGGGGCTGGCCCTGGATTTCTGCGTGATGTTCTCGGCGCTGGATGCCCGGTTGGCGGGGTTCAATGCGCTGGTGATACTGGATGCCTGCCGGGGCATCGATATCGACGGCTCGATGGAGGCGGCAATCCGACGGATGCAGGAAGCGGGCGTGCAATTGATCGACTCCAGCGCGATAGATGGCCGCCCCTTCGCTTGACGGCTCATACTAGGCGCCTCCGTTCCGGACAGTGAGTCTCCATGCCCTTCCTCGCCCGCACCCACCCGCGTCTGTCCAGCGCCACGGTCCTTGGCCTGGCGGTGGGTATCCTGGTTCCCGTGGACTCGATCATCAGCAAAATCCTGATCGGCTGGAATGTCGGCGTCTGGACCTACCTGGTGCTGATGTCCTGGCTGACCGTGCGGGCCAAGGCGCCCGACGTCCGGCGCATCGCCGAAATCGAAGATGAAAATGCCGGGCTGGTCCTGCTGGTGGTCTGCATCGCGGCATTGGCCAGCCTGGCAACCATCACCTTCGAACTGGCCGGCAGCCGCGACCTGGACGCCGCCGGCAAACTGCTGCATTACGGTTTCACGGCAATGACCGTGATCGGTTCGTGGTTGCTGATCGGGGTGATCTTCAGCGTGCACTACGCGCGGTTGTATTACACCTGGGAAGGCAAGGAGCCGGCGCTACGGTTTGCCGAAGGGCTGACCACGCCCAACTATTGGGACTTCCTGTATTTCTCTTTCACCATCGGGGTCGCGGTGCAGACGTCCGACGTGGGAGTCGCCACCCGGCAGCTGCGCAAGATCGTCCTGGCGCAGTCGTTGATCGGGTTTGTGTTCAACACGGCGATCCTGGGGTTTTCGATCAATATTGCGGCGGGGTTGTTTGGGTAAGGGGCCATTGGGACCGCTTCGCGGTCCAGCGGGAGCAAGCTCCCTCGCCACAGAGATCGGACCGAGGCTCAAGCGGGTGTTGGCAGCCACAGCCTGAAGCGCGCCCCGCCCAGCGGCGAGGCTTCGACGGTCAGCGTGCCGCCCTGGGCTTCCAGGGCTCGGCGGCTGATGGCCAGGCCAAGGCCAAAGCCACCGGTGGCGCGGTCGCGGCTGCGATCCAAACGGTAGAACGGCTCGAACACGCGCTCGCGTTCGCTGTCGGGAATGCCGATGCCATCGTCGTCGACCCAGATCTCACAGCCTTGATCACTGACCAGCACGCCCACCTGGATGCGCTTTTCGCAATAGCGCATGGCATTGCGCAGCAGGTTCTGCAAGGCCCGTGCGGTCAGGCGTGGGTCCAGTACGAAACGCTCCAGCGCCCCATGCAGCAGCACGTCGATCACCACGTCCGGCGCCGCCAGGTCCTCGTCGACGCTGCCCAGGATGCTGTCGATGAACTCGTCCAATGCCACCTCGACCCGTTCGGGCAGGCGTTGCGGGTTCTGCAGACGGCTGTAGGACAGCAGTTCCAGCACCAACTCATCCAGCTCACGAATGTGCGCCACCAACCCTTGCAGGCGCTCGCGACTGGCCGGCGGCAGGTCATCGGACAGCGCCAGGGCCAGGCCGAAGTCGAGCCGTGTCAGTGGCGTGCGCAGTTCGTGGGACACGGCGTTGAGCAGGTCCCGCTGTTGGTTGAGCAGGTTCTCGATGTCACCCGCCATGGTGTCGAACACATGGGCCAGGCTGCCGATGTTCGAACTGGAGGCAATGTGCGTACGCTCACCCAGATGACCTTTGCCGAAGCGTTCGGCGGTGCGCCTGAGGCGCTCCAGGTCGCGCCAGTGAGGCCGCAACCAGAGCAACAGGCAGGCCAGCATGGTCGCGCCGATCAACACGTTGATGCTCCAGTACAACCAGCTGACGTCGGCCGGGTCCGGCGGCACGACCATCTTCACCGCTGTGCGCCCGTCCAGCGGCGCCGCCGCCAAGGTGCGCCAGGCCCAGTCACCGATACGCACCACGTTCTCGCCGCGCTTGAGACGTGCCTGCTCATCGGCACTGAAGCCGCCGTCATCGATCGCCGCCAGCTCGATGCGCAGCGGCTCGAACTCCTTGTCCATCTGCGCCGCCAGCGCCGGCCACTGCTCGCTGGGCACGGCGCGGAACTGCTTGACCATCAAGGTTTGCAGGCCACGGGAGTAATCGAGGTTGTAGGTCATGAAACGGTCTTGGAACAGGCGGATCACCAGTTCCGGCATCAGGTAGATCGCCGCGCTGTAGGACACGATAGTGACCAGGTAAAGGCGAATCAGCAGCTTCCACATCGGTTCAACATTCCCACTCGGAACGACTGAACAGATAACCCTTGCCCCACACGGTCTTGATCTTGCGGGCTTCGTCGGCATTGTCGTCGAACTTGCGCCGCAACTTGGAAATCGCCACGTCCACCGAACGGTCGGTGCCGTTGAACTCGATGCCGCGCAGGCGCTGCAGGATCTGGTCTCGGCTCAGTACTTCGCCGGAATGCCGGGCCAGCACCACCAGCAGGTTGTATTCGCCGCTGGACAGCTCCACCGCTTGTCCGCGCCAGGTTACGGTGCGCTCGGACAGGTCGATGCAGAGGTTGCCCATGAGGATGCGGTCGTTGACCGTCTGCGGCTCGGTCAGGCTGCTGCGGCGCAACAAGGTACGCACTCGCGCCAGCAGCACCCGGGGCTCGCAAGGCTTGGTGACGTAGTCATCGGCGCCCATCTCCAGGCCCAGGACCTGGTCGTGGCTGTCGTCCCGGGCAGTGAGCATCAAGATCGGCAAGGTCGCCGAGTCGGCCCGCAGCAGGCGGCAGACTTGCAAGCCGTCCAGCCCCGGCAGCATCAGGTCGAGAATCACCAGGTCCGGCGGATCGACGCGTGCCCGTTCACGCACATGATCGCCACGGCTGAGCACGCTGACCTGATAACCGTTGCGCTCCAGGTAACTGGCGATCAGTTCGGAGAGTGCGCAGTCGTCTTCGACCAGGAGGATGTTGGGCATGGGTGTTTCCAGAAAGTGCTGTGGCGCCTGGTTGGGCCTCATCGCGAGCGAGCTTGCTCGCGATGGAGACGCCACAGGCGCAGAAAATCTCAAGCTGCCAAGGATATACGCCCCCGCTCATCCACGAGCAAAACCCTTACACAATTTCACACAGCCACTACAAAACGTTACCGCTGGGCCCGCAGCAGATCCGCCGCACACGAGGTGATCCGCTGGCAAGCATCCGCCAGCTTCACCTGATCGACCACCAGCCCGAGGCGGATATGCCCTGCCGCACTGGGCCCGAACGCCTCGCCGGCCAGCACCGACACGCCATAGTCGTCCAACAACCGTTCGGCAAATGCCTGGGCGTCGAGACCGGTCCGGCGCACATCGACCATCACGAACATGCCGCCATCGGGCCGCACCGGCTTGAGGCCTGGGCAGTCGTCGAGCATGGCGCACACCAGGTCCCGGCGCTGGCGATACTCGTCGTGCATCTGCGCCACTTCCGGCAACGCCTGCTCCAGGGCAACCTGGGCTGCGCGTTGCACGAAATCCGGCAGGCCAAACAACATACACAAGGACAGGTTTGCCAAATGGTCGGCGAGGGATTCAGGGCCGATGACCCAGCCAATGCGCCAGCCGGTCATGGCGTGGGATTTGGACAGGCTGTTGATCGTCGCGGTGCGCTCGGCCATGCCCGGTAGGCTGGCGGGGCTGATGTGCTCGCCGTCATAGAGCAAGTCGCTGTAGACCTCGTCACTGATCAGCCACAGGTCATGTTCGATGCACAACCGGGCCAATGCCTGCCAGGTGGGCATCGGCAGGCTGGCGCCGGACGGGTTGTTCGGGCTGTTGAGCAGCATCGCCCGGGTACGCGGGGTCACAAGACGGGCAACGTCCGCAGGTTCGACCCGAAAACCGTTCTCCGGACGGACCGCCACCGGCACCACTGTCGCCCCGCAGGCACCGAACACTGCTTCATAGGTGACATACATCGGCTCGGCGACGATGACTTCGTCGCCAGGGTTGAGCAGGCATTGCGCGACCGCATACACCGCGCACTGCGCCCCCGGCAGTACGACGACCTGTTCGGCCCCCGCAGGCTGGCCGCAACGCAGGCGATGACGCCGGGCAATACTGGTCCGCAAGGTGTGCAAGCCGCGGATGTCCGAATAATGGGTCTCACCGGCCCGCAGGCTGCCCACGGCAGCATCGACAATGGCGCGCGGGGTGTCGAAGTCCGGATCGCCCACTGACAGCAACAACACATCCATGCCCTGTTCGCGCATGGCCAGCGCCCGGTCGTGAATCTGCCAGGCGGCGGCACCATCGCCGGTGATGCGTTGGGTCAAGACTGAAAAGCGCATGTATCTCTCCTGATTGCGCGATATCCAGCCTCAACCCTATCTCAAATCACAAACCGCGCCACCATCGCATTCAACCCCACCGCCAGGCGCGACAGTTCGTGGGTCGCATCGCTGGTCTGTTTGGCGCCGCTGGCCGACTGGGTGGCCAGGTCGCGAATGTTCACCAGGTTGCGGTCCACTTCCCGGGAAACCTGGGCCTGTTCCTCCGATGCACTGGCGATGACCAGATTGCGCTCGTTGATCTGGTGGATCGACTGAGTGATCTGCTCCAGGGCCACGCCGGCGGCGCGGGCCATTTCCAGAGTGCTTTGGGTACGCTGGTTGCTTTGTTGCATCGACTGCACGGCCTGGCCGGTGCCGTTCTGGATACCGGCGACCATTTTTTCGATTTCCTGGGTCGATTGCGCAGTGCGATGGGCCAGGGCCCGGACTTCGTCGGCCACCACCGCAAAACCGCGTCCGGCCTCCCCGGCGCGAGCGGCTTCGATGGCGGCGTTGAGGGCCAGCAGGTTGGTCTGTTCGGCGATGGCGCGGATCACGTCCAGCACCTTGCCGATGTCGCGGCCCTGGACCGCCAGGCCTTCGATCATCGAGGCGGTGGCCTGCACGTCGTGGGTCATGGTCTGGATCGCGTCGACGGTTTCGACCACACGTGTGCGGCCTTCCTGGGCGGCCTGGGTCGATTGGTTCGACGCCTCGGAGGTGGACACCGCGTTACGGGCTACCTCTTCGACCGCGGCGGTCATTTCGTTGACCGCCGTGGCCGCCTGTTCGATTTCGTTGTGCTGCTGTTGCAGGCCGCGGGAGGATTCCTGGGTCACGGCGCTCAGCTCTTGCGCCGCAGCGCCCAGTTGAGTGGCCGAACCGGCAATCTGCTCGATGGTCTGGCGCAGGCTGACTTGCATGGTGGCCAAGGCCTGGAGCAACCGGCCGGGCTCATCCTTGCCATCGTCCGCGATGACCTGGACCAGGTTGCCGCTGGCAATGGTCCGCGCAGCCTCCAATGCCCGGTTGAGCGGCGCGACGATGCTGCGGGTCAGCAGCAAGGCCAGCACCACGGTGGCCAGGGCGGCGGAGATCGAGACAATAATGATGCCGGTGATCGCGCTATCGTAGTGCTCACCTGCCTTGGCCGATGATTCGCTGGCACCGGCCACGTTGATCGCGATGAGCTTGTTGAGCTGCTCGCCCATCAGGTCGGTACCTTCCTTGATTCGCGTATTGATGTGGGTGCGCAGCTCATCGGCCTTGTTCTGCCGCGACAGGTCGAGCATTTCCTTCTGGGCTTGCAGGTATTTTTCCAGGGTCGCGGAAAAGACCTTGTACAGTTCGGCCTCCTGCGGCGTGCTCGGCAGCGCGGCGTAGCTGCTATTGGCCTTGTTCAGTTTTTCCACCAGCACGCCGATGCGGCTCTCGGCCTCGGTCAGGCTGGCCGGATCCCGGTTGACCAGAATGCGGAACGAGAGGATGCGCATGCGCAGCACGTTCTCCAGCACATTGGCCAGATAGCCGACGCTGGGCACCTGGGTCTGTTCCATCTCCAGCGAGGCCTGGCGAATGACAGACATGCGGTTGGCGGCGAATACGCCGAGGATAACGACGAGCAACGCGATGACGGCGAAGCCGAGAAAGGCTCGTGGGGCGATATTCAGGCTGCGTAGGGACATGGAAAGACCTCGAAATGTTGGGTCGAGCGTCCATGCTGGCAAGCGCACTGATTGGAGTTATGGGGGTATACGCTTAATCCGTTATCGGCTGGGCTTTAGGGTTTGTGCAGGGTTGTGTAAAAAAAATATTTCCCAATGCTTTTTGTGGCGAGGGAGCTTGCTCCCGCTGGGTTGCGCAGCAGCCCAAATCGAACGTGGTCAACCTTGCACATTGCGGTGGATGGTTTCGGGGCCGCTTCGCGGCCCAACGGGAGCAAGCTCCCTCGCCACGGGTACAGTGTTCGACCGCTTTATCGATGCGCCACCCGCCAAAGCCGTGCAATGTCCCGGGCACGCTCGCTCAGCAGGCGCGGGGCGTCGGTGCAGGCTTGCTGCAAGGTCATCGGTCCGCTGGCCAGGGCGAAGGCGGCGTCGATGCCGTGTTCATACAGCGCCTGGTAACCCTCCCCCAACGTGCCAGCAATGACCACCACCGGTACACCGTGCTGGCGGGCGATGCGGGCCACGCCGAAGGGGGTCTTGCCGCGCAGGGTCTGGGCGTCGAAACGGCCTTCGCCGGTGATCACCAGGTCGGCACCGCTGACCGCCTCGGCCAGCCCGGTCAATTGGGCGACAACGTCCACGCCGGTACGAAACTGCGCCCCCAGGAACGCCTTGGCCGCGAACCCCAGGCCACCGGCGGCGCCGCTGCCCGGCTCGTCGCGCACATCCTTGTTCAGCGCCCGCGCGCAGCGTTCGGCGAAATGCCCCAGGGCCCGGTCCAGTGCCTGCACTTGAGAAGCCGAAGCGCCCTTCTGCGGACCGAAAACCACGGACGCGCCATGGGGGCCGCACAGCGGGTTATCGACATCGGCGGCGATCTCGAAGCTGACCCGGGCCAGGCGTGGGTCGAGTTCACTCAGGTCGATGTGCGACAGGTTCACCAAGGCCAGGCCACCGGGAGGAAGGGGTTGGCCCTGGTTATCCAGCAACACCACGCCCAGGGCCTGCATCGCACCGGCCCCGGCGTCGTTGGTGGCACTGCCGCCGATCGCCAGGATGACCCGGCCAGCGCCCTCATCGAGGGCCGCGCGAATCAGCTCGCCGGTGCCGTAGGTGCTGCTGGAACAGGCGTCGCGTTGCCCCGGCGGCACCAGTTGCAAGCCACTGGCTTCGGCCATTTCGATGATCGCGGTGCGGCTCTCGGCCAACCAGCCCCAGCGCGCCTCGACAGCGACACCCAACGGACCGCGGACCCGGGTGTGGCGCCACTCACCGTGACAGGCCGCCAACACCGACTCCACCGTCCCCTCCCCGCCGTCCGCCATCGGGCATTTGATCAACTGCGCATCCGGCCAGACCTCGGCCAGCCCCTGGGCGATGGCATCGGCGACGCCCTGGGCACTGAGGCTGTCCTTGAACGAGTCGGGGGCGATGACTATTTTCATATTATTCTCCGGTTCCGATGCACAGCATGCTGCCAGTTGACCGCCGCCATGATGCCGGTCCGCTGCACAAAAGGCAGCGGGCATTATTGTTCAAATTCACAAATACAGGTTTTCCAGGAAGATTCAGGTTGAAGCTGCCGGCCTCATCGCGAGCAGGCTCGCTCCCACAGTTGATTTGGAGGGTGTTTGAGAATTCTGTTTGATCCGTGCGGTGGTTCTGGGGTTTGATTGGGCCTTTCCCCATGGATGAAAGGATCTTGTCATGAGCTACCGCACGCTAGGCCATTCCGGGTTGCAAGTCTCGACGCTGACCCTGGGCACGATGATGTTCGGCGAACAGACCAGCACCGAGGATTCGCTGCGGATCATCGACAAGGCCTGGGACCAGGGCATCAATTTCATCGACACCGCGGACGTCTACACCAACGGTCGCTCCGAGGAAATCGTCGGCGAGGCAATCGCCCGTCATCGCCAGGAATGGGTGCTGGCCACCAAGGTCGGCTTCGGCCCGCCGGACGGCATGCCCAACCGCAGCGGCCTGAGCCGCAAGCACATATTCAATGGAATCGAGGCCAGCCTGACGCGCCTGGGCACCGATTACCTGGACATCTATTACCTGCACCGCGAAGACCACAACACGCCGCTGCACGTCACCGTATCGGCCATCGGCGACTTGATTCGCCAAGGCAAGATTCGCTACTGGGGCCTGTCGAACTACCGTGGCTGGCGCATCGCCGAAGTGATCAGGATCGCCGACAGCCTGGGCATCGACCGACCGGTGATCAGCCAACCGCTGTACAACATCGTCAACCGCCAGGCCGAAACCGAACAGATCACTGCCGCGCAGAACTACGGCCTCGGCGTGGTGCCGTTCAGCCCCCTGGCCCGAGGCGTGCTCAGCGGCAAATACGCACCGGACGTGGCGCCGGACGCCAATAGCCGCGCCGGACGCCAGGACAAACGCATCCTGGAAACCGAGTGGCGGGTCGAGTCCCTGCGCATTGCCCAGCAGATCCTGCAATACACCCAAGGCCGCGGCGTGGGCATCGTCGAGTTCGCCATCGCCTGGGTGCTGAACAACAACGCCGTGACCTCGGCCATCGTCGGGCCGCGCACCGAGGAGCAGTGGGACTCGTACACCAAGGCGCAATCGGTGAAGATCAGCGCGGAAGATGAAGCGTTCATCGATTCGCTGGTGACGCCGGGGCATGCGTCGACGCCGGGGTTCAACGATGTGAGCCATTTCGTGCCGGGGCGAGTACCGCGTACCTCATAAGATCGTTGAAGTGCACCCTCTGTGGCGAGGGGATTTATCCCCGCTGGGCTGCGAAGCAGCCCCCTGGGCCTGGCACCACGAAATCTCAGGTTTCACGAACGGGGGCTTCGCCCCCAGCGGGGATAAATCCCCTCGCCACAAAGGGTGCTAGTTGCTCCCCTCAAGAGAATAAAAGTGTCCAAAGGCATCGCTCTATCGGTCTCGGCCTCCGCGCTGTTCGCCGTCATGTACTACTACACCTCGTTGCTCTCACCGCTGACCGGCGTGGAGATCTTCGGCTGGCGCATGCTGCTGACGATGCCGTGCATGACCGCGTTCATGCTGGTGACGCGGGAATGGAAACTGGTCACGGCGCTGATCCAACGCCTGATCGCCACGCCACGGCTGTTGATCGCAGCAATAGCCTCGTCGGCACTGATGGGCGCGCAACTGTGGCTGTTCATGTGGGCGCCGCTCAATGGCTACAGCCTGGACGTGTCGCTGGGGTACTTCCTGTTGCCGCTGTCGATGGTCCTGACCGGACGCATCGTCTATGGCGAACGTCTTTCCTACCTGCAGAAAGTCGCCGTGTTCTTCGCCACCCTGGGCGTGTTCAACGAGTTGTACCAGGTGGGTGGTTTTTCCTGGGCAACCTTGCTGGTGGTGATTGGCTACCCGATCTATTTCATCCTGCGCAAACGCATCAAGACCGACAACCTGGGTGGACTCTGGCTGGACATGACCCTGATGCTCCCCGTTGCACTGTGGTTCGTGCAAAGCGGTGAACAGGGCCTCGACGTTTTCGATCAATACCCATGGCTGTCGCTGCTGATCCCGGTGCTCGGGGTGATCAGCGCCAGCGCGCTGGTGTCCTACATCGTCGCCAGTCGATTGCTGCCGTTCAGCCTGTTCGGGCTGTTGAGTTATGTTGAGCCGGTGTTGCTGCTGGGCGTTGCGCTGCTGTTGGGTGAAAGCATCAAGGCCGGTGAATGGCTGACCTATATCCCGATCTGGATGGCCGTGGCGGTGTTGGTGTTCGAAGGCTTCAAGCACCTGGTGCGGCAGCAGCGCAGGACTTAAGGTCACCGCCTGCCCTGTGGGAGCTTGCTCGCGATGGCGGTGGATCAGTTGGCGCAGATGTAGGCTGTGCCGCCGCTATCGCGAGCAAGCTCGCTTGTATGGTAGGACTTGAAGGGAGGAGGAGGGACAAAGCTCGATTCTGACTGTTAGCCGCAGTACAGACCGTGGGAGATTTCACCCCTCCTCCTTTCACCCAAGCGCCGATAAAGAATGCATCTGGCCTAGACCGACGATAGGAACAAGCCTGCGCCTCTGGGTGAACCCTTCAAGTGTTCAAACCTTAGCCCGGAGGATTTTCAATGGCAATGCCGGTTTCTGTCGCAAAGCCGATCGTGGGTGTTGATGTCGCCAAAGATGAGTTGGTGATTTATCACGCAGAAACAGATCGACTGGAAGCGATCCCCAACACCAAGGCAGCGATCAAAAAGTGGCTCAAGGAGTTGTCCGCGCCAGTGGATGTCGCCATCGAAGCCACCAATATCTATCATCAGGAATTCGCCGACCTGGCTTATGCGAAAGGCTGTGTGATCTACATGATCGGCGGCTACGAGCTCAGCCATTACCGCAAAGGTGTGAAAGTTCGCGCTAAAACCGATGCGCTGGATGCTCGGTTGTTGGCTCGCTACTTGAACAACGAAGGCCACCAGTTGCACCCGTGGACCCCGCCATCGCCCTTGTATTGCCGGCTTATAAGCCTCTTCCGACGTCGGGCAGCCTTGGTCCAGGCGCGTGTCAGCCTCAAGCAAAGTTGGTCCAACGAACCGTTGCTCAAAAGGGCCTTTGAGAACCAGATAAAAGCCATGCAACGACTGGAGATCTTGCTCGAGAAAACAATCCAGACGCAGTTGGAAGCCGCTGGCTTGGGCGCTCAGCTCAAGCGTTGCATGAAAGTCGAAGGCATTGGCCTGTTGAACGGTGCCCGTTTGCTCACGTCGTTTCAGCGTGGGGATTTCAGAAATGCCGATGCCTTCATCGCTTTTCTGGGCCTAGACCTGCGTATATCGGACTCAGGGAAAAAGAAGGGACGCCGCTGCCTGTCTAAGCGAGGTGACCCAGAGGCCCGTCGATTGATGCATAACGCCGCGATGTCGGCAAGGCGCACAGCGGCATGGAAGGGTTTTTATGAGGCACTAAGGGCCCGGGGACTCAGCACAACCGAAGCATTAGTGGCACTGGCCCGCAAGCTTGCCCGAGTGGTATTCGCCCTGCTGAAGAACCAGAGCGAATACTTACCGAAAGGCATTTAGGGGGTAGTCCTGCACCATAGAATCTCCCACAGTCTGGATTTGTATCGGCATGAAAAAACCCGCCTGGCATCACTGCCAGGCGGGCTTTTTTTGCACTCAGGCCTTACTCGGTCGCCAGCACTCCACGGCGCACCTGGTCGCGCTCGATGGATTCGAACAGCGCCTTGAAGTTGCCTTCGCCGAAACCATCATCGCCCTTGCGCTGGATGAATTCGAAGAACACCGGCCCCATCAGGGTTTCCGAGAAGATCTGCAACAACAGGCGCTTGTCGCCCTGCTCGGAAGCACCGTCCAGCAGAATGCCTCGCGATTGCAGTTCATCCACCGGTTCGCCGTGGTTCGGCAGGCGGCCTTCGAGCATTTCGTAGTAAGTATCCGGCGGCGCGGTCATGAAGCGCATGCCGATGCTTTTCAGGTGATCCCAGGTCTTGACCAGGTCATCGGTGAGGAAAGCCACGTGCTGGATGCCTTCGCCATTGAACTGCATCAGGAACTCTTCGATCTGTCCGGCGCCCTTGGACGATTCTTCGTTCAACGGGATACGGATCATGCCATCCGGGGCGGTCATGGCCTTGGAGGTCAGGCCGGTGTATTCGCCCTTGATGTCGAAGTAACGGATCTCGCGGAAGTTGAACAGCTTCTCGTAGAATCCGGCCCAGTAGGCCATGCGCCCGCGATACACGTTGTGGGTCAGGTGGTCGATGATTTTCAGGCCCGCGCCCACCGGGTTGCGGTCAACGCCCTCGATGAACACAAAGTCGATGTCATAGATCGAGCTGCCTTCGCCAAAACGGTCAATCAGGTACAGCGGCGCACCGCCGATGCCTTTGATCGCCGGCAGGTTCAGCTCCATCGGGCCGGTCTCGATGTGGATCGGCTGGGCGCCGAGCTCCAGGGCACGTTTGTAGGCCTTTTGCGAATCCTTGACCCGGAACGCCATGCCGCACACAGACGGACCATGCTCGGCGGCAAAGTATGACGCCACGCTGTGGGGTTCGTTGTTGAGGATCAGGTTGATCGCGCCCTGGCGATACAGGTGCACGTCCTTGGAGCGGTGGGTGGCCACTTTGGTGAAGCCCATGATCTCGAAGATCGGCTCCAGGGTATTGGGGGTCGGGGATGCGAATTCGATGAATTCGAAGCCCATCAGGCCCATGGGGTTTTCGTATAGATCTGCCATGTCGGCGCCTCATCAGTCGGGTCAATTAACAAAAAACGTTAGTTGCTGGCGATGCTGAGGACACGGGGCGGCGCGCAGGAAATGCCACGAACGCTGCGGGCGAGGAAATCGCCATAGATCAGTTGAAACCCAAGTATCTTCATTGTCGACCCAAGGCTCTTGCGGGCGAGGCTTCTGCTGCCAGAAGACGTTATTCTTATATGCGTAACCCGATTCTACACAGCGTAAACTGGTTTGTCCGCCTTCTGTATCAAATCGCCTTTTCCTTCGACCGCGCAAGGGGTTTGTTGCACAGGAAAATGCCCACCAGAATCACGCCCCCGCCGACACACATCAAGGCCGTGAGCCGTTCGTCCAGCAGCAGCGCCCCCAACAGCACCGCCGTCAACGGATTGAGCGCGATGAACACCCCGGAACGGGTCGCACCGATCCGGCGAATGCCGTCATACCAGGCGATATAGGCCAGGGCCGAGCCCAGCACGCCGAGGTACAACAGGCTCAGCCATTGCTCCAAATCCAGCGCGCGCAGGGCTTCGACACGAATCTCGCCCGCCGCCGCGCAGGCCAGCCACAGCATCAGCGTGCCCAGCAGAATCGACCAGGTCACGGTCTGCAAGGGGCCGAGGCTGTCATTCAAGCGCCTGGAAAACAGCGAATAGATGCCCCAGCCCAGCACGCAACCAAAAATCAGCAGGTCGCCGATCCAACCCTGCGCGGCGCCTTGCAACAAGGACGGATCACGACTGACGATTACCAGCCCCGCCCCACCGATGCAGAGCACGATGCCCGCCACTTTCAAGCGGCTCAACCGCTCCTTGAACAACCACCAGGACGCCAGCCCGATCACCGCTGGGTTCAAGGCCACGATCAGCGAAGCCCGCGACGCGTTGATGTACTGCAAGCCATAGAAGAAGCACAGGTTGTAGAAAAAGATGCCGAAGAAGCCCAGCGCGGCCAAGTGCAGCCCCTGCTTCACACTGGGCCTGGCCAGCGGGATCCCGGCCAGGGCGAGAAACGCCAGCAGCGCGATACTCGCCAACAGGAAACGCAGGCTGGCGGCAAACATCGGCGCCAAGGCATCGGAAAGGATCCGGCCGGCGACGAAGGTCCCGCCCCAGATCATGGTGACCATGGCGAGCTTCAGGTAGACCGGCAGGTCTGATGGGGTTGGGAGGGTTTGTTCGAGGGTTTTCATGATTTCACCACATTGAGATCAATCGGACATCCGTGGCGAGGGAGCTCGCTCCCGCTGGACCGCGCAGCGGGCCCCTGCTGATTTGGCCCGGAGGGCTGCTTCACGCCCTGAGCTCTTCCGTCAACATGCTTTCGTTGCCTCCGGTGCTCTTATCAAAGGCGAGTCGTGGCGGGCCAAGGCTTGTAAATAGACGCTCTCGTCATACTGGGATCCAGCATTCCAGCACCGATAAACGATCCTGATCCATTTAAAAGCCAGTGCCCTCAGGGCTGCTTGATGAGAGCAGCCTTTGGCCTTCTGTTGGCGATAGTACGCCCCTGCCCATACCGATTGATTGATGCTGTGGGCAGCCCACTCGACAAATGTCTGGCGCAAAAAGGTTGAACATTGATAGCGCCAGCGAACGATTTTCTTCTTGCCACTGCGCTCGGTAACCGGAGCGATCCCGGCATATCGCTGCATAGCACCAGCATCCTTGAAGCGATCACGTTGCTCACCAAAAGCTACCATTAGCCGTGGTGCAAGCTGTTGCCCGGCTCCAGGCAAGGATTTGAAGAGGCTGTAATCGGCCAGGGTATTGGCCGTTTCTTCGATCGCCGCATCAAACTGCTTGATCGCCACCAGCATCCCACTCAGTTGCGATGCCAGGGTCCGCACATACAGCGCTGAAGGGTTAACAATCCCCGGATCCTCTGTCAGCGGCGTGGCCTTGAGGATCAAGGCCAGACGCTGCTGATTGAGTTCTGCATGGCGAACATTATGCGCGTTAAGAAACTTCAAAACGCTTGTAGGCCGAGCACGTTTAAGTGTTTCCAACGTCGACCAGCGCTCCAGGAAATCACAGAACACCTGTGTGTCATGATCGTGGAACAACTCCAGCGCCAACGGATAGTACTGCTTGAGCATGCAAACCAACCGATTACTGATTCTTACCCGCTCATCAACCAAGGTTCTCCGATGTTCAGTCAAGCTAGCCAGAGAACGTATGGCAGGACTTTGTTTCTCCTGCTGGGGAAATCTGTCGGGATGCTTGAGCAATAGCTCAAGTGCCCACTGGGCATCGCTCGGATCGTCCTTCGCACCGCTGGGAACGAAGGCCTTACGCTGCTTGGCTAAGGTGGCGGGGTTGATCGGGAACAAACAAAAAAAATCATATTTTTGCAGGGCCGCTATCAACGGTCCTTTGTCTAACTCCACGGCAATGGCGATAGGACCGCCATAACGCTGATACAGCGCATGAGCCCATTGATCAATAGCTTCGGGGTTGTGTCGGATGACCGAGAAGCACCGCTGGGCTTGCCCAGCAACCTGCAAACAGACGTCATGTTTGGTATCGGCCCAATCAATTCCGATATAAGCAGTGAATTTCTGAGACAAGAGCGTTTGCATCGCACACCTCCACAGACGCTAAAGTACATGCAGGAACATGCATGCTTGCGTCCAGCGAAGGCGATATAGAGAGCCGTGCCCGGCTTTCCCTGAGTGTTCGTTAGAGGGCGCAAGCGCACCTGCTGGGCTCGAAGGTGAAGCAGTAATCATCGAGATGCGTTGCAGCCCTATTCGTAGCTCGCAGGTGCATGTTCCTTCCTCGCAACAACCGGACTCCAGCGAGTATCAGTATGGGGGAGCAAGGAACGGACTACCTATATCGCAGCCCAGCGGGAGCAAGCTCCCTCGCCACAGAAAAGCCTGGACCGCGGTTCCGTGCACGGTTGAGATGTCGCATTGTTTGCCTCATGCTTAATCATCGTAAAATGAGCAATCCCTCATGACCCTCACCCAACTCGAAATCTTCTCTCTGGTCGCCGAGCTGCGGGGGTTCACGGCGGCGGCAACGCGTCTGGGCATCGGCCAGTCAGCGGTGTCCCACGCCATCAAGTCCCTGGAACAAGAATTGGGCGTGGAATTGCTCAGGCGTCATCAATCCCAGGTGGAACTCAGCGACATTGGTCAGCAATTGCTGCTGCGGGCCCGGGCCATGCTCGGGCTGGCCAACACCTTGCGCCAGGAAGCCGCCGATGCCCGAGGCATGCGCCGAGGCACCTTGCGCATCGGCTCGTTCGGGCCGACGTCATCGATGAAACTGTTGCCCGGTATCCTGCGGCGCTATCGAGACTTGCACCCGGGCATCGAAGTGCACATCGATGAAGGGCCCGACAGGCAGGTCCTCCAATGGCTGGACGAACGGCGGATCGACGTCGGCTTCGTGGTGCTGCCCGAGGAGCGTTTCGATACGTTCATGCTGATGGAAGATCAGATGGTCGCCCTGCTGCCCACTAACCATCCCCTCACCGCCCAGGCCAGCCTGAGCCTCAAGGACCTGTGCAACGACCCCTTCGTGCACACCGAGGCCGGATCGTCGGAACTGGTTTCGCGCCTGTTCAATGCCGCCCGGCTGACCCCGAATGTGCGTTTTCGTTGTTCGCAACTGCTCAGCACCCTGGATATCGTCAGGCGCGGTGAGGCGGTGAGCGTGGTGTCCGAGGGGTCGTTGCCGGACGATGGAAATCCCGGTTACGTTGCCCGCCCCTTGTCCCCACGAGTGCCGCGTCAGATTGGCCTGGCAGTCCTGGACAGCCGCCAGGCCTCGCCCGCCACCCTGGCGTTCATCGAGCTGGCCCGACAGTCATGAGCCCGCTCCCACAGTCACGCTGCGTCAGCAAGCTCTCGGCAAGCCATCTATCATGGACGGCACCCGACGATTCCCCCTCATCCCTTTTCTTCTCAGGTTGTGCCGATGCCCTTGACCGCCACACGCTCGCACACCCGGCCCCGTCGCGCGCTCGTCACCCTGCTTTGCGGCCTGGTACCGATGCTGTCAGGGCTGGCCATTTTGTACATGCAGGCCGAACGGACGCTGGCGCAACACACCCGGCAGACAGCCGAGGAACTGGTCAGGCAGATCGAACTGATGCTCGACAACACGGCCCAGGCGGCCCATGAACTATTACCCCTGGCCGGCCAGCCCTGCGAAGCGGTGAAGCTGGCATTACGCGAACAAGTGACGCGCCGGCCCTTTGTCCGTTCGACCAACCTTATCTGGGACAACAACCTGTATTGCAGCTCGCTGTTCGGTGCCTTCGAGGAACGCGTCAACCCGAGCGACTACCATCAAGGCAGCTTGTGGCTCATGGACGGCAACCCGGTCACGCCGAACACCGCGCTGCTGATTTACCGGCTCAACGAGGGCCATCAAGGCGCCTTGGCCACGCTTGACGGGTACCACCTGACGAACGTCTTGCGCTTGATCGGCCGCCAGACCCGGCTACGGCTGCAAGTCGGGCCGAACTGGCTGGCGGCGGACGGCAAGGTCCGGCCAGCGCCCATGCCCGGGCTGCCGGTCGCCCAGCATGAGCTGGGGTCATCGCGCTACGCCTTCAATGTAGAAGCCGGCTTCGACGCGGGTGAAACCTGGCGCTACATGGCCAGGGAATATCCGCCGCTGTTCAGCTTGCTGATCTTCTTCGGCGTCGTGGCGGGGACCCTCGGACACTGGCTGCAAAAACGCGCCTCCTCGCCCAGTCGTGAACTGCAACGGGCCCTGGAAGCCGGTGAGTTCGTGCCCTATCTGCAACCGGTCGTACACAGCGACAGCAAACGCTGGGCCGGCGTCGAAGTGCTGATGCGCTGGAACCACCCCAAGGAAGGCCTGGTTCGCCCGGACCTGTTCATTCCCTTCGCCGAACACAGCGGCCTGATCGTACCGATGACCCGGGCGCTGATGCAGCAGACCATGCGCCTGCTGGAACCGCTGGCGCCTCATCTGGAAGCGCCGTTTCATGTGGGCATCAACATCACCGCCCGCCACTGCCAGGATCTGGCGCTGGTGGACGATTGTCGCGAATTTCTCGCCACCTTCGCGCCGGGTACGATTGCCCTGGTGCTGGAGTTGACCGAGCGCGAGTTGATCGAACCTACGCCCGTTACCCGGCAACTGTTCGACCAACTGCGGGAGTTGGGCGTCAAGATCGCTCTCGACGATTTCGGCACGGGTCATTCCAGCCTGGCGTACTTGCGTCAATTCAATGTGGACTTCTTGAAGATCGACCAGAGTTTTGTCGCGATGATCGGTGCCGATACTCTGTCACGGCACCTGCTCGACAGCATCATCGAACTGTCGGGCAAGCTGGGCCTGGACATGGTGGCCGAGGGCGTCGAAACCGTCGAGCAAAGCGACTACCTGAGCGCCCATGGGGTGAACTTTCTACAGGGTTATCTATTTGGTCGACCGATTAGCGGACAGGCGTTCATTGAGACCTTGACCGGGCTTAATGGCAGTTAACCGCCGCCGATCTATTGACGACGATGCCCAACTGATAAAAGCTTTTGCTGTTGTTACATAACGAAAAAGTTACGATTTACACTTTACGGATTAACTACTACAATTTTTCTACCTGTGCCAGATAGCAGGAGAGTCATTAACACCAAGGCGCTCGGCTTATAGCTTTGTTTGCGGTTGGTATCAGCCAAATATTTTGATTGGAGTAACGATTTTGTCCAGACTCGCTGAATTTCGTGCAGCCGAAAAGGCCCTTCAAGAACAGCTCAAGCAGTTGGAATCGCTGAAGAACGATGCCGGGCTCAAGAAGGAAATCGAATTCGAGGAAAAGCTCCAGGGACTGATGAAAACCTACGGCAAGAGCCTGCGCGACATCGTCGCGATCCTCGACCCGAACCCGTCCAAGGCAAGCCTGCAATCGACCAAACCCATCAAGACCCGCCGTGCGCGAGTGGTAAAGGTTTACCAGAACCCGCACACCGGTGAGTTGATCGAGACCAAGGGCGGCAATCACCGCGGCCTGAAAGCCTGGAAAGAACAGTACGGTGCAGCTACCGTCGACTCTTGGTTGCGTGGTTGACACGGGCGCGGTTGACAGCGTCCATGATGCAAAAAAGCCCTGAATACACTCAGGGCTTTTTTATGGGCTAAACTTTTGGATTAAATTCCGAGCGTACTACGCTGACGGCGTTATAGTTTCAAACTGTTTCGCACCGACTGTATTTCATCCTGGCTTTCAACAAACACCTGCGCCTGCCCTGCATAGGACAGCACATAAGCCTTGCCCTCATTTAGTGCCGCGACGAGTGCCTGAGACAATACATGTCGTCCGTTTTGCGTGATCGTACAAGTGGTTTCCAACGCAGTTACGCCGCCCAACATGGAAGCATGGATTTTATTGCACACACTTTGGTAACCGCCCTGGAAGAAATCCTTCTGGATCGATTTGCGCATTTCCAGCAACACGCCTTGCAAGTTGACCTGGTGATCGGGTTCGATGGTAGTCGTGGTCAATTCCATGACCATCACGGCATTGCCTGCCGAATCGCTCTTGGTTGCACGTTGTCGCAAGGGGCCCGGTGCCGCGGCGTCGGCGGGCAGAGGCTCGACAACCCAGCCTTGGGGCCAGGCGATCTGCGGTTCGTCCGCCTGGACGCCGCCGACACTCGCAATGCAGGCAAACAGCAGGACAAACAGCGAAAGGAACGGTCGAATCATTGCGTTGGCACTCAAGGGCGAATCGTAAAGTCTGAAGCCCGAGACAGAAGCAGGCAATAGCCACACACGGTTTGGCGACACCGCATCCCTTGCGTATCATGCTCGCACCTGCAAGGAAGCCGTCTGACGCAAGCCCAGGAACCGTCGCAACCAAGCATGCGACGCCGTTTGCCCCACTTATATCCGGAGGGCCCATGAGCCTGCACGAACTCAACACTTTCCCTGGCGTCACCGCCCAACCCGACGCTGCCACGGCCAAGTTCGTCTTCAACCACACCATGTTGCGCGTCAAGGACATCACCAAGTCCCTGGATTTCTACACCCGCGTGCTGGGTTTCTCGCTGGTGGAAAAACGCGACTTCCCGGAAGCCGAATTCAGCCTGTATTTCCTGGCGCTGGTGGACAAGAACCAGATCCCGGCGGACGCGGCGGCGCGAACCGAATGGATGAAGTCGATCCCTGGCATCCTGGAATTGACCCACAACCATGGCACCGAAAGCGACCCGGCCTTCGCCTACCATAACGGCAACACCGACCCACGCGGCTTCGGCCACATCTGCATCTCGGTACCGGACGTCGCCGCCGCCTGCGAGCGCTTCGAAGCATTGGGCTGCGATTTCCAGAAACGCCTGAACGACGGTCGCATGAAAAGCCTGGCGTTCATCAAGGACCCGGATGGCTACTGGGTGGAAATCATCCAGCCTGCACCGCTGTAAACCTCACCACCGCTCCCGCAAAATAAGGGCCGATAAAAAACCCCATGAGCCAGGCCCATGGGGTTTTGTCTTGCCGCTTTCGGCTGCTTATGCCGGCGCGGAGGTGCGGATCAGGTGGTCGAAGGCACTCAGCGAAGCCTTGGCGCCCTCGCCTACGGCAATCACGATCTGCTTGTACGGCACGGTGGTCACGTCACCGGCGGCGAACACGCCAGGGATCGAGGTTTCACCCCGGGCATCGACGATAATCTCACCCCGCGGCGACAGCTCGACGGTGCCTTTGAGCCAATCGGTGTTGGGCAACAAGCCGATCTGCACGAAGATCCCCTCCAACTCCACATCCCGCACGTCACCGCTCGGACGGTCCTTGTAGCGCAAGCCATTGACCTTCTGACCGTCTCCAGTCACTTCGGTGGTCTGGGCGTTGGTAATCACCGTCACGTTCGGCAGGCTGTGCAGCTTGCGCTGCAATACCGCGTCGGCACGCAATTGCACATCGAACTCCAGCAAGGTGACGTGGGCGACGATACCGGCCAGGTCGATGGCCGCCTCGACACCGGAGTTACCACCGCCGATCACCGCCACGCGCTTGCCTTTGAACAGCGGACCGTCGCAGTGCGGGCAGTACGCCACGCCCTTGTTGCGATACTGCTGCTCGCCCGGCACGTTCATTTCACGCCAGCGGGCACCAGTCGCCAGGATCACGGTCTTGGCCTTGAGGCTCGCACCGCTGGCGAACTTGATTTCATGCAACCCGCCGGCCTTGCCTGGCACCAAGGCATCGGCACGTTGCAGGTTCATGATGTCCACGTCGTACTGCTTGACGTGTTCTTCCAGGGCAACGGCCAGTTTCGGCCCTTCGGTTTCCTGGACCGAGATGAAGTTCTCGATGGCCATGGTGTCGAGCACCTGACCGCCGAAACGCTCGGCCGCCACACCGGTGCGGATGCCTTTACGGGCCGCATAGATCGCCGCCGAAGCACCGGCCGGGCC
Source organism: Pseudomonas fluorescens (assembly GCF_001623525.1). Classification (NCBI taxonomy): domain Bacteria; kingdom Pseudomonadati; phylum Pseudomonadota; class Gammaproteobacteria; order Pseudomonadales; family Pseudomonadaceae; genus Pseudomonas; species Pseudomonas fluorescens. The sequence continues at coordinate 511,044 of NZ_CP015225.1, read as the reverse complement.
ACCGCCCACCACCAGCACATCGAACGCATCCTTGGCGCTGATCTTCTCGGCCTGGCGCTCGATACCGCTGGTGTCGATCTTGGCAAGAATCTCTTCCAGGCCCATGCGGCCCTGGCCAAAGTTCACGCCGTTCAGGTAGATGCTGGGCACGGCCATGATCTGGCGTTCATCGACTTCGGCCTGGAACAGCGCGCCGTCGATGGCGACGTGGCGAATGTTCGGGTTCAGCACCGCCATCAGGTTCAGCGCCTGGACCACGTCCGGGCAGTTCTGGCACGACAGCGAGAAATAGGTCTCGAAGTTGAATTCGCCCTTGAGGGAGCGGATCTGTTCGATGACGTCGACACTGGCCTTCGATGGGTGACCGCCGACTTGCAGCAAGGCCAGCACCAGCGAAGTGAATTCGTGGCCCATGGGGATGCCGGCAAAACGCAGGCTGATATCGGCACCCGGGCGATTCAACGAAAACGAAGGCTTGCGCGCATCGGTGCCGTTGTCGAGCAAAGTAATCTGGTCGCAAAGACTGGCAACGTCTTTGAGTAACGCAAGCATTTCCTGGGATTTCGCACCGTCGTCGAGGGAAGCGACGATCTCGATCGGCTGGGTGACCCGTTCCAGGTATGACTTCAACTGAGCTTTAAGATTGGCGTCCAACATACGGGCGATTTCCATTTTTTGAATTTCAGAAAAAACAACGCCCGAGCGAATCTCGCCCGGGCGTTTTTTGTGGGCGGTGCAGCTTGCTTAGGTGCGGATGACCGCCCTCAAGGGACGCACGGTCTTAGATCTTGCCGACCAGGTCCAGGGACGGAGCCAGGGTGGCCTCGCCTTCTTTCCACTTGGCTGGGCAGACTTCGCCCGGGTGAGCGGCAACGTACTGGGCGGCCTTGACCTTGCGCAGCAGTTCGGAAGCGTCACGGCCGACACCACCGTCGTTGATCTCGACGATCTTGATCTGGCCTTCTGGGTTGATCACGAAAGTACCGCGGTCAGCCAGGCCGACTTCTTCGATCAGCACGTCGAAGTTGCGGGAGATGACGTGGGTCGGGTCGCCGATCATGGTGTACTGGATCTTGCCGATGGCTGGCGAAGTGTTGTGCCAGGCGGCGTGGGCGAAGTGAGTGTCGGTGGAAACGCTGTAGATCTCGACGCCCAGCTTCTTGAATTCGGCGTAGTTGTCGGCCAGGTCTTCCAGCTCGGTTGGGCAAACGAAGGTGAAGTCAGCCGGGTAGAAGAACACGACAGACCACTTGCCTTTCAGGTTGGCGTCCGATACTTCGACGAATTCGCCATTTTTGAAGGCGGTAGCGTTGAACGGTTTAACTTGGCTGTTGATGATAGGCATCGATGTTTCTCCGTCAGGGTTGAAAGTTGATGGAGAGGATCTTAACCACTCATCCCCAGGCTGGCTCATTGGCAAACCTGATGTGAATGATTGGTTTTGGCTATCAGCAGCTAAATAGATAGAAGAAAACTTAATATGGCGAGCCGGCTCGCCCGCCATATGTTCGTCCGGTGATCAGGAGGCGACGGGCGTACGCATCGTCACGAACTCTTCGGCAGCCGTCGGATGCACGCCGATGGTTTCGTCGAAGTCACGCTTGGTGGCGCCGGCCTTGAGGGCAATGGCCAGCCCTTGGACGATTTCACCGGCATCCGGCCCGACCATATGGCATCCCAACACCTTGTCGGTCCGGGCATCCACCACCAGTTTCATCAGGGTGCGTTCCTGGCATTCGGTCAAGCTCAGCTTCATCGGCCGGAAGCGGCTTTCGAAAATCTGCACCTCATGGCCTTCTTCCCGGGCCTGCTCTTCCGTCAGGCCAACCGTGCCGATATTCGGCAGGCTGAACACGGCGGTGGGGATCATCCGGTAATCCACCAGGCGATATTGCTCGGGCTTGAACAGACGTCGCGCAACCGCCATGCCCTCGGCCAGGGCCACGGGTGTGAGCTGGACACGACCGATCACATCGCCAATAGCCAGGATCGACGGCTCGGTGGTCTCGTATTTTTCGTTGACCTGGACAAACCCTTTCTCGTCCACCGTGACCGCGGTGTTCTCCAAGCCAAGATTATCGAGCATCGGCCGCCGGCCGGTGGCGTAGAACACGCAATCGGTGAGCAACGTTTGGCCATTCTTGAGCTCGACCCTCAGGCTGCCATCGTCCAGTTTTTCGATGCATTTGATGTCAGCGTCGAATTGCAGATCCAGGCCACGGCGGGTCAGTTCTTCTGCCAGGTGCTTGCGCACCGCACCGTCAAAGCCGCGCAGGAACAGTCCGCCGCGATATAGCAACGATGTCTGCGCGCCCATGCCGTGGAAAATCCCGGCGAACTCCACCGCGATGTAGCCGCCGCCCACGACGATGACGCGCTTGGGCAGTTCCTTGAGAAAGAACGCTTCGTTGGAGCTGATGGCATGCTCGCGCCCCGGAATGTCCGGGATCACCGGCCAACCGCCCGTGGCGATCAGGATGTGTTTGGCGGTGTAGCGCTGGCCGTTGATCTCGACCTCATTGGGCCCGGTCAGCCTGGCGTGACCTTCGTGCAGCACGACGCCGCTGTTGACCAGCAGGCTGCGGTAGATGCCGTTGAGGCGATTGATTTCCCGGTCCTTGTTGGCGATCAGCGTGGCCCAGTCGAAACTCGGCTCCCCCGCCGTCCAGCCATAGGCCGACGCTTGCTCGAAATCCTCGGCGTAATGCGCACCATAGACCAGCAGCTTCTTGGGCACGCACCCCACGTTCACGCAGGTACCGCCCAGGTAGCGGCTCTCCGCCACGGCCACTTTCGCGCCAAAACCGGCCGCGAACCGCGCCGCCCGTACACCGCCGGAACCGGCGCCAATCACATACAAGTCAAAATCGTAGGCCATTTCTATCTCCTTCGGCAGGTCATCAGCATACCTGCTGTTTTCACCTGAGGCAGCGTTGCGATGGTTATGGGGGCGGAACCTGAAAAGCCAAACGGCATCTTTCGCAGCTTGCCTTTGTGGCGAGGGAGCTTCAGCGCCTGTGATTTGGAGACAAAAAAAACGCCCCGTCGGGGCGTTTTTTCAAGGCGCGGCGCAGGCTATCAGTAAGCCTTGCCGGTCTTGTAGAAGTTCTCGAAGCAGAAGTTGGTCGCGTCGATGTAGCCTTCGGCGCCACCGCAGTCGAAACGCTTGCCTTTGAACTTGTAGGCCATGACGCAGCCGTTCTGGGCCTGTTTCATCAGGGCGTCGGTGATCTGGATTTCGCCGCCCTTGCCTGGCTCGGTCTGTTCGATCAGGTCGAAGATGTCCGGGGTCAGGATGTAGCGACCGATGATCGCCAGGTTCGACGGTGCGTCTTCAGGTTTTGGTTTTTCAACCATGCTGTGAACGCGGTAGATGTCGTCACGGATCATTTCGCCAGCAATCACGCCGTACTTGTTGGTTTCCTGCGGATCGACTTCCTGGATTGCCACGATGGAACAGCGGAACTGCTTGTACAGCTTGACCATCTGCGTCAGTACGCCGTCGCCTTCGAGGTTGACGCACAGGTCGTCCGCCAGGACCACGGCAAACGGTTCGTCACCGATCAGTGGGCGGCCGGTCAGGATCGCGTGACCCAGGCCTTTCATTTCAGTCTGGCGGGTGTAGGAGAACGAGCACTCATCCAGCAGTTTGCGGATACCGACCAGGTATTTTTCCTTGTCGGTGCCCTTGATCTGGTTTTCCAGCTCGTAGCTGATGTCGAAATGGTCTTCCAGGGCGCGTTTGCCGCGGCCGGTGACGATGGAAATTTCCGTCAGGCCCGCATCGAGGGCTTCTTCGACGCCGTACTGGATCAGTGGCTTGTTCACCACCGGCAGCATTTCTTTGGGCATGGCTTTAGTCGCTGGCAGGAAGCGAGTACCGTAACCGGCTGCTGGGAACAAGCATTTCTTGATCATATAAGTCCTTGAAAAGGCGGTGTGTACGAGTTTCGGCGCAGTCTAATCAGGCGACGGGCACCTTACAATGCCCGCACTGGCCAACCGGTGCCATCATAGAGAAATAAAAAACGGCGGATAGTTCAATCGCCTTTCGTTTCGATGGCTGCAGCGGACTCACTGTACGCCAGTAGGCGCTGTTTGCGAGCATTTGACGTATCATGGCGCCCTTGATCACGCCAATGAGGCAGCTAGATGTCGGTAACAAGAAACGCAAACGGCTATTCGGTCAGCCAGGGCAAGGACGGCCAGTGGTGGATTATCAACTACCACGGCGAGCAGGTCGCCGGTCCCTTGCCCAGCAAGGCCATGGCGGTGGAAGTGGCCGCGGTATTCCAGGATGAGCGCGCTGCCCCGGCGGCGAAAGAACGCGACACCGCTCCCGCACGCAGCCCCCGCCGCAAGAAATAAACAAACGAGCCTCTAGTAGATGCCTCCCGGGCATTGAACGAGGCTGGTTCAGCAGTGCTTTAGCTGTACCGCAATGGCCATTCGCTATAATCTCGCCATTGCCCTTCCCTTCTCGATGACGATCCCATGAAGACACTTCTGGCACTGTTTACAGTCCTGGCCCTGGCGGGCTGTGCCTCGGCCGAAAAAACCTATCTCGATAACGGCGAGCAGGGCTTGGCCATCGACTGCTCGGGCGAGGCCAACTCCTGGGCGACGTGCTACGAAAAGGCTGACGCGTCCTGTGCCGGCACCGGCTACCGCATTGTCGGCACCGACGGCACACCCCAGGCCAAGGAAAGCGAGAAGACCCTGGGCGTCGACGTCGGTAACTTCACCAGCCGCAGTGTCGTGGTGGTCTGCAAGTAATCAAATGTGGATCTCGGCAAACTTGATGCCCAGCCCGCGCAAGGTATCGATCAGTTCATCAAGACGGCTGAAGGACTCCACTTCATCCTGGTCATCCACCAGGAAAAAACTGCGCCCGGCGCTTTTCTTGAAGAACACGATCCATTCGCCCGGGCTCGCCGGGTTCTGGATCACGTGAGTGGCACAGATAAGACCTTCTGCATGGCGCTCGCGCACCTGCTCGCGTTTCATCGACTGGCTCCATAAATGACAATGCCGCCAACGTGAACCGTGGCGGCATCTTTTGTCGAGGGCCGTAGTTTATCCGATGCCCGGTCCGCTCGTCAGGCGCGGAATGTGATCAGCCGGAAATGCAGGCGTTGGCCGCATCCTGCACGTCGCCCGGACGCACCGGTACATTGGACATGCTTTCGTGCAGCTTGATGCTGCTGCCGCTGGAGCGCTCGTCAATGTCGAACACCGCCGCCGGCAGGGTCGACAGTTTGCCCGGGACGATCAGTCGAACACCATTCTTGTGTGGCTCCACTTGCAGCGGACCACGGCTTTTGGCCAGTTTGTCGGAAACACACTTGGCATATTCGTGAGGTTTCTTTCCGGAGATGACGCTCATGGTGGGGGGCGTCTGGTTGATGTCCGATACCGATGCACATCCACTCATGGCCAATGCCAACACCCACACGCTGCGCTTCATATGATTCCTCCGATAAAGATCCTCCGACAGTGCAGACCCCGTTTTTCTCCGGCGCCGCACAGCTTTATTTTTCCCGCAACCTGCAATAAATGAACAAAGCCTGGAGCGCGGGCCGGATATTAACACTCGGGGCTGATAAACTGCGCATCATTGCCCCTTGCTATCGTTTTGATTTTGTAGAAAAAGCCCTTCTGGAGGCGCCCATGAAATTCATCCACCAGCGCGAGCACCTGAACGAAGACGACATTGTCGTCATCGAATGCTCCCAAATGTGCAACATCCGTTTGATGAACGACGCCAACTTCCGTAGCTTCAAGAACGGCGGCCGGCACACGTATCACGGCGGCGCGTTCGACACCTTTCCGGCCCGGATCACTGCCCCTAGCACCGGTTTCTGGAACATCACCATCGACACCGTCAACCGCCGTGCAATCAGCGTCACGCGCAAGCCGACCCTGACCCACAAGATCAAAATCATCCGGCGTTCCAGCTCGAAACTGAGCTGAGCCTCGCCCACTTTCAAGACAGGCAAAACCGTGGCCCAGACGACCAAATACGTCATCAAGTACAAGCTCAACGACGAACGCCGCTTCGAATTCGCGCAACTGGAAACCGGCACCGAGGAAGAAGCCCGAGCCGCGTTGCAAAAGCTGCATGGCGAAACCGACGATGTGATCAGCAACGTCAGTGTCAGCAAGGCGCTGTAAAGACTCACCCTGATAAATGTTTGTGGCTCCAGGGCGGGCACGATGCTTTTGTGGCGAGGGAGCTTGCTCCCGCTGGGCGGCGAAGCCGCCCCAATTGCCTGGTGCATTCTTGCAGGCAGACCGCGCTGGCAGGTTTTACGACTGCTGCGCAGTCGAGCGGGAGCAAGCTCCCTCGCCACAGGGGATTTGTCGTGCCTGCTGACGGGAGTGACTCAGGACATTGATGCATCGCAAGAACCGGAGTGCTGACCAACGAAACACCCTCCAGACTGACCAATCCTTTGCACCAAGGATTGTCATCATGCCCACTCCCCCGCATCTGCCCTCACTGACCCAACGAATAAATCAACTGGATTGGTCGGCCCTGGAACACAGTCTCGAGCAGGACGGCAGCGCGCTCATCCGCAACCTGCTGCCCGCCACGCAATGTCGAATGCTCAGTGGTCTGTACGCAGAGAGCGGGCTTTTTCGTTCGCGGGTGGTCATGGCCCGTCATGGGTTCGGGCGTGGCGAGTATCAGTATTTTCGCTATCCACTACCGGACTTCATCCAACAGCTGCGTCAGGCGTTGTACCCAATGCTGGTGCCACTGGCGAACCGCTGGAATGAATGCATGGGCCTTGAAGGGCGATATCCCGACCAGCACGCCGACTTCATCCAGCGCTGTCACGCTGCCGGACAATCGCGTCCGACGCCATTGTTGCTGCAATACGGCCCCCAGGACTACAACTGCCTGCACCAGGATCTGTACGGCGAGCAGGTGTTCCCGCTGCAAGTCGCGATCCTGCTGTCGGCACCGGGCCAGGATTTTACCGGCGGCGAGTTCGTGCTGACCGAACAACGCCCACGCATGCAGTCGCGGCCGCAGGTCATCGATCTGAAACAGGGTGACGCAGTGGTGTTCGCGGTGCATCAGCGGCCCGTCAAAGGCGTTCGCGGTTATTATCGAGTGAACATGCGCCATGGCGTCAGCCGCGTGCACGACGGTAGACGACACACCTTGGGAATCATTTTTCATGATGCGCAATGACGACAACCCGATCACCCTGGACCTGTTCGCCGACGAGACGCCGACGACGCCCGGCCAGGTCGAACAGATTGGCCCGCAATCGTTCGTGTTGCGTGGCTTTGCCCTGCCCTGGCTCGACCGTTTGCTGCCGGCCCTGGAAACCGTGTTGCAGGCCGCGCCGTTCCGGCAGATGGTCACGCCCGGCGGTTTTACTATGTCGGTGGCCTTGAGCAGTTGTGGCGCCCTGGGCTGGACCACCGACCGCAGCGGCTATCGCTATAGCGCCGTTGATCCTCAGACCGGCCACCCCTGGCCCGCCATGCCGGCGGTGTTTCGCGAACTGGCCCAGGCCGCCGCCCGGCAGGCACGGTTCGAGCATTTCGAGCCGGACTCCTGCCTGATCAACCGCTACGTGCCCGGCGCACGGATGTCGTTGCATCAAGATAAAAACGAACGCCAACTCAGCGCCCCTATCGTCTCGATGTCCCTGGGCCTGCCGGCAATGTTTCAGTTCGGCGGGTTCGAGCGCAGCGACAAAAGCCTGCGTGTGCCACTGTTCCATGGTGACATCGTGGTCTGGGGCGGCGTGGACCGGTTGCGTTACCACGGCGTGCTGCCGCTCAAGGCGGGAGAGCATCCGCGCCTGGGCGCCCAGCGCATCAACCTGACGTTTCGCACCGCCGGATGAAGGTGCAGAATTCAACCGCAAGACCCGGAGTGTCGCCGCTCCCCAGGCTCGCTACTGTAGCCAAAACGGGCCAATGGACATAACGACCATGAACAGCACTTCGAATCATCTCGCCCCTGAACTGGATCCGCGCTGGGCCGCCGTGCTCGCCCGGGATCCACGCGCCGACGGCACCTTCGTCTATGGCGTAAAAACCACTGGCATCTATTGCCACCCCAGCAGCCTGTCGCGCCTGCCCAACCCGCGCAACGTCGAGTTCTTCGACACGCCGGAACAGGCCCAGGCCGCCGGTTATCGGCCCAGCAAGCGCGTAGCCCGGGACCAGACCCAGATCGCCGCCCAACAAGCGGCACGGGTTGCCGCCGCTTGCCGGCAAATCGAGGCGGCCGAGCAACTGCCTGGCCTGAATGAGCTGGCAGAAAGCGCGGGCTTGAGCCCGTTCCATTTTCATCGGGTCTTCAAGGCTGTCACCGGCCTGACCCCCAAGGGTTATGCCGCCGCCCACCGCTCACGCAAGGTTCGCGAACGCCTGGCCGATGGCGGCAGCATCACCGAGGCGCTGTACGACGCCGGTTTCAACTCCAACAGCCGCTTTTATGAGGCTGCCGACAAGGTGTTGGGCATGAAACCCGCCGACTATCGCGCCGCCGGGCAGAACACCGACATCCGGTTCGCCGTCGGCCAATGCTCCCTCGGGGCCATCCTGGTGGCGCAAAGCGAGCGTGGCGTGTGCGCGATCCTGCTGGGAGACGATCCGGACGCGTTGGTGCGCGACCTGCAGGACAAATTCCGCCGGGCCAACCTGATCGGCGCCGACCGCGAGTTCGAGCAGTTGATCGCCCAGGTGGTTGGCTTCATCGAAACACCGGCCCTAGGCTTGGACCTGCCCTTGGACCTGCGCGGCACCGCCTTCCAGGAGCGGGTCTGGCAAGCCTTGCGGGACATTCCCGCAGGCAGCACCGCCAGCTATGCCGAGATCGCCCAGCGCATCGGCATGCCCAAGGCCGTGCGCGCCGTGGCCCAGGCCTGCGGCGCCAACAGCCTGGCGGTGGCGATCCCTTGCCATCGGGTGGTACGCAGCGACGGCAACCTGTCGGGCTATCGCTGGGGTGTGGAACGCAAGCGTCAGTTGCTGGCGCTGGAGCGCTCATCCGGGGATTGAATGCCGATGTAGATCGCCACCGAGTCGGGGCCGCTGTAGACCTCGAAATCGGTGGTGAAACGGCGCAATGTCTGCGGGTTATCCGCGAAGTACGCCCAGATCAGGCCCCAGGTCTGGATCACGCAATCGGGCATCGGCCCCTTGGCCGAAAACACCAGGTAGTCGCCGCCCTCGATGTCCACGGCGGGATAGCCTGCGCTGGTCGCATCCACCTGCACCCCGGCCGTCACATCGAAGTGGCCGGTGGCGTCGGACTCGTAGTTGGAATACACCCCGTAGACGAACGACTCCGACTGCCGGGCCGGAATCGTGTCGAACAGCCCTTCGTTGAAGAACTGCTGCCACATCGGGCCGATTCGGGCGGTGCCGGGCTGCTGCTCGTCGGTGTTGCGGGTGCGCACCTGCAGGCCGGCCACGGTGAAGGGTTCGACGGTCTTGAGTTTCACGTCCATGGATCGGGCTCCTTGATGTATGAAGCCCGCATGGTAACCCTCCCACCGTCGGGATCAAGTTGCAGCGCTCGATTGAAAAACTCGACTGGCCCTCGCCGGTCCACACCTGCTAAAACCGCTGTTTCCTTCTGCCGTCGGAGACCCCGCCCATGAGCCAGTGGCCAGACACTCGCATTCTTGACCTGCTCGGTATCGAGCTGCCCATCATTCAGGGGCCACTGGCCGGGGTGACCGGGCCGGCCATGGTGGTCGCGACGTGCAACGCCGGCGGGCTGGGTTCGATGCCGGCGGCGATGCTCGATGTCGAACAACTGCGCCAGGCGCTGACGACCATCGGCGAGCAAACCGACAAGCCGTTCAACGTGAATTTTTTCTGTCACCAGCCCCCGGCCTTCGACGAACAGCGGGCCGCAGCCTGGAAGCAACGGCTCAAGCCGTACTACCAGGAACTGGGCGTCGACTTCGACGCGCCGACCCCGGTGTCCAACCGCACACCCTTCGATGATGCCGCCTGCCAGGTGTTGGAAGAGATGCGTCCCAAAGTGGTCAGTTTTCATTTCGGCCTACCGGAAAAATCCTTGCTGGATCGGGTGAAGGCCACTGGCGCGAAAATCCTTTCCTCGGCCACTACCGTCGAGGAGGCCATCTGGCTGGAACAGCATGGTTGCGATGCGATCATTGCCATGGGTTACGAAGCCGGTGGTCATCGCGGGATGTTCCTCAGCGACGACCTCAACACCCAAGTCGGGCTGTTTGCCTTGCTGCCGCAGGTGGTGGATGCGGTGAAGGTGCCGGTGATCGCCACCGGCGGCATTGGCGATGCACGGGGGATCGTCGCGGCGTTCGCCCTGGGCGCCTCGGCGGTGCAACTGGGCAGCGCCTATCTGTTCACCCCCGAGGCGAAGATCAGCGCTTCCCATCACCGCGCGTTGCGCACGGCCAAGGAAAGCCAGACCGCTGTTACCAACCTGTTCACTGGGCGCCCGGCCCGAGGCATCGTCAACCGGGTGATGCGCGAAGTGGGCCCGATGAGCCCGCTCGCACCGGCCTTTCCCCTGGCGGGCGGCGCGTTGATGCCGCTGCGCGCCAAGGATGAAGCGGACTTCAGCAACCTGTGGGCCGGCCAGGCGTTTCCCCTGGGCCGCGAACTGTCGAGCGCCGAGTTGACCCGGCGGTTGGCTGAAGAGGCATTGGCCCGATTCAACAATCGTGGGCGGTCCTGACAGCCGTCATCGCCTGTCAGGCCGCCATCGCTTGCTCCCTCGCTCCCCAGGCAAAATGCCACGTTCCGTTTGTCGGCCATTCGCTATATATTCCGGTATATAGCGAACCTGCCCTCGGAGCCTCACCTATGCGCCTCACCCGCTTCGCGCCGTTGCTGTTGATCCCGTTCCTGACTATTGGCGCCGTCCAGGCCGCCGAGGTGCAGGTGGCGGTCGCCGCCAATTTCACCGCACCGATCCAGGCCATCGCCGCCGACTTCGAAAAAGACACCGGGCATAAATTGGTGGCGGCTTACGGCGCCACCGGGCAGATCTACACGCAGATCAAGAACGGCGCGCCATTCGAAGTTTTCCTCGCCGCCGACGACACCACCCCGGCCAGACTCGAGAGCGAGGGCGACACCGTCAAGGGCTCGCGCTTCACCTACGCCGTCGGCACCCTGGCGCTGTGGTCAGCCAAAGAGGGTTATGTCGATGGCACGGGGCAGGTCCTCAAGCACAACGACTTCCAGCACCTGTCCATTGCCAACCCGAAAGCAGCACCCTACGGCCTCGCCGCGACCCAGGTGCTGGACAAGCTCGGCTTGACCGCGCAGGTGAAAGGCAAGCTCGTCGAAGGCCAGAACATCACCCAGGCCTATCAGTTCGTCTCCACCGGTAACGCCGAACTCGGTTTCATCGCCTTGTCCCAGGTGTACAAGGACGGCAGAGTGACAGGCGGCTCGGCATGGATCGTTCCGGCCGAACTGCACGACCCGATCAAACAGGACGCGGTGATTCTCAGCAAGGGCCGGGACAACCCCGCTGCCAGGGCCTTGGTGGATTACCTCAAGGGGCCGAAAGCCGCCGCCATCATCCAAGCCTACGGTTACCAACGCTAAAATGCCCCTGACCAGCGCCGACTATGCCGCCATCTGGCTGACCCTCAAACTGGCGTCCTTGACCACGGTGATCCTGCTGCTCATCGGCACGCCCATCGCTTTATGGCTGTCGCGCACCCGCTCGTGGCTGCGCGGGCCGGTGGGCGCGGTGGTGGCATTGCCATTGGTGTTGCCACCCACGGTGATCGGCTTCTACCTGTTGCTGGCGTTGGGGCCGCACGGCTGGATCGGCCAATTCACCCAGGCCCTCGGGCTGGGCACCCTCACCTTCAGCTTCACCGGGCTGGTGATCGGCTCGGTGATCTACTCCATGCCGTTTGTGGTGCAGCCGTTGCAGAACGCCTTTGCCGCCATCGGCAGTCGCCCCTTGGAAGTCGCCGCTACCCTGCGGGCCGGGCCTTGGGATACGTTTTTCAGCGTCATCCTGCCCCTGGCCCGCCCCGGCTTCATCACCGCGGCGATTCTCGGCTTTGCCCACACCGTCGGCGAATTCGGCGTGGTGCTGATGATCGGCGGCAACATTCCGGAGAAAACCCGGGTGGTGTCGGTGCAGATCTACGACCATGTCGAAGCCTTGGAATACGCCCAGGCCCACTGGCTGGCCGCGGCGATGCTGGTGTTTTCATTCCTGGTGCTGCTGGCGCTGTATTCCAGCCGCCGAACCCGTGCCGGTTGGAGCTGATCGATGATTCAGGCGCGTTTTCAGCTCGACCACGGGGCTTTTTCCCTGGACCTGGATGTGCAACTGCCCGGCCGTGGCGTGACCGCACTGTACGGACCTTCCGGTTCCGGTAAAACCACCTGCCTGCGCTGCATTGCCGGGTTGGAGCGACCGGCCCGGGGTTTTATCGAGGTCAACGGCCAAGTCTGGCAAGACAGTGAGCACGCGGTGTTCATGCCGCCCCATAAACGGCCGGTGGGGTATGTGTTCCAGGAGGCGAGCCTGTTCGCCCATCTGTCGGTGCGGGCCAACCTGGCGTTCGGCCTCAAGCGCATCGCGCCGGCACAACGGCGGGTGGACATGCAACAGGCGACCGAACTGCTGGGCATCGGGCACTTGCTCGATCGGCAGCCGCACAACCTGTCCGGCGGCGAGCGCCAGCGGGTGGGCATCGCCCGCGCCTTGCTCACCAGCCCGCAACTGCTGCTGATGGATGAGCCGCTGGCGGCCCTCGATACCCGGCGCAAAAACGAAATCCTGCCGTACCTGCAACGGCTCCACGATGAGCTGGACATTCCAGTGCTGTATGTCAGCCATTCCCAGGACGAAGTGGCGCGCCTGGCCGATCACATCGTGTTGCTCGACGGCGGCCGCGCGCTGGCCAGTGGGCCGATCGGCGAAACCCTGGCCCGGCTCGACCTGCCGTTGGCCCTGGGGGACGACGCCGGCGTGGTGATCGAGGGCAAGGTCAGCGGTTATGACCTGGCTTATCAACTGCTGACCCTGAATCTGCCCGATAGCCAACTGAACGTACGCGTGGCCCACACGTCCCTGGCCCTCGGCCAGCCGCTGCGCTTCAAGGTCCAGGCCCGGGACGTCAGCCTCAGCCTGGCGAACGATGCCCAGACCAGCATCCTCAATCGCCTGCCGGTCACCGTGGTCAGCGAACAGGCCGCCGACAACGCCGCCCATGTGCTGGTCCGCCTGGAAGCCGCCGGCACCCCGCTGCTGGCACGCATCACCCGCTATTCGCGCGATCAGCTCAAGCTGCATCCAGGGCAGTTGCTGTGGGCGCAGATCAAGGCGGTGGCGGTGTTGGCGTAGTCCACCTTGTGTGCGAGCTTGCTCGCGATGACGACGCATCCAACATTGATGCAAGCTGATTCACCGCTATCGCGAGCAAGCTCGCACACAGGGGTTGCGGGTAACCGCAGAATCTTGGCACGACCGCAACGGGCTGCGGTCAATCGATCACATGGCCACCGGATTCGCTGCCAAGGACTTTCTTCATGCCCGACACCCTGCCGCCGGATGCATTGCCGGCCGACCTGCATTACGTCGACGACACGGCCCCCGGCATCACCCGCAAGAAATTGCGTGGCAAGTTCTGTTATTTCGACCCGCAAGGCCAGTGCATCACCGACACAGCCGAGATCCAGCGCATCAATGCCCTAGCGGTGCCACCGGCCTATACCGATGTCTGGATCTGCACCGACCCGCGCGGCCATCTCCAGGCCACCGGGCGCGATGCCCGTGGACGCAAGCAGTACCGTTACCATGCGCGCTGGCGTGAGGTCCGTGATGCGGACAAGTATTCGCGGATGCTGGAATTCGGACGGGCCCTGCCGCGCTTGCGCAAACGCCTGGAGCAAATCCTCGCCACGCCCGGGTTCAGCCGCGACAAAGTCATGGCCACGGTCATCACCCTGCTGGACACGACCCTGATCCGCGTCGGCAACAGCCAATACGCGCGGGACAATCGCTCCTATGGCCTGACGACCCTGCGCAACAAGCATGTCGAGGTCAACGGCAGCGCCATCGCCTTCCAGTTCCGTGGCAAGAGCGGCATCGAGCACCAGATCACCGTGAAGGACCGGCGCCTGGCGCGGATCATCAAGCGCTGCCAGGAGATCCCCGGGCAGAACCTGTTCCAGTACCTGGACGAACACGGCGAACGCCACGCCATCAGTTCTTCGGACATCAACGCCTACCTCAAGACCCTCACTGGCGCTGACTTCACCGCCAAGGACTACCGCACCTGGGCCGGCAGCGCAGCCGCTCTGGCCGGGTTGCGGACGCTGCGCTGGGAAACCGAAAGCGAGGCCAAAAGGCATGTCGCCGAGATGGTCAGGCAAGTCGCCCGACAACTGGGCAACACGCCGACCGTCTGTCGCAAGTGCTACATTCATCCTGCGGTGGTGGAGAGTTTCCTGCTCGGTGCCCTGACCCAGTTGCCCAAACCCCGGGCACGTAAAGGCCTCAGCGAAGAAGAAGCCGGGCTGGCGTTATTCCTGCAGCGCATGACGCAAGCTGCCCAGAAATGCGAACAGCAGCAACCGACTTGATGTGCTCACCGGCAGCCAGCCATGGATGAGGAACATCCGCAGACCGCTGGACTCCCAACTGTACGGCACAGCCGATCCGCAGGCACTTGCAAAGGGTGAAGTCGACAGGAGTTTCAGATGTCCGAACACATTGTCCATTTTCATTGCCAGATCGATCAGGGAACCACGGAACGCTTTCGCGATAACTGCCTGGAGGCCATTGAGAAAGGCGCCGACTCGCTGATGCTCAATCTCTCCACAGTCGGTGGCAGCACCAACTTCGGTTTCACCCTCTACACCTTCATCAAGTCCCTGCCGATACCGGTACGTGCGGTGAACGCCGGCAACATCGAGTCGATGGGCATCGTCATGTACCTGGCCGCCAGCGACCGCACCACCACCCCGCACTCGCGTTTCCTGATTCATCCGATGAACTGGTACTTCGGTCAGAAGTCGGTGGACCACTCACGCTTGCGCGAGTACCTGTCCAGCCTGGACAACGACGTGGCGCGCTACGTGGAAATCTACGTCAAGGAAACCGCTGGCGCGGCGACGCAGCTGGATATCTTCAAATGCCTGTGTGCCGAGGAACGGGTGATTCCAGCGGAGAACTCCCTGGCTTTCGGCATTGCCCATCGGGTCGAGCAAGTGGTATTCCCGGCAGATGCCAAGCATTGGAAAGTCAGCGGTGGCGAGGATTAGAAGTGAAGGCTGGTGGCAGACCATTCGTCGCCAGCAAGCGGTTTTTTTTAAACTTCCCCCGGCCATTTTCTTTCCCAACTAATGCGAGGCACGTTGCTCGCTCAACCAAAATGAGGATTCTCGAAATGGCCAGTAGCGGAAACAAAAACCCAGGCAACTTCGCCAATGATCGTGAAAAAGCATCGGAAGCCGGCAAGAAAGGCGGACAAGCGTCGGGCGGCAACGTTGCCAACGACCGGCAAAAAGGCACTGGAGCCGGTAACAAAGGTAGCGAACGCAGCCAAGGCGGCGGCAGAAAATCGTAACCACGCAAATCGTTGGGGCGCAGAGTACTGCGCCCCGGCGCTATCCGCTCTCGTCCTCGCCCTCGCTACAAATACGAAATTCCATATATTCGATTGTCCGCATATACTCCGGCGCAGCCCAACCTTGCGCTTATCGGAGCCGATCGATGAAAGTCCTCTTCATGTGCACAGCCAACAGTTGCCGCAGCATTCTCAGCGAAGCGATGTTCAACCATCTGGCCCCGGCCGGATTCCAGGCCGTCAGCGCCGGCAGTTTCCCCAAGGGCCACGTGCTCCCGCGCAGCCTGAGCACCTTGCAAGAAGCCGGTATCAGCGTAAAAGGCTTGCGCAGCAAGGGTAACGACGCGTTCGAGGGCAGTCCGCCGGACATCGTCATCACCGTGTGCGACAGCGCCGCTCGCGATGCTTGCCCGGTGTACTTCGGTCCGGCCATCAAGGCCCACTGGGGCCTGGTCGATCCATCGACCGTCAGAGGCAGCGATGATCAGATCGGCCAGGCCTTCCATGCCACCCTGGATCGTATCGAAACCCGCTGCCGGGCCTTTTTTGCCCTGCCCTTCGACCAGCTCGATGCCCAGGCCTTGAAAGCCGAGCTCGACCGCATCGGCACCCTCTGACCGCTCAACCTGCGCGATAGGCCTGCTTCACCGTCTCGATCCAGCTCGCCTCCAGGCGCGACTGTTCGGTGCCCAGGCCCAGCGCCTGCATCTTCGCCAGGTGCGCGTCGGCCTCTCGCGCCAGGGAGCCCTGGGCGCTGGAGTTGGCGTCCAGCTGATGCATCTGGGCCAGCCCCAGGTGATAGAAACGCAGCAGCTTCATAGCGGTGGGGTCCTGGGCTTGCACGCCAGCGGTCACCTGGTGCATCACGTTGGTGATTTTCATCAGGCTGCGCTTGAGCTGCCAGCCGTACACGGCGGCGGCCATCCATGGCTGCGACCAGAAATACAGGCGCATCAGCGCAGCCATTGCCAGCACCGCGACAAGCACCCCGCCGAGATTGAAGCGAAAGTTATCGCCTCCGGGCGTGCCCAGCAGCAGCACGGCCAGGCTGGACAGCAACATCGCCAGGGCCAGGAACACCACCGCGATGATCAGGGTGCTGCGGCGAGTCTGCTTGCGATAGGTGTCGCTATCCCACGGTTTGATCTCGAACATCGCGGTGCAATTTCCTTGTACGGCATCAAAAGAGTCACGCATTATCGCCTGCCCGGTCGATTTAGCTATGCTGGAGCTCATTTTGTATCGCAACCGACTCGCCGGGTCTGGATCGAAGTCCATGGCGATAGCGCAAGGATCGTGCGATCTTTCTGCGTGGACGTTTTTTTCAAGATGCCGTCGTTGTGTGCATGGCATCGTTTTCAAGGAAAGCTGAATGAATCAAAGACATGTAATCAACGCCTCGGTAAGCCCCAAAGGCAGCCTGGAGACCTTGTCCCAGCGCGAAGTCCAGCAACTGAGCGAAGCCGGTTCCGGCAGTATCTATACCCTCTTCCGCCAGTGCGCCCTGGCCATCCTCAACACCGGCGCCCATGTTGATAACGCCAAGACCATCCTGGAAGCCTACAAGGACTTCGAGATCCGTATTCACCAGCAGGACCGGGGCGTGCGCCTGGAGCTGCTGAACGCGCCGGCCGACGCGTTCGTCGACGGCGAAATGATCGCCAGCACCCGGGAAATGCTGTTCAGCGCCCTGCGCGACATCGTCTACACCGAGAACGAGCTGGACAGCCAGCGCATCGACCTCAGCTCGTCCCAGGGCATCAGCGACTACGTCTTCCACCTGCTGCGCAACGCCCGCACCTTGCGTCCTGGCGTGGAGCCGAAAATTGTCGTGTGCTGGGGCGGTCACTCGATCAACACCGAAGAATACAAATACACCAAGAAGGTCGGCCACGAGCTGGGCCTGCGCAGCCTGGATATCTGCACCGGCTGCGGCCCTGGCGTGATGAAAGGCCCGATGAAAGGCGCCACCATTGCCCATGCCAAGCAGCGTATCCATGGCGGTCGCTACCTGGGCCTGACGGAGCCAGGCATCATCGCCGCCGAGGCGCCGAACCCGATCGTCAATGAGCTGGTGATCCTGCCGGACATCGAGAAACGCCTCGAGGCTTTCGTACGTGTCGGTCACGGCATCATCATCTTCCCGGGTGGCGCTGGTACGGCGGAAGAGTTCCTCTACCTGCTGGGTATCCTGATGCACCCGGCCAACCAGGACCTGCCGTTCCCGGTGGTGCTCACCGGACCGAAAAGCGCCGCGCCGTACCTCGATCAGTTGCATGCATTTGTCGGTGCAACCCTGGGTGAGGCCGCGCAGAAGCACTATCAGATCATCATCGACGACCCGGCCGAAGTGGCGCGGCAGATGACCCAGGGGCTCAAGGAGGTCAAGCAGTTCCGCCGCGAGCGCAACGACGCCTTCCATTTCAACTGGCTGCTGAAGATCGACGAAGGCTTCCAGCGCCCGTTCGACCCGACCCACGCCAACATGGCCAGCCTGGGCCTGAGCCGCGACCTGCCCGCCCACGAACTGGCGGCCAACCTGCGCCGGGCGTTCTCGGGCATCGTGGCCGGCAACGTCAAGGACAAGGGCATCCGCCTGATCGAAGAACACGGCCCTTACGAGATCCACGGCGACGCCGCCATCATGGAACCCCTCGACCGCCTGCTCCAGGCCTTCGTCGCCCAGCACCGCATGAAACTGCCAGGCGGCGCGGCGTATGTGCCGTGCTATCGCGTGGTGACCTGACCTACCCGAAGACCACAGATCCAATGTGGGAGCGAGCCTGCTCGCGATGGCGCCGGTACATTCAGCACTGATGCAAGCTGAACCTCCGCTATCGCGAGCAAGCTCGCTCCCACAGGTGTTCTGCGGCGGTCATAGAATCGAAGGCAACCGCATCAGGCCGGCCTCATCCACCTCAATGCCTAGCCCAAGGTAATCCTTGATCTGCGGATGAAGGGTGACCACCGGGTGCGTATGCGTCGCCGTCACCACCAGCACATCCGCCCCCGCCGCCTCGCCAGCCCGAATGCCCGCCTCGGCGTCTTCAAACACCAGGCATTTCTGCGGTGCCACCTGCAAGCGTTCGGCAGCCAAGCGGTAGCAGGCGGGGTTGGGCTTGCCGTCGCTCACGTCCTCGGCAGTGACCATCACTGCGGGGCGTGGGATCCCGGCCGCTTCCATACGCCGCAAAGCCAGTGCCATCGGCGCCGAGGTGACGATTGCCCAGCGCTCTGGCGGCAGGCTGTTCAGAAAGGCCTGCGCACCGGGCACCTGCACCACGCCTTCGACGTCTTCGATTTCCTCGCGGGTAATCTGCTCGGCCTCGGCCTGGGCATCCACCCCCGGCAGGTGCTGGCGGGTGATGCTGTCGATGGCGCGCACGCCATGGATCGTCGGCAGGAATGTCGCCACGTCCACGCCGTGGCGCAGGGCCCAGCGCGTCCAGATCCGCTCGGCGGCGGCAATGGAATTGAGCAGTGTGCCGTCCATGTCGAACAGGAAGGCGCGGTAGGCAATGGGGGTGGGGAGACTGGCAGGCATCGGATCCTCGGTGGCGGCGTGGCGGGTGATGACCACAGGATTAAATGGTGGGTTGGTTACACCAACCGCTCGATCGGCTGATGCTGCCACACCTGCTTGTAGTACAGCGTCTGCAACAGCAGCATGCTCAAGTAGGCCACCGGGAACGCCACCCACACCCCTTGCAGGCCGAAGTGAGCGTCCAGCAGATACGCCGCCGGCACCTGCACGACGACGATACAGAAGATCGAGATAGCGACTGGCACCAGCACCGTGCCGCTGGCGCGCATGATGCCGCCGACGATCGCCTGGAAGCCGAACACCAGCAGGCTCCAGAGCATGATGTGCAGCAGGTGTTCGGCCTGGACCCGTGCCGCCGGGTCGGTGATGAACAGCCCCAGCAGCCAGTGGGACAACAAATACCCCAGGACCACCAACCCGCCCGTAAGCCAGAGGTTGATCAACAACCCCGTGCGCAGGATCGGCCCCAGGCGCTCCAGGCGTCCGGCACCGATGGCCTGGGCGCCGAGGATCGAAGCGGTGATGGCGATCGACAGCGCCGGAAACTGCACGTAGTTGACGATCTGCGTCACCGCGCCGTAGGCCGCCGTGGCCTGGGAGCCATGGCTATTGACCAGCGTCAGGATGACCAACTCGGACAACGAGATCACCACCATCTGCAACCCTGTGGGCAAGCCTATGCGCAGCACTTTGCCAAGGATCTCCATGTCCAGGCGCATCGCCGCGAACAACGCCCGGTCCGGCGCCAGGGCATGCTCGCGACGGTTCAAGCGCCACGCCAGCATGGCCATGGCCGAGGCCGTCCCCACCAACCCCGCCAGCGCCGCGCTCTGGATGCCCATCTGCGGCAACCCCAACCAGCCACGAATCAACGCTGGCGTGAGCAGCAACCCGACACTGGTGGAGGTCAGCAGCGCCAACATCGGTGACACCGTATCGCTCACCCCGCGCAGCAGCTGGGTAAACAGCACAAATATCAGCAACATCGGCAGGATCCACAGCATGACCCGGGCATAGGAAACGGCATCCTCCAGCACATCGGCCGGCGTGCCGAGCCCCTGCAACGCCTGACGCGCAAAGACACTGCCAAGCACCGCCGCCGCCAGGCCGATGATCGCCCCCAGCAACAAGGTCGAACCGGCAATCGCCTTCACCGTCCCGGTTTCGCCGGCGCCGTAGGCCTGCCCGATCAACACACCCGCCCCCGCGCCGAGGCCAATCACCAATGCGATAAAGAAAAACACGATGGGAAACATGCCCGACACCGCCGCCAAGGCCTGGGTACCGAGCATCTGGCCGATGTAGATGCTGTTGAACGTGCCAGACATGGACTGCAGGAAATTGGACAAGACCATAGGGGCCAGGAACAGGAGGTAGGTTTTCCAGAGGGGCTGGGTGGGCATGGGGGCTCTGATGGCAGGTTCGAAATCCAATGCGGGGTAATTTAGCGCAATCCATGGATTCTGTTTCGGAAGATGTCCGTTTTTCGTGGCGAGGGAGCTTGCTCCCGCTGGGCTGCGCAGCAGCCCCAAAACCTAAACACGCAATCTTTCAGGCCAACCGCACCCGCCAAGTTTGGGACCGCTTCGCGCTCCAGCGGGAGCAAGCTCCCTCGCCACAAAGGCCCGTGCGCCCTCTCCCTCGCCAGGTGGCTCATACCTTCGTCGGGTGCATTCGACATTTCCCAGACTGCGTCTAACCTGAAATAGCACAGTGCCACGTACTGTGTAGGCCAATGCCTATGCAATACCGGTATCGGACAGCCGGTCTTAAAGTCCGAGTAGAGGTCGCAGATAACCAGTTATTCGCAAATAACCTGTTAGAAACTCTGTTCAAGGACCGAACCATGACGTCGTACCCACACGGTCATTCCTTCGCTCAACCACCTCGCATCCTCTGGAACACAGTGCTCGTCGCTTTCGTTGCTGCCGTTGGCGTCTTACTGCTCAATGGTCCAAGTGTACAAAACATCATCCTGGCTGTTGCCCTCCTGGCCGTTGGTGTCGGTGCTGGTGTATGGGGTGCGCGTTCGCAACGTCAGCAGTTCGACAGCGCCATCGCCGCCATGGCCCGCAACGACCTGCAAGCCAGCGAGCATCTGGCCCATAAAGCCAGCGAGCAACTCAACGAAGTCATTCTCGGCGCCATGCCGATCTGGGCCAAGCAGGTCGAAAGCTCTCGGCAGCAGACCGAAACCGCAATCGTCTCGCTGACCAGCCGCTTCACCGGCATTTCTTCGCGCCTGGAAGAGACCGTGCAAGCCTCGCAACTGGCCGCCGGTGAGTTGGCCGGCAGCAGCAGTGGCGGTGCCGTGCAGGTGCTGGCCCAGAGCGAAAGTGAACTGGTCAAGGTCATCGATTCGCTGAAGGCCACCCAGGCCAGCCGCGATGAAACCCTGGCCCAGGTACGCAACCTGACGGCCTATACCGGGGAACTGCGGACCATGGCCGCCGATGTCGCGGCGATTGCCGCGCAGACCAACCTGCTGGCCCTCAACGCCGCCATCGAAGCCGCCCGTGCCGGCGAGGCCGGGCGTGGCTTTGCCGTGGTGGCCGACGCCGTGCGCAGCCTCTCGAGCAAGTCCAGCGAGACCGGCCAGCAGATGTCGGCCAAGGTCGACATCATCAACACCGCCATCACCCAACTGGTGCATGCCGCGTCCAGCGGCGCGGACCAGGACAGCCATTCGGTCAGTGCCTCCGAGCAAAGCATCCAGCAGGTGCTGGAGCGCTTCAAGAGTGTCACCGGCAGCTTGGCCGACTCGGCCGACATGCTGCAGCGGGAGAGCTTCGGCATCCGCGATGAACTCACCGAGGTGCTGGTCAGCCTGCAATTCCAGGATCGGGTCAGCCAGATCCTCAGCCACGTGCGCGACAACATCGAGGACCTGCATGTGCACATGCAGCAGGCCAGCCAGTCGCCCGAACAAGCCGTTTCCATCGACGCTCGCCAATGGCTGGCGCGCATGGAAACCACTTACGCCACCGACGAGCAACGCCGCAATCACCACGGCGACTCGGCCGCGCAACAGACTTCACAGGAAATCACCTTCTTTTAGGAGCGCCGTTCATGGCTAAAAGTGTATTGGTTGTCGACGACTCCGCGAGCGTTCGGCAGGTGGTCGGCATCGCGTTGAAAAGTGCCGGCTATGACGTGATCGAAGCCAACGATGGCAAGGATGCCCTGGGCAAACTCAATGGCCAGAAAGTGCACCTGATCATCAGTGACGTGAACATGCCCAACATGGACGGCATCACCTTCGTCAAGGAGGTCAAGAAGCTGGCCAGCTACAAGTTCACGCCAATCATCATGCTCACCACCGAATCCCAGGAATCGAAGAAACAGGAAGGCCAGGCCGCCGGAGCCAAGGCCTGGGTGGTCAAGCCGTTCCAGCCGGCGCAGATGCTGGCGGCGGTATCCAAGCTGATTCTTCCTTGATGAGCGGAGGCGCCCATGTCGTTGCACTACGAAACACAGGATGACACCGCCCAGGTGCACATCGACGGCGAGCTGACGATCTACACCGCCGCCGACCTGGCCGCGCAATGGTTACCGCAGCTGGGCGCAACACCGCGGATGGCCCTTGATCTGTCGCAGATCACCGAGATGGACGGCGCCGGCCTGCAACTGCTGCTGATGGTACAACGCGAGGCCGCCAAGGCCGGCACCCAACTGACATTGACCGGCCAGAGCAAGGCCGTCATGGAAACACTTGCCCTGTGCAACCTGGTTGCCTAGGGCTGCTGCAATACGTCGGACACGACAAAGGATATGAGCGTGAGCATCAATCTCGATCAGGCACAACAGACGTTCATCGTCGAGGCACGGGAACAGTTGCAAGCGATGGAAGAGTCGCTGCTGCAACTGGAAACCGACCCCGGCGACGATGACGCCATCGGCGCGATCTTCCGGGCGGCGCACACGATCAAGGGCTCGGCCGGGCTGTTCGGCCTGGAACCGATCGTCAGCTTCACCCACATCGTCGAAGACGTGCTCGATCGCCTGCGCAACGGCAGCGTCGAAGTGGACGCAGGCCTGATCGCGGTACTGCTCAAGTCCAGCGATCACATGCTGGAGCTGATCAACGTGGCCGCCAACCAGGGCGGAGCGCTACCGCCACCGGCCCTGCAACGGGAAGTGGAACTGTGCCAGATCCTGCAGGAGTACCAGGCGCCCTCGCCGGCCACGGCCCCAACGCCCGCCCAGAACACCGAAACCCGTGAACCCGGCGAAACGCGCCTCTGGCACATCTCCCTGCGTTTCGGCCAGGACGTGTTCCGCAACGGCATGGACCCTCTGTCGTTCCTGCGCTACCTGCAAACCCTGGGTGAAATCGTCGACATCACCACCTTGACCGACGCCCTGCCCGCCGCCGATGCCTGGGACGCCGAGTCCTGCTACCTGGGTTTCGACATCGAGTTTCGCTCGGCCGCCGGCCACGGCGCGATCAATGAAGTGTTCGATTTCGTCCGGGAAGACTGCGAGATCGAGATCGTTGCCCAGGACGACGACATCGCGCCCCAGGCCAACACCGGCCTGGTCACGACGTCGCCGGAACCGGCCGAGGAAACCACCGCATTGGTCGCCACCGGCGAGTTGTTGTCCGACCAGCGCAAGACACCACGCATGCCCGCCCAGATCGCCACCGACAAACAAGCGGTGAGCAGCGACAGCAAGGCCAAGGACGGCACCTATGTGCGTGTCAATGCCGACAAGCTCGATGAACTGATCAACCTGGTGGGCGAACTGGTCATCGCCAGCGCCGGTGCCAGCCTGTTGGCCCGCACCTGCCATAACGATCCGTTGCAGGAATCCACCTCGACGGTGTCGTCACTGGTGGAAGAAATCCTCGACGGCGCCCTGCGCCTGCGCATGATCCCCATCGGCGAAACCTTCAACCGGTTCCGTCGGGTGGTGCGCGATGTCAGCCAGGAGCTGGGCAAGGACATCGACCTGATCATCAGCGGCGCAGAGACCGAACTGGACAAGACCGTGGTGGAAAAAATCGGCGACCCGCTCATGCACCTGCTGCGCAACGCCATGGACCACGGCATTGAAACCGCCGAGGCCCGGCTGGCGGCGGGCAAACCGGCCAAGGGGCACCTGCACCTCAACGCCTATCACGACTCGGGCAGCATCGTGCTGGAAATCGCCGACGACGGCGCCGGCCTGAACCGTGACCGGATCCTGGAAAAAGCCCAGGAGCGCGGCCTGGTCTCCCCCGGCGCGAGCCCGACCGACCAGGAGATCTACAACCTGATCTTCGAGCCCGGTTTTTCCACCGCCCAGGCCGTGACCAACCTTTCGGGGCGTGGCGTGGGCATGGACGTGGTCAAGCGCAACATCACCCTGCTGCGCGGCACCGTCGACCTCGACAGCCAGCCCGGCAAGGGTACCGTGGTGCGTATCCGCCTGCCGCTGACCCTGGCGATCATCAATGGATTTCTGGTGGGCATCGGTCAGTCAACCTATGTCATTCCGCTGGACATGGTCCAGGAATGCATCGAGCTGAGCGAGAACGATGGGGTCGCCAGCCGCGAACAGGGCTATCTCGACCTGCGCGGCGAGGTGCTGCCCCTGGTCTACCTGCGCGATCACTTCAGCCACGAAGGCCCGCCCGCTCGCCGGCAGAACGTGGTGGTGGTGCGCTACGCCGAACTCAAGGCCGGGCTGGTGGTGGATGACTTGCTGGGTGAATTCCAGACCGTGATCAAGCCGCTGGGCAAGCTGTTTGGTGCCCTTCGCGGCATCAGTGGCTCGACCATCCTGGGCAGTGGCGCGGTGGCGTTGATTCTCGACGTACCGGCGCTGCTCACCCAGATCGCCCAAGTGGAAAACCGCTTCACATCAACTCAATTACAACAAGCCAACGCTCGCTGACGCTTAAGCAATTCCATGGAGAGGTACTTCCCAATGAAATGGTTCTACGATCTTAGAATCGCCACCAAACTGATCACTTCATTTCTTGTGGTGCTGGCCCTGACCGCCGTCATGGGAGTGTTCGCGATCATCCAACTGGGCGAGGTGAACAGCACCACCGTCGATATCAGGGAAAACTGGATGCCGTCCATGCGTGCGGCCTCGGGCATGCGTTTCTACGCGGCAAACTATCGCCTCAAGGAAAACCGCCACATTACCGCCGATTCCGAACAGGAACGCCTCACTGTCGAACAAGAAGCGGAAGACGCCAGGAAGGGGTTTGAAACCCGCATGGCGACCTATGAAAAACTGCTCTCCAGCGCGGAAGATCGCCAGCTGTTCGAAACCACCCGCAATGACTGGGTCGCTTACCTCGCAGTCAGCAAAGACCTGCTTGCACTGTCTCGGCAAAACCTGACCGAGCAAGCCCATGCAATGCTCAAGGGCCAATCCAAGCGTCAATTCGATCTGGTGGTCAACGACCTGCAAAAACTGGTGGAACTCAATGACGCGGGCGCTGGCGCCGCCAGCGAGCATGGCGCAGCGCTGTTTGAAAAATCGCGCCTGTCGATCATCGTCGTGCTGATTGCCGCCCTGCTGGTGGGCCTGGGCCTGGCGCTGTTCATCTCGCGCATCATCTCCCGCCCCTTGAAACAGGCCGCGACCGTCGCCGAGCAATTGGCCGAAGGCAACCTGAACGCCAAAATCGACGGCGGCTCCAAAGACGAAACCGGCATGGTGCTCAACGCCATGCAGAACATGATCGGCAAGCTCTCGCACATCATTGGCGAAGTGCGTAACGCTGCGGACAACCTGGCCAGTGCTTCCGAAGAAGTCAGCGCCACCGCGCAATCGATGAGCCAGGCCACCAGTGAACAGGCAGCCAGCGTCGAGGAAACCAGCGCCTCCATCGAGCAGATGAGCGCCAGCATCAACCAGAACACCGAGAACGCCAAGGTCACCGACGGCATGGCCAGCAAGGCCGCCAAGGAAGCCACCGACGGCGGCGAGTCGGTGCAGCAGACCGTGGTGGCGATGAAGAAAATCGCCCAGCGGATCAGCATCATCGACGACATCGCCTACCAGACCAACCTGCTGGCGCTCAACGCTGCCATCGAAGCCGCCCGCGCCGGTGAGCACGGCAAAGGCTTCGCGGTGGTCGCCGCCGAAGTGCGCAAGCTGGCCGAACGCAGCCAGGTGGCCGCCCAGGAAATCGGCGAGCTGTCCTCCAGCAGCGTCGATATGGCCGAGAAGGCCGGGAACCTGCTCAACGAGATGGTCCCCTCGATCAACAAGACCTCGGACCTGGTGCAGGAAATCAGCGCCGCCTCCGAAGAACAGGCCGCCGGTGTGGCGCAGATCAACACCGCCATGACCCAGCTCAACCAGGTGACCCAGCAAAACGCCTCCAGCAGCGAAGAACTGGCCGCCACCGCCGAGGAAATGAGCAGCCAGGCCGAACAGCTGCAACAGGCCATGAGCTTCTTCACCCTGGACACGCCGCCCAAGTCTGCCGTGCAAGTTGCCAGGGTCGACAACACCCCAGGCTCCTCCGGCCGCAAACCGACGCGGACACCGGCACCGATCATGCCCAAGGCGTTTGCCTACAACATGGCCAGTGCCCCGGACGAATCGGAATTCACCCGGTTCTGATGGCCCGGTTCCACAGGCTTGCTTAAAGGAGAAAAAGCAATGGGCGCCATCGCGACCACACGTCAAACCGCCATCGCGGTCGAGGAAGAAGCGCAATACCTGACGTTTATGCTCGGCACGGAGATGTTTGCCATCGGCATCCTGTGCATCAAGGAAATCATCGAATACGGCAACCTGACCGTGGTGCCGATGATGCCGACGTTCGTGCGCGGGGTGATCAACCTGCGCGGTGCCGTCGTGCCGGTGGTGGACTTGTCGGCCCGTTTCGGCCGGCCGAATTCGGCGATCAGCCGGCGCTCGTGCGTGGTGATCATCGAGGCGTCCAGCGCCGACGGCCAGGCCCAGGACATTGGCCTGCTGGTGGACACGGTGTCGGCGGTGCTGGAAATCCCGGCCTCGCAGATCGAGCCGCCACCGAGCTTCGGCGCGAAGATCCGGGCCGATTTCATCAGTGGCATGGCCAAGGTCGATGGCAAGTTCGTCATCGTACTGGAGGTGGACCGCGTGTTGTCCATCGACGAAATGTCCCAACTCGCCGAAGCCAGCCCGAACGCGCTGGAAGTGGATGCCCCGTGAACGCCGATACCTGCAAGGAACGCACGGCGAACGCGCTGGCGCTCAGTGACCGAGAGTTCGGCCAGTTCCAGTCCTGGCTGTACCAGGCCGCCGGCATCAGCCTGTCCGAGGCCAAGAAAGCCCTGGTGGCCGGGCGTTTGTTCAAGCGCCTCAAGCACTATGGGCTGGACAGTTATGGCGAGTATTTCAAGCTGATCATGAACGGCCAGCGCACCGATGAGTTACAAGTGGCGCTGGACCTGCTGACGACCAACGAGACCTACTTTTTCCGCGAGCCCAAACATTTCGATTTCCTGCGCCAACACGTACTGCCCCACGCAACGCCGGGCAAGACCTTCCGCCTGTGGAGCGCGGCCAGCTCTTCCGGGGAAGAGCCCTACAGCCTGGCCATGACCCTGGCCGAAGGGCTGGGCACCACGCCTTGGGAAGTGATCGGTTCGGACATCAGCAGCCAGGTACTGGCCAAGGCGCGCTCCGGGCATTACCCGATGGAACGCGCCCGCACCCTGCCTCAGCCGCTGCTGGTGAAATATTGCCTCAAGGGCACCGGTAGCCAGCAAGGCACGTTCCTCATCGACCGGGCGTTGCGCAACCGGGTCAACTTCATCCAGGTCAACCTCAACGACACCTTGCCGGAGCTGGGGGAGTTCGATGTGATCTTCCTGCGCAACGTCATGATCTATTTCGACCAACCCACCAAAAGCAAAGTGGTCGCCCGCTTGATCCCCCGACTCAAGCCCGGCGGGTATTTCATCGTCAGCCACTCGGAGAGTCTCAACGGTGTGTCCGATGCGTTGAAACTGGTGGCCCCTTCGATTTATCGCAAGCCATGAACACCGCAATGAGGGCAGTGGCCGAGGTGTACCTGGCGCCGGGGGAGTTTCGCTTTGCCACTTGCCCGACCCGCCTGCGCACGATTCTCGGCTCTTGCGTGGCGATCACGCTGTGGCACCCCGAACGCAAGATCGGCGGCATGTGCCACTTCATGCTGCCCAGTCGGGTGCGTTGCTCCAAGGCCTTGAACGGCCTATACGCCGATGAAGCCATTGAGCTGTTCATCCGTCAGGCCAGGGCCCATCACACCGAACCCGAGGACTATCAACTCAAGCTGTTCGGCGGCGGCGAGATGTTCCCCGAACTGCAACGCCATGTGCCCTACGGCGATGTGGCGCGGTTGAACGTCAATGCGGCGCTGGAAATCGCTGCCCTCTACCGCCTGGACCTGATCGCCCAGGACATGGGTAGCACCGGCCACCGAAGCATCATCTTCGACCTTTGCAGCGGCGATGTATGGGTCAGGCACCAACCTATAAGGACCCGGCACTGACTATGTCAAAAAAGATCAATGTACTGCTGGTGGATGACTCTGCGGTGGTTCGCCAGGTGTTGCTGGCGATCCTCAGCGACACACCGGACATCCACGTCATGGGCGCGGCGTCCGACCCGATTTTCGCCATGGACAAACTGGCCAAGGAATGGCCCGACGTGATCGTGCTGGACGTGGAAATGCCGCGCATGGACGGCATCACGTTCCTGAAAAAAATCATGAGCGAGCGCCCCACTCCGGTGGTGATCTGCTCGTCCCTGACGCCCCGGGGCGCGGAAACCACCTTGCAGGCGATGGCCGCTGGCGCGGTGGAAATCATCACCAAGCCCACCACCGGCCTGAAGAACTTTCTGTTGGAGTCGGCGCCGGAACTGGTGTCGGCGATCCGTGCCGCCGCCCAGGTCAACGTGCACAACCTGGGCAAGCGTCCCGCCCCGATCGCGCTGACGCCCGCGACCAAACTCACCGCCGACGCCATGCTGCCCGCCGCCAACGGCCACGCCATGGCACAGACCACCGAACGCATCGTCGCCCTGGGCACCTCCACCGGTGGTACCCAGGCCCTGGAAGCGGTGCTCACCGCCCTGCCGCGAGTGTGCCCGGGCATCGTCATCGTCCAGCACATGCCGGAAAAATTCACCGCCTCGTTCGCCGCCCGGCTGAACAGCCTGTGCCAGATCGAAGTGCGCGAGGCCCGCAACAACGACCGCATCCACCCGGGCCTGGCACTCATCGCACCAGGCGGCAAACACATGATGGTGACCCGCAGCGGCGCGTTCTATCACGTGCAGGTGGTGGATGGCCCACTGGTCAACCGCCACCGCCCTTCGGTGGATGTGCTGTTCCGCTCCGTGGCCAAATTCGCCGGCCGCAACGCCACCGGCATCATCATGACCGGCATGGGCGACGACGGCGCCCGCGGCCTGAAGGAAATGCTCGACGCCGGCAGCACCACCGTGGCCCAGGACGAAGCCAGTTGCGTGGTCTTCGGCATGCCCAAGGAAGCGATCAAACTCAATGCGGCGCAACGGGTGATGGGGTTGCAGGAGATTGCGCAGGTGATCTTGCATCGGTAACAACGACCGTCCCTACAGTGGAGCTTGATCAGGTGAATGATCGCTCCCCACGCTCCGCTTTCTGGAAAGTGACGCAGAGCGTCACGGGATGCATGCCCACGCAGAGCGTGGGAATGATCGACCGCAGTGGGCTTGTCGCCACAGGCGCTTCAGCAGCATGTGCCTACACGGGCGAAATCGTCGCCAGCACGCCGATCAAAAGAGTCAGTGCCAAAAACCCACCTAAAAAAATCGCCATCTTCGCCATGAGCACTCCTGGACCAAAAAATTGCAGTACACGGGTAGCCCGATAGGCCCGCCGCGTGATTATTCTGGGGCTGGGCCCGGGGTCATTACAGAGGCACCTGGCGCAGAAAAATACGGATCAGACGAACGCCTTCCCTCGTCGCACAACTTTCAATAGGCGAAAAAAGTTAAAGCCATACCGCGAAGTTCTCTCTCCGACTGACGGCGAGCGCGAGGTGATGGAGCTGGTCGTGTCAGGGCTGTTGAACAAGCAGGTGGCCGCCCGACTGGGCTTGAGCGAGGTGACCGTGAAAGTGCGCCGCGGGTCGTTGATGCGCAAGATGAATGCGGACTCGTTGGCAACGCTGGTGAAGATGTCGGAAAAACTCAAGGAAGCCGATCGCTAGCAGCCCATGATCACGGCTATCATTGCCGTTCGCCCTGTTGTCGGGCGATGTCGCTGCCCCCCTCAAGGACTCAGGTATGAACCTTCTGCCGTCACGCTCCACCCTCTTCGTCTCCAGCCTTTTGCTCAGCTCGCTGTGCTTCGCCGAAGGCGAGCCAACCGACGGCAGCCTCATCAAGGACTCGACCAAGGCAGCCGTCTCAAGCTTCATTACCGCCGGCAAGAACCTGTTGGGCGGCGTCAGCGAAGGCGTGCTCGATGGCCGCGAGTCGGCCCAGGGCGCCGACGGCGCGGCGATCATTTCCTCCAACGAGCAACTGAAAGACCGCGTCTCCATCGAAGTCCTGAAGCTGGAGCCCGTTGACGACACCTTCAGCGTCACCCTCGGCTTCAAGAACAGCACTGACACGCAACTGCGCCTGATCAACCTCGGCCAGACAGGCGCCCTGCTCGCCATCGACCAGGCCGGTTACGCCAACAAGCTCGCAGGGTTTGAAAACCCGGATGAAGTCACCATTCCGCCGAAGACAGCCGTGCGGCAGAAGTTTGTGTTTGAAGGGTTGAACGAGAAAATCGACACCGTGCGCGTGTGGGGCCAGGATTATCAGGTTAAAAAATAAGGTGGCGGTACGTTGATTGTCCCCACGCTCCGCATGGGAATGCATCCCGTGACGCTCTGCGTCACATGCCAAGGGCGGAACGCAGAGCGTCCCTGGTGGCGTTCCCACGCGGGAGCGTGGGAATGATCGAACCGTGGCGAGGGAGCTCGCTCCCGCTGGGCTGCGCAGCAGCCCTAAACAGGACAGCATCGAACATCATTGCCTACATCCGCTACAGAATCAGCCGACTTTCGCCACACTCACCGGCCCGAAATTCAACGCAAGCACACTCGCCAACACGATAACCGCCCCAACAATCACCATCGTCGCTGGGCGTTCGGCCAGGACCAGACAAGCCATCAACATCGCCGTGGGCGGTATCAGGTAAAGCGCCATGGAAGCGCGGCTCACGTCGCTGTGGGCCAGCACGTACGCCCAGGCGAGGTACGCCAGCGCGCTGGGGAAAATACCGAGAACCAACACCGCCAGGTTCACCGAAGCCGAAGCCTGTCGCGCCGCGCTCAACATGCCCGGCGCGAAAATGAACAACAGAAGTGTGCCCGACCAGACGGTGTAACAAACCAGGGTCAAGCCTTCGTAACGATGGGTATGGTGCTTCTGCAAAGCGAAATACACACTCCAGGACAGCGCCGCCAGCAGGATCAACAGTCCATGGGCGTCCATGTCACCCAAGCCTCGATCCCCCGTGACGACCACGGCTGCGCCAAGCAAGCCGCACAGGACACAGCCCCATTGCCAAGCGCCGACTCTTTCCTTGAAGACAAAATGCGCAAGCAATGTGCTGAACAACGGCGTGGACTGGGCCAACACACTCGCCGCCGCGGCACTGACGCCCCGTTGGCCGTAGTTGAGGGCGATGTGGTGCAGACTCACGGCAAAGAAACCCAATACCGCCAGCAACGGTAAATCCCCGAGACGCGGCCAGGAAATACCCTTCGCCATCGCGACGACGGCCATGAACACCGAAGCGATGAGAAACCGCATCAACGCCAGTTGACCCGGTTCGTAGGCCTGCAAGCCGATGCGAATACCAACGGGCGAATAGGCCCAACAAAGAATCACGAACGTGGTCGCCAGGATCACTTTTACGCGGGGTCTGCTGGGGTTCTTCAAGCCCTCAAACGGCACACAACGGGTTTCCATTCAGAGTTCCTGCGCACTGGGCGTCTGGTCGATTTACCCTGAAGTATCAAAACCACCCACTCTCAATACAAGTGACTTAAACTCAGCCAACCATTCACTTTGGGTGAGTTATGGAACTGTCCCAACTGCGCATGTTCAAGACCGTCTGCGACACCGGCAGCATCGCCCGCGCCGCCGAAGTGCTGCACTGCGTACCGTCCAACATCACGGCACGACTCAAATCCCTGGAGCGGGAGTTGGGTACACCGTTGTTTTTCCGCGAAGGCCGCGGCTTGCGGGTCAGCCCGGCGGGCGAGGTGTTCCTGGGTTATGCGACAAAAATCCTCGGCCTGACGGAAGAAGCCCGCCGCGCGGTAAACCCCAGCCACACGCCAAGCGGACCGTTGCGCATAGGCGCCATCGAATCCAGCGCCACGGGGCGCCTACCGCAGTTATTGGCCAAATATCACGCGCAGTATCCTCAGGTGTCGCTGGAACTGAGCACGGGGACTTGGGCGCAGTTACTGGACGATACCCAGCACCACCGGCTCGACGGTGTGATCGTGGCGGTCGACGTGGAACGGCCGGGGCTCAAGCGCGCCGTAATGTACCGCGAAGACCTGATGCTCATCGCCTCCGAATCCCACGGCCCCTTGCGCAATGCCGCAGACCTGCAAGGTAAGGCGATCTTCATGTGGCCCCCAGGCTGCCCGTACCGCTTTGCCCTGGAGCAGTGGTTGCTGCGCCATGACCAAGTGCAACCGATCATCAGCATCGCCAGTTATGGCGCCATCGTCGGCTGCGTCAGTGCCGGCGCCGGCGTCTCGCTGGTGCCGCGTGGGATCTATGAGCAATACCGCCAGGGGGCTGGCTGGACAGGGTATGAGTTCCCGGAGCTGACAGGCATCGATAACCTTTTCTACTGGCATGAAAACGCTGGCCGGCATCCTGCCAGGGAAGCGTTTCTAGCGATGTTGCAGGCGGAGTTCGAAGGTTAGTTACAACCTCGCCACAAAAGCCATTGAACTGCACTGAACGGCATCCCGCTGACCATCCTTGTGCACTCTTATGCATCCCTGTGGCGAGGGGATTTATCCCCGTTGGGCCGCGAAGCGGCCCTAAAGCTTTCACCTCGGTGCCCGGACAACACAAAACCCCGTGGCGAGGGAGCTTGCTCCCGCTGGGTTGCGAAGCGACCCCAACCAAGCTGAACGCGTTCTGCCTGATGCACCGCGGGGTAGGTTTTAGGGCTGCTGCGCAGCCCAGCGGGAGCAAGCTCCCTCGCCACGGGTCCTTACCCGCCTCGCCTGTCAGCGCACGGCTGAAAAATGGTACATAGTTGAAGGAGCGGTCCTGACCGCACTACGACAGGGAGTCAGCTTTGGAACTAGCACCACCGTTTATCCTCCATGAAACGAACCATTGGACAGTCAACCATCACCTGGCGTCCGCCCTACCCGGCTACCTCATGCTCGGCGCCAAGGCTCATGTGAACTCATTGACCCAATTACCCGCCCCGGCGCTAGCGGAACTGGGTGGCCCGGGCGGTCGGGCAGATACAGCGTCTTGCTGTCATGGACATGAACGAACCCCGGCGCGTCGCCCCTCGGAGACGCATCCAGCCCTCCGGGGCCTGAGGAAGCGAGGATCACAAAGGATGCCGCCTCGATGAAGGGCTGGTAAACCGGATGGATATGGTCGACTTCCTTGAGGATCGAGGGTGTCGCGACGGGGCCGTAGAGGCTTTCCAGCGCCTGGGTGGTGGTGGTGATGTAGGCGCTGCTGTCGTTCTGGCGTTCCATGCTCATCTCCTCTGTAGCTGTTTAAAAATCGCATTCAGTTGCGCCGCGCCCTCTCAACCTTCCGACCCAACGACGCCCGAATCGACCGCTTTCAGGTCTTGGAGCTCATGCGCCCCTGGATCGCCACGCGCAAGCAACCCCAGGCAATAAAGCCGACGATCACGCCCTCGGCGACACCCACCAGTAAGTTGAAGGAAAAACTGAGCGGCTGTTCGGCCCAATAGAACGTCGTCGAGCCCGTTCGAAAGCCACTGACGCGCAGCCGTCCGGTAAAAATGGCCGGCACCAAGGTCATGACGTTAGTCAGCTCCAGCACCGCAAAGAAGGCGCCCAACAGCGTGAGCAAGGCACGTGCGGGCACGCCCAGTTTCTCGGTCGGCTCAGGCGTAGCAGCATCGCCCTTTTCCCGGCGCTGACGGGCTGCCCTTACTGCCTTGCCGCTGCTAGGGGCCGGAGTTGGCCTATAGGGCACCTTCACAACCGGCGCCGCCCCCTCGACGACCTCGGTGGGCAACGCCACGCCCAGGTAGTCGGCCAGCTCCCGCAGCCACAAGTCCGTGCGTTGACTGCCCGGCACCACCGGAACGTTGTCGGTGGTCAGGCGGTGCGCGGTGCCATCGCGCAGTATCAGCCACAGCTGGGTGCGAGCTCGCCCAGCCTGCGGGAGGCGGCGCAGTTCGAGGGATTTGGCAGCCTCGATCCGGAAGGCCGATTGCACACGCTCGCGACGCCCGAAAAAGTTACGGGTCAGGCGCTTGCCTTCGCCGTCGACCCGCGACAACACCAACGTCTCGTGGACGCCGGTGTACACCACCAGCAGCAGGCCAAGGGCAGGAATCAGCAGCCACAGCAGCACCATCAATAGAGCGGACAGTGGATCCACCTCAGCCATCAACGAGGCCCCGTCAACCATCACGAACACGGCGAACGCCATTGGCAAGATAAAGGCCAACGCCCCTATCACCAACACGACCAAGCTCTGCACCACGTTGCGCGAATGGATGTGCAGGTCACCCTGCGCCGTGCGCTCGAACCGATGTCCTATCAACATTGCATGCCTCCTGGTGCGTTGCTTTGCAGGCTGTTCGAGAGGCCAGGATGACGATTGGAACGCCTCGGGCCGGGATGGTGTTCCAGAGGCGCAGGATACCGGATGTCGCGGCCTCGGGGTTGGGGTGGGGTTTTCTGCGGTGTGAGTAACTGCTCCTACAGAAATGGATCACGTCGGTTCGTTTCCTCGGAGAATTCTCATGATTCCTACGAAGGCCTCGGAATCTCTCACCTTGTTCGTCTTGGGGGCGCAAATCTATAGTTCTTTCCGTCGCCAACCATGGTGATCAGGTTTGGCGACCTGCGTATCGGATAAGCCCTCTAACCAAATGGAGCAATCCCATGCAGAGATACATCCCCATCACCGGCATCGACTGCACCCCAGCCGCCCTGCTTATCGACACCCAAGCCCCCCTTGACGTCCTGCACGCAACTGCCGATTACCGTATCCGTACCGTGACCCAGGTATTGGAAAACATCGCGTTTCGCTCCGAGATTGCCAGCGATACGGTGGTGCTTTCGGATTTCGCGCAGCTTTTGGTGATTCCGCTGCGGGATGGGTGTGACTTGCTGGAGGTGATTGGTAGGCGACTTCAGGCGCAGGTCGAAAACTAATGGAACGACGGGCGCCTGAGAGCGCCCGTTTTCACGCAACTGCAGCATACAAATAGCGCCTACTGCCAGCCAGAGCGACACCATCAGCGATAAACAGATCAAAGACGAGGCATTAAGAGAGCCAAAGTGATTCTTGATGCCCTGAGAGGTCAATGACATGAGCGACAAATTCAATCCTGAGGATATGCCGGTCCTTAGCCTCGGCACTACCGGTACGACTCGTTACGAGGCTTCGCGTTTTCTCGATACCCCAGAAGCTATAGCGGCTTATCTGGCTGAAAGTATGAAAGCCGATGACACAGAGAGTCTTATTCATGCGTTGGCCGAGGTCGCAAAAGCTAAAGGTGTCAATAAAGTCGCCAAAGATGCCGGAGTTAATCGTGAAAGCCTTTATAAGGTGCTGAAATCTGGAGCAAAAACGCGTTTTGAAACCATCAGGAAATTGATGACCGCGATGGGTGTGGATCTCACGGTACAACCGATTAAAACATTAGCGGTGGCTTCCAAAGCTGCGGCTCCAAAAGCTGGAAAACCACCGGTCGCTGCATCAAAACCTACAGCAAAATCCGCTGCGAAAAAACCAGCCGTACCGGCGGCTAAAACAGACGCGAAACCTGCTGCGAGAAAATCAGCTGCGGTCAAACCTGCCACATCGGAAAGAACTCCAAGCCTGCCCGGTGTTGGCAATACAAATAACAAACGAGGGACCGATAAGGGAACGGAACTATTTTCAAGCAAATAAATCAGCCCCTTTCTTTTTTTCAAGGGATGACACGTTGACCTCCATGCTTGGTGCACCATGTGGTTTTCCCGCTGGCGCTGATACCTTCAACAACCAAAATCATCGTTATGGCTACTTCCTGATTGCGTCATCCCTGTGAGCCTCAAAGAATTGGGGCTTACCTGGTCCTCTTTTTCCTTCGCGTGCTGACTGGATGAGACTCATGTTCACTGCCGCCCGTTTGCCGCTGCGTAGTGGTCCAGCATCGCATCTGCGCGAACACAACCTGCTCATATTTCAGTACTTGCCTGGAAGAAGAAAATCTACCTCGTAGATCCCCCTTGCCGCGCGGACAATGGCAGGGTGTGCGACTGGCCTCACGTGACTCAGCTCCCAGGCTAGCCAGCCCTCTTCAAAATAGCTTGCACAGGCTGCTTCCATGTCAGCCAGGACGAAAGGACGCACGACTTTAACGCGTACGATTGCAACGGCTATACCGTCAGCATCTTCGTCTCCCTCGGCGTGGAGAAATCGTTTGTTTTCGACAATCAGCAGATCCTCGGCGGGATCTAGATCTGGATGCCAACGACGAACTTCAAGTGTTTTCTCGCCAGACGCGATTCGACCACCACTGGGTCGAACTATTGATAAGGCTTTGATGGATCTCTCCTGAAAGTCAGCGTACGACTGAACCGCTTTTTCGAAAGGGATAACGTGAAGCTGGAGACAGGCCACGATTTTGAATTCACCTGCAAAAAAGGAAACAGATTTTTTATCAGAAAAACAAATCTGTTCCTTTCTCCAGAATACCGTACGAGTAGAAGCAGCAAGCGTGGCGCGTGGCGCAAGTCGCGAAGGATATTACCCTCAAAAAGCACAGGGGTCGGCGGATGTTTGAGCCCCCTCCCCCGGCGCCGAGTGATCGAGCGCCAGGTGAGTCGACGGCAGAGGAGTCAATTGGTACAGCCAGTACCTATAACCTGGTACTCCATGATGTGCCGATCGCCCTTGGAGTCGTCGTAAGTCATCCGCACCGGCACTACGTCGCAGATATTGGGTATTGGAGTCATCGCCACAATGTGCGCGATATCCAGGTTCTGAGAGTAACGATAGGGCTCGACCCTAACTTGCGCCGCCTGAGTATCCTGTTCACCAGCCATGGCGACAGAGCCAAGGCAGCCCAGGAATAAAACGAGTAACAGTTTCATAGCAATCACCTGTAATGAGGGCGTGAGAAGGCCAAAGCATTCAATTTGTGCTCAGTCGTAATAAAGGTTTTGGGTGTAGCCCGGTCGCCGCCAGACGCCGGGCTGACTTACATCAGAAAGGCTTGGTAGGCAGGTACTTGCCGTCCAGGGTGATCACGGCGCGATGGCCGCCCTCCGGATCTTCGACTTTCTTGATGTCCAGCTTGAAGTTGATGGCACTGATGATGCCGTCGCCGAACTTTTCGTGAACCAGAGCTTTGAGGGTGGTGCCGTATACCGAAATCATCTCGTAGAAACGGTAGATGGTCGGGTCGGACGGTACGCCGTCAAAAAAGCTGCCGCGAATTGGCATCGATTGCAGCAAGGCGATCTGATCAGCATCGAGGTCGAGTTTCCTGCCCACGACATTGGCGGCGCTGGCAGGCAGCGGATGCTGGCCGAGCAAGGCAGCAGTGACGAAGGCTTCGGACAAGCCGGTGCCGTCAACGATTTCGGCGAAGGACAGGTCTTTGCGAGCCTTGGCCAAAATGATGGTTTCAGTCAGCTCCTGGCGAGCAGTGCGGGTGGCTTGAGTCTGGATCATGGCGTATCTCCTGGGTTAGCAAGGGTGCAGGTACGGGCTTCAGGCAACGTGCCTGGCGTGTTGGGAAACGGCGTGAACTTCGGGGTTCTCTGCGAGGGACACGAAGATCCCGGTACTGCCATCAAAGGCGTCGATACGCCCGCTCTCGATGTCATAGACCCAACCATGCAGGGTCAGGCGGCCTTCTTCGAGAGCCAGGCGAACGGATGGGTGTGTCTGGATGTTGGCCAACTGCGCGATGACGTTTTCGCGCACCATGGACGCTACTTTGCTCGGCAGATCCGGGTGTTTGCGGGCTTCGTTAACGACCTTGGCCGAGTCGGCGTAACGGAGCCATCCGGCAACGGCAGGCATGTGATCCAGGCACTTGCAAGTTGCCACGGCGGTCATCGCGCCGCAGTCGGAGTGGCCGCATACGACGATGTCTGCGACCTGAAGTGCGGCGACTGCGTATTCAACCGAGGCCGAAACGCCGCCCGGCTCTGGCCCATACGACGGCACGATGTTGCCGGCATTTCGAATGACAAACAGATCGCCTGGCTCGCGCTGGGTGACCAGCTCCGGCACCAAGCGGCTATCAGAACAGGAGATGAACAGCGCTCTCGGGCTCTGCTGATTCGCCAGGTCCTTGAACAATTTGGCCCGTTCAGGGAAGGCGTTTTTTTGGAATTTCAGAAAACCGTCGATGATCGCTTTCATGGTTGCTGTCTCAATGTCGCGGGTGTGAAACAAAGACTAAGCAACGCGTTACATAAGGTAAAAGTCTCATTTATTATGAGATAGATCAGATTACCTTATGGTAAAAACCATGCTTGCTCGACACGTCCAATATTTCCTCGCGGTTGCGGAACATCTCAGTTTTACGAAGGCCGCAGCGGCGCTGCACGTCTCTCAGCCAGCCCTTTCGCAGCAGGTGAGGCAGTTGGAAGAGAGCCTTGGAGCCCAGTTGTTCGACCGCTCAGGACGCACAACCCGTTTGACTGACGCGGGAGACGTCTATCTTCTGTATGCGCGCCGCGCTTATCAGCAATTGCGGGAAGCCAAAAGCGCCATCCATGATGTGAGCGACCTCACCCGCGGCTCATTGCGCCTGGCCGTGACGCCGACGTTCACGACCTATCTGGTAGGGCCGGTGATCAAAGCATTTCACTCCCGGTATCCTAAAATCACTCTCAACCTGAAGGAGATTTCCCAAGAGCGTATTGAGGAGCTGCTTTTGGCAGGCGAGTTGGACGCGGGGATCGCGTTCGATGAAATAAATACACCGAACATTGATGCCATCCCTTTGCTGAACGAAACCCTCGCTTTGGTGGTGAGTCGCCAACACCGCTTGGCCGAGGAGCGGTCCATTGGATTGCAGGACCTGAATGCTGAGTCCCTGATTCTGCTCAGTCCAGAGTTTGCAACCCGCGAACAAATCGACCGCTACTTCCGCACACACGCGATTCACCCTCAGGTGCAGATGGAGGCTAATGCCCTCGGCGCCGTGATCGAAATTGTTCGCAGGACAAATCTATCGACTTTATTGCCTGCCAAAATCGCGTTGGCCCATGATGATCTGGTGGCTATCGCACTGGAGCCCGAGCGCTTGCAACGCACCGCCGTCCTGATGCGGCGCAAGGATGCCTTTCAGAGCGCAGCGATGCGAGTTTTCATCGAAGTGGCTAAAGAGGTAGCCATTCAACTGAACGTGTAATCTGTCTAGCGCGCAAGACTCCAATCAAATCAATAACAACAGAGGCCGCAAATGCAGCCTCTCGGAGGGTCTAGTGAAATCGCCTATAGCATGGTCACACAACTTGCGACGGCACCTCGTTAATCGCCAACAACCTCAGAAATCAACAGTAGCCGACACCTTCAGCATACGCGGCGCCCCTTGGGTCAGATAACCACCATTAGCCGAGGCCCAGTAGTTCTCATCGGCAACATTCTCCAGCATCGCGTTGAAGGTCACCCCGCGGCCATCCATTTTCG
Source organism: Pseudomonas fluorescens (assembly GCF_001623525.1). Taxonomy (NCBI): domain Bacteria; kingdom Pseudomonadati; phylum Pseudomonadota; class Gammaproteobacteria; order Pseudomonadales; family Pseudomonadaceae; genus Pseudomonas; species Pseudomonas fluorescens. The sequence goes on along the minus strand of NZ_CP015225.1, from coordinate 471,042 downwards.
TCCGATAGCGCGCGCCCAGGTCGACGCGGGTCCAGGCGGGGATGCTGTATTCGTTGGCGCTGTCAACGAACTGGCCGCCGGTGCGCAGTAGCAGGCCGTTCAGGCTCGCCCCGGGCAAGCCGGGCACATCCCAGTCGGCGCCCAGATTGAACTGGAATTTCGGCACCCCCACCGCCTGGTTACCATCGTCGCGACCGCCGGTGGTGCCGCTGAGTTCGGCTTTGGTCCAAGTGGCGCCGCTCAGCAGGCGCAGGCCGTCCAGCGGTTCGCCGAACAGGCTCAGTTCCACGCCGCGATTGCGCTGCTCGGCATCCACCCGGTAGTAGCCATCGCCGCCGAGCACGCCCTGGGGCTGCTCGATGCGGAACAGGCTGAGGCTGCCGCCGAAGGTGCCCCAGTCGAGCTTCGCGCCTATCTCGGTCTGCTTGGAGCGATAAGGCGCGAACATCTCGCCGTTGTTGAGTGCGGCGACGGGCGCGGTCGGGCCCTGCTGCAGAGACTCGACGCGGTTGGCATAGAGCGACAGGTACTCGGTGGGTTTGATCACCAGGCCATAGGCCGGCGTGGTGATGCTTTCCTGATAGTTGGAGGTGCGGGCACCGCTGGCCGCGTTCCAGGCGTCGGCGCCGATGGACTGGCGGCGCAGGCCCAGGGTCAGCAGCACGCGGTCGTCGAGCAAGCCCAGGGTGTCGGAGACTGCCAGGCTACGGTTCTGCACCTTGGCGGTGGTGTCCGGGTCGTGAATGTCGCCGGAGACGCTGGTGGCCGGCGGCTCGGCGACGGGTTGGCCGTCATACAGATTGCCGAAGCCGCGACTGCCCGCCGCGGTGGACTCGAACGCGTTGCGCTTCTCCTGCCAGATACCGTTGGCGGCCAGGTTGATGCGGTGGCTGACCGGCCCGGTGGCGAGTTCGCCGCGCAGCCCGGTGACGGCGCTGAGGGTTTCCTGGTCCAGCGGCGAATAGAGGCGGCCGATACGGGCGTCGCCATTCGCGCCATAGACGTAGTTGGAGGCGTAGACGCCGTTCTCCCGCGTGTATTTGCCGCCGGCGCTCAGGTAGGCGGTCCATGTGGGCGACAGGTCGTACTCGGCGCTGAACATGCCATAGGTGTCTTCGAGCTGCGACCAGCTCCAGGGTTGCGCGTAGTTGTGGTCGGCGTCGGGTGCCGACGGCGTCTTGCCGTTGAGTGTGCTGGTGGGCCCCGTCGTGGTCAGGTAGACCACCGAGCGTCCCTCATTGACCCGTTGCTTCTGGTAACCGAGATCCGCGGACAGGCGCAGACGGTCACCGCGATAGTCCAGCCCGAGGGTGGCCAGGCTGAAGCGCGAGTGCTCATCGTCCACCGCGGTCTCGCCCTCGCGCTGGGCCAGGTTCACCCGCACGCCGAAGCGGTTGTCCTCGCCGAAGCGCTGGCCCAGGTCGAGGTGCCCGCCTACCCGACTGTCGCTGGCATAGTCCAGGGTGGCGCTGCGCGTGGGGGTGTCCTCGGCACGCTTGGAGACCACGTTGATCGCCCCGCCGACACCGCTGCCCGACGGCGATACGCCATTGACAAAGGCGTTGGCCCCCTTGAACACCTCGACCCGCTCGACCGACTCGGTGGAGATGATCTGGCGCGGCAGAATGCCGTACAGGCCGTTGAAGGCAATGTCGTCGCTGAACAGCTGGAACCCGCGCACGACGAACACCTGGGAGAAGTTGCCGAAGCCGAACGACTGACGCACACCCGGATCGCTGGCCAGCACATCGGCCAGGGTCTGCGCCTGGCGCTTCTCGATCAGCTCGGAGGTGTAGCTGGAGAAGGCGAAGGGCACATCTTGCATGTCCTGGTTGCCCAGCACGCCGATGCGCGCACCGCGCGCCGCCTCCCCGCCGGCGTACTCGGCCGGCAGGTCGACACGGTCTTCGGCGAGCCCACTGATAGTGGTCGGGCCCAGCTCCAGCACGCCCTGCTCGGGCAGTGGCACCAGGGTGATGGTGCCGTCATTGCCGGCCTGGAAGGTCAGGCCGCTGCCCTCCAGCAACCGCTGCAGGCCGTCGACCACCGAATAGTCGCCCTTGAGTGCCGGCACCATGGCGCTGCCACGGGTCAGGCCAGCGTCATAGAGCAACCGCACGTTGGCCTGCTCGGCGAAATCGGTGAGTGCCGCGTCGAGCCGCTGGGCAGGCACGTCGAGCTCGACGGCTTGCGCCTGTGCGGTGGCCATGGCCAGGGGAAGAACGGCTAGCGCCGCGAGGAAGGAAGTCGACCGCATGCTGATGTCCTTGGCTTTCAATACGAAGAAGTCGCATTTGCAGGAACGGAAGACGAAGGCGGCGATGATTTCTGAACCATCGCCGCCTAAATATTTTCTTTTTTTGAAGGTACAGGCGCGGCGCGGGGCTCAGCGGGACGTGACCAGGATCAACCCCGGCAGGCGCACCAGACGCACAGGCAAGGTGGTTTCCACAGCGCTCAACACCGCCTGTGGGTCGTCAAGGGCGAACACGCCGGTCACCTGTAGCCGGCGAGCGGCTTCGTCGACAAACAGCACTCGCGCAGACTGGCTGCGCTCAAGCTCGGCGAACACTTGCTCCAGCGGCTGGTCGCGGAACACCAGCTTGCCGCGCTGCCAGCTCAAGCGCTGGCGCGCATCCAGTGCCTGCGGCGCCTGCAGCGCCCCGCCGCGCCACTGCACCTGCTGCCCGCCGACCACGGGCAGCGGTTCGCTTCCCTCGCTGGAGGCCAACACGCGGCCCTCGCTTACCGCGAGGTCGACACCGCCCTCCTCCAGACGCACATCGAAGCGCGTGCCAGTGACGCGGATGCGCGCCTCGCCGGCCCTGACAGTGAACGGTCGAGCCGGGTCATGGGCGACCTGGAAATCCGCCTCGCCGCGGTACAGCCTGACCTCGCGGCGACCGTCGATAAACTGCCAGTCCAGCGCCGAATCGCCGTTGAGGGTCAACAGCGAACCATCGGCCAAACGCACCTCGCGCACCTCCCCCGGTTGGGTGCTGATGTCGGCATACAGGCCAATCCAGGTGCCGCGCGGTAGCCACAGGGCGAGCAACAGCATCGCGGCGCAGGCCAGTGGAGCCGCCCACAGTCGACGACGACGCAGCACGCGCACCTGGGGCTGCTCGGCCGGACGTTCTATCTGGCCGAGCAACGACCACAGCCCTTCCACCTCCCGCAACGCCTGCTCGTGTTCGGGCGCCGCCTGGCGCCAGGCCTGCGCGGCAGCGCGATCGGCAGCGGTGGCGCGGCCAGAATGCAGCAGCACCTGCCATTGTCGGGCCTGGTCGAGAAGCGAAGGATGAGTCACGGCTGCGGGTCCATCTGCTGCTGGCAGTGTTCGAGGGCCTTCAGGATATAGCGTCCGGCCATGCTTTCCGAGACACCCAGGCGCTCGCCGATCTCACGCTGGGTCAGCCCGTCCAGGCGATTCCAAAACAACGCCTGGCGCAGGTGCGGTGGCAAATCCTGGACCACGCGCTGCAGTCGCTCCAGGCGCTGGGCGTCGCTTGCCGCTCGCTCCGGACCCGGCTGGGCACTGACCAATTCGATGGATAGCTCCTCCTCGACGGGGCGGGATTTTTGCTGACGGCGGTAGTCGATGATCAGGTTGCGCGCGATGCGATAGAGGAACGCACGAAGGTTGCCGATCTCCTGCCCGGATTCGCGCCTGCGAAAGCGCAGCCAAGTCTCCTGGCGCAGGTCGGCCGCCAGTTCTGCGCACTTCACCTGCCGTGTGAGGAAGTGCAGCAGCTCGCTCGAATGGCTCTCGAACTGGCCGTCGGTGGAATGAGGATCGGATGGCCTGGACACGCAAGCGACTCAAGCGAGGAAGAATCGCGAGAATATATCAAATGATAATGACTTTCAATTAGTGAGACATCTGCGAAAGACCACATCCTCGCCGCTGCTGGCAACCAGACTGAACCCTGTCTATTGTTTTTGGCGACGGAATAGCTATCGGAGGCATGGACATGAATCAGAGCATTTCGCCCGCCGCTTCAGCTGTGGGGAACACAGGCATGGTCGCCACGTCCTTGTGGGGCTCGGACAAAATCGGCGGTATCACGGTCGATCCGGACGGTGCTATCTGGCTTGGCGCTTATAGTCGCCTGGGACTCGGCGGCGAAGAGGATTCAGGCTTCACCGGCAGCCTGGTCCGGTTCAATGCCAACGGTAGCCTGGACCGCCACTTCAGTGGCGACGGTAAATCCCTCCTGCCTGTGGCGCTCGATATCGAGGACGGCGGTAATGCCGCGGTGCAGCCGGGAGGGGGTTACCTGGTGGCGCAATACGTGAAAGTAGGCGACACCTGGGTGTCGGGCGTAAGCCGTACCTTGGCTGACGGCAGCCTCGATACGAGTTTCGGGAATGGCGGCACCGCGACAGTGCCTTTCTACTGGAATGACTCTCTAGGCCAGCAAGCGTCGTTCTCCGTGCAACGCGACGGCAGTTTTTTCGCCAGCGCCGCGTATCCCTCTGGGGAGATCTATATCGCCCGCTTCGACGCGACGGGGGCCTTGGTCTCGTCTTTCGCAGAGGCCGGGATCCTGCACCTGCCAGCGTCCGTCGGCATTCAACCCAGCCGCACGATCGACGTTTCGCTGCAGGGAGACGGGAAGGTATTGGTCACGGGGCAGGATACCCTGACCCGCCTCAACCAGGACGGTACCCTGGACAGCAGCTTTGCCAACGGCGGCAGCCTGGCCCTGGATGTTCACGCAGACGCCCTCGTCCTCCAGGATGACGGCAAAATCCTCCTGGCGGGCGCCTCGGGCGGCGTGGCGACCGTCATCCGGCTCAACGCCGACGGCTCGCTCGACACCGGTTTCGGTAATCAGGGTCGGGTAAGTTGGGGCTCGCAAAGCGCGCCTTTCGCCGTAGCCGACATGGTCGTACTGGCCGACGGCAAGCTGTTGATTGGCGGAAGCCAAGGTACCAGCGCGGACGGCTATCTGGCCGCCCTGGTCCAGTTGAACCCCGACGGCAGCCTGGACCACAGCTTTGGCAATCCCGACGACGGCTATTACCACCTTGACGGTGGCCGCGATGATGACTTCTTGCTCGGTACCGCCTCGTTCGACGATGCGATCTTCGGCGGGGCCGGTGACGATCTGCTCGATGGCCAGCAAGGTCGTGACCTGCTGACGGGCGGTGCCGGGGCCGATACGTTCCGCTACCAGTCAGTCACAGACAGTTACCGAACCGCAACCGCGGCCCATAGCGACCGCATCACCGACTTCGACCCCACCACCGATACGATCGACCTCGCCTCCCTGGGCTTCCTCGGGCTGGGCAATGGACATGACGGAACGCTGGCGATTCGAGTCAATGAAAGCGGGACGCGGACCTACCTCAAGAGTTTCGATGCCAACGCGGATGGGGAACGCTTCGAAGTGGTCTTCGACGGTGACTTGAGCCAAGCGCTGAATGAAACCAACCTCCTGTTTCAGCCAGCCAGGCTGATGGGCACCGAAGAGGCCGATCGTTTACAAGGCAACGCTCGCGGCGAAATCATCGAAGGATTCGCGGGCGATGATCGCCTTTATGGAGCGCTAGGCAATGATGTATTGGTTGGCGCAGAGGGCCGGGACCTATTGACGGGTGGCGGCAACAACGATGTGTTCCGCTTCGACGTACTGAGCGACAGCTACCGTACCGCCACCGAAAACCACACTGATCGCCTGGTTGACTACACCGTGGGTGAAGACACCATCGATTTGTCCGCCTTGGGCTTTACCCGGCTGGGAAATGGCTACAACGGCACGCTGGACGTGGTTTTCAATGAAACCAAGAACCTGACTTACTTGAAGAGCTATGAAGCCGACGCCGATGGGGCTCGATTCGAGTTGAGCTTGGTCGGGGACCACTCCGGTTACCGTGACTTGGACATCATCTTCGCCGAGCCCCCGGCAGAGGAGGTCTTTCAGTTGGTCGGAGTGGCTGATTTATGGGTGTAGAACGCAAACCTGGTTATTCCTTGCCTTGGGCCGCATCCCGAGCGGTCTAAGGCGCTATCAGAGTCCTCGCTTCTTGTGATGATGGTGAGCTTGGCGAGGGCGGCCCTGAAGCCGTGGCGAACCTCTTCGCTCAAAGAGGGGATCCGTTCGGTACATTCCACTCTAAGCTACGTTTTCATCGTAGAAGGCGATGCGAAGTCCGGGCCTGTCCTTGGAGACAAGGATATTGATGCGATAACTTCGCCAACGGCCCTGTGCATCACGCAGCGTAATGTCCGTATCGCCGATGGGGAGGATTTCGGGGTCATCCCACCATTCCATCGTTTGTGGGACGGCTTGAAGAACCTCGTTGAGGATGGACTTTAGGATCGGGCTCTTCCCTCCCGTCAGATAGTCATGGCGCGCCTTGAGCAGGACAAGCCTCGCGGCGAACTGCCAGTCTTGAATCTTTTGCCGGTAGTGGTCGGAAAAGAAAACGATGCGGATCATATTCGGTCGCGGCAATGCGAAGTCTTCAAACAGGATCCTTGCCGCTTCGTTATGGGCCAGTACATCCCAAGAGCTGTCCATTATGTAGGCGGCTTGATCGAGAGCATTGATCATCCTTACGAGCGACTGAGGAAGCTCAGCACTTTCAGCCCCATCCGCAAATGTCTCACGGCCGGCCAGGGCAAAAAGGTGCTCCCGTTCGGCTCGGTCGAGCCGAAGCCCTCGCGCCAATCGCTGGAGGAAGTCGTCCGATACCGCGATGTCGCGTCCCTGCTCAAACCAGGTGTACCAGGTCAAGCCGACACCCGCCAACGCGGCGACTTCTTCACGACGCAGGCCCCTGGTTCGACGGCGGCGCCCCTGCGGTAGGCCAAGCGATTCTGGAGACGTGCGCTCGCGACATTGGCGGATGAAGTCCGCAAGCGCCTGTCTGGCCGGCACACGCGTTAATCGATCAGACGTCACTTCACACCTCCTAAAGCATCACTTTAGTAACAGCATAAATGCCCCATTGTAACAGGATGTATTGCGGGTAATCTCTGGGGCACGAAGTGATCGAATGTCAAACTCGGGAGGTTGGATCGTATGCTCCTCTACCAATTTCAAAAGGGCACGAATCCGCGGCGCGTTATCATCTACCTGAGCGAAAAGGGGATTGACGTTCCGCGATATGAACTTGATTACGCCGGCGGAGAGCACAAGTCGCGCGAATACCTCGCAATCAATCCCAGCGGACGAGCCCCGACACTCCTCACCGATGAAGGTGTGCCCATCACCGACTCCGCCGCCATCGTCGAATATCTGGAGGAGCTGTATCCCGACACGCCGATGATTGGGACGGACGCCATTTCTCGATCAAAGATACGGTCGCTTGAACGCCTGGGCACTGATCTGGTAGTCCGGGCTCAGCTTTGGCTGTGGAACGTGACCCCATCCTTTCCTGCCAAGGAGCCGTCCCCGTCACCGGAGGTTGCTGAAAAGCTCTTTGGGTACGTCACCGAAATACTGGATGTCCTGGAGACGACGATCGGAGATAACGAGTTCCTGGCAGGAGACAAGCCTTCGATCGTGGATTGCACGGTATTTTCAATTTTTCAAACATGCCGGGAGAGATTCGACCACCCTTTCGGCTCCGCTCACCCGCGCCTTGACGCCTGGTACAAGAAGTTTCGCCAGCGGACGAGCGCCGACTACTGAGAGGCCAGTGATTTGAACACGCCCAAGGCCATAAACTGCAACTCAAAGAGACTGAAGGCAAACGACGGCCCCGTCTTCGTTCCGATCAGACCCTCCAGAATCAGAATGGCAATCGTCATGACTGTATTCGTTTACCCCATCGTGACGCTCCTGCTCTACGCATTGAGTCCGCTGGCCGACAATTGGGCTGTGTGGCATCGAACACTGGTTCTAACGCCGATCACCGTAAGCCTCATTGTCTTTATCGTGAGCCCGTTGATCACAAAACACTTTGACTGGTTCCTGCGTCCTCGCTCAGCGCCGGGATGCATCGTAATGTCTCGGCCGAAACAACCGCCTAGGCCGTCGGCACCGTTCCGCCGTCGATCACAAACTCACTTCCCGTGATAGATGAAGCTCGCGGCGAAGCCAGAAAGCCAATCAGGTCGGCCACCTCTGACGGGGACGAGGGGCGCCCGAGCGGGATGCCTCCCAGGGCTTGCATGATGATCTGCTTGCCGCCTTGATAGTCAGTACCGGCTTCCTGCGCGAGTCGCTCGGCCAAGGCGACCGAGGCTTCGGTTTCCACCCAGCCCGGCGAAACCCGGACAACACGGACGCCCTTGGGCGAAACCTCTTTCGATAGGCTCTTGCTGTAAGTCGAAAGCGCAGCCTTGGCCGCTGCGTAGGCTGTCGTAGCTTCCGGCAGCGGCAGCCGACTCTGGATGGAGGTCACGTGGAGGATGACCCCTTCCTTTCGCTCCAGCATATCCGGTAGCAAGGCGCGATCCAGACGCACGGCCGGAAACAGATTCAGATTGAGCTCACGTTGCCACTGCTCTTCGTCCAGTGCCGCGAAGCCGCCGCCGGGTGCCGAGGAACCACCCAGGACGTGGACAATGATGTCCACACTGCCCAATCGCTGCCTGGTCGCGGCGACGACCGCATCACAGCCTTCCCGGGTCGAAAGATCGGCCTGGACCAAGAGGTTATCCGACAGCGTACCGCTTGCCTTCCGAGCGGAGGTAAGCACCTGCGCGCCCTCCGCCAGGAACAGCTCGACTACAGCCTTCCCGATGCCTTTGGTGCCTCCGGTGACGAGGACTCGCTTACCACTCAAGCCAAGGTTCAGCATGGCGTGATCTCCAGAGCACCTATTCGATCGCCCTCCAGAGTGAAGACGTGACTCAGATGAACCGGGCCACCAGGAAAATCGCCAGTAAGCCGTGCGATGACAGTCAACTTGCCCTCCCCCAGCAGCGCCTGCAAAGGTTGAACGTCAAAGGAGAACGTCCGCCGGACCTCCTGTTGCCAAGCTTCGATGGCCTGAATGCCCTCATGCGTCTGGTTTTCATCGAACACCGTGGCCTGTGGGCAGAAGCAGCTCGCAAGCTGTGATACGTCGCCGCCATTGCTGATATTGAAGTACGTCTCAACGACGTCGGGAAGCTGAAGGCTCATTGGCCGGTCTCCTGGATGGATTGCTGGGAGCGATCTTGCTACCTGACCGATAGTTTGCTCAACTGGGATAAACTTTATGGCCTATCCCAAAATCCAGGATAATTCATGTCAGATACTCGTCTAGGCCTGAGCGAGCTGGACGCTGTCCTAGCGGTTGCCCGCAGGGCTTCGTTCCGACAAGCCGCCATCGATCTCAATGTCTCGACCACCGCGCTAAGCAGCACCATCGCCAAGCTGGAAGCGAGCCTCGAAACGCGGTTGTTCAATCGTACGACGCGTAGCGTGGCCGTTACCGAAGCGGGCAGGATCTTTCTGGAGCAGGTGGGGCCGGCCCTGCAGGATTTGCGTACTGCGCTCGACGCGGTGCGATCTCACAATGCCGGTCCTTCGGGCACGCTGCGCATCAATGCGTTCGCCAGCGCAGCTCGAGCGGCACTGCTGCCGTTGATGATGGAATTCCTGCGGCATCATCCGAAGGTACACATCGACCTTGTCACCGAAGGCCGCCTGGTGGATATCGTCGCTGACGGCTTCGATTTCGGCGTCCGTTCCGCGAGCCTCGTACCGAGCGATATGATCGTGATCCCCCTCGGCCTGCCGCAGCGGTATGCCGTGGTCGGTACACCGGCGTACTTCGAGCAATACGGTAGGCCACGGACGCCGCCTGATCTGCTCAACCATCGGTGCCTGCGTGTTCGTTTGCCGAATGGGGCGATTTTTCCTTGGCATTTCGAGCGCGATGGGGAAGTGACCAGGCTCGATGTGAGCGGCCCGCTCACGCTCGATGAACCGAGCGTCGTCAAGGCAGTGGTGCAGGAAAGCATGGGGCTCGGCTTTTTCATGGAGCAGGACGTTCAGGATGAAATCCAGGCCGGACAGTTCGAGCGAGTGTTGGAAGATTGGACACCGCCCAGGGACAAGCTTTGCCTGTACTACCCGAACCGTCGCAACCCCTCTGCCGCGGTCAAGGCATTCATCGCCCTGGCTCGCGCCAATCCGTCCGCCCAAGAATGATCGATCTGCCGCGCCTTGGCATCAGGAGATCAAGCCCAGCGTCAATGCTTTCAGAGTCGCGGCAGCTCGGGTCGAGCATTCCAGTTTGCGAAATATGCTTTCCATGTGTGTGCGAACGGTGCTCGGACTGATGTCAAGCAGTCGCGCCACCTGCTTGTTACTGGCGCCACGGCTGATTTCCAGGAGCACATGACACTCCCGTGCGGTGAGTAACGAACTCTTCGGCTGATGAGTCCGACGCTCGCCACGTGCAGCGGCGATAACCGCTTCGCATACAGCCTTGTCGAACAAACCACTGGCGGCATCCTGCTCCAGCAGTCTGGCCGCCTCCGATTCGCCGTAGGCCGCCCTCCAGGGCCTGGCTTCCCTGAGTGCGACCCAGGCTACGGAAGTGGCGAACAGTCGATGCTCGGCACACAGTGCATCCCCCATCACACCTCGAAAGTAGCCACTGCCGTTGAGCCGTTCGTAGGCATGGGCGGCAATCTCGGCAGGCACGGCCAGTTCACTGATAGGCCTCAGCGCCTGTTGCGTCCAGTAGGGAACCAGGTGCACCCGCTCCGCGGCGCTATAAGGCAGCGCCCCGGCGGTGTTCCAGAGTTGGTTGGAAACGGCTGCCCGACCCAGACCGTAGACAAGCGCCGCCTTTCCGAGCGCTATCAGGGTGGGTTCACCTAGCCCCCACAAGCGCGCAGTCTCCATGGCGACATGCGCCACCCGCCGCGAATGCCCCGCCAGCCAGGGTAGCTTCAAGTCAATCACGTCCCCCACCAAGGTCAGCGAGACGGAGCGTTCGGCCTCCCCATGGACCGGGTTTTGAGAGCGGCCATCCAGGTCTGCCAGCCACGCCCTGGCGTTATCCATGAGCAACGACGCGAGGGCAGCGGGATAGCGCCGATCCGACTGGTCGCGGATCCAGCGCAGCGCCGCGTCCAAGCCATGTGCTCGACTGAGAATATCCAGATCACCGGCAAGCACCACCTGATAGGCGACCTCCGGAATGTGCTCATGGGTCAAGCCCAGCGGCCGGCCAGTCCCATCGTAGGTTTCGAATACGCGGCACAAGCCTGCCTCGACAGCGGCCCCCAGTTCGAGGGTTTTCGCGACTTCGCCGGAGACCTCGCAGTGCACAACGGCCAGCGGGGTCGCCTGATGCACCGCGTTCATGGCCTCTTTGCTCAGGGTCAGGTCGAGCATCGCGCGGCGGCCATCGACGTCATCACCGAGCAGATCCGCAAACCCTTCGGCGTTGGCGGTGCAGCCGGACCAGCGCAGCAAGGCGACCTGCTCCGCCACCCTCAGGTGCTCGCCATCGCCGTGTGAGGCCTGCGCCAGACTGCGCGCCAGTGCGGCAACGCGTCGGGAATGCCCGAGTGGCTGGCCCATGCTGAGGTCCCCGACCTGGCCGATCGCCTGCAGCGCCGCGCTCAATGAAATGTCCAGTTGCAACGCACTATCCATGAAAAATGCCTTGGGGTCGGATAAATGACCGATGCCCACGAAGCAGGCCAGTCAGCAGAATTGAGCCCCCACACAGGAGTTCATGCCATGAAAACATTCAGATCAAAAGCCGTCACCGTCGCCTTCGCCCTTGCAAGCACATTGGCCGCCGGTATCAGCCAGGCCCAAGATACAACGCCTTCGGTGGTCATCGTACACGGCGCATTCGCCGACGGCTCCGATTGGGCCAAGGTCGTGCCGCTTCTGCAGGCCAAGGGGGTCGCCGTTTCGGTCGTGCAAAACCCGCTCACCTCGCTTGCCGACGATGTCGCTGCCACGCAAAGAACGCTGGACAATCAGCCGGGCCCGGTCGTGCTGGTCGGTCATTCCTGGGGCGGCACCGTGATTACCCAGGCCGGCAGCGACAAGAAAGTCCGTGCCCTGGTGTACGTCGCCGCCTTCGCTCCCGATGCCGGTCAAACCAGCGGCGAACAAGGCAAAGGCGCGCCCACTCCCCCGGGTATCAGTCAGATCAAGGCTGACGGCAACGGTTTCCTCTACTTGACCCCGGAAGGCATGGCCAAGGACTTCGCCCAGGATCTTCCAGCGGCGCAGACCGCCGTGATGACCGCGACGCAAGGCCCCATCAAGGCATCCGCGTTCGAGGACAAAACGACCGTCTCTGCCTGGAAGACCAAACCGTCCTGGTATCTGCTCGCCACCGAGGACCGGATGATCCATCCCGATGTCCAGCGCTCCGCCGCCAAGCGTATCGGCGCCACCCTGGCGCAGGTGCACACCAGCCACGTGCCCCAGCAGTCGCAGCCAGCCGAAGTGGCCAAGGTGATTCTCGATGCCGTGAAAAGCGTTGGCGAACAGTGATCGCCGCGGCCCCCCGGATAACCCTGAACCCAGCCGCTGCATCGATATGGACGGACGCATGAATCATCGGCGTGATCGGAACTACGACTTCATCGTGTGTGGTGCGGGTACGGCCGGCTGCGTGGTTGCGGCCCGCCTTGCCCAACAGGACAACGCACGCGTGTTGTTGATTGAAGCAGGCAACGAATACGCCGGCCCTGAAGTTGCAGAGCCGGCGCAGTGGCCGCTGAACCTCGGTTCAGAGCGCGACTGGGCATTCGCAGGACAATCCAACCCGCACCTCAACGGGCGTCGTCTTTCCTTGAACATGGGCAAGGGGCTTGGAGGTGGCTCCAGCATCAACGTGATGGTCTGGGCACGCGGGCATCGATCGGACTGGGATCACTTCGCCGCCGAGTCCGGCGACTGCGCCTGGGGATACGATTCGGTGCTGGATTACTACCGCAGGATCGAGAACTGGCACGGCAGCCCGGATGCCGCACGGCGTGGTTCAGGTGGCCCCGTGCATGTCGAGCAGCCGGCCTCGCCTCAACCCCTCGCCTGGGCAACCCTGGAAGCGGCCAGCCGCCTGGGTATCCCCCGATATGACAGTCCCAACGGAGCGATGATGGAAGGCCCCGGCGGGGCTGCGATCACCGATCTACGCATCAACCAGGGCAGGCGCGAATCCGTTTACGATTCCTATGTCCGACCACGGCTGCACCAACCGAACCTGACCGTCCTCACCGGCGCGCTGGTCTCCCGTGTCCTGCTTAGGGGCACAAGAGCTGTCGGTGTCGAAGTGATCATCGAAGGGCAACGGCACTGCTTCTATGCCGAAGCCGAAGTCGTCTTGTCCATGGGCGCGGTGAACACGCCCAAGGTGCTCATGCAGTCAGGCATCGGCCCGGAGAGTGAACTGCGCACCCATGGCATCGTCCCGGCCAGTCACCTTCCCGGTGTGGGTCAGAATCTTCAGGATCATGTTGCCTTTGGCTGTACCTGGGAGTACCTGCAACCCCAGGCGGTTGGTGGCGGCGGTTGTGAAACCACGTTGTACTGGAAAAGCGACAGTCGCCTGGACGCGCCAGACCTGCTGCACTGCCAGCTTGAATTTGCGGTGCCCTCTCCTGCTGAAGTGGGTATCCAGCCACCGCAACAGGGTTGGACGATGTTCGCAGGGCTGGCCAGGCCTGTCAGTCGAGGGCGCCTGCGCCTATCGGGCGCCGGGCCGTCGGATGCTCCACTCATCGAGCCGAACTCGCTGAGCGCGCCCGAGGACATGGCGGCGGCGTTTGCATCGATCGACCTCTGCAGGGCACTCGGGAACAGCGAAACCTTCAACGACCTGGTAAAACGCGAGGTGGTGCCCGGGCCGAAAGCGCACCGCGCCATGGAGCAGTTCATCCGCAATTCCGCCGTGTCCTATTGGCACCCGTCCTGCACCGCGAAAATGGGCCGAGATGAAATGTCTGTGGTCGACCATCAGTTGCGCGTGTATGGCATCGAGAAATTGCGGATCGCGGATGCCTCGGTCATGCCCCGAATCACCGTCGGCAACACCATGGCGCCTTGCGTGGTCATTGGCGAGCGGGCAGCAGACCTCGTCCTCGCTGCCCAGAGTGTGATCACTCTGGCCAGTTAAAACCACGAACCTCTCGAGACACCGGATTCCTATGCCACCGGTGCTGTTCGAATCATCATATTCGCCAGGAGGGTATGGGTCAGACCACGATTCATGAACGTGGTCTGACCCGCTTACTGATAAATGTGGTCTGCACCCGCTTATGCCTGGAGGGCGTTACGCTTGCCGAGTCGAACAAGCGTGCGGCACATGTGGACAAGCCGCACGCGGGGGTCATTACTCGTCAGTGATATTGATCGTTCTGGTTTCGGCTGACAGGTAGACGCACAAGGCAGAGATTGCCGCGAGCACTACCGTGTAGACCGAGATGGCATAGGGCGAGCCATAATGGCTGAGCAGATAGGCGCCGACGATGGGTGCCGTGCCGCCACCGATGATGCCACCGACATTGGTGGCCATGGCGAACCCGGTGAATCGTGCGCTGGGTCCGAATGCCTCGCCGGTGAATGAAGGCACAGCACCGTATACCAGGCCGTAGCCGGCCATGAACAGGCATGAGCCCAAGACCATGGGTAGGAACTGGCCTGTGGAAAATAGATGCCAGAAGGGAAACGCGGCCAGCGCAGTCACCGCGAAGCCGATCAACATCATGGTGCGTCGACCCAGTCGATCGGCCATTGCGCCGGCGAAGGGAACGATTACCAGGTGCGTGCAAATGGCTACCATCGCTACCGCGAGCACAAAGGCATTGGAAAGGCCCAGTTCCTTCTGACCGTAACTCAATGCGAACACGGTAAAAAGATAAAATGTCGAAAAATGACAAATGTTGGCACCTGCGACCAAAAGTAACTGTTTAGGGTACTTGGTGAACAGGCGCATGGCCGGTGATAGGTCCGGCCCCTTGGCTACCGCGCGTTTTTCGGCGGTCTTTTCGAACACCGGAGATTCGGCAACTTTAGACCGTACGAAGACGCCAACGACCAACAGGGCGAGACTGGCAATGAATGGGATGCGCCATCCCCACTTATAGAAATCCTCCACCGACAATAAACTGCTGACGATCAGCAGCAACCCCGCCGAGGCGATGAATCCGAACACCGGACCAATATTGTTGATGGCTGCATAAAAACCACGTTTTCGCCGGGGCGCATGCTCAAGTAGCATGAGCACTGCACCGCTGTATTCTCCGGCAAAAGCGAAGCCCTGGATGAAGCGCAGCACACACAGCATGATGGGTGCCCAGATTCCTACGCTCGCGTAGGTAGGCAGCAAGCCGATGCCGACGGTGCTCAAGCCCATGATGATCAGCGTGAGGTAGAGCAATTTCTTGCGGCCTATCCGGTCGCCGAAATGTCCAAGCACCAGCGAACCCAGTGGCCGTGCGACAAACGATATGGCGAAGGACGCTAGCGAGGCGAGTCTTGAGACAGCTTCATCAGTGCCAGGAAAGAACAGAGGAGCAAAGATCAGCGCCGCCGCGGTACCGTACAAATAGAGGTCATAGGTTTCTAACGCTGTGCCGAAGAGACTTCCGGCAACAACATTTTTCATGGATTTTTTCTTCTCATCATCAACATGTTCATGATGAGTCTCGCTGTTACTTAAGAGTGAGGTTTGCATAGTTTCACCTGTTGTTATTGTAAATATGCAAGCGTGTTCCTGTCCTGGAACGGAAGTTAGCGCCTACCTGTGAGCGCTTTTACGAAGTAGTCCTGGTCACCCATCTGCCCGCCTTTCAAGGCGATTTCCAGGTTGTCCAAGTACGGTTTGTTTGAGCGCACCTGGCAGAGGGGCGCACCGGGAGAGAGATCGGATTTGATGACCAATGCATCAGGGGCGAGAATCTTGGTGATCTGACTTGACGTATCACCGCCGGATATAACCAGTCTTTCGAGCGGATACGCCTTAAGAATGTCCAGGACGATGTAGCCCATTTCGACAGCCAATTGCTTACCGCCGCGGATTTTTGCCTCGTCACGAAGCAGTCCTTTGGCGGTCATCGCGTCGATCATCTGTTCGATTCTCGGGTCATCCGGACCTTTTGCCGTGTGGATCAGCACGGAGCGTCCGCTTTTGAGGTGCGCGACTGCCGTCGCCACCACATCCTGGACCATCCCGCCTTTATGTGACTCTGCGAGGATCGCTGCCGCATCCACCGCCAGTTCGACAAATCCACTCGCGATAGCGGTATCGATTTGAGCGCGACTTAACGGGGACGCACTTCCAGAAATGACCAACACTTGTCTGGCGGGCTGCAGCGCAATGACCTGAGTTTGGTAGGCATCTATCAGCCCCACCGAATGCCAGTGCTGCGTTAATCCATACTCGACACCTGAAGAGCCAACCACGAATAACGGCGCCGAGCGGCTAGAGATCTCCGTGAGTGCTTTTCCTGCAAGGGTCATATGAGCAGTGGTAGTGCCGTCGATCAGAACCGAGTCATGACTCAGAGAAGCTTGGCTGACCAAGGAAGTCAGGTCGGCAGTTTGGTCAAGCTGAAGGATGTCGATTTTGGCAATCGATAAATGCTTTTGCTGGCCGATATGGACACTCAGATCGGCTTCTCCCATAGGCGTGATGGGGTGCGCCCGCATGACGGGATGGCGGTCGATCCGGTGTACACAGTGGTCCGTCTTGGACAACGCAAACAAATTGCCAAACACGCAGTAACGACCCAGGGCCGGGTTACCCGCGATGATCGGCACCCCCTTGACCCCAAAGGCGCGTGATGCGAGCTCAATGACATGGCCAATGTTGCCCACGTCGGGAGCGCTGTCGAACGTGGAGCAAACTTTGTAATGCACAAGATCGGGGGACAGGCGCTTGATTGCTTCGAATAGGTCTGGAAGCACTTCATCCATTTCAGCATTGGATAACGCGCGGCTATCGCCAGCGATGCCAATGGCGTCAAAACCACCCAGCTCTTCTAACAACTCGGGCGACGGTGGCGTCAAAAACAGTGCGCATCTCAGGCCGGCTGCGGTAAGGACTTCCAGAGCATCGGTCGAGCCGGTGAAATCATCACCGTAAAACACCAGACGAAGCCTGGGCGTATTGGCTGAACGCATGATTTATACGCCTCCGAATTTTGCCAAGGCGGCGGTTAGTGCGGGTCTGCCCTCTGCATACTGTTGCAGGGGTATGCCCTGAGTTGCCGCTTCCCATCCTTCGCGCATACTCTGAATGCCGGCACCGATACCTAGGGGATGGCCGATAATTCCACCACCCGCCAGATGCATGAGGTCCACCGACTGCAGCTTTTCGAACAGCGTTGGCGCTTGCGCAGCCCATTGGCCGGAAGAGAAGACCGGCAGGATCGGTTGGACGCCCGAAAACGGGGTCAGGCAGCTCAGTGCCGAGGCAATAACTGAGTCATCCGGTTCCCAGAATTTGCTCTGAATGCCATTGACGTGCAGATGATCGATGCCAGCCAGGCGCCAGATTTTCTGATAGACCTCAAACGAAAAGCCCAGCTGTGGATTGCGGGTAAAGGCACCCCAGCCGTTGCGATGGCCGTGAATAGGTAGTTGGGAATGCTTGCGGATATGCTCGACCCCCGAATGCCCAACCCAGTTCAGGCAGAGCATGACGCAGGTCCCCCCCGACTCCAGCACGGCGTCGTGGCGGCGAAGCATTTCATCAATGCTCCCAGAAATATTGATCGCGTACATTGGCATCCTGCCGAGGCGATCTGCATGCTTGTGAAGTACAGGCATGACAGCATTTAGCCTCGCATCGAAGGATGCATAGGTCGGGTCGATCAAGAGTTCATCATCTTTGAGGAACTCAATACCACCCGCGCACAGCTCATCGGCCACGGTAGCGGTCTGCTCAGGTGTCAGGCCGATGCTGGGTTTAATGATGGTGCCAATGATTGGACGGTCATGAACGCCGCACAGTTTACGAGTCCCTTCAATACCGAACTGTGGGCCCAAGAAGCCAGCGGCAAATGTTGCCGGAAGATCGACATCGAGCACTCTTAAACCGCTGACTTCACCTATCTCGAATAGATTGCCGGCAATGGTGGTCAGCAATGCAGGAAGATTCGGACCAATATTGGCCGTTGGAAAAGCGATTTCAACTTCGCCGCGATAGTACGTCGCCGAAGGATTGTGCCTAGCCAGGTATTCGCTATGTAACGAAGCGCTGGTGACCGCTGGAAGAGACTTGACCGACACCACACGGGCCCGTGAACGCTCTTTCAACTCAGCTGATTCGCCGGGCAAGGCAATGAATGTACCGCTGGATTGCTCGCCAGCGATGACCTCGCCGACCCGTTCAATCGGGTAACTGCTCTCTACGAAGAAACGGGCCGTAAACTCTTCGCGCCCGGCTGTTTGATCGACCATCGATAATCACCTTGGCTCTACTTTTTTTATATTCATTGGCCGCTTTTGCAGGGGCGGCCTTCACCTCGAATATACATTGACCCTGCTGACGGGCTAACGATATGATTTCCCGCTAAGTTGAGAAAAACTCACATTAGGCTTCTGATTCGACCGGCGCTCTGGTCGCCATGGCCTGTTCACGAGGTGCGCACATGTCATCCCCTCCGCGACCGTCTCTCAATGCACTCAGAGCTTTCGAAATGGTTGCGAGGAAAGGCACCTTCGGCGAAGCCGCTGATGCCCTTTCCGTGACTCACGGTGCTATCAGCCGACACATTCGGACGCTTGAGGATGTGCTGGGGGTCGTCTTGCTCACGCGCAATGCGCATGGCACTAAACTGACTCCAGAAGGCGCGCGCCTTGCCGCTGGCTTGAGCCGCGCATTCAACTTGATCCAGCAAAGTATTGACGAAGTGCGCCCTCAACCGCTGGAGCTGTCATGTTCGGCGTCGATCATGATGCATTGGTTGCTACCCAGGCTTGCCGGGTTGCACAGCAACTTTCCGACGATGGAGCTGGGCTTGAGAACCGGACACGGTCCAATCGACTTTGTCCAAGATGGCGTCAGCGTCGCAATACGCTTGGAAAGCATTGACCCACCTCCCGGCATCGCGCCGATCCCGTTGGCCAATGAATGGATTGGGGCTATATGCTCGCCTGATTACCTTAAGGCTTCAGGTGTGCAGCAAGTGAGCGACTTGAGCGGCAAAAAGCTGCTGGCTACCAAGACTCGCCCGCATGCTTGGAAAGAATGGTATTCAGCGTTGCAGATGACCATGCCCGATCCCCCTGAATTGGAATACTTCGAGCATTTCTATCTGCTGATTCAAGCGGCTAAGGTCGGCTTGGGATTTGCCTGTGTGCCGCGGATGCTGGTGCAAGCGGAACTGGAGAGCGGCGCGCTGGTAGCCCCGTTTGGCTGTGTTGAAGGCCCGGAAAAATTGGTGCTGTGGATCTCGCCCAACGCCAGAGCGCGGGCCGACACAGCAGACCTGGTGAAGTGGATCGTAGAAGAAATGGCGGCCGAATGATCAGCCGCACAGGGAGTGCCTAGTCATTACGCACCCCGTTTATTCGTATCAGCGCAACTCAGATATCGCCAGCGCCCCACGCAAGGAAACCACCATCCACGGGCAGGACAATTCCGTTGACGTAAGCTGAGACGTCAGACGCCAGATAGCTGACTGCTCCGGCGATTTCACGCGTGGTGCCATAACGTTTCGCTGGGATGGCATTGCTGTAAGCCTTACGGAACTCATCGCTGTGCAGCTCTTTGGTCATCGGCGTATCGACCGGTCCAGGGGCGATGGCATTTGCGGTGATTCCGTATTCGCTCAGTTCGACGGCCATCTGCCTTGTCAGCGCGATCACAGCACCTTTTGATGTGCCGTAGGCCGTCCGGCCTTTGCCCACTGCGCGCATCCCGGCAACGGAGGCAATGTTGATGATCCGACCGAACTCGTGCTTACGCATGATGCGTGCCGCCAGCTGGCAGCACAAGAACGTGCCCGTGACATTGATCAGCATTGTCCGGTTGAAGACATCGGCATCAAATTCCAGGAAAGGCATGGTCTTGGCGATGCCTGCAGAATTGACCAACACATCGCAGCGCCCAAACTTGGCCTCAACCCATTCGAACGCAGCAGACACAGAGGCAGGTGTACCGACATCGATCTGGAAGGCATCGGCGCAGAAACCTTGGTCACGCAGCTGTTGCGCGAAACGTTCGGCCTCGGTGGTATTGATGTCGCAAATGATTACATGGTGGCCATCACTCGCCAGCGCACTTGCCGCTTCCGCTCCGATACCCATAGCGCCGCCGGTAATTACGGCGACTTTCTTGTTTGCAAGCGTCATCGAGAATTCCTCTTTTATTATCGTTGCCAAGCCCAGTTGGTCAGTGGAAATCCTAAGAAGGCGCTGTCAATCCAGCAATCGATAAAAATTCGCTCGGCTGTCACAAAAACTCACTGACCGCCGTGCCTGGTCTCAGTACCTCAGCCCAGATGCAACGCATCTGGATTAATTAGCCGCAGAGACTTGCTCCCCTGGGCATTCATGCTCCGCACCTCAGGTTTTTCCGCATCAACGCATTCTCAATGCGTTACACCCCGACGGATCGGAAACCCTCGCTCCACCACATGAAAACCGATGACCGACATCAACGACGTGGTCAAGGCGACGCCCGGTTTGTTCCTGGACTTTTCCTCTGGTCCTGGTCGGCAGATCTACAAGGCGCGCGGTTTTGAAATCGACAACTTGATATATGACGGCATCCCGAGTGGCTACAACGGCATTAACGTTGGCGCCCACTTGGAACGTCCCCTCTCAACCCAAAGCAGTGCACTTGCGACCATCCTTATGGTCTACCGGAAGCCGCAAATGGCACCCCCTGCATACCTCTGCGCTAGAGAGACAATCACATGAAAATGGCTGCCATTTTTGTACTCGCCTGGATTGGCTTCACCTCAGCGGGCGCATTTGCCGGTGATCGGAACCAGGACTATCGAGAGGCAAACAGGCGTCACTGGGAACACCAGCGCGAAATGGATAGAGCAGCAGACAGGAAACACCGCGAGCGCCATCAAGCGAGGGAGCGGGAAGAACGCAAGCATTATGAAGAAATGGAGCGGGAAGAAGCCAGGCGTAGAGCGCAGTACTATCAAGCGCGGTAGAAAGACTGCCGCGAGTGATTTCATCATGCGCCTGCCTCACGCCCCCCGAAATCAGTCGATACGCCGTTTCCCCGCGCAGCCATCACAACGCCTGCGAAACCGTGGGAATCCCTTACCTTGTGCGCCAAAGCCGACGAAACTGCCCGCGTCGGCCTGCGGGCAACGTTCGTTTGAGTGCCGCCATACAACCAAGCACAGTACTATTTGCAATCAGCTAATGAAAACGGACCTTTCCTTGAACAAGAAACAACGCGACGACATCAGCAAGCTCCTCAGCTACGTACTACGCCACGCCCCCGAATCCATGGGGCTAGTCCTGGACCGCGACGGTTGGGCCGACATTGATAATCTGATTTCGAACGCCCACCAACATGGCCATACCTTCGACTACCAGATGCTGCACGAGGTGGTCGAGACCAACGAAAAGAAGCGTTTCACGCTCTCTGAAGATGGCCAACGCATTCGAGCCGCACAAGGTCACAGCACCGGGCAAGTCCAGGTGCAACACGTCGAAAAAACACCACCTGCCCAGCTCTATCATGGAACCGCCAGCCGCTTCATGGCCTCCATCGAGGTGCAGGGCTTGATCCCAGGCAGTCGGCACCATGTCCATCTGACTGAAAGTCCCGAAACGGCAATGGCCGTCGGCAAGCGCTATGGACAACCTGTTCTACTCGCTGTTGATGTACAGGGTATGAAACAGGCAGGGGTTCGGTTCTTTCAGGCGGACAACGGCGTTTGGCTTGTGGAGTCGGTACCTGCGGCCTACTTGAAGACGGTAGAGGATAAAACTCATACATGAATGGGTCCGTGTTATACCTTTGGCCTAGCGCCCGTAGGTAAACCAGTTACCCATTGGACGTTCCGTTAAGCCCCAACCCGTGTTGTGGCTCGATGCAGTGCCACAGGCCGGTAGTCGTCGTTTCACCGACGCTGGCCGGCCTGATTGCTGGCCAGGGCTCGCATCTGCTAATCACTCCCTCTATTCTAAGCCCCAGCCCCAAGACATCGCCCCACCCCGCCTCCCTCAATGGACTTACCGGAGACATCTGTGCAACGCCCTACCCTTCTCATCGCCTCAGTGCTGCTAACCGCCTGCGCCAGCCAACAGCCACCAGCCGATAAGCAAGCCACCCTGCTCGCTCAGCCGTTGACGCCCAATAGCCTGATGCGCGAAGGCGACGTCATCAACTTCCAGGTGTTCGCCCCCCGCGAACCGAACATACCCTTCTGGCAAACGGTTCAGTTTTCGGCGGCCTGCTCCAGACCTCAGGTCAACCAGGTTTACTCGTTCATGCTCCGCCGCTCCTACGCCAACAATAGCGGCCACTATGCCCCGCCAACAGCGTTGCCCGAGCGTTATCACGCCACGCTGATGAACAACCGGGAGTTCACCCAGGCGTGTAAAAACCTCCCCGCTCCGGATTGGCGCCAGGTGATGAAGGGGGACGCTGAACGGTGGCTGTTGCTGGATAACAGCAGCGTGCGCAAAAACGGTAAACAGGTGCAGTTCTGGATGGCCTACGACGAGCCGCAGACCCGCCTGAACCCGCTGAGTCGGTCTCCTTTCACGCAGACCCGCGAGCAGTACACGCTGGACTGCGCAGCGCGAAAGGTCACGCTGTTGGCCCGTTATTACCTCAATGCCAATAACGAGGTCACTGACGGGAAAATCGAGATGTTTCCCGAGGCCAAGGCGATGACAGCGGCCACTCAGGATCAGTTGAAGGTTTTTGAACTCGTGTGCAACGCGCCTACGACCATTGCCACTCTGCCGACGTTCAAGTCACGTACCAAAGCACCGATCGCGGCGGACGCTCTGCCCGACATCAACCCAGGTGTGTTGAGGAGCATTGAGCAACTTCACATGCCGGCCCCGGTCAAGACGCTGACTTATATTGAGTTGGCAGGCACCGCCAGTCATGCCCAAGAAAGTTGGCCGGAGCGTACTGAGTACTTCCTGTCCACTGACCCTGTGACCCGGCAGCTCAGCATTGTTCACAAAAGCGAAAACCTCAATGGTCGCCAGATCAACTGGCGCGGCCTGATCAGGCTATCGGGCACAGAGCAGGCCACGCGTTCCGAGAACACCGAGGTGGTCAACAGCCTGAGTTTCCGTGGCGATTGGCAGCGTATGCCTGTGGGCAGTCAGTTGGGCTTTACCCGCCAGGGCAGCCTCACCAGCAATCTGATCGGCACCGTGGGCAAGGAACCGAAAACCTTCGACTGTACCGTCGACAGTGAAGGGCCAGCCAAACGACTGAACCCAGCCTTGAGCGGTAACGCCAAGGCGTTGAGCTGCCGTGAACAGCGCCCAAGCTCAACAGTCGTGCCGCTGAAGCACTATTACTACTTGGTTGACTATGGGTTCTTCTATCACGCCAGTACTGACAAAAATGACTCGATATCCATCGACATGCATGTGCAGAGCGTGAAGTGAGTGCAGGTCTGCGGGGCCGGCTTTCGCCGGTTCCGCGCGCTCATTGCCCCACCGCCCCCTCATACCGCCGCTGAATCCGCTCCAACTCCCCGGAACGCCGCAACTTCTCCAACGCACTGGCCCACGCCGCCACCACTTCATCCTCACTGTCAGGGCTGAAGGCGATGTACAGCGATGAGCGATACAGTTCGATAGGGATCCGTCGCAAGGTGCCCGGCGCGATGTTCAACTGACGGCTGTAATAAGCCACGCCCGCATCGGTGTCACCGATGATGATGCCGGTGCGCCCGGCAAGCAGCATGCGGTAAAGCAACTTGCTCTCGGTGGCGCTTTTATCCAGGTTGTTGAAGCCCAGCGACTGCAACATCTGCGGCACCAGGCCGGCGTGACGGGTGGTGATCTGCGGGGCATGCAGCAGTTGTTCCAGGGAGTTCACCGGCGGCGTACTGGCCAGTTGATAGGGGTGGATGGACTCCTCCACGATCGGTCCGACCCATTTGTACAACGGCTCGCGCTCCGGTGTGCGGAACAGGGAGTACATGATGGTCTTGGGTCGCGTCTTCAGTACCTGGGTGGCTCGCATACTCGGCTGCAACAGCACCTCGAAGTCATTCCCGGTGAGCGCCATGATGGCCCGGACGATCTCGGTGGTCATGCCGGTGAGCTGATTGTTTTCCTGATAGTTGTACGGTGCCCACTCTTCGGTGATGACTTGATACTCCTCGGCCCTGGCATCAACCGTGCCAAGCAATAGGCAGATCAGCGCTGCAACCGGTGTCGAATGTCTCACATGTTCTCCCGGTGGATTGTTCGGTGTTTGTGCATGGACGGGCTTGGTTCAAAGGGGCAAGGTAAGCATAGACCCAAACACGCGCCCGCCAGTTGACGCAGCCCACATTCCGCCCTTAGCAATCTCCAGGCCTTGGTGTACGATCAGCACGATCTGGATATCGGACAGCGTACGCCGCGCTTCCGTTTCGCCCTTCTTCCTGTGACCCGCCCACATGAATCCGATCGACCCACTGTCGTTTCAACGCATCATCACCGCCCATGGCAACTGCGAAGGCGCGGCGTATTTCGACGCTGAGGAAAGCCTCGCCCATGAGGTGTTTGCTGACCGCATCGTTTTCCAGACCAACTACCTGGATTACCGCAGCTATGAGGTCGATCTCGCCGAGGGCAGCGTACGCGTGCGCAAGACACGGCTGGATAACTACCTGCGCGGCCATAAGGCCCAGGTGATCGATGACGACATGGACGACGAGGACTGGGCCGAGCTGAGCAGTCTATGGCAGCGCTTGAGCCACGACCTGGACACCCAGGGACACGGGCCGCAGCCCGATTTGGCCGATACCCTGGCCGATCTGTTTGATTGCCTGTTCGACGAGGCGCGCGCGCAGGCGCTCATTCAGAACATCCCGGCGCCTACCGGGCAGTGGGATTGGGCTTGGACGCAGATCGAGTCAGCACTCACCGAGACCAATCAGTTGGCCGGGTTCGAATGGAAGGAGTGGTCGTCCTGCGGGATCGATGCCGTCAATGCCCTCGCCCCGCTGCGACAGTTGGGCATTGAAATCCCTGCGCCCGAGCGTAACGCCATCGATGCCATCAACCGCGCCAACGATTGGGAGCGTGCGCTCCTGCAGTATTTCAACGCCCAGCTGGAGGCCCATAACTTGAAGTTGTTGGCCATCGGCACGCACTTCGATGAATACCAGGCCTTCGCCTGCCTGCCCATGAACGGCCTGGGCCTGATCAATGCCTTGGAGATCATGGGCAGGCTGGGCATCGTCTACAAATATTAAGTGACTGACGCCACACATGTTCGGTCCGCTTTTACGAGCCCATAAAGGGCACCCCCTCCTTTGAGCCTCGAAGTGACGACATGACAAACTGTGATCAATGCGGGTCCCTCCTCCCTTACGACACCGCTGTTTGCCCGCGATGCGCCGGAGAAATTCGGCACATGGTCGAGGCACACGGGCCAAGGTCCCAGCCGTCGAAAGGGCAGAAAATCCTGAAA
Organism: Pseudomonas fluorescens; assembly: GCF_001623525.1. Taxonomy (NCBI): domain Bacteria; kingdom Pseudomonadati; phylum Pseudomonadota; class Gammaproteobacteria; order Pseudomonadales; family Pseudomonadaceae; genus Pseudomonas; species Pseudomonas fluorescens. The sequence continues at coordinate 445,530 of NZ_CP015225.1, read as the reverse complement.
TGGGTGCTGATCGGCATTGTGGTCGCCGCGCTGGCAGCAGTGGCGGCGGTCATGTGGATCTTGCACTCGCTGGGGCCGATGCCTTCTTTTGGTTGATGACGACAGATAGTTCCCAACCCACGGATGGATGAACACATGAAAACCACCCTTGATCACCTCGTCATCGTGGCAACGGACCTCGATACCGGCTGCGCGTTCGTGACTGACGCGCTGGGCGTCGACCTTCAGCCGGGTGGCGTCCACTCACGCATGGGCACCCATAACAGGCTGCTGCACCTTGGCCCCGGGGTCTACCTCGAAGTGATTGCCGTGGACCCGTCCGCCCTACGTCCGCACCGGGCACGCTGGTTCGGCCTCGATCAATTGGCCCCCGATTCGCCGGCACGCCTGGCGACCTGGGTAGCACGCACCGATGATATCCATACGGCTCGTGATGCCTGCCCTGGCCTTGTCGGAGATGTCGAACCCATGACGAGAGGAGCACTGAATTGGCAAATCACCATACCGGCTGATGGAAGCCTTCCCATGGCTGGATCAGTCCCCACCCTCATTCAATGGGCGCCTGGGCCTCATCCTGCGGACATGCTCCAGGACAAGGGGTGCGCGCTATTGGCGCTGGAGATCTTCCATACGGATCCGGAAAAAGTCAGCGCGATCCTGACGGCCATGAACTTTTCTGGCCCGGTTCATCTTCATGCACGGCAAGGGTCTTCGGCTCCCTACCTGGTGGCGCATATTCAAACGCCAAATGGCCTGAAGACACTGCCGCTTTCATCCGTGTGAATCTGTACAGAGCAGGCAATTGTGGCGAGGGGATTTATCCCCGTTGGGCTGCGTAGCAGTCCCCTTAAATTTTGGGGTTGCTGCGCAACCCAGCGGGGAGAAATCCCCTCGCCACAAGGTCACCATAACCCGCGCCGACCATTCACACGCAACCGAAGCGAAACGCAGCTATCCGATTTTCCCATAGTTGCTATCGATACCGGCGCCGTTCTCGTCCTCGGCCTCTCTCTCTAATCTGCCCACCAACGCGATCGACGACGATCGCCGCAGATCAAACTGACCTTATGGAGAGAGAAACGATGAACACATTCAACCGCACCCTCGCTGTCGCCACCCTGGCATTGGCCACCCTCAGCGCCGAAGCCGCGTCACCTGTCCAGTCCGCTACCAGCGCGTCTGCTGTCGGCAGCGTGGTTCAGTCCGCCAGTTACATCACCACCCAGGATGGCGTCCAGCTGTATTACAAGGACTGGGGCCCGCGCGATGGTCAGGTCGTGACCTTCAGCCACGGCTGGCCACTGGACTCCGACAGCTGGGAAGGCCAGATGATGTTCCTCGCCTCGAAGGGTTATCGCGTGGTGGCTCATGACCGTCGCGGCCACGGTCGCTCCAGCCAGCCTTGGGAAGGCAACGACATGGATCACTATGCCGATGACCTGGCGGCGGTGATTGAAGCGCTGGACCTGAAGGACGTCACCTTGGTGGGCTTCTCGACAGGGGGCGGTGAAGTGGCTCGCTACATCGGCCGTCACGGCACCGCTCGAGTGAAGAAGGCCGTGCTGGTGTCCTCTGTCCCGCCGTTGATGCTCAAGACAGACACCAACCCCGGTGGCTTGCCTATCGAGGTGTTCGATGGCCTGCGCAAGGCATCCCTGGAGAACCGCTCGCAGCTGTACCTGGACATTGCCTCGGGCCCGTTCTACGGCTACAACCGCAAGGGCGCCAAGCCATCCCAGGGGTTGATCCAGTCGTTCTGGGTGCAAGGCATGCAGGGTGGCAGCAAGAATACCTATGACTCGATCGCGGCATTCTCGGCTACCGACTTCCGCGGCGATTTGAAGAAATTCGATGTGCCGACGCTGGTGATCCATGGCGATGACGACCAGATCGTGCCTATCGACGCTTCAGGCCGGGCCTCGGCGGCGCTGATCAAGGGCGCTCGACTGATCGTCTACCCTGGCGCGCCGCACGGCTTGACCGAGACGCACAAGGATCGTCTCAATCAGGATCTGCTGACCTTCCTCAAGGAATAAAAGCCCAGATCCCTTGTGGGAGCGAGCTTGCTCGCGATGGCGGTGGATCAGCTTGCCTCAATGCCGAATCTGCCGACGCCTTCGCGAGCAAGCTCGCTCCCGCAGCTGTTTTAGGATGGTTCCCGAACTCAATGCCGCAACAACTTGCGCAATGGAATCTCATCCTTGCGCACCGGTGACTTGATGACGATGTAGCTGAAGTACTTGGAGATGCCGATGTTCTTGTCCAACAGGCTTTCCATCACGTCCTGATAGTCCTGGATGCTGCGGGTCATGAAGCGCACCAGGTAATCGTAGCCGCCGCTGATGAGGTGGCATTCGAGTACTTCATCCACCAGGCGGATGTTCGATTCGAACTTGGCGAAGTCCTCACGCTTGTGGTCGCTCAGGGTGACTTCGGTGAAGACCGTCACCGAGTCGGTAATCTTGGCCAGGTTCAGATGGGCCTTGTAGCTGGAAATGTACCCCAACGACTCCAGTCGCTTGACCCGCTGCAGGCACGGGCTGGCGGACAAGCCCACGGCATCGGCCAGGCTGACGTTGGTCATGCGGCCATCTTTTTGAAGCTCTACCAAAATGCTGATGTCGATCCGGTCCAGTTTCGCTAAACCTTCCATCGCATACCTCTTGCCTGCCGTTTGTAAGACAATCTTCTAACAAAATCAGCGTCGTAAGGACAGCTGATGCTGAGCGACCAGATCAGCCATGCTGTTGATGCAGTAGTCCGCCGCACAGGGCGCGGGCGACCTATCGGCGTTGCGGCAGATCAGGCAGACAGCCCCAACCGACCGTGGACGGGCGCCAGGACGGGTCACCTGAAGAATCGTCTCGGCGCTCAGGCCATTGGCCGCCAGCCAATCGTGATCCTGCAACGGGTCGCTCGCCAGCGAAATAAAATCATCAGGCTCGATGCCCAGGCGCTCGCACAACACGCCCCGGTCCTCGGCATCGCGATCCCCTTGCACCAACAACCGATAAAACTTGCGCAGATAGAGCATCGCACCCGGCGCATCCTCGAACAGCGTCCAACTGGCAGCCGAGCGGGCGAAGCTCATGCCCTCCTCCCAACTGATTTTGAGCTTCCAGCGCTCGGCCAATTGACGGTGGGCGAAACACAGCAAGCCGCTGAAGCCCAGTTCGCCGAAACGCGGGTACAAGGCTTGCAGTACTTCGTCAAAATCGGCGAGCACCTGTGCTTTGTCCAACGGCTCGCCATGGTTTTCCAGCAACGGTTGCAACGCCGTCCAGACGCCGGAGTCCCGATCCACCAAGACCTCATCGCAGTCGATCAACAACGCCCGATATTCAGTCAGCCTCATCTGTAAAGCCTCCGATGATGTCCCATCGATCAACGCTCCATTAACCGCCACTGACGCTTGCCCCGGCAAACGTCATGAACGCGGGCATCAGCCCAGGACGCGTGCCAAGGCGCCGTCGAGAATCTGCAACGCTTCGTCGATCTGCGCTTCGCTGGTCACCAGCGGCGCCAGGAAGCGCAAGACGTTGCGGTACACCCCACACTTGATCACCAGCAAACCACCGGCCCGGGCTTCGTCGATCAGGCGTTGGTTCAGATCGGCATCCGGGGTCCGCGCCTCGTCATGCTTGATCAGTTCGATCGCCAGCATGAAGCCGCTGCCGCGCACGTCGCCGATCTGCGGGTAACGCGTTTGCAGATGCAGCAGGCCCTGGCGCAAGCGCTCACCCAGGACTTCGCCACGGGCCAGCAGCTGTTCTTGCTCGTACGCCTCGATCACCGCCAGCGCCGCCGCGCACGACAGCGCATTACCGCCGTACGTACCGCCCAGGCCACCCGGCAGTGGAGCGTCCATGATCTCGGCCTTGCCGACCACACCCGACAACGGCAAGCCACCGGCGAGGCTCTTGGCGACCGTGACCAGGTCCGGCTGGATGCCAGCGTGCTGGAAACCGAACCATTTACCGGTACGACCGAAACCGGTCTGGATTTCATCGAGAATCAACACAATGCCATGCTTTTGCGTCAATGCGCGCAGGCCCTGCAAAAACTCGGCGGGGGCCGACAGGAAACCGCCATCGCCCTGCACCGGCTCAATGATGATGGCTGCGACCCGCTCAGGTGCCACTTGGGTGGCCAACAGCTCGTCCAGCGCCTGCAACGCCATGGCGCTGGTGACGCCGCGATAGGCATTTGGATACGGCGTGTGGAAGACCTCCGGGGCGAACGGGCCGAAGTTCTGTTTGTACGGCTGGCTCATGCCGGTCAGCGTGGTGCCGAGCAAGGTCCGGCCATGGAACCCGCCGCGAAAGGCAATCACGGCCGAGCGGTTGGTGTGGGCCCGGGCGATCTTCACCGCGTTTTCCACCGCTTCGGCACCGGAGGTGAAAAATGCCGCTTTATAGGCGTGCTGGCCGCCGATCATTTCGCACAGGCGCTGGGCCAGGTCCAGGTAAGGCTTGTAGGCCACGACCTGGAAGCAGGCATGGGAGATCTTCTGCAACTGGGCCTGCACAGCCGCGACGACCTTGGGGTGATTGTGGCCGATGTTCAACACACCGATGCCGCCGACGAAGTCCAGGTAGCGCTTGCCATCCACGTCCCATAATTCCGAACCCTGGGCCCGATCGATCACCAACGGGTGCGCGGTGACCAGGCCACGTGGCACGAATTGATCACGCTGACGGAGCAAACTTGGGGTTTCTTCGACTTTACTGTTCATTGGCATTTCCCATCGTGAGCCTCGCACCCAGGAAGCGGCTGCGGTGTGTTCACAGGTTAAGCGTTCGACGCGATTGTCTAAGCCGAACTTGGTCGTTGAGAAATTCGGATCGACTGTTTACACCCCGGCAAACAGCAGAATCCTCCAGAGGCATTCCAGCCCCATGGAATCTGCCGCAAAAGGCACCTTGCAACGCAGTGCGATGCTGCTACGCCGGCCCTTTCGACAGATCCTGCTCTGGCGTTGAGGCATGCTAGGGGCTCCTTGATTTCAGGCGAGAAGTGACCCATGGCCCTGCTCTATAAAGCTGACCCGGTACGCGGCGAACACTGGCGGCGCCTATTCGCCGAACACGCGCCGGACATCGAATGGCGTGCCTGGCCAGACATCGGCGACCCGCGGGATATCCAGTACCTGGCGGCCTGGCAGGCGCCGGACGACGTCGAAACGCTGTTGCCGAATCTGCAGGTGCTGTTTGCCCTGTCGGCCGGTGTGGATCAACTTGACCTGAGCCGGTTGCCTACGACGCTGCCGGTGGTGCGCTTGCTCGACCCGGGCATCAGCCAGGGCATGTGCGAGTACGCCAGTTTCGCCGTGCTCAGCCTGCACCGGGACATGTTGCGCTATCGCCAGCAACAGGCCGAACGGTGCTGGCAAGCGCACCGGCTGGTGCCCGCCGGGCAACGCCGGGTGGGCGTAATGGGCCTGGGTTTGCAGGCACGGCAGATACTCGCCACCTTGAAGACCTTTGGTTTTGCCTTGTCGGGCTGGGCCCGCAGCGAGCATGACATCGAGGGGGTCGTGTGCTTTGCTGGCGACAAGCAATTGCCGACCTTTCTCGGTCAATGCGACATTGTACTGTGCGTCCTGCCGTTGACCGAGCAGACCCGAGGGATCCTCAACCGCCAGCTGTTCCAACACCTGCCCAAGGGCGCAGCGTTGGTCAACATGGGCCGGGGTGGGCACCTGGTGGAAGCGGACCTGCTTGAAGCCCTTGCCGACGGCCAGATCAGCGCCGCGGTGCTGGACGTGCTGGAGCAGGAGCCGGCACCGATGGATCACCCCTTCTGGCACCATCCGCAGATACTGTTGACGCCGCACATCGCGGCGATGACTCAGCCTGAAAGTGCCTTTGGCGTGTTGTTGGAGAACATCCGCCGGCATCAACGGGGCAAATCGATGCTGGGCCTGGTTGATCGTGAGCGTAACTATTGAGCCCTCGATGATCTCTGGTTTCGATCTGAACAGCGAAAAAACGACCCGGTATTTACTGCTGGCCAAGCGTCTGATTTGAGCAAGAAATGTGGCCGGCAGAGCCGTTGCTTACGGAAGATACCGAATCGATTTGCCGCCCTTGCCAGGCCCGATGGCAGGTGAGATACAAAGACTTTCAGCGCACACATCCATCCGATTTCGCCCCTTATTTTATGGTGATCTGCCATGTCCATTTCGCAACGCCCTACTTACTTCTATCGCGCCATGACCGCCGCCGACGTGCCTGCGGCCCATGCCTTGTCCGTGCAGTTGAAGTGGCCCCATCGCCTGGAAGACTGGGCGATGTTGCAACGTGTTGCCCAGGGTTTTGTCGTGGAAGACCAGGGCCGTTTGATTGGCACGGCGTTCACCTGCGCCCAGGGGGATTACGCCACGATCGGCCTGGTGATTGTCGACGATGAATATCAAGGCCAGGGAATCGGTCGCAAACTGATGGAACTGGCAATCGAGGCTTGCGGCTCGCGAACCGCCATCCTCAATGCGACGCTGGCCGGTGCCCCGCTGTATGCCAGCCAGGGGTTCGTGGATTTTGGGCATATCCAGCAGCATCAAGGGCAAGCGCTGGTGCCGGCCCCGCAAGAACTGGCCGCCGGCGAGCACTGCCGCGTGCTGGACGAAGCCGATCACGCCGAGTTGATCAAACTGGCCAATGCCGGGAGCGGGCTGGAACGAACCGCCGTACTCAATGACCTGTTCGGTGTCGTTGAACATTGCGTGGGTATCGAACAGGACGGTCACCTGTGCGCTTTCGCCCTGCTGCGCCCCTTTGGCCGTGGTCGCTGCATTGGCCCGGTCATCGCCCAGACCCTGGAACAGGCTCAGCACTTGATCGCCGTACTGCTGGCCCAAGTGCCGGGGGCATTCGTTCGCATCGACATTCCCTCAAACAGCGGTCTGGCCCCTTGGCTGGAAGAAGCCGGGCTCAAGCAAGTCGACACCGTCGCCCAAATGGCACGGGGCACGCCCCCGCAGGCTAGCGGTGCGGTTCGGCAATTTGCGCCGGTGACCCAGGCCATTGGCTGAAAACCCACACGTCCCTCAATGCTCCCTGGAGAATCATCTTCATGCTCGAACCCACTGCAGTGCTGTTGGCACACGCCGATGGCAGTCTTGCCTCAACCCCGTTCACCCCGGGTTCACTGGGCGCCAAGGATCCGTTCGACCGCCTCATCGCCTATGCCGGAGAGGATGGCATGACTGCCGGCGTGGTCCGGGCGAGCGGGCTGTTCAGCGTCGATGAATACCCCTTCAGTGAGACGCTCGTGGTGCATGCCGGCGCAGTAACGCTGCGCAGCCAAGGGCAGACGCTGCAGCTCAAGCCAGGTGAAAGCGCGGTGATCGGTCGGAGGACCGCGCTTGAGGTCGAGGCGCAACCCGGCTCGCTTTGGGCCTTCTGTGCCGACACCCAGCGCATCGAAGCGCACCTTCCCGGACTGACGGCACTCCCCGCCCACACCCTGCTCTCGCCTTCCGCAGCCCCGGATGACGAGATCCTGCTCAGCCCGCCACCGCAATGTCGCTCGCACAATCTGTTTGTCGAAGAAGTGAGCAACCTGCGCATCGGTATCTGGGATTCGACGCCCTACACCCGCAAGTCACGACCGCACAAACTGCATGAACTGATGCACCTGCTCGAAGGCAGCGTCACCTTACAGGCAGCCGACGGCAGCGACTTGACGGTCAACACCGGCGATACCGTATTCGTCCCGCTGAATGCCCCGTGTGCCTGGAAAAGCAGCGTTTATGTGCGCAAGGTGTACGTCGTCAAGTAATCCGGTGTACGGCAGCACTGGCGCTATCGCGAGCAAGGGATTGGTGGCGGGAGTGAAGTGGGTGGTCGATCTGGAATAAGAAAAGCCCGCCGTGTGGGCGGGCAAAAGGTGTCAACAGGTTGGATCAAGCCTCAGAGCGCCGCGGCGATGGCCTGGCCAACATCCTGGGTCGAGCCTTGTCCACCCAGGTCGGGGGTGATGGGGCCTTCGGCGATCACCTGTTCGATGGCCTTGAGAATCCCATCATGGGCCGCGCGGTAGCGTTCATCGCCGTTACCCAGGAAGTCGAGCATCAAGGCGCCGGACCAGATCATCGCGATCGGGTTGGCGATGTTCTGCCCATAGATATCGGGGGCCGAGCCATGCACCGGTTCAAACAGCGACGGGTAGCGGCGTTCCGGATCAAGGTTGGCCGACGGTGCGATGCCGATAGTGCCGGCGCAGGCCGGGCCCAGGTCGGAAAGGATGTCGCCGAACAGATTCGACGCCACCACCACATCAAACCGGTCGGGCTGCAAAACGAAGCGAGCGCACAGGATGTCGATGTGTTGCTTGTCCCACTGCACATCCGGGTACCGCCCGGCCATCAACGCCGTGCGCTCGTCCCAATACGGCATGCTGATGGAAATGCCGTTGGACTTGGTTGCCGCTGTCAACCGTTTGCGCGGTCGGGTCTGGGCCAGGTCGAAAGCGAACTTCAGGATCCGGTCGACCCCGCGCCGGGTGAACACCGACTCCTGCAGCACGAACTCATGCTCGGTGCCCTCGAACATCTTGCCGCCGATGGAAGAGTATTCGCCCTCGGTGTTTTCACGAATCACCACGAAGTCGATGTCCCCCGCCTTGCGCCCGGCCAGGGGGCACGGCACGCCCGGGAACAGCCGCACCGGGCGGATGTTCACGTACTGGTCGAAGTCGCGACGGAACTTGAGCAGCGAGCCCCACAGGGAAACATGATCCGGCACCTTGTCCGGCCAGCCCACGGCGCCGAAGTAAATGGCGTCGAAGTCCTTGAGCTGTTCGAACCAGTCGGCGGGCATCATCTGCCCGTGTTCCAAGTAGTAATCGCAATGGGCCCAATCGAGCACTTCGATGTCCAGCGACAACTGCCACTTTTTCGCGGCTTGCTCCAGTACCCGCAGCCCTTCCGGCAGGACTTCCTTGCCGATGCCATCGCCGGCAATGGCAGCGATTCGAAATGGTTTGCTCATCAATCGTGGCTCCCTGGTGTCTGTTCAAATGACGGTCGCATCACAACCCACCGATGTGGAAGGCTTTGACTTCAAGGTATTCGTCCAGGCCGTACTTGCTGCCTTCGCGCCCCAGGCCCGACTGCTTGATGCCGCCGAAGGGCGCGACTTCCATGGAAATGATCCCGGTGTTGAGCCCGACCATGCCGAACTCCAGCGCCTCGCCGAAACGCCATGAGCGGCGCAGGTCCTGGGTGAAGTAATAAGCGCCCAGGCCATACGGCGTCGCATTGGCCAGGGCCAGGGCCTGCTCTTCTGTAGTAAAGCGCATCAGCGGAGCCACCGGGCCGAAGGTTTCTTCGTTGGCCAGCAACATCCCGGCGTGGGCCTCGCCCAGTACCGTTGGCTGGACGAACTGACTGTCGCCCTCGGGAACGCCACCACAGAGCAGGCGCGCGCCCTGGCTCAACGCATCGTCGATGTGCCGGGCAACTTTGTTCACCGCAGCGAGGTTGATCAGCGGGCCGATCATCACGCCAGCCTCCAGCCCATTGCCGACCTTGAGCTTGCCCACCTCCTCCACCAGCCGCGCGGCGAAGCGTTCGTAGATACCGTCCTGCACCAGGATGCGGTTGGCGCAGACGCAGGTCTGGCCGGCGTTGCGAAACTTGCTGAGCATGATGCCGGCGACGGCTTGCTCCAGGTCCGCATCGTCAAACACGATGAACGGCGCGTTGCCGCCCAGCTCCAGGCTCAAGCGCTTGATGTGCTCGGCGCTCTGGCGCATCAACAAACGCCCGACCGCCGTCGAACCGGTAAAGGAAATCTTGCGCACCGTCGGGTTGCCGGTCAGTTCTTCGCCGATACCGGCGGGCATACCCGTCACGACATTGAACACCCCGGCCGGAATCCCGACCCGCTCGGCCAGCACCGCCAGGGCCAGGGCCGACAAGGGAGTCAGGTCCGAGGGTTTGACGATGACCGGGCACCCCGCCGCCAAGGCCGGTGCGCACTTGCGAGTGATCATCGCATTGGGGAAATTCCATGGGGTGATCGCGGCACAGACACCCACCGGCTGCTTGAGCGTGAGCAGGCGTCGGTCGCCGCTGGGCGCCGGGATGGTCTCGCCATAGACCCGCCGGGCCTCTTCGGCAAACCATTTGGCGAAACCGGCCCCGTAGCGGATTTCGCCTTTGGCTTCGCTCAACGGCTTGCCCTGTTCGCACGTCATGATCAGCGCGAGGTCGTCGAGGTTGTCCATCATGGCCTGATACCAGCGCTCCAACAGCGCTGCCCGCTCCGCCGCCGGACGCGCGCGCCACGCTGGCCAGGCGCGCTCGGCGGCCTCGATGGCACGCCGGGTTTCCACGCCTTGCATCGCGGGTACACGAGCCAGCGAATGGCCGGTGGCCGGGTCGATGACGTCAAGGGTGGCGGCGTTGTCGGCACCGATCCACTGACCGTCGACGTAAGCGAGTTCTGCCAACAGGCTGGGGTCTTTCAATCGATTCTTGAGCATGGTCGCGTCCTGTTCCGAGGTAGCTCCAGTCTAGGGAGATGCCGCGGGGCAGGATGCTGAAAGCGGGGATTGGGCAGTGTTGGATGCTGAAATTTCGCGGTGGGACGGCAGGCTCTACCGAGGTGTCAGCGTCACCACTGAAGCCTATGTGGGAGCGGGCTTGCTCGCGAAAGCGGCGTGCCAGTCAACTCATCGTCAACTGACACATCGCCTTCGCGGGCAAGCCCGCTCCCACATTTAGTCATGTACATGGCTTAGATTTTCAACGACCCCAACAACCCCTCCAAAAACCGCTCCCCCGCGTCCATCTGGCTGATCTCAATGAACTCGTCAGGCTTGTGCGCCTGTTCGATGGAGCCTGGGCCGCAGACCACCACGGGTACATCCAGACGCTGCTTGAACAGGCCGCCCTCGGTGCCGAAGGAGACCTTGGCGGTGCCGGTGCCCGGGGTGGCGAAGTTTTTCAGGAAGCGCACGGCTTCGACGCTCGGATGGGTGTCGAGGCCCGGATAGACATTCAGGGTTTCGATCTCGATGTCCGCGACGCTGGAGAGTTTTTTCGCCTCGCGCACGATCACCTCGGCGCGCTCACGCAGTTGCTCCAGGAACAGGTCCAGATCATCGTCCGGCAAATTGCGCACTTCGAAATCCAGGGTGCACAGGTTTGGCACGATGTTCAGTGCCTTGCCGCCGACAATCTGCCCGACATGCACGGTGCTGTAGGGCACGTCGTAATCCGCGTCCTGGGCGCCTTGCTCCTGCAATTGCTGCTGGCTCTGGCGCAACGCCGCGATGAAATCGCAGGCCACGTGAATCGCATTGACCGAGCGCGGTGCCAGCGATGAGTGCGCTTCCAGGCCGCGACAGTAGGTGCGATAGGAACCCTTGCCCTTGTGGCCGAGCACGAATTGCATGTTGGTCGGCTCGCCGATCACGCACAGAAACGGTCGCACCGGCGCCAGGTGCAGCACGTCGAGCAAGCGCCGCACCCCCACGCAACCGATCTCTTCGTCGTGGGAAAGCGCCAGTTGCAATGGCCGGTTCAACGAATGGTCGGCGGCATCGAGCATGGCGTCGATGGCCAGCGCAATGAAACCTTTCATGTCACAACTGCCGCGCCCGTAGACCCGCCCATCGCGCACGGTCGCCTGGAACGCCGGAACGGTCCAGGCCTGCCCCGCCGCCGGCACCACGTCGGTGTGGCCGGACAGCAGGACTCCGGGCAAGTCACGCGGGCCAGTGCTGGCGAACAGGTTGGCCTTCTTGCCGCTCTCATCCTTGACGATCAGCGACTCGATGCCCTTGCTCAGCAACAGCTCGCGCACGTACTCGATCAGGGCCAGGTTCGATTCTGAAGAGACCGTTTCAAACGCCAGCAGGCGTTCGAAAATGGCTAATACGCGGGGTTTCATGAGGCCTTGCTCCGTTGCTCGGCGAAAAGGGCGAACCGGCGGATGGAGAACGGCTCGATGAAGGTTCGAGTGCTGCCGGTGCTGATCAGTTCAGCCATGACATCGCCAACGCCCGGACCGAGCTGGAAGCCATGGCCGCTGAAGCCGAACGCATAGTACAAGCCATCGACGTTGCCGCTGGGCCCCATCACCGGCAGGGAATCGGGCAGGTAGCCTTCGATGCCGCTCCACACGCGGATGATGTTGAGATGGCCGACACCCGGCAGCAGCCGACGCATCTGGTCCAGTTGGTTGAGGATGCTGCGCGGCTCGACATAGGCCCGGCGGTTGAGCATGTCCGGCTTGCTGCGATAGCCGCCGCCGATGATGATATTGCCCCGGGGAATCTGGCGGAAATAGATCACTTCTTCAGGAATCTTGGTGTACACCCCGATCACCGTCGGCAAGGCGTAAGGCACCGGTTCGGTGACGGCCATCTGCGGGCCGTTGGTTTCCAGCGGCACCGGCTCGCCGAATTGCGCCGAGAGCTTCTGGCCCCAAGCGCCTGCGGTAATCAACAGTTGCGCGGCGCTGAACTGGCGACCATCGGTGGTGCTGATACCGAACCCTTCACCGACCTTCTGCACCTCGGCCACTTCGCAGCGCTCCTCAATGCGTGCCCCGAGCCGCCGCGCCGCCCGGGCGAACGCCGGGGCGGCCAGGCGCGGGTTGGCGTGACCGTCGTGGGGCGCATAGGAGCCGCCCTTGACGTCCTTGCCAAGAAACGGAAAACGCGCGTGCAGCTCGCTGCCGCGATAGATCTGCAAGTCCAGTTGCGCCGCTTCCGGTGCCGCTGCGTAAGCCTCAAGCTCGGGTATTTCATCCTCGCGATAACACACGCGCATGTGCCCGCTGGCGATGAACTCCAGGTCGTCGTCGATCAGCTCAGGCAGGCGTTTCCACAGCGCCCAGGAGCGGTTCGCCAGTTCCAGTTGCCCAAGGAAACGTCCCTGGCGCCGGACGTTGCCGAAGTTGACGCCGCTGGCGTACTGGCCGATCTGGTCACGCTCCAGCAGGATCACCGACTGCCCCCGCTGGCGCAGGAAAAACGCTGCCGCCGAGCCCATCAGGCCGCCGCCGACAATCACCACATCGGCTTTATTCAGCGTCATAGCGTCACCTCCCGAGTGAGCATCGAAAGGGGTTTCACGGGCGCCTGGCCGCGCTGGCGACCCACCTCCTGCACCTGGACACCCGCTGCTGCTGCAATGACTTCGGCCCCGGCCTGGGAGCAATAACGTCCCTGGCAGCGGCCCATGCCAACCCGGCTGAACGCCTTGGCCCGATTGACTTCACAGGCGCCCTTTTCGCTGACCGTGCGGCGCAGTTCGCCGGCGCTGATCATCTCGCAGCGGCAGACGATGGCTTCGTCCGGCAAGGCCTTGGCTTGTGCCGCCGGCCAGGGAAACGCCTGGGCCAGGCCTAGGCGAAACGCGTCCATCACCTTGAGCGCCTGGCGCTGTTCGGCGACGAGTGCGGCGTCCACCGGCTGCTGCAGATCGCTCGACAATGCCAGGGCGACCAGGCGTCCGGCGTGCTCGGCGGCATCGGCGCCACGGATCTTCGAACCATCACCGGCGGCGTAGACACCGCTGACCGAGGTCCGCCCCTCCTCGTCCGTGTCCAGCAGCCATTGGCTGGAGGCCTCGTCAAAGCGCAGGCGGCAGCCCGCCAGGTCAGCCAGTTGGGTTTCCGGACGCAAGTGATAACCCAGCGCCACCGCGTCGCACGCCACCGTCAAGGTTTCCCCACTCGCGGTACGGACCCGCACGCCGCTGACGCCGCTGCTCGCCTCTCCCAGGATTTGCAGCGGCGAAATGCCCAGGTGCACGGCAATCTTCGCCCGATACAACTGCGCCAACAGTTTCATGCCAGTGAACAGCAAACCCGGGCGCGCCATGAGCTTGGGCAAGGCTTTGATGCGCTGGCCCAGCGGCGATGTGTCCAGCACCGCTGCGACATTGGCGCCGGCCTTGAGGTATTGGCTGGCGACCAGATACAGCAATGGCCCGCTGCCCATGAACACCACCCGATGACCGATGGAAACCGCTTGGGCCTTCAAGGCAATCTGCGCGCCGCCGAGGCTGTAGGTGCCGCCCAACTGCCAGCCCTCGACGGGCATCAAGCGGTCGGTGGCGCCGGTGCAGAGGATCAGCGCGTCGTAATCCACCGTCGTGTGCTGGCCCTGGCTGACGCAGCACAATTGCCCGGGTGTCAGGTTCCACACCAGGGTGTCCGGACGGTAGTCGATCTGCGGGCGCAAGCGGTCGAAGCTTTCGTGCAGGTCACGAGCCTTGTCCGCCTCGGTGCCGTACAGCGTGGCGTAGTTGCGGGTGAACCCTTCGGGCTGGCGCCGATAGATCTGCCCGCCATCGCGACGGTTTTCGTCGAGCAGGATCGGCTTGAAGCCCGCTGCGACCAGGGTCTGGGCACAACGGATGCCGGCCGGCCCGGCGCCGACGATGACGACTCGATGCGTGTTCAGCCGCGCAGTGGCCATATCGCCTCCGGTTGTTGAGTCATGATGTCCAGCCCTTCGCGTACTTCATTGGAGCAGGCCCGCAGGCGTTCGCCGCTGCGGGTCCAGACCCAGCAATCCTGGCAGGCGCCCATCAGGCAGAAACCGGCACGGCTGCCCGGATCGAATTCCGACTGGCGCAACGCCGGGCCGTGGGTCAGCAAGGCGACCATCAAGGTGTCGCCCTGCAACGCCTCGACCGGGACGCCATCCACTTTCAATTTGACGACAGGTCGGTCCTGTTCGGCCAACCTCACGAAACGCGCGTTCATGCGTAGGCTCCCACGATCATGCTGTTTGAATCCTGTTGGCGCTTGAGCAGCTCGGCACTGTCGTGATGACAGAGCACCTCGCTGCCGCCATCGATGATCCGCCGGGGCGGCGCGGTGTGATTGCACAGGCCGTCGACCCGCACCGGGCAGCGATTGAGGAAGGTGCACAGGTCCGGCACCTCGGCGCGCGCGCCCAACACCGGCAGCGTGCCGCAGGTGGTGGCGCCACAACTTTCCAGCCAACCCTGACGCATCTCCGGTACCGAGTGGATCAGCAGGTCGGTGTAGGGATGGAACGGCGCCTGGGCGAACGATTGTCGGGTGCCCGCCTGGACCTTGTGGCCGCTGTACATCACCACGATGTCGTCGCACAGCGCCCGAACCGTGGAGATGTCGTGGCTGATGAACAGGTAGGAAACCCCCAGTTGCTGGCGCAGGTCGCGCAGCAGTTCAAGGATCGCCGCGCCGACCACAGTATCGAGGGCCGAGGTCACTTCATCGCACAGGATCAGATCCGGCTTGGCCGCCAGCGCCCGGGCCAGGTTGACCCGCTGTTTCTGTCCGCCGGAGAGTTCGCTCGGGCGGCGCTCGGCCATGTCCCGTGGCAGACGCACCAGGTCGAGCAATTCGCCGATACGCTCACGCAGCGCCGCGCCCTTGAGGCCGAAATACATCTTCAACGGCCGGCTCAGGATGGTGCTGATGCTGTGCATCGGGTTGAGCGCGGTGTCGGCATTCTGGAACACCATTTGAATACGCCGGAACTGTTCGTCCGTGCGTTCCGACAAGCTGCCACCCAGGGGCTGACCGTCAAACGTCAGCCCGCCCAGGGCCGGGGTCAACAGCCCGGCCACCACCCGCGCCAGGGTCGATTTGCCCGAGCCTGACTCACCGATCACACCGATGGCCTGGCCCCTGCGCACCGTCAGGTCGATGTCTTCGAGCACCCGGATCGCCGGCATGCCCTGCTGGTTCTTGTTGCCGTAGCCTGCGGTCAGGCCCTGGATGGTCAGCAGCGGTGTGTCTTCGGCCACGCCGCAGGGTGGGCGAATCGTCGTGTCTGGCCGTGCCGCCGCCAGCAGGCTGCGGGTGTAGGCGTGAGCCGGGCCCTTGAGCAACGGCGCCGTGGCGCTCTGTTCGAAGATCTGCCCGCCGTTGAGCACCACGATCTGATCGGCCATCTGCGCCACGACGGCCAGGTCGTGGGACACATAGACCGCCGTCGCGCCACGTTCGCGCACGACCCGCTTGAAGGCACGCAGCACGTCGATCTGGGTCGTCACATCGAGGGCCGTGGTCGGCTCATCGAGCACCACCAGCAGCGGGTCGCTGATCAGCGCCATGGCCGCCATCACCCGCTGCAGTTGGCCGCCGGACACTTGATGGGGATAACGCTGGCCGATGCGCTCGGGAT
Source organism: Pseudomonas fluorescens (assembly GCF_001623525.1). Classification (NCBI taxonomy): domain Bacteria; kingdom Pseudomonadati; phylum Pseudomonadota; class Gammaproteobacteria; order Pseudomonadales; family Pseudomonadaceae; genus Pseudomonas; species Pseudomonas fluorescens. The sequence continues at coordinate 429,384 of NZ_CP015225.1, read as the reverse complement.
CCGGCAGCGCCAGGTCGCGGAACAGTTCGATGGCCTTGGCTTCGAGCACGGCACGGCTGCCCAGGCCATGGATCACCGCCCCTTCCACCACTTGGTCGATGAGTTTCTTGGCCGGGTTGAACGCCGCCGCGGCGCTTTGGGCGATGTACGACACCCGATTGCCGCGCAGGCCTTGCAGCTCGCGTTCACTCAAGGCGAGCATGTCGTGCTCGCCAATCTGCACCACGCCGCCGGCCAGGCGACAACCGCGCCGGGCATAACCGAGCAACGCCAGGGCGATGGTGGTCTTGCCCGAACCGGACTCGCCGATCAGCGCCAGCACTTCACCTTTCTCCAGGGAAAAACTCACGCCCTTGACGATCTCCACCTCGCTGCGCTCGCCACAGGCGACTACGCGCAGGTTCTCGACTCGGATCAATTGGCTCATATCAATGGCCTCCCGTACGTCGGTTGCGCCGCGAAGACAAGCGGTCGATAAACAGATTGACGCCGATGGTCAGGGTGCCGATGGCCAGGGCTGGAATCACGATGGCCGGCGCCCCCTGGTTGAGGCCGCCGATGTTTTCCCGCACCAGCGAGCCCAGGTCGGCATCCGGCGGTTGCACGCCCAGGCCGAGGAAGCTCATGCCGCTAAGCAGCAGGACGATGAAGCCGAAACGCAGGCCCAGGTCGGTCAGCACCGGGTTGAGCATGTTCGGCAGGATTTCCACACAAGCGATGTACAGCCGGCGTTCGCCACGGGTGCGGGCCACTTGCACGTATTCCAGGGCCTCGATGTTCACCGCCATGCTGCGGGCGATACGAAACGCCCCCGGCATGAAACTGAGCACCGCCGTGCAGATCAGCAGCGTCACCGACGAACCGAACGCCGAGACCATGATCAGCGCCAGCATCTTGCTCGGGATTGAAATGAAGGCGTCCATCAGGCGGCTGATCAGCTCGTCCAGCCACTTCGGCGAAACCACCGACAGCAGCGCGCAACTGGTGCCCAGCCCACTGGCCAGCACCGCCGCCACCAACGCCAGGCCCACCGTGAAGCGCGCGCCCACGAGAATGCGGCTGAGCATGTCGCGGCCCAGATAATCGGTGCCCAGCGGATAAGTGGCGCTGAGGTTGTCGAAGACGTTGTCGGAGACCACTTCCCCCACCGGGTGCGGCGCCAGCCATGGCCCGAAGATAGCCACCAGCAACCAGATCACACACATCGCGGCGCCGATCAGGCCGAGCCAGGGCGTTTTGCGCGACACCTTGACCAACGCCGGTTCGGGCGCCGCAGGCGGGGATTTCACAATGAGATTGTTCATTGGTTTCTCAGCCTCGGATTGGACAGGATCGCGCACAGGTCAGCCACCAGCACCAACGCCAGGTACGCCGTACAAAACAGCATGGTGCAGGCCTGGACCAACGCCATGTCGCGGTTGGTCACGGCATCGACCATCAAGCTGGCGATGCCGGGATAGTTGAAAATCGTCTCGACGATCACCACCCCACCCAACAGGTAGGACAGGCTCAGGGCGATGGCATTGGCGATCGGCCCGATGGCATTGGGCAAGGCATGGCGCAGCACCACCCGCACCGGGCTCACACCTTTGAGACGGGCCATTTCCACGTAGGGGCTGTCGAGTTGATCGATCACCGCCGCCCGGGTCATGCGCGCCATCTGCGCAACGATGACGCAGCACAGGGTCATCACCGGCAAGGCGTAGGTACGCATGAATTGCAGAGGCGAAGTGATCTCGCTGGAATAGGACAACGCCGAAAGCCAACCCAGGTTCACCGCGAAAATCAGCACTGCAAGGGTGGCGACCAGGAACTCCGGCACCGCCACCATCGTCAGGGTGAAGAAGCTCAGGAAGCCGTCGATGCGTCCCCCTCGCCCCATCGCCGAGCCGATGCCCAGGATCAACGCCACGGGCACCGACACCAGCGCCGTGGCCGCCGCCAGCATCAGGGTGTTGGGCACCCGGCCAGCCATCAACTCGCTGACCGGCGTGGCGTTGGAGATCGACACGCCCATGTCACCGCTGAGCAGGCTCATCAACCAGTGCAGGTAGCGCAACACACCCGGTTGGTCCAGGCCCATCTTCACCCGTAGCGCCGCCACTTGCTCAGGCGTGGCGAACTGTCCAAGGGACTGTTGCGCCGCGTCTCCCGGCAACACCGCCGTAATGGCGAACACCACCATCGATACGATCAACAGGGTCACGACCGCAGCGCCCAGACGCCGGCCGATCAACCAAAGTGTGTTGCTATTCATCGCCCTACCCCTTGTGCCATGTCACGCCGCAAGACAACACGCATCAAGCGTCAAGCCAGACTTGCTCGGCGAACATATAGCCCATGAAACCGCCCAGCGGGTTGGTGCCATAACCTTTGACGCGTTGGTCGACGCCATCGATGTTGCTGATGAACACCGGGATGCCGATGCCGCTGTGTTCATGCACCAGGGCCTGCATGTCCCCGTACATCTTGCCGCGCTTGACCTCATCGGTTTCACCCCGGGCCTGGATCAGCAACTGGTCGAACTGCGGGTTTTTCCAGCCGGATTCATTCCAGGGCGCGGTCGATTGGAAGAATTGCGAGAAGATCATGTCGGCGTTGGGCCGTGGGTTGATGTTGCCAAAGCTCAGCGGGTGCTTGGCCCAGTGGTTGGACCAGTAGCCGTCGCTCGGCAGGCGATTGACGTTGAGCTTGAGCCCGGCCTCCTTGGCCGATTGCTGCAGCAGCACGGCAACGTCGACCGAACCGGTGGCGGCTGGCGAGCACATCACCGGCATGCTGATGCTTTCCATGCCGGCCTTCTTCAGCAGGAAACGAGCCTTCTCCGGATCGTAGGTCCGTTGCGGCAGGTCGGCGTTGTAGAAGCGTGCGCCGGGGGCGATCGGATGGTCGTTACCGACCCTGGCGAACCCACGGAAGATCGCCGACTTGACCTGTTCGCGGTCCAGCAGCAGTTTCATCGCCTCGGTGAACTCCGGGCTCTGGCCGGGCATCTGGTCCTGGCGAATGATCAGGTCGGTGTAGTTACCCGACGGCGAATCCACTACACGATGGGTGGTGCTGTCCTTGATGCGCGTGGTCGAGCGCGGGTTGACCTCGTTGATGATCTGCACGTCGCCCGACAGCAACGCGTTGACCCGTGACGGCTCGTCACCGATGCCGATGAATTCGATTTCGTCCAGGTACGGCAGGCCAGGTTTCCAGTAATTGGTATTGCGCGCACCGATGGAACGCACCCCAGGCTTGAACTCCTTGACCTTGAATGGACCGGTGCCGATGCCCTGGTTGAAGTCGCTGGTGCCCTCGGGGACGATCAGCAGGTGGGAAATGGCAAGGATCGATGGCAGCTCGGCATTCGGGCCGCTCAGGCGTATCTGCACTTCATGGGTGCCGGTGGCCTTGACCTCGGCAAACTGCTCGGCCAGCGGCAAGACCTTGGAACCGGTGATCGGGTCCTTGTGGCGCATCAGGGAAAACACCACGTCGGCGGCGGTGAGGCCCTTGCCGTTGTGGAAGGTCACTTCCTTGCGCAGGGTAATCACCCAGAGCGTGGCATCGGTGGTGTCCATGCGTTCGGCCAGTTCCAGTTGCGGCACCATGTGGCTGTCGAAACGCGTCAGGCCGTTGTAGAACATGTAATGGCGCACGTAGTCCGTGGACGATGAGCCTTTGGCCGGGTCCAGGGTATCGGCGGTGGAACTGGAGATACCGGCGCCCCGGATACGCCCGCCGGGCTTGCCTTTGCCGGGGCTCGCCTGTTCATCGGCAAGCAGCTTGCCGGCGGCGCCGAACAGGCTGCCGGCACCCGCCGCGGCCACACCGGCCAGCCCCAGCATTTGCAAGGCATGCCGGCGTGACATGCCACGATTGAGCCCTTCGAAAACACGCAGACTTTCTGTACCGGTGATCAACTGGTCTTTGATGCCGTTTTTAGTGTCACTCATGTCAGTTCTACCTTTCGGAAAATGATAGGGCTCGATGACGTTGCGTTAACGCAACGTGGTTGAAACGCCAAACAACGCGGTGAAACTCAGTGCAGGTAGTCCTGCAAGCGGTAATACGCGCCGACCAGCGGCAAAAACCAAGGCTTGCCGAAGTGCCCGGGAATGGCCGGCCAGTCCAGTTCGCGCCAAGGGTTGGCCTCGACCTTGCCGGCCATGACCTCGGCCATGACCTGGCCCATGTGCACCGACATCTGCACACCGTGGCCGCTGTAGCCCATGGAGTGATAAACCCCGCCATGCTGGCCGGCCCGGGGCAGGCGATCGGAGGTCATGTCCACCAGGCCGCCCCAGCAATAGTCGATCCGGGTGTTCGCCAACTGCGGGAACATCTGCACCATGGCGGCCTGCAACACCTTGCCGCTCTTGGCATCGGAAACACTGTCGGACATGGCAAACCGCGCACGGCCGCCAAACAGCAAGCGGTTGTCCGGGGTCAGGCGAAAGTAGTTACCGATCATGCGGCTGGTGACATAGGAGCGGCGTGCCGGCAGCAAGTTGTCGATCAACACCTGGGGCAATACCTCGGTGGCGATCACGAAACTGCCCACCGGCACGATTCGCCGCCGATACCAGCCCAGGCCGCCCTGCTGACAGGTACCGGTCGCCAGCAGGATCTGCGAGGCCTGCAGCGCCCCTTTGCTGGTGTTGACTCGATAGCCGCCGGCACTGGCCTTCCAGTCCTGCACCGCTACGCCCTGGAAGATCAACGCACCGTGACGGGCAGCCGCTTCGGCCAGGCCGACGCCGAAACGCCCGACATGCATCTGCACACCATTGCGCTGCAACAAGCCGCCATGAAACTGCGCCGAATTGACTTCCGCCCGCGTCTCCTGGGCCGAAAGCAACTCGACCTCGGCATCGACTTCCTTGCGGATCAATTCACAGGTGCGCGCCAACCCTTCGTAATGCATCGGCTTGGCAGCCAGCTTGAGCTTGCCGTTGCGCTTGAGGTCGCAAGCAATCTGCTCTTGCTCCACCAGCGTCACAACGCTGTGCACGGCGTTTTCATAGGCTTGGTAATACGCCCGGGCCTTGTCGGCGCCGAGGCTGGCGGTGAGCGCCGCGTAATCCTGGGCCACGCCGGTACTGCAATGCCCACCGTTGCGCCCTGACGCCTCGCCAATCACCCTGCCCGCTTCCAGCACCGCCACGCTGGCCCCCTTCAAGGCCAGGGCCCGCGCCGCCGCCAGGCCGGTGAAGCCGCCACCGACGATGGCGACATCGACCTGCCCGGGCAATCCGCCGAGCTGAGCACCGGTGAACGCCGGTGCGGTGTCGAGCCAATAGGACTCACTGCCCATGTCTAACCCCTTTCGCCTTCAAGCGTGCGTCGAGACTCAGAGCCCGACCAGAGCGGGCAACCCGCCGATGTCCAAGATCTGTTGGTAGCCAAAGGCAGCGTTGGCCGGTTGTTCATGACCGCGGGCGACGAAGGCCTTGTGCTTGATCTTCATGTCGTGGGCCGACATCAGGTCGTAGCGGAAGCTCGACGACACATGCAGGACGTCTTCCGGTCCGCAGCCAAGGTTATCGAGCATGAATTCGAACGCGGCCAGGCGCGGCTTGTAGGCCTGGGCCTGTTGGGCGGTGAAGACTTTGTAAAAAGGCGCGCCGAGCTTGTCGACGTTGGACATGATCTGCTCGTCCATCGCGTTGGAAAAAATCACCAGGGGGATCTTGTCGGCGATTTTCGACAGGCCCGCCGGTACATCGGCGTGGGGGCCCCAGCTTGGCACGGCGTCGTAATAGAGCTGGCCTTCGCCACGATATTCGACGCCCCAACGCTTGCAGACCCGCATCAGGGAGGTCTTGATGATTTCATCATAGGGCCGCCAGTCACCCATCACCTGGTCCAGGCGATAAGCGGAGAAATCCTTGACGAACTGGTCCATCTGCCCGGCATCGACACGGTCGGCGAACAGCTCGCGGGTCATGGTGCCCATCTGGAAATTGGTCAACGTGCCGTAGCAGTCGAAGGTGATGTACTTGGGTCGAAGAAAGCTCATGAGTGCGGTCCTGGATTGTTGTTGAAGGCTCGACGAGGCGAACATGGCGCCTTTCGTGAGGCATCGGTGCAACGCTGCATCACGTTTTCATTACAACACCATGAGACCGTGGATAAATCGTTAAAAATACCGGCCGCTTGGTACAAACCACCGTTTTGCGGGGCTCGCTCAGCAGACTTTGCGGGATGCTCCAGGCGTGGGCGTCGCGCCCGTGTTTCTTTGGGTTTGCGGGCAGTTATGGTGCGCCAAACGGCTCTGCAAAGCGTTGTTTTCGGCAGAATCTGCGCTTGGCGCAGCAGCTTCAGCCCCCCTGGTGAATGGGCTGCCGTCATCGCGAGCAAGCTCGCTTGTATGGTAGGACTTGAAGGGAGGAGGAGGGACAAAGCTCGATTCTGACTGTTAGCCGCAGTACAGACCGTGGGAGATTTCACCCCTCCTCCTTTCACCCAAGCGCCGATAAAGAATGCATCTGGCCTAGACCGACGATAGGAACAAGCCTGCGCCTCTGGGTGAACCCTTCAAGTGTTCAAACCTTAGCCCGGAGGATTTTCAATGGCAATGCCGGTTTCTGTCGCAAAGCCGATCGTGGGTGTTGATGTCGCCAAAGATGAGTTGGTGATTTATCACGCAGAAACAGATCGACTGGAAGCGATCCCCAACACCAAGGCAGCGATCAAAAAGTGGCTCAAGGAGTTGTCCGCGCCAGTGGATGTCGCCATCGAAGCCACCAATATCTATCATCAGGAATTCGCCGACCTGGCTTATGCGAAAGGCTGTGTGATCTACATGATCGGCGGCTACGAGCTCAGCCATTACCGCAAAGGTGTGAAAGTTCGCGCTAAAACCGATGCGCTGGATGCTCGGTTGTTGGCTCGCTACTTGAACAACGAAGGCCACCAGTTGCACCCGTGGACCCCGCCATCGCCCTTGTATTGCCGGCTTATAAGCCTCTTCCGACGTCGGGCAGCCTTGGTCCAGGCGCGTGTCAGCCTCAAGCAAAGTTGGTCCAACGAACCGTTGCTCAAAAGGGCCTTTGAGAACCAGATAAAAGCCATGCAACGACTGGAGATCTTGCTCGAGAAAACAATCCAGACGCAGTTGGAAGCCGCTGGCTTGGGCGCTCAGCTCAAGCGTTGCATGAAAGTCGAAGGCATTGGCCTGTTGAACGGTGCCCGTTTGCTCACGTCGTTTCAGCGTGGGGATTTCAGAAATGCCGATGCCTTCATCGCTTTTCTGGGCCTAGACCTGCGTATATCGGACTCAGGGAAAAAGAAGGGACGCCGCTGCCTGTCTAAGCGAGGTGACCCAGAGGCCCGTCGATTGATGCATAACGCCGCGATGTCGGCAAGGCGCACAGCGGCATGGAAGGGTTTTTATGAGGCACTAAGGGCCCGGGGACTCAGCACAACCGAAGCATTAGTGGCACTGGCCCGCAAGCTTGCCCGAGTGGTATTCGCCCTGCTGAAGAACCAGAGCGAATACTTACCGAAAGGCATTTAGGGGGTAGTCCTGCACCATAGAATCTCCCACAGGGGGGTGGTGGTGGGCACGGGTTCAGGAAACGCCGCCGATCCATTGTGCGAGCTTGCTCGCGATGGCGGTGGGTCGGTAGGAACAGTGTCCTGTTCAGACCTTCAGTTCGGCCTCCAGGAAACTCACCAACGCCTGCACCCGTGCACTGCGCAGTTTGCGCGAGGGCACCAGCAGGTTGATTGGGGCGCTGTCGAATTGCCAATCGGCGAGCACCCGTACCAGGCGGCCGTCGGCGATGGCTTTGTTGACGTCCCATTGCGAACGCAGCACCAGCCCCAGGCCCTGTTCGGCCCAGCGTCGAGCCACGCTGCCATCGTTGCTCAACAAGGCAGGCTTGATCCGCAGGGTCTTGCGCCCGTGCGCGTTGCGCAGGTGCCACAGGGTGACATCTTCATCGTTTTCACGAATACAGATACAACGATGCTCGGCGAGTTGCTCCGGCGCTAACGGTGTGCCGTTCTGCTCCAGGTAAGCGGGGCTCGCGCACAGCCAACGGTCATTTTGCGTAAGGGGCCGGGCGACCCACTGGCTGTCGCTCAGGTGACCGATGTGAATCACCGCATCGCTGTCATGACGGTCAGGCCAGGGCGTTTCCCGGAGATCCAGATGCAGGCATAGCTGCGGGTGCAACCTGGCAAAACGGGCCAGCAGCGGCGCGAGGCGTTGGCGTCCATAGCCGAACGGTGCCGCCAGCCTCAGGGTGCCGGCCAGTTGATCGTCTTGCTGCCTGAACGATTCGGGAAGCGCCTCCAGCTGTTCCAGCAACAGCGCACTCTGGCGCGAGAAACGCTCGCCGTCGGCGGTCAGGCTCAGCCGCCGGGCGTCGCGATTGGCCAAGGTCAGGCCCAGGAGCGTCTCCAGTTTGCGCAAGCGCATGGACAGCGCCGGTGGCGAGACATTGAGGGCCCTGGCAGCGGCGCTCAACGATTCGCAGCGTGCCAGCGTCACGGCCATACGCAGGTCTTCGAGGCTGATCATTCAGTTCAACTTAATGATTGATGACAGGGCATTGAACCACGGCTTTACGATGACTGAGTAGAGTCGAACCTGTCTTTCACCCGCGAGCCTCGTTCATGCCAGTCTCAATTGCTTCCCTCGATACTCCAGTCGCGCTCATCGATATGCCGCGAATGCAGCGCAATATTCAGCGCATGCAACAACGCATGGATGCCTTGGGCGTGCGTTTGCGCCCGCACATCAAGACCAGCAAATGCCTGCCGGTGGTCCGGGCGCAGCTTGCAGCAGGCGCCAACGCCATCACCGTGTCGACCCTTAAGGAAGCCGAGCATTGCTTCGCCGACGGCATCCGCGACATCTTTTATGCCGTGTCCATGGCACCTGGCAAACTGGCCCAGGCCCTGAGGCTGCGGCGCAAGGGCTGTCGATTGAGCATCTTGACCGACAGCCTGGCGGCGACGCAGGCCATCGTCGATTTCGGCAGGCAGCACGACGAGCGTTTCGAGGTCTGGATCGAGATCGATTGCGATGGCCATCGTTCCGGCGTGCGCGCTGAAGACGATGCACTCGTCGACATCGCACGGCGACTCAGCGAAGGCGGCATGCAGCTTTGCGGCGTCATGACCCACGCCGGGTCCAGCTACGAGCTCGATACGCCCCAAGCGCTGCAAGCCTTGGCCGAACAAGAACGCCACCTCTGCGTCAGCGCCGCCCAGCGCATCCGCGCAGCCGGGCTGGCCTGCCCCGAGGTCAGCATCGGCTCCACACCCACGGCACTTTCGGCACAAAGCCTGGAGGGCGTCACTGAAGTGCGCGCTGGCGTCTATGTGTTCTTCGACCTGGTGATGCACAACATCGGTGTTTGCCAGGCGGATGAGCTGGCCCTGAGCGTACTGACCACCGTGATCGGCCATCAGCCGGACAAAGGCTGGATCATCACCGATGCCGGTTGGATGGCCATGAGTCGTGATCGGGGTACCCAGCGCCAGCAGCGGGATTTCGGGTATGGGCAAGTGTGCAGCGAAGCCGGCGACTGGATCGAGGGCGCCCTGCTCTGCAGCGCCAACCAGGAGCACGGTATCGTCACCCTTTCCAGTCCCGGGGACATCGATATCACCGAGCGGTTTTCCATCGGCAGTCGCCTGCGCATCCTGCCCAACCACGCCTGCGCCACCGGTGCGCAATTCCCTGACTACCACGCCTGCGATGCCTCGGGCGCGGTGCACACCTGGAGTCGTCTGCATGGCTGGTGAAATCGAGTTGATTCACACGACCCAGGCGGCCGCAGCGGGCGGGCATTACACCCAGGCGGTCTTGCACCAGGGCGTCTTGTACGTGTCCGGGCAACTGCCGGTACGCGCCGATGGCAGCCACAGCGTCGACCAACCGTTCGAAGTGCAAGCCGCCATCGCCCTGGACAACCTGATGGCGATTCTCGGCGCGGCAGGCCGCAGCCCCAGTGACCTGCTGAAGGTGACGATCTATGTCGTCGGCATCGAACACTGGCCGGCTTTCGACCAGATCTACGCCCACTATCTCGGCGAACACCGGCCCGCGCGTGCGGTAGTGCCCGTTCCGGCCTTGCACCATGGGTACCTGATCGAAATCGAAGCGCTGGCACGTGTGCACGCCTTCCCGACGGCCTAGATGAACCTGTGGCGAGGGAGCTTGCTCCCGCTGGGTCGCGCAGCGGCCCCAAAAAAAGCGGTGAGCGCTTCGCACTCAAGCGGGAGCAAGCTCCCTCGCCACAGGGGGGCTGGGCCAGGTCTTGTATTGCTATTGAACCGCGGTCGAGGATTTTCGAGGGAATATCATGAAGCCAGAAAAAAGCGATGTATTGATTATCGGCGGCGGCATCATGGGGTCGGCGTCGGCATTCTTTCTGCGCCAGCGTGGGCACTCGGTGACCCTGTTGGAACGCGATCTGATCGGCCAATACGCCAGTGGGGTGAATTTCGGCAACGTGCGACGCCAAGGGCGATTCCTCGGCCAATTGGAACTGTCGAATCGCTCGTACGGATTGTGGAAACGGCTCCCCGAGTTGATTGGCGATGACCTGGAGTTCATCCCCAGCGGCCATATGCGCGTCTGTTATCGCGAGGACGAAATCGCCGAGCTTGAAGCCTACGCCGCCGCCCCCGAAGCCCGGGAGCTGGACTTGCAGATCATCACCGGCAAGGCGTTGCACGCGCGTTTCCCGTTCCTCGGCGCGGAGGTCAAGGGCGGCTCGTACGCCCCGCACGACGGCCACGCCAACCCGCGCCTGGCAGCCCCGGCATTTGCCCGCGCGGCGACACGGGCCGGGGCCAGCATCCGCGAGCGAACGGAAGTCGCCACGGTACGAAAGGAGAATGACCATTTCCACGTGACCACCACCAACGGCCAGCTATTCATCGCTGAGCAACTTCTGATCACGGCGGGCGCGTGGGGGGCGAAGCTGTCCGAGCAATTCGACGAAGCGGTGCCGTTGCAAGCCAATGGCCCACAGATGTCGGTCACCGAACCTGTGCCCTATGCCTTGCCGACCGTGATCGGCGTGTTCACCAAGATAAAGGAAGAGGTGATTTACTTCCGGCAGATCCCCCGAGGCAATCTCATCATCGGTGGCGGCAACCGCTGCAAACCGGACATGATCAACCGTCGCGCCTACTTCAAGCCCGAGAGCCTGCTCAACCAGATGCAGCAGATGAGCCGCCTGCTGCCCGGGGTGGCGAACCTCAACATCATCCGGGTGTGGAGCGGCATCGAAAGCTATACGCCAGACTCGCTGCCGATCATGGGCCCAAGCGGCAAGGTCAAGGGGTTGTTCTATGCCTTTGGGTTCTGCGGGCATGGCTTCCAGCTCGGCCCGGGCGTCGGCGACGTCATGGCCGAGCTGATCAGCACCGGCAGCACCCGCACCCTGATCAGCCCCTTCGATATTCGCAGGTTCACCGAACCGACCGCCCTGACAATGCCCCAGATGAGCACGCCCGGCACCGGCAGACTCATTTGACACAAGCGACTGGACGCCCTTTTTGACCTGGACGGGCGTCGCCATTTTTTTGCCAAGTTAGCCCGGCAGATACAGCAGATTCTTCTTTGCCAGGCTTGAGAACGGCATATCCCATCCGGGCCGCTTTGTTAGTTTATCGAGAAGAAAACGGCCTCAGGATCTGTCGCCGGCAGTGCTATCACCGCTCTATGGGAGCCCGTTGGATGACCACCCCTTTTTTGAACACCTCGCCTACGTCCCAGCAGTTCTATATCAATGGTGACTGGCTGTCTCCGGCATACCCGGCCACGCTGCCCGTGGTCAATCCCGCTACCGAGCACGTCATTGCCGAGGTCGCCCGAGGGTCCGGCGAAGACGTAGACCGCGCCGTAGCGGCGGCTCGCGCAGCCTTTGCCGGCTGGTCTTCGACTCCGGTGGATGCCCGCATGGCAATCCTGGGAAAGATCCATGCACTGATCCTTGAACGCAAAGAAGAACTGGCCCAGGCGCTCTCGCTGGAAATGGGCGCGGCCATCAGCTTCGCACGGGCCATGCAAGTGCCGCTGGCCGCTGAACACGTACGGGTGGCCCGCGATGTGCTGTCCACTTACACCTTCCAGAAGATTGAGCATGGCACGGCCATTCAACGCGAGCCCATTGGCGTCTGCGGCCTCATCACGCCGTGGAACTGGCCGCTGTACCAAATCACCGCCAAAGTCGCCCCGGCGATTGCCGCCGGTTGCACGGTGGTGTTGAAACCCAGCGAACTGTCGCCCCTGAGCGCCCTGCTCTTCGCCCAATTGGTGCATGACGCAGGCCTGCCTGCCGGCGTCTTCAACCTGGTGAACGGCAGCGGTGCCGAGGTCGGCGCGGCCATGGCGGCGCATCCCGACATCGACCTGATCTCCATCACCGGCTCGAACCGCGCGGGCGCACTGGTGGCCCAGGCAGCCGCCCCTACGGTCAAGCGCGTTACCCAAGAGTTGGGCGGCAAGTCACCGAACGTGCTGTTGCCCGACACCGACTTCGCCAAGGCCGTACCGTCGGGCGTGATGTCGGCTTTTCGCAACGTCGGCCAATCGTGCAGCGCACCGACCCGCATGATCGTGCCAAGGAATCGGCTGGCAGAAGTCGAGGCGTTGGCTGCCGCCACCGCCAACGCGATCATCGTGGGCAATCCGCAATTGGAAGAAACCGTACTCGGTCCCATCGCCAACGAGGCCCAGTTCAATCGCGTGCAAGCCATGATTGAAGTCGGCATGAATGAAGGAGCCAAGCTTGTGTGCGGTGGCCCAGGACGCCCGGAGGGTCTTGAACAAGGCTTCTACACCCGCCCCACGGTTTTCTCGCAGGTCGACAGCGCCATGCGCATCGCCCAGGAAGAAATTTTCGGCCCGGTGCTGTGCATCATTGCCTATGACACGGTGGATGAAGCCGTCGCCATCGCCAACGACACCGTCTATGGGCTGGGGGCGCATGTCCAGGGTCAGGACCTTGATCTTGTGCGCGCCGTTGCGTCGCGTATCCGCGCAGGGCAAGTGCTGTTGAACTACCCGGCGTGGAACCCGATGGCACCGTTCGGTGGCTACAAGCGTTCGGGCAATGGTCGTGAGTATGGGGTTCACGGCTTCGAGGAGTATCTGGAAATCAAGGCGATTGTCGGCTTCGAATGAGCGCCCTACTCCTCAGCCCGCCCGGTGCCCTCGCGATCATGCGCGTAATGTCGGCTGAACGGAAACGCCGGCAACCAGGCCTCACGGCGAACGGTCCAGCTTTCGTAGGTGGGCACCAGTTGATCGGGGGCATCCAGCGTGCCGAGGTTCACTTCGATTTCATCGCCGGTGCGGGCGAACACCGACGCGCCACAGCGAGGGCAGAAAAAGCGCCCGGCGTAATCCCGTGTTTCACCCTCGATCGTCACGGCATCCTGGGGGAACACGGCAGCCGCGTAGAACAACGCCCCGTGATGCTTGCGACAGTCGAGGCAGTGACAGAGGCCAACCCGATACGGACGGCCCGAGGCCTCGATACGCACGTTGCCGCATAGGCAACCGCCGGTGAATCGGTCCATGGTGGGTCTCCTCTGTCGTCGAGCGGTCGAGATACAACCTTCGACCGCGCCTGCCTGTTCCTGGTTTAACTCATCATCGGCACGGCGATCAGCAATATCGCCGTCCCATGGGTAGCGCTCGATGCCACGACGCCGTAGCGCATGCGAATGAGCCCGCAGGCCAGGCCCTCTATCAGTGTAAACAGCAACACGGGCCAACCGAGTGGGGTGACGCTCAAGGCGAGAAAAGCATGCAGCGCCGAAAACGCCACGGCACTGATCAACGCTGCTCGCAAGGCGCTGACGTGCAGTTCGAGGTAGCCCTGCAGGAAACCACGAAACAATACTTCTTCCAGGGCGTTGGCCCCGTAGGCCAGCACCGTCATGCCGAGCAGCCAGGCCCAATAACCTGGAATCGCCGTTTCAGCCCCTTGAGAAAGCCGCAGCGGCAAGCCGATCAAGCAACCCACGGCGATGCCCAGGACCAGGCCAGCCAATCGATTGCCTTTGAATAGAACGACCAGTTGCCACAAGTCCGGCAACAGGCGCGCGCTCAACGCGACCAACAGCAGCGACGAAGCGCCCAACATCGCCAGGACGAACGGGTTGGCCAGAAAACCAATCTGCAGATCGCCGTTCAGGGACCACATGCCCAAGGGCGTCATCGCATCGCGCATCAACACGAACGCCAATAGCACAATCACGATACGCAACGCTGTCTGGGTCTTGGGCGTCAACGCGAACCAGAGGCCGAAGAGCGCCAGGCTCGGCAGCAGATACAGGGTGTAATCCAGCAGTACAACGAGTCCTTCGGCGATCATTGCGCGCTTCCCTTGGCGTCAACCGGCGCATGTTGCGCCATCAGTTCCACAACCCAATCGATGAACACTCGCAGCTTGGCGCTGATGTGCCGGTTCGGAGGATAAGCCAAATACAGCGGCATCGGCTCGAGGTGCCAGTCTTCGAACAGCGGCACCAACTCACCCTGCGCTTCATGAGGCCTGGACATGTACTTGGGCAGCCAGAGCACCCCCAGCCCCGCCAAACCAGCCGCGAGGTAGGCGTTGCCGTCGTCGATGGCTAGCGAGTAACGCCCTTTGACGTGGAGCAGCTCACCGTCACGGCGCATGGCGTAGGGCAAGGATTTGCCGGTGCGTGCCCACAGGAAACCCACGGTGCGGTGGTGCGAATCTTCCAGTTCTCGCGGATGCGCGGGCAGGCCAAATCGTGCCAGGTAACTCGGGGCGGCGAAGACGCCGAGGGCGAGATCGCCAACGCGTCGGGCGACCAGCGACTGATCCCTCAACTCACCGCCGCGCACCACGCAATCGACGTTTTCATCGAGCATGTCGACGATGCGATCACTGACGCCCATGTCGATCTGGATGTCCGGGTATCGCGCGTAGAACGCCGGCAAGGCCGGTATCAGGATCATCGCGGCCAGCGGGCTCGGCACGTCCACACGCAGTCGCCCGCGAGGTAGCGCCTGGGCGCCGGACACGCTGGTCTCGGCATCGTCCATGTCGGCCAGCAGCCGGATCACCCGCTCGTAATAAACCGCACCGTCGGCGGTGACGTTGACCTTGCGCGTGGTGCGGTTGAGCAACTTGACTCGCAACCGTGCTTCGAGCTGCTGCACCAATTGGGTCACGGTGGTTTTGCTCATGTGCAGGGTTTCAGCCGCCTTGGTGAAGCTGCCCGCCTCCACGACTCGAACGAACGCTTGCATTGCATCAAAACGATCCATCTGTGCCTCGGGTGTCGATCCGATTGTTTGGATTCTACAAACAGTGATCGCCAAGGTTGCTCGTTTATCGCCAGGACACAAGCCCCTAGAGTGCGTTCAACGTTT
Source organism: Pseudomonas fluorescens (assembly GCF_001623525.1). Lineage (NCBI taxonomy): Bacteria > Pseudomonadati > Pseudomonadota > Gammaproteobacteria > Pseudomonadales > Pseudomonadaceae > Pseudomonas > Pseudomonas fluorescens. The sequence goes on along the minus strand of NZ_CP015225.1, from coordinate 414,008 downwards.
GGAACCCACTCTTTGATGGAGGTACTCATGACACAGCGCGACGTGGTTTTCCCACCTGGACGCCAGGCACTCTATGAGCGCAATCGCTATTCGCCGGCGATTCGTTCCAATGGTTTCCTGTTCGTCTCGGGACAGGTCGGCAGTACTGCCGAGGGCTCGCCAGAGCCAGACCTGGAGGCTCAGGTTCGGCTGGCGTTCCACAACCTGAAGGCGATTCTGGCTGCCGCCCATTGCAGTTTTGACGATGTGGTGGACGTCACGGTCTTCATGGTCGATCCCGAATCGACCTTCGAGCGGGTCTGGAGCGTTGTACCCGAGTTCTGGGGCAGCGCGCCGCATCCGACGCTGACGGCGGTGGGCGTGACGTGGCTATATGGGTTTCAGTTCGAGATCAAGGTGATTGCCAGGTTGCCCGAAACCACCTCGTGATATCGAGTGTGGGAGCGAGCCTGCTCGCGATAGCGGTGGGTCAGCTTGCATCACTGTTGGCTGTGCCGACGCCATCGCGAGCAAGCTCGCTCCCACAAGGAAATGGAAGTGCTGCGCCGGCTAACCTTTCACCGCCGCCTCAATCGCCGCAATGTCGATCTTGGTCATCGTCATCATGGTCTCGAAGGCCCGCTTGGCGACGGCCTTGTCAGGACTGGCGACCGCTTCAAGCAACACACGCGGGCTGATCTGCCACGACAAGCCCCACTTGTCCTTGCACCAGCCGCAGGCACTGGCCTGGCCGCCGTTGTCGATGATCGCGTTCCACAAGCGGTCCGTTTCGGCCTGGTCTTCAGTTGTAATCTGGAATGAAAAGGCCTCGCTGTGCTTGAACACCGGCCCGCCGTTGAGGCCAATGCAAGGGATGCCGATCACCGTGAAATCCACCGTGATCACATCGCCCTCCTTGCCCGACGGATAATCGCTCGGGGCCTGGTAGACGGCGTTCACCGCACTGTCGGGAAACGTTTTGGCATAGAACTGCGCAGCTTCCTGGGCATTGCCGTCGTACCAGAGGCAGATCCTGTTTTTATTGTTCATTCCGCTTCTCCGAAAGGGACTGGACGATAAAGTCTAGCAGTCCCCCCGAAAGTTGCAGATGGCCGGGCCTCAGGTAAACAGATCGACCCCCAACTGGAACGCAACCCACAACGCCAGGCCCGTGGCAAACATCAACGCGATGTTCTCGAACAGGTTGTTGCGGTACTCCTTGCCCAGCAGGGACTTCTGGTTGGACATGATCAGCAGGCCCAGGGAAATCACCGGCAAGCCGATGATGTTCAGCGCATTGACGCCGATGGTCAGCGTGACGAAGTCCGGCATGCCGGGAAGCGACCAGATCAGTGGTGTCACGAGGATGAACAGCATGAACCATTTGTGCATCGGGTCACGGTGGAACTCTTTGCCGTAACGCTCCCGGCGCTCGGGCCGTACGTGCTGGAAGGCGTCGGTGATGAGCATCGGGAACGCCGTGGTCTTGCCGGATATGCTGGCGAACAGCGTGGCAAACACACCGATAAAGAACACGTACCAACCGATCGAACCGAAGAACATTTCCAGGGCCTTGCCCAGATCGCCCAGGGTTTTGACCTCGATGCCGTTGGGTCGCAGGATTTCCGCACCGACGATCCAGATGGCCAGGTTGATGACGATCCCGACAAACACCGCAAACAGCAGGTCGTTACGCTGGATACGCTTGTGTTCAGGCCCCACCCACCCCTTCTGGCGCATGACATACGGATGAACGAAGTTGGCGATGGAACCGGCCACCGCACCGATCACCGAGACGGCCACCAGCAACGCGCCGTGCACCCCTTCATCGGGCGGGATACTGAAGCCGATGGTGCCTCTGACGATGCCGGCGACATCCGGGCCGGACATCACCGCCAGGGCCAGGAACGCCAGCGTCATGATCGCCAGCAGTCCTTTCATCACGCCTTCAATCATCGAATAGATATTGCGCCCGACGAGCATCCACACCGCCAACACCACCGCCACCGAACACAGCAGTGGATAGTCGACCTTGAGCAACATGGCCAAGGCTTCGCCAGCTCCCTTGATCATGTAAGCGTTCATCAGGTGCCCCATGAGCAACGCATACACCAACAGGAACCAGGCGAAAAACGGATTGAGCTGGGCATAGCCTTGCAAGATGGTCATGCCCTGGTTATTGCAGAGCTGGAAGCGCGCAATGATGTTGACGATCAGGTAACGCAGCAGCAGAGAGACCGCCAGTACCCACATCATCGCGTAGCCATAATTCGCGCCGGCCACGGATGAAGTGATCAAGTCGCCTGCGCCCAGCCAGGAAAGGACCGCGATGATGCCGGGGCCGAGAAGCTTGAGCAGGCGTACAAAACGGCCTTGCGCGGGCGCCGCAGCCTGGCCTTCAGCGGAAGGAATGCTCGTCATGGATGGAATCTCCGTTATTTTTTTTGTGAGAAACGGCCACAGTCGAACATATTAGATACGACGTCGTACAACCATTATTGTTGCCTAATTATGTAGAAATGTTTCATGGTATCCGCTCCCTAAATACCGTTGCATTCCAAGAGCAAATTGCCACTAACCCCTCTCCTGCTCGCCGTTATCGACCATCCAGCGCACCATCCTCGCCAACGGCACCCGATGCTGCTGGATGGCGCACCAACTGACGTGCTCATGGCGATACAACTCGACATAACGCTTGAGCAGCACGTGGCGGCCATCCTCGGCCAACCGCAGTTCAACCTCACGGCAATGCAGCACATCCGGATCGAGCGTGCGCATTCGCCGATGCAGGACCAACACCTCGCTACTCATCAGCGGCGGTTCCGTCCTGGCATTGCGGATGGTCCTGCACTACCGCCCCCAACTTCCCTTGCGCGACAAAATCGGCACGCCGCTGCGCCGTTGCATCGCGAAGCGCCGCGTAGTAATCCGCCTGGGCCTGCAACTGGTCGGTCAGCGGCAATGCCTCGGCGCGGCCATCGACAACGCCACCGACGGTGTTGATCGTACCCAGGGTGTCGACGGTGCTGCTGTTGTCGCCAAACGGGTCGACAGCAAAACTCAGCACTTTGCCCGACGCGTCCCTCAGGTTGGCGCTGCCCAGCAACGGCAGTTCCACGATCGGTCCGGGGGCGACGTTCCAGACGCCGAAGGTCTGGCCGAAATCGGCCTTATGGCGCTCGATGCCCAGCTTGCCCGACACGTCGATCAGCCCGACGATGCCTGCGGTGGTGTTGATCACGAAACGGCCCAGTGTGTTGACCGAGCGTTGGCCATTGCCTTGTAGCAGGTCGTTTATGAAGACCTTGGGTTCGCCGAAGTTCGCCACAAAGTTGTGGACGCCGGCCTGGAACATCTCCGGCAACTTGAGGTAACCACGGGCGACCGGGGCCAGCACATAGTCATCCACGGTCCGGTTGAACGCGAAGATGCCGCGGTTGACCGGTTCTGCGGGATCGTGAACGGTATAGGCCGCGCGCTCACACACGCCCGGTTTTGCAGCGGGTGTGCTGGAGCAACCACTGGCGAGTGCCATCAATACAACCACAACGGTGGATCGAACAAGCAACGGAGCGGGTCTGGTGATCGGCATACAGGGTGATCTCGGCGAGGAATGGGGGCTGCCTATGCCGGTTAAAAGCCGAACACCTAAACCTGTGGCGAGGGAGCTTGCTCCCGCTTGAGTGGGAAGCGCTCACCGCTTTTTTGGGGCCGCTTCGCGACCCAGCGGGAGCAAGCTCCCTCGCCACAGGGTTCGGTGTTGGCTGGCTGTTTAACTGACTGACATCGAGGCCATCCTGCCGCTGTTTCTTTGCCTGGAGATTTCCAGAATATTGCCCGTCGGCAACTTTATTGCCGGATTGAAATATATGACGCAGGCCCTGGATTGCCCCTAGTATCGCCTCCTGTATTCATTACCCTGCGTGCCCACCGTGAGCCATTTATTACTGGTGGACGATGACCTCGAAGTCCTCGCCCTCTTGCGCAAGTTCCTCGAACAACATGGCTACAGCGTGGAGGTGGCCGCAGACGGCAATGCCCTGTGGCAGGCGGTGCAGCGTCGGGTGCCGGACCTCGTCATCCTCGACGTCATGCTGCCGGGCGACAATGGGCTGGTGCTGTGCCAACGACTGCGGGCCGAGCACACGGTCGGCATCATCATGCTCACCGCCATGGGCGAGTTGAGTGATCGCGTCGTCGGCCTGGAGCTGGGGGCGGACGACTACCTGACCAAACCGTTCGACGCCCGGGAGCTGTTGGCCCGGGTGCGTTCGGTCCTGCGGCGCACCGGTGAAGCCAGGGACGCGTCGAGCGACGCCTCCCGGCCGATCCTGGAGTTCGAGAACTGGCAACTGGACGTTACCCGGCGCGAACTGCGCTCACCGGACAAGGTCATGATCCCGCTGTCCGCCGGAGAGTTCGAACTGCTGCTGGTGTTTGCCGAACACCCGCGCCGGGTGCTGACGCGCCAGCAGTTGCTGGACCTGGCCCGCGGCGAAACCTTCGAGGCGTTTGACCGCAGCATCGATGTCCAGGTCAGCCGCTTGCGGCGCAAGTTGGAGACCGACATCACCGGGGCGTCGATGATCCGCACCGTGCGCAACAGCGGCTACCTTTTCAGCCCCCATGTGGTGAAGCGATGAAGCCCTCGCGCTCGGGCTCCCAACGTCCACGGGACACGGTAGCGCGCTGGATCGCCCTGACCACCATGATCGCCATGCTGACCTTGTTGGCCCTCAATGAGTTGTTCAGCCTGCTGGCCGGTGCCTGGGCGCGCCCTCCCCTGATGGAAACCGGCCTGATGGAAAAGGCCGCCGCCATCACCCGCATCATTGACTCCGTCGCCCCCGCACAACGCCCCGCGATTGCCAGGGCCGCCAGCGACCAGGCGTTCAACGCACAATGGCTGCAACGGCATGAAGACGCGCGGTTGCCGGTGATCGACGACCCGGAGTTCAGTGAAGGTTCGGCGCTCCTGCGCCAACAATTGGGTCGGCCGGACGCCAGGATCGAAGCCTACGAACCGGGCGACTGGCCGGCCGACCAACCGGATGCACGCTACGCGGTGATCATCGAATTGGCCGACCATTCGTGGGTGATCTTCTCCGTGCCGTCGCGCAGTTGGGGGCTGGGCGAATGGGCGCGCAACGGGATCATCATCGCGCTGATCCTGCTCTCGACGTTGATCGTCGCGCTGATCGCCACCCGGCACCTGGCCGCACCGCTGGAACGTTTCGCCAAAGGCGCCCGGCGCTTTGGCGTCGACCACCAGGCACCACCGATTCCGGTCATCGGCCCCCACGAAATCCGCCAGGCGATCCTCGCGTTCAATGCCATGCAGGCCCAGCTCAAGCACTTTCTACAGGACCGCACGCAGATGCTCGCCGCCATCTCCCATGACTTGCGCGCGCCGTTGACCCGCATGCGCCTGCGCGGGGAGTTCATTGAGGATGCCGAACAACAATCGCGCTTGTTCAGGGACGTGGACGAAATGCAGGCGATGGTCAACTCAGCCCTGGCGTTCTTCCGCGACGATGCCCGGCTTGAACACGCCACCGCGTTCGACCTGGCTGAGCTGCTTCACACCATCGTCGATGACCTCAAGGACGCCGGCACCGAGGTCGCGTTCGAAGGTGCCCAGCGCTTCGTCTATGTCGGCCGCCCCATCGGCATCAAACGCGCCTTGGTCAACCTGATCGACAACGCGATCAAATATGGCGGCCAGCCGACGGTTCGACTCGAAGCCGACGCCCACCGTGTGGACATTCGCATCCTGGACCGAGGGCCGGGCATCGACGCCCAATACCTTGAGCAGGTCTTCACGCCGTTCTTTCGCATCGAAGGTTCTCGCAACAAGCACACTGGCGGCGTCGGGCTGGGCCTGTCGGCGGCCCGGGCGACGGTGCTGGAGCATGGCGGCACGCTGACCCTGCGCAATCGAAATAGCGGCGGATTGGAGGCCAGGGTCTCGCTGCCGCTTGACTGAAGTGCCCGATGTGACGATCCGCGCTAAACAATCAGCGCCTTCCTCGGTAGGATGTCCGGTTTTTCCGGCCTGGGCCCTGTTCCGGGAAGGCGCTCTTGTTTGTATCGCTCGACTCAATGCCATCGTTCGCGCTCACGACAGACAGGAATCGACGGAGCCAAACCAAGGAATTCACCGATGATTCTTATCATTTATGCGCACACCTACCCCGACAAATCGCGGGTCAACCAGCAGATGCTCAAGCGAGTGTCGACCAACCCGGACGTGGTCATACGTTCGCTCTATGCGCTTTATCCCGACTTCGATATCGACGTCGAGGCGGAACAGCGTGCGGTGGAACAAGCAGAGCTGGTCGTGCTCCAGCACCCGATGTACTGGTACAGCACACCGCCCTTGCTGAAGCTGTGGATCGATAAAGTCTTCACCCACGGCTGGGCCTATGGCAAAGGCGCCACGGCGCTCAAGGACAAGTCCCTGCTGTGGGCGGTGACCACCGGTGGCGATCAGGGGCATTTCCAGATCGGCGGCTACCCAGGCTTTGCCGCACTGGCCCAACCGCTCCACGCCACGGCCCTCTATTGCGGCATGCGCTGGCTGGAGCCGGTCGTCGTGCATGGCGCCTATGCCGCCGAAGCGGATGCCCAACACGTCCAAATCGAACACTATGCCGCTCGCCTGGCCGCCTGGAAGGAAGATTGAAGTGGAAACTCACAGCCTGATTGAAATGCTCATCTACCTGGCCTCGGCGACGCTGATCGTACCCATTGCCGTTCGATTTGGCCTGGGCCCGGTGTTGGGTTATCTACTGGCCGGGTGCATCATCGGCCCGTGGGGGCTGAAGCTGATTACCGATGTAAAAGCCATCCTGGAGTTCGCTGAAATCGGCGTGGTGCTGATGCTGTTCATCATCGGCCTTGAGCTCGACCCCAAACGGCTCTGGGCCCTGCGCCGGATGGTGTTTGGTGGCGGTGCCCTGCAGATGCTCGCCTGTGGCGCTGCCATTGGGTTGTTCTGCACGGCCTTGGGCCTGAACTGGACGGCAGCGTTGCTGGTCGGCCTGACCCTGAGCCTGTCTTCCACGGCCATCGCCATGCAGGCCATGAGCGAACGCAACCTGACCGCCACCGCGGTCGGGCGCAGCAGCTTTGCCGTGCTGCTGTTCCAGGACATCGCGGCGATTCCCCTGGTGGCGATGATCCCATTGTTGTCGGCCCACGGCGACACGCCTTCGGGCACGGCGCTGTTGCTATCGATTGGCAAAATCGTCGCTGCCATCGCCATCGTCGTGCTGTTGGGGCGCTACGTGACGCGACCGCTGCTGCGCTTCGCCGCGCGGTCAGGCTTGCGCGAGATCTTCAGTGCCGTGGCGCTTTTCCTGGTGTTCGGCTTCGGCTTTCTGCTGGAGGAAGCCGGCCTGTCGATGGCCATGGGCGCGTTCCTCGCCGGGGTGCTGCTCGCCAGTTCCGAATACCGCCATGCCCTGGAGAGCGACATCGAGCCGTTCAAGGGCCTGTTGTTGGGCCTGTTCTTCATCGGTGTCGGCATGTCGATCGATTTCGGCACCCTGATCGACGCACCGCTGAAAGTCGTCACCCTGACCCTGGGCTTCATCCTGATCAAGCTGCTGGTGATCAAGATGGCGGGCCGGTTCCTCAACGTCCCCGCCGGCCAGCGCTCCTGGCAGGCGGTGTTGCTGGGCCAGGGCAGCGAATTCGCCTTCGTGGTGTTTGGCGCGGCGACCGTGGCCGGCATCTTGACCGATCAATGGGGCAAGAGCCTGACCCTGGCGGTGGCCCTGTCCATGTGCCTGACGCCCTTGCTGATCGTGTTGCTGGATCGGTTCGAATCCGTCGCCAAGAAAAACAAACGCGAATCCGACCTCGTCGACCAGCAGAATCCACGGGTGATCATCGCCGGGTTCGGCCGTTTCGGGCAGATCGCCGGACGCCTGCTGATGTCTTGCGGCGTCGAAGTGGTGGTATTGGATCACGACCCTGACAACATCGAGACGCTGCGTAAATTCGGCGTGAAAGTCTTTTATGGCGATGCCACGCGCCTTGATCTGCTGCATGCAGCCGGCGCGGCCCAAGCGGTGGTGCTGATCAATGCGATCGACGATCGAGAAGACAACCTGACACTGACCCGGCTGGCCCAGGAGCACTTCCCCGCGTTGCAGTTGATCGTGCGGGCGCGGGACATGGGCCACCTCATCACCCTGCGACAGATGGGCGTGGAGGCGGCCGAGCGGGAAACCTTCGAGAGCGCGCTGGCATTGGGTCGCAGTGCACTGGAGCACATGGGCGTTGGGGCTTACGAAGCGCGGGAACGGGCGGATCAGTTCCGCCGGCTGAACCTCAAGATGTTGGAGGAGATCGTCGCCCAGCCGGAAGACGACCTCAAGTTCCGCCACGACGCCTACCGGCGCGCCAACGCGCTGCTCACGGACATGTTCAACGAAGACCGTGCCCGCCCCGTCGACAACTGGCAGGAACACCATCGCAACGAAACCGACAAGACGCCGGGTTGACCGGCGTCATACCCGCCCGAACTTGCGCCGGTATTCCATCGGCGTCAGCCCGGTCAACGCCTTGAACATCCGCTGCAAGTTGGAGCTGCTGCTGAACCCCAGCTCGGCGCCGATGCTGGCGAGGGGCAGCGTGGTCAACGTCAGACGCTCGCTGACCTGGTTCAACTTGATGCGCCGGGCGTAGGCCGCGACGGCCTGCCCCGTCTCACGGCTGACCTTGCGCGCCAGGGTGCGCTCGGACACCGCCAACTGGCTGGCCAGTGCCTGCACAGTGACCCGCTCGGCCGGCATCTGTTCGATCAACCCATGCAACTGCCGCAACCATCCGCTGGGTTGCTCGATCAGGGCAATGCCCTGGAACGCCGCATGGGGAATGGCTGGGCGCGGCAGCACCATGAGCCGCGTGATATCGCGCAGTACGTCGCTGCTGACACTTTGCTCAATGAGTTTTTCGGCGATGGGCAGGTAACCGTTCACCCCAGACGCGGTCGCCGTGCGCTCGTTGAACACGCAGTTCCGCTCGCTTTGCCAATGGACTTTTCGATACTGCTGCTGCATCGCCTGCGCCAGCCACCAAGTCACCGTCGCACCCTGCCCGTCCAATCGGCCGGCGGCGGCCAGCAGGCAGACACCGGTGCAATAGGACCAGAGCTGAAGCTATCGGGCATGTTTCGACAGCGCACTCACGAGGGCTGTCTGTTCAGCCAGCAGCGCATTCATCTGCTCGGCCGACTCGGCCCAGAAACCGGGAACCAGGACAGCATCCAGCCCGGCGCTGCCCAACGCCGCTTCCGCCTGCAGGGTCACGCCATGGGCACACACCACCGGCCCGGCCTGCAACGCGATGTAGCGGGCCTCGAACAGCGCCCGCCCTCTTCTGCGGTTGGCGGCATGCAGCAGATCGGCGAACGCGAACAGGCCGGCGGGCATGCAGCAGATCGGCGAACGCGAACAGGCCGGCGGGCATGCAGCCGGGAAATAGAAGCAAACCGATTCGAAGTTTGTTTGTCATGGCCTGAAACGAATCAAAGATGTCAGATCCGGCCATTATGCACACGGGACCGGATCGGCACCATGAAGCACTCGCTCAACAGGAACGCCTCATGAACATCCAGCAGATCCGTAACGCCACGATCATTCTTGAATTCGGCCCGTATCGCGTGCTCGTCGACCCGATGCTGGCTGGCCAGGGCACGCTGCCGCCGCTTCGCCTGTTTGGCGCCACGCAACGCAATCCGCTGGTGGCACTTCCGGCCTCGACAGCGCAGGCCCTCGAGACCGTCACCCATTGCTTGATCACCCACTGCCAGAAAGGCCATTTCGACCATCTGGACCGCGCGGCCAAGCGCTGGCTGAGGGAAAAACAGATCCCGGTCATCTGCACGCCCCTTGACGCGCCCTATCTCAACAAGCGTGGCTTGAATGTCCAGGCGCTCGCCCAGGCCCATGACCAACCCACCCCATTCCTGGGCGGCACTATTCGCACGGTCCGGTGCACCCACGGGCGGGGCCTGGTGGGAAAGTTGATGGAGCATGGCGTCGGCTACCTGATCGAGCTGCCCGGCGAACCGAGTGTCTACCTCACCGGCGACACCGTGCTCACCCCCACCGTGTGCGAATTCGTCTTGCGACACCAGCCACAGGTCAGCGTAGTTCCGGCGGGCGGGGCACGATTCGACATCGGCGGCGACATCATCATGGGCATCGACGAGACGCTGGAGTTCACCCGTTTGTCCCGCGGGACCGTGGTGGCCAATCACCTGGAAGCGATCAGCCACTGCCCGACGACTCGCAAGGCCCTTGCCGCAGCCGCCGCGAAGGCCGGTGTCGAAGACCGGTTGTTGATACCGGAAGATGGCGAGACGTTGGTTTTCCAGGCGGCCTAGGCCAACGCGTCCAGCTCGGCGAGCATCGGCGCAGGGATCTTCAGCTCACTCGCCGAGAGGTTTTCCCGCAGGTGCGCCAGGGACGATGTGCCGGGAATCAGCAGCAGATTCGGCGCACGTTGCAGCAACCACGCCAGGGCCACGCACAGCGGTGACGCCTGCAAGCGCGCTGCCACGCTGGAAAGGGTTTGCGATTGCAGCGGTGTGAAGCCGCCCAAGGGGAAGAACGGCACGTAGGCGATGCCCTGCCGGCCCAGGTCGGCGATAAGGTGTTCGTCGTCGCGATGGGTCAGGTTGTAGTGGTTCTGCACGCAGACCACCTGGGCAATGCCTTGGGCCTGCTTGACCTGCGCGGCCGTGACGTTGCTCAGGCCCAGGTGACGGATGAGGCCCTGGCGCTGCAGCTCGGCCAGTGTCGTGAACGATTCCTCAATGGAATCTTCCGTGGGCGAATGCAGGTCACCCCACACCCGCAGGTTGACCACGTCCAGGACCTCCACGCCCAGGTTGTGCAGATTGTCGTGGACCGCCCGAGTCAGCTCGGCGGGGCTGTGGGCCGGGTTCCAGGACGCATCGGCACCGCGCACGGCACCGACCTTGGTCACGATGACCAGGTCCTGGGCATAAGGGTGCAGCGCTTCACGGATCAGTTGGTTGGTGACATGGGGCCCATAGAAATCGGCGGTGTCGATGTGGTTGACCCCGCTCGCCAATGCTTCGCGCAGCACGGCGACGGCGGCCGCCGGGTCTTTCGGCGGTCCGAAGACCTGGGGCCCCGCCAACTGCATCGCGCCGTAACCCATGCGATTGACCGTGCGATCGCCCAGTAAAAAGCTGCCTGCCTTGCCTGCAATGTTCATCTCGTCGCCCTCGGTTCAATGTGAGTGAGCCGACTATAGGCGTTGACCATTCTCATGATAATCAGGTGCAATCAGCACAGGTTGTACGGCGGAGAGAACAATGGCGACGGATATTCAAGACTTGCTGGCCTTCGTGGCCGTGGTCAACGCGAAGGGCTTTCGTGAAGGCGCGCGGCTGAGCGGCAAGTCTGCCTCAAGCCTGAGCGACGCCGTACGCCGGATGGAGAGCCGGCTCGGCGTACGCCTGCTCAATCGCACTACCCGCAGCGTGGTACCGACCGAGGCCGGTGCCCGGTTGATGGAACGCATCGTCCCGGCCCTGGGCGAGGTCGAGGCGGCCATGGACGTGGTCAACGACTTTCGCGACCGTCCTTCGGGCACCCTCAGGCTGAACGTGCCGGTCAGCGCGGCCCGGCTGGTGTTGCCGGCGATTATCACGCCGTTCCTGAAAAGCTATCCCGACATCCGCCTGGAAGTGGTCACCGAAGAAAGCTTCGTCGACATGCTGGCGGCCGGGTGTGACGCTGGCATTCGCTACGACGAGCGCCTGGAGCAGGATATGATCGCCATCCCCATCGGCCCACGGTTCCAGCGCTTCGCCACGGCCGCCGCCCCGGCATACCTCGATGCCCGGGGCAGGCCGGAACATCCCAGAGACCTGCTGGAACACGCGTGCCTGCGGGGCAAGTTCCCCAGCGGCGCCATGCCGCTGTGGGAGTATGAGCGCGGCGGCGAAACCATCAGCGTCGACCCGAGCGGCCCGTTGATCACGCGCATTGGCGGTGCGGTGGACCTGTCGGTGCAAGCCGCTGTAGACGGTCTGGGCATCGTCTACCTGTTCGAAGACTGGTTACGACCGTACCTGGACAGCGGCGCCCTCGAACCGGTACTCGAACCCTGGTGGCAGCGCTTTACCGGCCCATTTCTCTACTACCCCGGCCGCCGCTACCTGCCCTCGCCATTGAGGGCTTTCGTGGACTTCATCAACGCACAACAGTGTGGGAGCGAGCCTGCTCGCGAAGGCATCGGCACAGCCAACCTCTCTGCAAACTGACACACCGCCCGCTCGTCTCCCCGCCGCAAGGATTTTCGAACCAAGCCATTCGCCACGGCTCGGACCTACATGACACCGCTGAAAGCCATGCTGACGCGCTTCGACGTCACGGCTTGAACAGCGGGTGGATCAAGGCTTCTTTGCGTTCACTGCCGGGAGTTTTCGTTATGTGTGACAGTCTTGTTCAACACGTTTCTTCAAAAGACTCCCTGGCGTATTTCGCCCAGCGAGACACGCCCGGCAGCCGTTTCGGTGCAAGCGTGACGCCCTTGGACCTGTACGTGACAACGCCACCCAAGGTCCAGGAGCGCCAGAGTCTGATCAAGCCAAACATGCAGGTCAGCGCCATTCGTCGTCGCGGTGGGCACTTGGAGTGCATCAAGGTTCGCTGGGGTTGGTCGCCAATCTGGTCGGTCGGGACGATGCCGCCCCTGACCCATCTACCCTTGCATCTGGTGATGCGCTCCAAGGTCTTCGACCCCATCAAGCACGAAGGCCGCGTATTGGTTCCCGTGGAGGGTTGGTATGAGTCACAAGCCCCCGCCTCGCCCTCCCAGGCGCAACGCCTCACCTACACGACCGCCCGGCAGTCGGTCCCGATTTTCCTGGCTGCCCTGGCCCAGGCCAGCGAGACCCCGTTTGGCTGTGACGGCCTGACCCTGGTGACGTATGGCGACATCGCCAGCCAGCAGCAGCGGGTACTGGCCTTCAGTGCCGAAGATGCGCTCGAATGGCTGGAGCCCGCGCTGGGATGGGAACAGGCACAACAGTTGGCCGCACGCCTGAGCGGCGCGCAACCGCACCATGAACCGGCACTGACAACCCACCGTCCGGCCCAGGGCGGACTTTGACTTCAGGAGATAAAGCCATGTACGTGATCATGGGCGCCACAGGTCACGTTGGCTCGGCCACAGGCCGCGCCTTGCTGGCGCCAGGGCATGCCGTGATCATCATGACCCGCAACGCCACCCACGCCACTGAATGGCGGGCCAGGGGCGCTCAAATCGTCGAAGCGGACGCCGAAAACGTCGAGTCGTTGCGCGCAGCGTTTCGGCTCGGGCGCAGGGCGTTCATTCTCAACCCGCCAGCGGCTCCCAGTACCGATACCGATGCGGTGGAACGGCGCACGGTCGCCAACATCCTGGCCGCCCTCGACGGATCGGGTCTTGAGAAAATCGTCGTGCAATCCACCGCCGGCGCCCAGCCTGGCAGGCGTATCGGCGATCTCAGCGTCTTGTGGGAATTGGAAGAAGGGCTGCGTAACCAGTCGATCCCGGCGGCGATCAATCGCGGCGCTTATTACATGAGCAACTGGGACAGCCTGCTCAATACCGTCCGCGAGACCGGCAAGCTGCCGACGCTGTTTCCAGCCGACCTGGCCTTCCCCATGGTTGCGCCTCGGGACCTGGGCGAAGTGGCGGCCGCGCGATTGCTATCGTCGGTGGATGACATTGGCGTGCGTAACGTGCAGGGGCCTGGCCTGTACTCGCCCAACGATGTGGCGCAGGCTTTTTCCCAGGCGCTCGGCCGGCCGGTCGAGGTACACGTGATACCCAGGGACCGATGGGAAAGCACCTTCCAGAGCCTCGGCTTCAGCCCCGCTGCGGCGCACTCCTATGCGCGCATGAGCGCCGTCAGCCTAGACAGCGGCTTCGACGTGGGCGACGACGCCTTGCACGGCACCATGACGCTTGAGGCCTACATCCAGGCACTGGTGCAAAACAACGGGCTGGGAGCGCACGGATAAAGGAATGCAGGAACGGCGCGGCAATGAACGGTAAACTGCGGCGCTCCTTTTTCTTTTCCAGCATGAGGTTTTGCATGAGCAACCCAGACATCACGTTTATTCAAGATCCGGATGCGGACTCCATTTCCTCCGACGTCGCCGGTTTCGGCGGCCTGCTGGTTTCCACGCAAATCCCCACCCACGCCGACGGCAGCCTGGAACTGGGCGACATCACCCTGCAGAGCGAATGCACGCTGCAAGCCCTCAAGACTGCCCTGGAAGGCGCCGGCAGCTCCATGGACCGGGTCCTGCACCTGACCATCTACCTGACCGACATGGCCGACCGCGCCGCGTTCAACGAGGTCTACAAACGCTTCTTCGCCAAGCCTTGGCCGGTTCGTGCGGCGGTGGGTGTGGCAGCGCTGGCGGTTGAAGGCATGAAAGTGGAAGTGACGGCGATGGCGGCGAAGGGCTGAACGAGCGCCTTGCACCTTTGTAGCGCTGCACTGCTTTTGTGGCGAGGGAGCTTGCTCCCGCTGGACTGCGCAGCAGGCCCAGTTCTTTTGTTTCGACCCAAACTCTTGGAGCGGCTCGCCATACAGCGGGCCCAAGCTCCTGGCCACAACAGCCGCTCGAACATGCCCCAAATGCGCGATTGCCACGCAAATCGTCACTTTCGCACCTAGCCCGCTTCCTGCACGGGGTCTAAAGTGCGCCGTTTTCCCTCTTCACGGCCTCCTTATGAATCTCTGGTTTCGACTGTTGCTGATGCTGTTCCGCCGCCCGTGGCGCAAGCCGGCGGCGCCCCTGGGCACCACGGTGGTGCGCATGCGGGTATGGCCGCTGGACCTGGACCTCAATCGCCACGTCACCAACGGACGCTACTTCACGTTGGCCGATGTGGGACGCATGGATTACGTGCTGCGCAGCGGCGCCTACAAAGTGGCGTTGCGCAACCGGGCGGTGCCGATCGTGGGGGATGTCTGGGGCAAGTTCAGGCGGGAATTGAAACTGTTCGAGGCGTTCGAGGTGCACACCCGCCTGCTCGGTTGGGACGAAAAATGGACGTTCATGGAGCACCGTTTCATCAGCCAGGGACGTGTGGTCGGGGTGGTGATCATGCGCGGCCTGTTCCGCTCGGCCAAAGGCACGATTGCACCGGCTGAGTTCATCCGCGAGTTGGGCCTGGCCGAACAATCGCCCGCCGTGCCCGACTGGCTGGTCGCCTGGTCGCAAAGCTGCGACGGCTTGAGCCTCGAGCTTCGCCAGGAGGAAGGTGAGCCCCCACGCTAGCCAGCACACCACTTACCCTGTGGCGAGGGAGCTTGCTCCCGCTGGTCTGCGCAACAGGCCCAAGTTTTTTGTTTAAGCACAAATTCTTGGGGCGGCTTCGCCACCCAGCGGGAGCAAGCTCCCTCGCCACAGGGGCTTACCCCAGGCCTCTGCGCCATTCCCCTCGCCAATCCCCGCCTATACTTCTCTGCCAATCCCCCCCGGGGCCTGCACTTCCAACAATAAAAAGCAGAGGTGGAACATGGTCTGGCAACAAGTCTACGATCCCTTCGGTAATGCGGTGCTGTCGACGCTCCTGGCGGCGGTTCCGGTGGTGGTGATGCTGGCGTCCCTGGCGTTCTTTCATGTCAAGGCGCACCTGGCGGCGTTGATGGCCTTGGCCTCGGCCTTGCTGATCGCCATCTTCGCCTTCGGCATGCCCGCCGGCATGGCCGGGTCAGCGGCACTTTACGGCGCGGCCAACGGGCTGTTGCCCATTGGCTGGATTGTCCTCAACATCATCTTCTTGCACCGCCTGACCACCGAAAACGGCTCGTTCAAGGTCCTGCAGGATTCCCTCGCCCGCATCACCGACGACCGACGCCTGCAATTGCTGCTGATCGCCTTTTGCTTCGGTGCGTTCTTCGAGGGCGCCGCGGGTTTCGGGACGCCGGTGGCGGTGACCGGGGCGATCCTGATCGGGCTGGGCTTCTCCCCCTTGGCCGCCTCGGGCCTGGCGCTGATCGCCAACACCGCGCCCGTGGCCTTCGGCGCCCTGGGCACGCCGATCATCACCCTGGCCAAAGTCACCGGGCTGGATGAAATGGAGCTGTCGATGATGGTCGGTCGGCAGTTGCCATTTTTCTCGGTGCTGGTGCCGTTCTGGTTGATCTGGGCGTTTGCCGGGTGGCGCAAGATGCTGGAGGTCTGGCCGGCGATCCTGGTGGCCGGTGTCAGCTTCGCCATCCCGCAGTTCCTGGTGTCGAACTACCACGGGCCGATGCTGGTGGATGTGATTGCCGCGCTGATTTCCATGGCCTGCCTCACCGGTTTCCTCAAGGTCTGGAAACCGGCCACGGTGCACACCTCCGCCGCGCTGTCCGGGCGGGTCGACAACTCGAAGATCGACGCCAGCGAGGATGAAAAACCCGTCGCCAGCGCGGCATTTTCCAGCGACACTCGCTCCGCCGTGGGACGGGCCTGGATGCCCTGGATCATCCTCACAGTGTTCGTGTTCGCCTGGGGCACCCAAGGCTTCAAGAACCTGTTCGACACCCGTCCGGCCATCGACCCCCAGACCCAATCGGCCCGACTGGATCCCCAAGGCAAGCCGATGCGCGAGGCCAATCCGATCTTCTCGCCCCTGGTGACCTTCGGCACCATCCACCAGCAGATCGAAAAAGTCCCGCCCGTGGTGCCCCAGCCTAAAACCGAGGAAGCGGTCTACAAGTTCAACTGGTTCACTGCCACGGGCAGCGGCATCTTCCTGGCGGCGATTCTCGGTGGCTTGCTGATGGGCTATTCCATCCCGCAACTGCTGCACCACTACCTGCGAACGCTCTGGGTGGTGCGCTACTCGCTGATTACCATCGTAGCAATGTTGGCCCTGGGGTTTCTCACGCGCTACTCAGGCCTGGACGCGACCATGGGCCTGGCCTTCGCCGCCACGGGCATTTTCTACCCCATGTTCGGCACCTTGCTGGGCTGGCTCGGCGTGGCGCTGACCGGTTCGGACACCGCCTCCAACGTGTTGTTTGGCGGCTTGCAACGAGTCACGTCCGAGCAACTGGGCATCAGCCCGGTGTTGATGGCCGCAGCCAACAGTTCCGGCGGGGTCATGGGCAAGATGGTCGACGCGCAGTCGATCGTGGTCGCCTCCACCGCGACCCGTTGGTACGGTCACGAAGGCGAAATCCTGCGCTACGTGTTTTTCCACTCGGTGGTGCTGGCGATTCTGGTGGGCGGGCTGGTGACGTTGCAGGCGTATGTGGCGCCGTTCACGCATATGGTGGTGGGAGGACAGTGACAGAGGATCGGGCATGATCGGGCTGTTGTGGCGAGGGAGCTTGCTCCCGCTGGGCGGCGAAGCGGCCCTTTTGCGATCGCTGCGCGATCGAGCGGGAGCAAGCTCCCTCGCCACAGGTAAGCGCCTTTACAACCGGCGCTCACCTACTCTAAAGCAGGGTGTCACTGAACGCTTTTCAGCTTGACCACGTCACCGGACACCGAGGTGGTGTAACCGGTCAAGACCCAGGCCCAGAACCAGTTTTCCTGGACTTGGGTGTTGATCATGGCGTCGCCACCCTTGGCCTTGATCGCCGCGGTCTGGGCGCGTACGAAACGGTTGTTCTGGCGAATCGGGATCACGCCGAACAGCAACAGGCCGGTGGCCTTGGCTTCACTGTGGCCGACAACGGTGTATTGGCTGCTGTCGTATTGCTGGGTTTTCATCGGGGTGCCGGTGCAACCCGCCAGGGCCAGGCCGAACAGTGCGCAGGCGACAACTTTGCTGATTTGATTCATTTGACGCTCCATGGAAAGACGCCCGGGATCCGTCTCTCGGGCGGCGCGTACTCTAACCGATCAGCAACAAATTGACACACGATAATCCGCTCAATTCAGTGCCTGAAAGGCTCATTGCAGAGCCATCCGTCAGGTGCTCCTCCAGCGAAACAGCCCATCGTCGATAACATGAAAACTGCGCCACGGAAGGCAGTTTCTGTCTTGACGGCCGCCAGGTAACGGCCGGTCCCGTTGGAGGGTTTTATCATGATTGACCTGACTGTCTGGAACATTACCCTGCCCGTGCAAACGCCGGCGCAGGTCGTGGCGACCAAAGCCATGCCAACCCTGAAAAACAAGTATTTCGACAATAACGGCCAGCGAATCGTCTTCTGGGCGCCGGTCACCGGTTCCCATACCGGTAAAAGCGAATATCCGCGCTCCGAACTGCGGGAAACCAGCAAGGACGGCAAGCTGCGCAACTGGCGCTACAACAGCGGCACCAATACCCTCAAGGGCACCCTGGCGGTGAACCAGGTGCCTTCCGAAGGCCGGGTGGTGGTGGCGCAGATCCACGCCAAGGACGCCCCTACGCCGTTGTTGAAACTGGTGTACCGCTACGCCAAGGGCACCGGCAATATCGACGTGGAATACCGGGTCAAGCCCAAGGACAAGAAGAGCCCGGTGATCTACACCGTGCCCAACGTGCCGCTGAACAAGACCTTCTCTTATTCGCTGCAAATGGACAAGCAAGGCAAGCTCTCGGTGCTGATCGGCAACTCGGGTAAACAGGTGAAGTTGGACCCGTCCTGGTACGGCTATAACTTCTATTTCAAGGCCGGTGTCTACACCTTGGACAACAAGGGTTATTCCAACGAAGGCGGGAAAGTGACCTACACCAAGCTGGACGTCAGTCACAAATGACTGACGCCCAGCCCTGCTTCAAGCCTTTGACGACGCAGCGAGCGCTTGCTGGCCGCGGAAGGTAAACAGGAAGCAGAGCAACACCAGCAGCGCGAAACCGGCCGGGAACAGCCAGATGCTCTGCCAGTCATGACCGCCCGCCACGACAAAGTGATCGGTCACCTGCCCCGCCACCCAGAAGCCGATCAGCATCCCCACACCATAGGTCGCCAGGGTAATCAGCCCCTGGGCGGAGCTGCGAAAGCGCTCCGGTGCCTTGGCATCGGTGTAGATCTGCCCCGAGACAAAAAAGAAGTCGTAGCAGATGCCATGCAGGGCAATGCCGGTGAACAGCATGAACGCCAGGTCGCCGTTATTGCCGTAGGCGAACAACAGGTAGCGCAACGCCCACGCCAACATCCCCACCAACAGCGCCAGCTTGATGCCAAAGCGCTGGATGAACAGTGGCAACAGCAGCATGAACAACACTTCCGAGACCTGCCCGATGGCCATCTTCGCCGTTGGGTTGGTCATCCCGGTTTCGGCCAGGAACGGGTTGGCATTCTGGTAATAGAACGCCAGGGGAATGCAGATCAGGATCGAGGCGATGAAGAACACCAGGTAGCTGCGATCCTTCAACAGCCCCAACGCGTCCAGCCCCAGCAACTGCCTGACGCCGCCCGCGCGGGCCTGTTCCTTGAGCGGCGCCGTGGCCGGCAGCGTGAAGCTGTAGAGCCCCAGTACCAGGGAAGCAACGGCCGCCATCAGGAACGTATTGCGCAAGCCGCCTGCCGAGATCGCTTCGCGCGAATCCCAGGCGAACACAAAACTGATCACCACGCCCGCGACGATCCAGCCAATCGTGCCCCACACCCGGATACGGGAGAACTCCAGCGCCGGATCGCGCATTTGCCGGAACGCCACGGAATTGACCAGGGCCAGCGTCGGCATGTAGACCACCATGTACACCAGCACGTACGGGTAGAACACGCTGAAATCCGCCGCCGAATACAGCTGATACAGCAACACCGCACCGAGCAGGTGCAACACCGCCAGGATCCGTTCGGCGTTGAAGAAGCGGTCGGCGATCAGGCCGATGACGAACGGCGCAATGATCGCTCCCCACGATTGCGTGGAGAACGCCATGCCGATCTGCCCGCCGCTGGCGCCCAGGGTGCTGGAGAGGAAGGTGCCAAGGGTGACGAACCAGCCACCCCAGATAAAGAACTGCAGGAACATCATCACGCTGAGGCGTGCATTCATCGTGGTCATGAGCGTCACCGTTTTATTGTTGTTCTTGTGGAAATGGAGTTTTGCAGAGCCCCTGTGGCGAGGGGATTTATCCCCGCTGGGCTGCGAAGCAGCCCCAAAAAACAGTCGACTCAATCAACCTGGGCGAACCGGGATGTCAGGGTTTAGGACTGCTTCGCAGCCCAACGGGGATAAATCCCCTCGCCACAGGGTTATGTCATTGGCATTGGGGGCAAACCCAACAACCGTCGATTGGAATCCTCATCCGCCGTGACACTGGCGAAATCATCGAACGCCTTGCCGGTCTTGCTGATCATGTGCCGCTGGATGAACGCTGCCCCTTCTGCGGCGCCCTGTTGTGAATCCTTCAAGCAGCATTCCCATTCCAGGACCGCCCAACCGCTGAAATCGTATTGGGTCAGCTTGCTGAAGATCGATTTGAAATCGATCTGGCCGTCGCCCAGCGAACGAAACCGCCCGGGCCGATCGACCCAACCCTGGTAACCGCCGTACACCCCGGAACGGGCATCGGGGCGAAATTCGGCGTCCTTGACGTGGAACATGCGGATGCGTGCGTGGTAGCGGTCGATGAAGCCCAGGTAGTCCATCTGTTGCAGCAGCAAATGGCTGGGGTCGTAGAGGATCGCCGCCCGTGGGTGATGATCGACCGCCTCCAGGAAGCGCTCGAACGAGGCCCCGTCGTGGAGGTCTTCGCCGGGGTGGATTTCGTAGCACAGGTCCACCCCCGCCGCGTCAAAGCAGTCGAGAATCGGCAACCAGCGCCGGGCCAGTTCGGCGAAACCCTGCTCCAACAGGCCCGCCGGGCGCTGCGGCCAGGGGTAGAAATACGGCCACAGCAGCGCGCCAGAAAACGTTGCATGAGCCTTCAGCCCCAACCGCTGGCTGGCGCGGGCAGCCAATTTGAGTTGCTCGATCGCCCATTCGGTCCGCGCCTGGGGCTGGCCGCGCAGATGGGCCGGAGCGAAGTCGTCAAACAGCGCGTCGAACGCCGGGTGCACTGCCACCAACTGGCCTTGCAGGTGCGTCGATAACTCGCTGATCTCGACACCGGCCTGGGCACAGGTGGCCTTGAGTTCATCGCAATAGTCCTGGCTCTCGGCGGCCCGGGCCAGGTCGATGTATTGGGTGCCCGACGTCGGCAGTTGAATGGCCTTGTAGCCTTGCGACGCCGCCCACTGGGCGATGTTGGCCAGGGTATCGAACGGCGCTTCGGCGGACATGAATTGCGCCAGGAAAATACCTGGGCCACGCAGGCCGCTCGGTGGTGTGTCGAGGGTATTCACAACAGGGATGCTCCGGTTTGCACGGTGGTCCACTTCGCGTCGCCACGGTGGTTGAGGATGGCGGCCTCGATGAAGGCCATGCCACGCAAGCCGGTCTCGATGCCGGGCACGCCAGGGACGTCAGGGCCTTCGACATGGTTGCGAATAGCGTGGGCGAAATCGCCGTAGAGGTTGGCCATGGCTTCCAAGTAGCCCTCGGGATGCCCGGCCGGCAGGCGCATGCGCCGCGTGGCCGCCGCGCACAGCCACGGCTGGCCGACGCCGCTACGCAGGATGCGCAAAGGCTGGTCGAAGGCGCGATGGATCAGGCTCGCCGGTTCTTCCTGGCGCCACTCCAAGGCGCCCTTATCGCCGTAGACGCGAATCTTCAGCGGGTTCTCTTCGCCGGTGCAGACCTGGCTTGCGATCAGCACACCGCTGGCGCCACCCGCCATCTTGAACAGCATCGCAACGTCGTCATCCAATTGCCGGCCCGGCACATGGGTGCCCAATGTGGCGCATAGCTGCTGGATAGGCTGGTCTGCGACGAACTCGGCGAGGGAAAACGCGTGGGTGCCGATGTCGCCGATGCAACCGCCCAGGCCGGACTGCCCGGGGTCGTCGCGCCATTCGGCCTGTTTATTGCCCTGGGCGGCGACATCCTGGCTGAGCCAGCCTTGGGGGTACTCGACCAGCACTTTGCGCACCTGGCCGATCGCGCCCGAGCGCACCATCTCCCGGGCCTGCCACACCATGGGATAACCCAGGTAGGTATGGGCCAGCCCGTAGAGGCAACGGCTGCCTTGCAGCACTTCCCTGAGGGCCAGCAACTCGTTGAGGTCCAGCGCGGCGGGTTTCTCGCTGAACACATGGAAACCGGCTTTCAAGGCCTCGCTGGCGATGGGTGCATGAAGATGATTGGGGGTAACAATGACCAGCAATTCCATGCGCTGATCAAGCGGCAGCAGCGCTTCGGTGTCGAGCATCTGCTGCCAGTCGTGGTAGCAACGGGACGCGGCCAGGCCCAGGGCCGCGCCGGTCTGCCGAGTGTTGCGAGGGTCGCGGCTGAATGCGCCGCAGACCAGTTCGAAACCGCCGTCCAGGCCCGCGGCCTGACGGTGGGCCTGGCCGATGAACGCGCCCTCTCCACCGCCGACGAAGCCCATTCTTATTTTCGGTGCTACAGGATTCATCGCGATTGTCTTCCTGTCAGGATGATGATGTAACCGGTTACATCATGGCAAAAATCTAGGCTCAGTTTCCCCGCGTGTCAAACCCACGAGGTTCACCGTGGAATATTTGTGAGGCGCTCAACCTGCGGTAAGCTCCCCACCGTACCCCCTGTTCCCCGAGGTGATTTTGTCCAACATTCGTGAGGTGGCCCGGCTGGCGGGTGTTTCGGTGGCCACGGTGTCCAGAACCCTGAAATCGCCCGAGCGGGTGCTTCCCGAAACGCGGGACAAGGTCAACGCGGCGGTGGAACAGGCCGGCTATCGGCCCAACCTGATGGCGGTGCAATTTCGCTCCCGGCGCACCGGCAACCTGGTGATCCTGGTGCCGGCCATCGCCAATACGTTTTTCGCCCGGGTCATCAGCGGCGCGCAGCAGGCCGCGCAGGCGGCGGGTTATCGATTGCTGCTGTGCGACACCCGGGGCCGCGCGCAGATCGAGCGGGAATTTGCCGCGCTGGTCTACGCCCACCAGGCCGACGGGGTGATCCAGTTGCGCGCCAGCGATCCTTTCGAATCGATGCCGGCAGGCGTCGAAAGCCTGCCGCTGGTCAACGCCTGCGAAGTGGTCAAGAACGCCCCCTACCCGACCATCAGTCTCGACAACCGCGCCGCCGCCCAGGCCATGACCGAGCACCTGATCGGCCTCGGCCACCGCCGCATCGGCATCATCAAGGGGCCACGCAGCAGCCCCCTGACCCTGGATCGCGTGGCCGGCTACCAGGATGCCCTGAGCCAGGCCGGTATCGCCGTCGACCCCAGCCTGATCTGCCATGGCGACTTCACCTTGAAGGCCGGTGATGACGGGGCCGGCGCGATGTTGGCGCTGGCCGACCGCCCCAGCGCACTGTTCTGTGAAAACGACGAGATGGCCATCGGCGCGCTCAGGCGCATCAAGCAAATGGGCCTGCGGGTGCCCGAGGATATTTCCCTGGTGGGTTTTGATGACATCCCGTTCGCCGCCTACTGCGACCCGCCCCTGACCACCATTTCACAGCCTGCCGAAATCTTTGGGGAAAAGGCGGTGCAGATGCTGATTGCTCTGATCGAGAAGAAGCCGATTGCCGAGCGGCATGTGGTGTTGCCGTTCGAGTTGACGGTGCGAGGCAGTACGGCGCCCCTGGCCTAACAAGGGGCCAGTGGCGAGGGAGCTTGCTCCCGCTGGGTTACGCAGCAGCCCCGAAAGAGGCTGACGCAATTTTTCAGGCAGACCGTGTTTGTCGGTTTTACGACGGCTGCGCCGCCGAGCGGGAGCAAGCTCCCTCGCCACAGAAGCCTTTACGGCCACTCGACTCGCCATCACCCGCGCTTGAACTACAGTGGAAAGACTCTGCATAAGCCATAACAAGACGGAGAGGTCCCCATGCGAGTCAACAAGCACTTCACCCTCCTGGCCGCCGCGGCAGCCCTGGTGGTCAGCACCACGGCCCAGGCCGCCCCGGTGTACATCAACATCCTCACGGGCGGCACCAGCGGAGTTTATTACCCGATCGGGGTCGGGCTTTCACAGATCTACAGCAGCGGCATCCAGGACGCCAAGACATCGGTGCAAGCCACCAAGGCCTCGGTGGAAAACCTCAACCTGCTGCAAGCCGGTCGTGGTGAGCTGGCCCTGGCCCTGGGTGACTCGGTGGCGGATGCCAAGAACGGCGTGGAAGACGCCGGTTTCAAGGCGCCGTTGACCAAGCTGCGCGCCATCGCTGGCGCCTATCCCAACTACATCCAGATCGTCGCCAGCCAGGAGTCCGGCATCAAGACATTGGCCGACCTCAAGGGCAAGACCGTTTCCGTCGGCGCGGCAAAATCCGGTACCGAACTCAATGCCCGGGCGATATTCAAGGCTGCGGGGCTGACCTACCAGGACATGAAGGTCCAGTACTTGCCGTTCGCCGAGTCGGTGGACTTGATCAAGAACCGCCAACTGGACGCCACACTGCAGTCCTCGGGCCTGGGAATGGCGGCCATTCGCGACCTGGCCTCGACCATGGCGCTGAGCTACGTAGCAGTGCCCACCGATGTGGTGGAGAAAATCGGCAACCCGGCGTATCAGAGCGCAATGATTCCGGCCAATACCTACGATGGTCAGGCGGAGGCCGTACCGACGGTGGCCATCACCAACATCCTGGTCACCCGCGAGGATGTCCCGGATGAGGTGGCGTACCAGATGACCAAGCTGCTCTTCGAGAACCTCACTCGCCTGGGCACCTCCCATTCAGCGGCCAAGGACATCACCCTGAAAAACGCCGCGAAGAACCTGCCGATCGCACTCCACCCCGGTGCCGAGCGCTACTACAAGGAAGTGGGCGCGCTGTAACACCCTGCGTATCAACGGTGCCCATCGCCGTTGATCCGTCGTGTTTTCACCCCTTGAATGTGAACAGAAGGCAGGCACCTCATGAGTGAAGACCAGCACGGCATCGCCACGGACCCGCGAGACTGGCCCAAGACCCTGTTCTACGTGGCCTTGCTGTTTTCAATATTTCAGATCGTCACCGCCGCGTTTTCTCCGGTCTCCAGCATTGTGCTGAGGGCGGTACATGTCGGCTTTCTGCTGTGGGTGGTGTTCCTCAGCTACCCCGCGCATGGCAGGCAGCGCCCTTGGCAACCCTTGGCCTGGGTCTTGAGCCTGGGGGGCGTGGCGACGGCGCTTTATCAATGGGTGTTTGAGTCGGACCTGATCCAACGCTCCGGCGACTTGACCACCACGGACATGATCATGGGGATCGTCCTGGTCGTGCTGGTGTTCGAAGCCGCGCGGCGAGTGATGGGCATCGCACTACCGATCATTTGCGGCCTGTTCCTGGCCTATGGCCTGTTCGGCGAATACTTACCGGGCGACTTGGCCCATCGCGGCTATGGCCTCGATCAAATCATCAACCAACTGTCGTTCGGCACCGAAGGGCTGTACGGCACGCCAACCTACGTGTCGGCCACCTATATTTTCCTGTTCATCCTGTTCGGCGCCTTCCTGGAAAAGGCCGGCATGATCAAGCTCTTCACCGATTTCGCCATGGGCCTGTTCGGTCACAAGCTCGGTGGCCCGGCCAAGGTGGCCGTGGTGTCATCGGCGCTGATGGGCACCATCACCGGTTCTGGCATCGCCAACGTGGTCACCACCGGGCAATTCACCATCCCGTTGATGAAGCGCTTCGGCTACAAGGCCGCGTTTGCCGGTGGTGTGGAAGCCACGTCCAGCATGGGCAGCCAGATCATGCCGCCGGTGATGGGCGCGGTAGCCTTCATCATGGCCGAAACCATCAATGTGCCGTTCGTTGAAATCGCCAAGGCCGCGTTGATACCCGCCTGCCTGTACTTCGGCTCGGTGTTCTGGATGGTTCACCTGGAGGCCAAGCGCTCCGACCTCAAGGGCTTGCCCAAGGACCAATGCCCCAGCGCCTGGGGCGCGGTCAAGGACAGCTGGTTCCTGCTGATCCCGCTCGGGGTGTTGGTCTACCTGTTGTTTTCCGGACGCACCCCCCTGTTTTCCGGCATGGTGGGCCTGGCATTGACAGCCATCGTGATTCTCGGCTCGGCGATCATTCTCAAAGTCTCGAACTACGCGTTGCGCTGCGCCTTCTGGATCGCCTTGGGGCTGCTTTGCGTCGGTTTTTTCCGCTTGGGCATCGGTGTCGTGTTTGCGGTGATCGGCGTGTTGGTGGTGGCCTGCTGGTTCATGCAAGGCACTCGGGAAACCCTCGTCATCTGCTTGCATGCGTTGGTAGATGGCGCGCGTCATGCCGTTCCAGTGGGGATCGCCTGCGCCTTGGTGGGCAGCATCATCGCGGTGGTCTCGCTGACTGGCGTGGCCTCCACCTTTGCCGGCTACATCCTCGCCATCGGCCGGGACAACCTGTTGCTGTCGCTGATCCTCACCATGCTCACCTGCCTGGTGCTGGGCATGGGTATACCGACCATCCCCAACTACATCATCACCAGCTCGATCGCCGCACCGGCCCTGCTGGAACTGGGCGTGCCGCTGATCGTGTCGCACATGTTCGTGTTCTATTTCGGTATCTTGGCCGACCTGACGCCGCCGGTGGCGCTGGCTTGTTTCGCCGCCGCGCCCATTGCCCGGGAAAGTGGCCTGAAGATCAGCTTCTGGGCGGTGCGCATTGCCCTGGCTGGGTTCGTCATTCCATTCATGACCGTCTATAACCCGGCCCTGATGCTCCAGGGCGACAACCTGTGGATGACGGCGTACATGCTGATCAAGACGTTGTTGGCCGTCGGGCTCTGGGGCATGGCGTCCACCGGCTACCTGCAACAGAAAATGCCGATTTGGGAACGCTTGCTGTGTTTTGCCGCCGGCGCGTTGCTGGTGGTTGCCCTGCCCGTGACCGATGAGATCGGCTTCGTGCTGGGTGGGCTGCTGATTCTCCAACACGTCTGGCGCGCACGACGCAGTGGGCGGGCCTTGGCGTGATCGGTCTGTGCCTGGGCTTGTCCGGCGTGGTCTGGGCCCAGCTCGCCGTGGCCGATTTCACGTTGGCATGGAACCACACCATCGAGAAGATTCGCTGGGAGGAAGATTATCGCGTCAGCGAACAGGGCCTGATCCTGGGCGAGGCCAGGGTCAAAGGCAATGGCGCGGGCATGGAGATTCCCGACGATGCAAGGCTTGAAAACGGCAGCTGGCACTATCAACGCCAGGTGCCGCCCCTGCAACCGCTGAAACTGGGCCGCACGCCGCAGGCTGGCGACTATCAGTTATGTTTTGGTGGCGGTTGTCGGGCGATGAGTCATTGGCTGGGGCCGCCGACAGAGGGCCAGCCGACCGTGGAGCTATGGAGCTGCGGACAATCCTGAACCCATCAGAAAACACCGCAGGCACAGCGGACATCCTGTGGCCAGGGATTGCTCCCGCTGGGTTGCGCAGCAACCCCAAAGAGACCGAATGTTGAATGCGACCAACCAGGCACACCCAGGTGAATGGTTTTAGGGCTGCTACGCAGCCCAGCGGGAGCAAGCTCCCTCGCCAAAAAGTCCATCAACTCCGAGGGTGAATGTGTCACTCAGGCAAACGTCGCCCCTCGGGTATTCACGAACAGCGAATACAGCGAGTGGCTGCCGGCCATGAACAACCGATTGCCTTCCCGTCCGCCGAAGCAGACGTTGGGACAGCGCTCCGGCAGGGAGATGTGCCCGATGGCCTTGCCTTCAGGGTTGAACACCCGCACGCCGTCGAGTTTTTCCAGGTCGGCCTTGGGGTCGCCATTGCCGCCCCAACCGCACCAGAGGTTGCCGCTTTCATCACATTTGATTCCGTCGATCGCCGCGTAATCCAGGCCTTCGATGTGCTTGCGCCGCTCACCCAGCGTGCCGTCATCCTTGACGGTGATCGCCCAGATCAAGCGGTTGGGCTTGGCCCGGCCTTCGACCACGTAGAGGATTTTCTCATCCGGGGAAAAACACAGCCCGTTCGGCCCCGCCAGGTCGTCGATGACCCGCGTGACCTTGCCGGTTTCGCCATCGATGCGATACACCGCGTGAGGCTGGGCGGGGGTGACTTTGTGTCCCTCGTAATTGTTGCCGGTCTGGAACGGTGGGTCGGTGAACCACACCGAGCCATCGCGCTTGCACACGATGTCGTTGGGCGAGTTCAGCGGCTTGCCTTCGAAACTGTCCGCCAGCACGGTGATAGTGCCGTTGTGCTCGGTGCGGGTGATGCGTCGGCCTTCGCTGGCGGTGGTGGAGCCTTCGCACACCAGCAGCCGGCCCTGGCGATCGCGGCACATGCCGTTGGAGAAGTTGGAGTTCTCGCGGTAGACCGACAGGCCACCGGTAACTTCATCCCAGCGCACGATGCGGTTGTTGGGAATGTCGCTGACCAGCAGGTAACGACCGTCACCGACCCACACCGGCCCTTCTGCCCAACGCAAACCGGTGGCGAGTTTCTCCACGCTGGCATTGAAGATGCGCAAGTCCATGAAGCTGGGGTCAAGGATATTGATCAGCGGGTCCGGGTAACGCTGACTCAAGGGCTCGGCCTGAGCGAGCCCGGGCAGGTTGCCAAGGGCGGCCGCAGCAGCCGAGACCACCAGGGATTTTTTCAGGAATACCCGGCGGCCCTGATCGGCGGCGGTTGCAGATTGCGAAGCATCCATCGGTGCGTCTCCGTTAATTATTATTGGACGGGACGACAGTTTTACTACGTGATAAGACATCGTACAAGTATGTGAATCTGCTCTGCGCACAGTCGATCAGGCCGGGTTCAGCGGTATACGAACGGTGAAGGTCGTGCCGACTCGCGCCTTCGAGTGAACCTCGATGGTGCCGTTATGGGCCGATACGATCGCCGAGGCGATATGCAGACCCAGTCCGAGCCCGGCCGTGGAACCGTACTGCATCTCACCGCTGCGCAGATGCCGGATCATAGGGTTGAAGAGACTGGAAATGGCCTCTTTCTCGATAGGCTTGCCCTGGTTGTTGATCGCGATCACGGCCCTATCCTTTTCAACGCTCAACGAAACAGTCACTGGCGTGCCTTCGGCACCATGCTGGACGGCATTGCCAATCAGGTTGGCAAATACCTGCTCCATGCGGGCCGGATCAAACACCCCTTCCAGGGCACCGGTCGTTTCAAAGCGGATTTCGCTTTCCGGATGATAGGCCCGCGCCTCCTCCACCATACCTTCGCAGGCGGCCACCAGATCGCCCTTGAAGCGCTGGACTGGAATGCCCGAGCCGAGTTGGGTGCGGGTGAAATCCAGCAGATCGCCGACGATTTTGTTGGCCCGCTTGACGCTGGTGTAGATGCGCGAAGTGATCTTGGTCGCCTTGGCGGGCAGGTCCCCCGCCCGCAGCAGCACTTCGGAACTCAGCAGGATCGCGCCCAAGGGGCTGCGCAAGTCATGCCCCAGAATCCCGAGAAAGATATTGCGCGACGCATCCACCGCCCCCGAGTAACTGACGACGGACTCGGCCAAGGCCTGGTCCACGGCCTCGTTGAATCGAATCAGATCGTCCATGACCTGTTTGTGATCCAACTGCGTGTGCGGCATCCAGAGCATAAGCACGCTGGTGCGCAGGGCCCGGTACTCGGAAACCATTTGCTCCACGGTAAAACCCGAGGACTGGCGGATGACCGCATGGGTTTCGGCGGCGGTTTCGGCATCAACCGGCGGGGCCTCGCCGTGGGACTTGGCAATCGCCTCATTGCGCGTTTGCGAGGTGCGCAGGTCAGCGGCGATAGTGCGCAGCATCTGCTCGGCATGGTCGCGCAGGGCCACGGAATCCATGCCAATGGACGCGGGGGTGATGGTTTTGGCGAAGTCTTCCCACGCCTGAAGAATCGGCTCGATATTGTCGAGAATGAAATCGGCCAGGCGCATGGGGCAGCTCCGCAAAGGGCAATGCTGTAAACGACACAACGGTCAGGTTGTTGTACAGCAAAGCGCAGGACAATGTGCGCGCGGTCGTTCACTTAACAAGGTAGAGCTCCCCGAGACCCCGACCTTGTCTCTTGTAATCCTATAGGGTAAAAACAGCCCTCAAAGTTGTACGACGACCTATAACTAAAAACAGCTGTTCCAAGGCGATTTGCCTGGGCGGCCCACCATTGAGACACCCTGCCATGACTCGCCCCGCCGCTGCACCTGATGCCCCGCCTCCATTGCCCCGTCACCTCGCGGTGCTCGTTCTGCTGTGCATGGGCTGTGCCTTTGCCGGCAATCATGTCGCCGCCCGAGCGGCGTTCGATGACGGTGCTGGGGTATTGCTGGCGATCCTGCTGCGCTCAGGCGGGACGTTGCTGGTGTTGGCCGCGATGGTACTGTGGCAACGTCAGAGCCTGCGTTTGCCGCCGGGCGCATGGCGTTGGCAGGTGCTGCTGGGGTTACTCATCGCTGCGCAGAGCCTGTGCCTGTACTCGGCCGTGGCCCGGGTGCCGGTGGCACTGGCGCTGTTGGTGGGCAACGTCTTTCCGATTCTGCTGGCCTTGCTGACCTGGGCGCTGGGCGGGCCACGGCCCACTGCACGCACCGCCACGTTGATGGGGATGATCCTGGTGGGCCTGGTGTTCGTGCTGGAGGTGCCGGCGCGGTTATCGTCTGAACAGAGCGTTGGCCCGCAATGGCTACTGGGGGTGGGCCTGGCCTTCTGTGCCGCTTGCGTGTTCGCCTGTGCGCTGTGGATCACCGATCACAAGCTGTCACAGGTCCGTGGTTCGGTGCGCAGCCTGCTGACGATTTTCATCGTCTTCAGCAGCGTCAACCTCGCCGGCCTGACCGGTGCCCTGCCCGGCGGTTTCGACCTGCCAGCCAGCAGCACCGGTTGGTTCGCCCTGGCGACCCTGGTGGTGCTTTACGGCACCGGTTTCACTGTGCTGTTCATTTCCGTGCCCCGCCTGGACATGCCGCGCAACGCCCCGGTGATGAACATCGAACCGCTGGCCACGCTGCTGATCGGCTGGCTGGTGCTGGACCAGATGCTCAACCCGGGCCAGGTGATGGGTGGCGCGATTGTGGTGACGGGCATCGTATTGCTGACCTATCGCAAGGTCGAGCGGGTCAAGGTGCCTGTGGCTGGAACAGCGAATTGAACTGACTGAACACCGTTGTGGCGAGGGAGCTTGCTGCCGCTCGACCGGGCTGGCGCTCCAGCGCGAAGCGGTCGCAAATGCGTTGGGCCTGCTTCGCAGGCCAGCGGGAGCAAGCTCCCTCGCCACAATGGTGTTGTGCCAGCTCGTAGAAAGTCTTCGTCCTCAGAAACTTGTTCCAAAACCGACAGTCCTACCCCAGCCGTGAAAACCCGCCGATCTGCAGCGCCGGGTTTTCCAGCTGATCGGCGCCAAGCCTGGCGCTAAGCACCTCCCCCTTCTTGAGCCGTTCGCCCCATGCGCCACCCTGTTCGCTCTAGCCGTTTCGTTTCGCTGTGCTTGCTTGCCCTGTTTCCCTTATTTGCCAGCCCCGCCCACGCCCGTGGCGAAAGGCAGTTGGTGGACGCCATCAACGATTTCCGTAGCCAATCACGCCGCTGTGAATGGCGCACGGTGCGTGCCACGCCGCCGCTGGTGCTGCGCTCGAACCTGGGCTTGCCGATGGGCTTTCGCGGTGGGCTGCGGGAGACCTTGAAAGACGCCGGCTACCAGGCCCGGGCCGTGCGCAGCATCCGCCTGACCGATGCGCGGGACGCCGAAGAAGCATTCGAAATGTTGACCGACGAACATTGCGCAGCACTGCTGGACAACCAATACGCCGACATCGGCGTCAATCGGGTCGGTGATGAGTGGCGCGTGGTGCTGGCGCAGCCCATGGGAGGCACACGGATGAGCGACGCGGGTGCGACGGATAAGTCGCTGCTGGCCCAGGTCAACGCCGCCAGGGCCAAGCCGCGGATGTGCGGGCGCCAGCGCTTCGCCGCGGCCCGGCCGCTGAGCTGGAACACCGCGCTGGGAACCGCCGCCCAAGGCCACAGCCGGTCGATGGCCCGCGAGAATTATTTCGCCCATCGCGACCCGGACGGTCGCTCCTCTTCCGATCGGGCCAAGAGCGCCGGCTTTCGCGGACATAAATTGGGCGAGAACATCGCCGCCGGACAACGCTCACCGACCCAGGCCATGCACGACTGGCTGGCCAGCCCGGGGCACTGCGCCAACCTGATGAATCCGATGTTCACCCAGATGGGCGCCGCTTCCGCCAGCGATTCACGCAGTGATGCGGGGGTGTACTGGACGATGGTGCTTGGCGCACCGTGAAAAACCATCGTCGATGCTGAGCCATCCGCTGTTGTGGCGAGGGAGCTTGCTCCCGCTCGACCGGGCTGGCGCTCCAGCGCGAAGCGGTCGTAAAAATTTTAGGGTCGCTTCGCAACCCAGCGGGAGCAAGCTCCCTCGCCACAAGTGTGCCCCCAAGTCAAACCTACGTCGCAGTACCAATAGTGAGTATCGGCTACAGACGGATTTCAGCAGCCGGCACCACATCGATCCGCGATACCGCACTGCTCAGCCGCCCCAATCGGTTGTTGTGATTGGCAATGATCTGCTCGGCCGCCATGCTGCCGTTGTCCACCGTGGAGTGGGCATCGGCCACCAAAACCACGTCGTACCCCAGGGCATGGGCCTGGCGCACGGTGGCGTTGACGCAATAGTCGGTTTGCAGCCCGCAGATCACCAGGCGGTCGATGCCTCGGGCCTGCAACAACGGTTGCAGGTCGGTCTGGTAGAAAGCATCGGGGGTGGTCTTGCGCACCCGCAGGTCATCGGCTGCGGTCAACAGGTCGTCGGCCAGTTGCCAGGCGGCAGAACCATAGGTCAGCGAACCTTCCAACTCTTCGTGCTGGATCAGGATCACCGTCAAGCCGAGGGCCCGGGTTTTGGCCGCCAGGTCGTTGATGGTCCGGATGATGCGCTGGCTGTCGAAGCATTCCTCTTCGCCTGAGCACAGCGCGTTCTGGACATCGATGATCAGCAATGCGGTGTTCATGACCTTCCCTCTTCAAACATTATCGGAGCCGCGCGATGACTCAATACCCCAGCGACAACCCAGTGTTGCGACGGGGGTCGTTGGCGCCATAGAAGCGGTTCTTGCCCACCGGCTTGCCACCCAATGACGGCGCACCGACCAGGATCGCGGCAATGTGGTTGGGGTCCTGCGGGCCGGCAAACTTGTGCCCCCAGCTCTCCAGCAGCTTCCGGGTATCGGGGCTGGCCGCGAACGCCTCCAGGTTGGTTTCCTCCGGCATCCACTGCTGGTGGAAGCGCGGCGCGTCGACCGCCTCCTGGAGGTTCATGCCGTAGTCGATCACATTGAGGATAGTCAGCAACGTCGCGGTGATGATCCGGCTACCGCCCGGGGTGCCCACCACCATGACCGTCTTGCCGTCCTTGGTGACAATGGTCGGGCTCATGGATGACAGCGGCGCCTTGCCCGGCGCGATGGCGTTGGCTTCGCCCTGGACCAGGCCGTACATGTTGGGCACGCCGACCTTGGCGGTGAAATCGTCCATTTCATCGTTGAGGATCACCCCGGTCTTGCTCGCCATGACACCGGCACCGAACCAGTCGTTCAGGGTGTAGGTGACCGAGACGGCGTTGCCCCACTTGTCGACAATGGAGTAATGGGTGGTGTTGCTGCCCTCATGGGGCGCCACGCCGGGCTTGATCTTCTGCGAGTCGCCGGCCTTTTGCGGTTCGATCGCGGCCCGCAGCTTGGCGGCGTAGTTTTTATCCAGCAGATGGTCGATGGGGTTCTTCACGAAGTCCGGGTCACCCAGGTAACTGTTGCGGTCCACGTAGGCGTGGCGCATGGCTTCGATCTGATAGTGCATGCCCTGGGCCGAATGGAACCCCAGGTCCTTCATCGGATAACCGTCGAGGATGTTCATGATCTGGCACAGCACCACCCCGCCGGAACTGGGCGGCGGCGCCGAGATGATGTGGTAGCCGCGGTAGTCGCACTCCACCGGGGCCAGCTCGCGGGTCTTGTACTTGTCCAGGTCGGCCTGGGTGATAATGCCTTTGTTGGCCTGGCTGGCGGTGACCAGCGCATCGGCGACCCAGCCCTTGTAGAAGCCGTCGGCACCCTTGGCGGAGATTTCCCGCAGGGTCTTGGCGAGGTCCTTTTGCACCAGCTTCTGGCCGACCTGCATGGGCTCGCCGTTGTGCAGGAAGATCGCCCCGGAGTCGCGCATGTCCTTCTTGAACACATCGGTGGCGGTTTCCAGCAGATCGACATCTCCCTGCTCCAGGGCGAAGCCTTCCTCGGCGAACTTGATGGCCGGGGCGATCAGCTCCGCCCGCGGTTTACTGCCGTACTTCTTCAACGCCAACTCCATGCCGGAGACGGTGCCGGGCACGCCCACGGCCAGGTGTCCGCGGGTGCTGAGGTCGGGGACGACATTGCCGTCCTTGTCCAGATACATGTTGGCCGTGGCGGCCAGGGGGGCTTTTTCGCGGAAATCCAGGAACGTCTTGCGGCCATCGGCCATTTGAAGGGTCATGAACCCACCCCCGCCCAGATTGCCCGCCGCCGGATACACCACCGCCAAGGCATACCCCACCGCCACCGCCGCATCCACGGCATTGCCGCCGTTCTTGAGCACGTCGACACCCACATGGGTCGCCAGGTGCTGGGCGGTGACCACCATGCCGTTCTCGGCGGCCACCGGTGCCTGAGAGGCGGCCTGGACATACAAACAGCTGAGGGTCAGGGATATGGCAATGAGGGTTCGGGCTAAGGATTCGAACTTCATGACTCGGCCTCTTCTTGTTTTAAACAGTCGGCGATCGCATCAAGCAACTAGCTAGTATGGCCCGGTTTGCGTAATGCGCCTGTTTCCAAGCCGACCGGGTGACGCCACGGTAGCCTTTGGGATAGGCTCCTGCGGTTAATCTTGACTGAATAAAGACATTGTCGATGACGCTACGAATCGAACGCACGGACGCGCCCACCGACGAAGAACGCCAAGCCATCCTCGCTCCGCTGCGCGCCTATAACACGGCCAAGACCGGCGGGACAGTGCCTGAACTGGTGGCCTGGCTGGTGCGCGATGAACACGACGAAATCGTCGGAGGGCTCTATGGCCGAGTGTTTTTCCGCTGGTTGTATATCGAGCTGCTGGTGGTGCCGGAACAGGCCCGGGGCCAGGGCACCGGCTCGACCCTGATGCAGATGGCCGAAGCACTGGCCCGGGAGAAAAACTGCGTGGGCATCTGGCTGGACACCTTCGACTTCCAGGCGCCGGAGTTCTACCGCAGGCACGGCTTCACGGAAATCGGCCAGATCGACGACTACCCGCCAGGTCACCAGCACTTCTTCTTCCAGAAGCGCCTGACGCCCTCTGACTAAAAACCAGTCCCTGTGGGTAATGCCGGTCAGTTAAGCCTCCAACCCGTGGGGGCGAGCCTGCTCGCGATCGATCTATCTGTTCAAAGACACGTCGCCAACGCCGCCAACCGGCGCTTGGCCACGAAGTCGTCATGCTTGGCGTAATAACTCAACTCGGTGCCCGTCGCACCGGCGTGCAAATCGACAAACGATTCAGCGGAGCGGGTGTAGACCGTCGAGCCCCCCTTCTTGCCCGGTTGCAGGTAGGCGCCAGCATCGACACCGAACACCGCTTCGTCCTGCCAGGAGAACTGCACGCACTGGGCCACGACCTGTTCGGGTTTGTCCGAGGTCAGGGTCTTGTAAGGGGCCTGGGTCCGGGCCTCGTTCATCGCAGAACCCGCGCAGCCGGCCAGCAAGGTCGCGGCCAGGGCCACGGTCAACATTCGCATTGCGTTCACTCATCAAGAAAAAAACGGACTGTAGCACTGCGGCCCGGGCCTTCGTGCTGCTTTACTGAAATTTACACGGGACATCGGCCTGCGATTCGCGCACCCTGTCGCGCCATTGCCACCAGCCAAGCGGAACACCCCATGACGCCCAACGCCGAGTTCTACAAGCCCACCCCGGAATATGCCGACAAACTGATCAGCCAGATCGGCCAGACACCGTCCTGGATCGCCAAGCGCATCGGCGTCACCGACAAGCGGGTTCGCTACATCCTCGACGGCGAACGCACCGTCAAGGGCGAAACCACGCCGATCCAGATGACCTACACCGAACAGTTCGCCCTCGAATGCCTGGCGGCTGCGGCCAAGGCCAGCAAGAAGCAGTCTGCATCCCCCAAGGAGTGACCATGGCGGCAACCGAACAGCAACACGAACGGGCCCTGGCAAAGTTTCTCGATGAGCGCCCCGAACTGCGCCACGAACTGGACCACCTCAACCCGCTGCTGGCCCAGGCCAAGGGCGAGACCGCCGCGCAGTACCGCGCCGAGCGCTTGCATGAAGCCTTCGAAGCCGAGGCCGAGCGCCTGGGCCTGTTTGCCTGGGAACTGACCCTGCAACTGACCGCCGCCTCGCCCCAGGACTACCAGGCCCAGCGCCTGGAAGTGCACAAGGAAGTGGCGGAGATGGCGGGAATGGCGTGGGCAGAGTATTGCGAGTTGCATGGCCTCAAGGTCTAGCACAGCTCCTGTGGCGAGGGAGCTTGCTCCCGCTGGGGTGCGTAGCGCCCCCAAACCTCCCAACGCGGTGTGTCAGCCAAACCACAGCGGATGAGTTGGGGCCGCTGCGCAGCCCAGCGGGAGCAAGCTCCCTCGCCACACGGTCTCACCGCTTTCTGCCAATCGCCCCCCCGCCCATAAAGCTTTATCATGGCCGCAGTTTTGCTGATCGGGTCTGTCATGAAGTTCGCCATCGCGCTGTTTTCCGCCGCCCATGCGCCCTCCTCGCGCCGTGCCTTGCTGTTTGCCCAGGCTGCGCTGGCGGGCGGGCATGAGATCGTGCGGCTGTTTTTCTATCAGGACGGTGTCTATAACGCCTGCGCCAGTGTCGTCACGCCCCAGGATGAACAGGACCTGCCCCAGCAGTGGCGAACCTTTGTCAGCGACAACCAGCTCGACGGTGTGGTCTGCATCGCGGCGGCGTTGCGCCGTGGGGTGTTGAACGAGGAAGAGGCCCAGCGCTACCAGCGCTCGGCGGTTAGCGTCGAGGCGCCCTGGGCCTTGTCCGGGCTGGGCCAGTTGCACGATGCGATCCAGGACGCCGACCGTTTGATCTGCTTTGGAGGCGCGTGATGGCCAAGTCTTTGTTGTTGATCAGCCGCCAGGCCCCCTGGTCCGGCCCCGGCGCCCGGGAAGCGTTGGACATCGTGTTGGCCGGCGGCGCGTTCGACCTGCCCATCGGCCTGCTGTTTCTCGATGACGGGGTGTTCCAGCTGACGAGCGGCCAGAACGCCAAGGTCGTCCAGCAAAAGGACCTGAGCGCGAACTTGCAGGCATTGCCGATGTTTGGCGTCGACGACCTGTTTGTCTGCGCCGACAGCGCCGCCGAACGAGGTATCGCCACCGATACCCTGGCGCTGGGCGACGTGAAAGCACTGACCGCGCCGCAAATCGCCGCGCTCATTGACCGTTACGACCAGGTGATCACCCTCTGATGTCGACTTTACACGTGTTGTCTCATTCGCCCTTCGGCGATAACCGCCTCGCCAGTTGCCTGCGGGTACTGGGCAATCAGGATGCGCTGCTGCTGTGCGGCGACGCGACGTACGCGTTGCAACCGGGCAGCCCACCGTTTGCAGTGCTACAGGCCGCTGGCGTGAACCTGTTCGTGCTTGCCGAAGACCTCCAGGCCCGCGCCCTGGACACGCCTGACTGGGCCGAAGCCATCAACTACTCGGGTTTCGTCGAGCTGTCGATCGAGCACGACAAGGTCAACACCTGGCTATGAAGACGCTGAACGTGGGCGACCGCACCATCGCGCTGGACAAGGACGGCTACCTGGCCGACCTTGACGACTGGTCGGCCGAGGTCGCCACAGCCCTGGCCACTGCCGAAGACATCGAGCTGGGCCCCGAACACTGGGAGATCCTTGAACTGCTGCGCGGCTTCTATAACGAATTCCAGCTCTCCCCCGCGACCCGGCCGCTGATCAAGTACACGGCACTGAAACTGGGCGCGGACAAAGGCAACAGCCTGCACCTGAACCGATTGTTCAAAGGCACTCCCGCCAAACTCGCCGCCAAGCTGGCGGGCCTGCCCAAACCGACGAATTGCTTATGACCGACTTTCCATCGCTGACCCTTGAGACCCCGGCCGAACACCCGTTCGCCCAGTTCGTGCGCATCCTGGGCAAAGGCAAGCGCGGCGCCCGCAACCTGACCCGCGAAGAAGCCCGCGAAGCCATGGGCCTGGTGCTCGACGAAAAGGTCGAGGACACCCAGCTTGGCGCCTTCCTGATGTTACTGCGGCACAAGGAAGAAAGTGCCGAGGAGATGGCCGGTTTCACCGAGGCCCTGCGTGAACGCTTGGTGGTCCCGGCGTTGGCGGTGGACCTCGACTGGCCGACCTACGCCGGCAAGAAGCGCCATTTGCCGTGGTACCTGCTGGCGGCCAAGTGCCTTGGGCAGAACGGCGTGCGGATCTTCATGCACGGCGGCGGCGCTCACACGGCGGGCCGGCTCTACACCGAACAACTGTTGGCGTTTTTGCAGATCCCGCTATGCCGTGACTGGCAACAGGTCGCCGGCGCGCTGGACAATGGCGGCCTGGCTTTCATGCCGCTGGTGGACTGGGCGCCGCAAATGCAGCGGATGATCGACCTGCGCAACACCCTGGGCCTGCGCTCGCCGATCCACTCACTGGCACGCATCCTCAACCCGCTGGCCGCCCGTTGCGGCTTGCAAAGCATTTTCCACCCGGGCTACCAAGCCGTGCATCGCGACGCCAGCGGTTTGCTCGGTGATACCGCCATCGTGATCAAGGGCGACGGCGGCGAGATCGAAATCAACCCGGACGCCGACAGCCACCTGTACGGCACCACCGGCGGCGTCAGCTGGGACGAAGAATGGCCCCGCCTGTCCGAGCAGCGCCATGTCAAACCGGAAAGCCTCGACCCCGAACATCTGAAAGCCATCTGGCGCGGCGACGTGCAAGACAGCTACCCGCAACTGGCGCTGATCGCGACCATGGCGTTGGCCTTGCGTGGCCTGGGCCTGGCTCGCGAAGAAGCGTTCGACAAAGCCCGGCAGTATTGGAACGCCCGGGATCGTTCGATTTAACCGATCATTAGCGCCCAACCTTTGCGCTTTTACTTCAAACCTATCGGAATAGACTCACCTCCAACGTTTATTGGCCGAGGAGATCGAGATGGGTTTGTTAGTCGAGGGCCGCTGGCAGGATCAGTGGTATGAAAGCAAGGACGGCACCTTCCAGCGTGAACAGGCGCAGCGCCGTCACTGGGTCACCGCCGACGGCAGCGCCGGCCCTTCGGGTGAGAGCGGCTTCGCCGCCGAGGCCGGGCGCTACCATTTGTATGTCTCCCTGGCCTGTCCCTGGGCGCACCGCACGCTGATCTTGCGCAAGCTCAAGGGCCTGGAAGACTTGATCGATGTATCGGTAGTCAGCTACCTGATGCTGGAAAACGGCTGGACCTTCGACAAGGCCCACGGCTCCACTGGCGACAAACTCGACCATCTGCAATTCCTGCATCAGCGCTACACCGCCGACACGCCGGACTACACTGGCCGCGTCACGGTTCCGGCCCTTTGGGACAAACGGCAACAGCGCATCGTCAACAATGAATCGGCGGAAATCATCCGCATGTTCAACAGTGCCTTCGACGGCTTGACCGGCAACGGGCTGGACCTCTATCCCGAACACCTGCGCGACGACATCGACGCCTTGAACGAGCGGATTTATCCGGCGGTGAACAATGGCGTGTATCGCGCCGGGTTCGCCACGACCCAAGCCGCGTATGAAGAAGCCTTCGACCGGCTATTCGCCGAACTGGATTGGCTGGAAGCGTTACTGGAAACCCGCCGCTACCTGGCTGGCGAATACCTGACCGAGGCCGACATCCGCCTGTTCACCACGATGATCCGCTTCGACGCGGTGTACTTCGGCCACTTCAAATGCAACCTGCGGCGCATCGCCGACTACCCGAACCTGTCGAACTGGCTGCGAGAGCTGTACCAATGGCCGGGCATTGCCGAGACCGTGGATTTCACGCATATCCAGGGCCATTACTATGGTAGCCACAAGACCATCAACCCCAATGGAATCGTGCCCAAGGGGCCGAAGCAGGATTTCAGGGTTGCCCATGATCGGGGAAGGTTGAGTGGGAACGGGATTTGGCAGCGCGATTAAGATCGTTCCCACGCTCCGCGTGGGAATGCCGCCCGGGACGCTCCGCGTTCCGCTCTTGGAGTGACGCAGAGCGTCACCGGATGCATTCCCACGCGGAGCGTGGGAACGATCAACGGTGCGGGTCTTTCTAGACCTGCCCCTGAGCCCCTTCAAACCAAGCTAGTTTCTCGCGCAACTGCACCACTTCCCCAACGATCACCAGCGTCGGCGCATGAACTTCGTGCTCGGCCACCAGCCGTGGCAAGTCCGCCAAAGTGCCGGTAAAGACCCGCTGGTTGGACGTCGTGCCCTGCTGGATCAGTGCCGCAGGCGTATCCGCCGCACGGCCATGCTTGATCAGCTCGCTGCAAATCATCGGCAGGCCGACCAAACCCATGTAGAACACCAATGTCTGGGCCGGAGAGACCAGGTCGGCCCAAGGCAAGTCACTGGTGCCATCCTTGAGATGGCCGGTGATGAAACGCACCGATTGGGCATAGTCGCGATGGGTCAGCGGGATCCCGGCGTAGGCCGCGCAACCGCTGGCCGCGGTGATGCCCGGGACGACCTGGAACGGAATGCCATGGGCCGCCAGTTCTTCGATCTCCTCGCCGCCGCGCCCGAAGATGAACGGATCGCCCCCCTTCAACCGCACCACGCGCTTGCCCTGGCGGGCCAGGTCGACCAATTGCTGGTTGATCTGGTCCTGGGGCACGGCGTGTTCGGAACGACGCTTGCCGACGTAGATGCGCTCGGCGTCGCGCCGGCACAGTTCCAGGATCGCCGGCGCCACCAGGCGGTCGTACAGCACCACGTCGGCCTGCTGCATCAAGCGCAAGGCGCGGAAGGTCAACAGGTCCGGATCACCCGGCCCGGCGCCCACCAGATAAACTTCGCCCGGCGCGTTCGGCGCCTGGCCATCGATCTTTTCCCGCAGTAGACGCTCGGCTTCCGCGCCCTGCCCGGCCAGTTGCCGGTCGGCGATAGGGCCCTGGAACACTTCTTCCCAGAACGCCCGTCGTTGCTGCACATCGGGAAACAAGCCTTTGACCTGGCTGCGAAAACGCGCCGCCAACCCAGCCAACTGCCCGTAGGTCGACGGAATCCAGGTTTCCAGCTTGGCCCGGATCAACCGCGCCAGCACCGGCGCATCGCCGCCACTGGACACCGCGATCACCAAGGGTGAACGGTCGACAATCGCCGGGAAGATCACGCTGCACAGCGCCGGCGCGTCCACCACGTTGACCGGCACGCAACGCTTATGAGCGTCTGCCGAGACCTGGGCATTGAGCGGTTCGTCGTCGGTGGCGGCGATGATCAGGCCGCAGCCGTCCAGATCCGCTTCGACGTAACCACGCAGGATGCATTCACCGCCGCTGCCACTGACCAGTTCCCGCAACTGCGGTTCGATGTCGGGTGCGACCACCCGCAGCAGCGCACCGGCATCGGCCAGCAAGCGAGACTTGCGCAAGGCAATCTCCCCGCCGCCGACCACCAGCACGCGGCTGCCGCGCAGGTTGTGGAACAGTGGCAAATAGTCCATTTAGCCGATGACCTCGATGCCGCCCATGTAGGGCTTCAACACTTCAGGCACACGGATCGAACCGTCGGCCTGCTGGTAGTTTTCCAGCACCGCCACCAGGGTACGACCCACCGCCAGGCCGGAGCCATTGAGGGTGTGGACCAGTTCCGGCTTGCCGGTTTCCGGATTGCGGAAACGCGCCTGCATGCGGCGGGCCTGGAAGTCACCGCAGTTGGAGCACGAAGAAATCTCGCGGTACTTGTCCTGGCTCGGGATCCAGACTTCCAGGTCGTAGGTCTTGACCGCGCTGAAGCCCATGTCACCGGTGCACAGGGCCAGGGTGCGATACGGCAGTTCCAACAGCTGCAGGACCTTCTCGGCGTTGGCGGTCAGGCTTTCCAGCGCTTCCATGGATTTCGACGGTTCGACAATCTGGACCATCTCGACCTTGTCGAACTGGTGCTGGCGGATCATGCCGCGGG
The DNA here is from genome assembly GCF_001623525.1 of Pseudomonas fluorescens. Classification (NCBI taxonomy): domain Bacteria; kingdom Pseudomonadati; phylum Pseudomonadota; class Gammaproteobacteria; order Pseudomonadales; family Pseudomonadaceae; genus Pseudomonas; species Pseudomonas fluorescens. The sequence goes on along the minus strand of NZ_CP015225.1, from coordinate 371,933 downwards.
TATCACGGCCCGACGCCCCGGCTTCACTGCGGAAGCATGGCGTGTGGGCGACGAACTTGATCGGCAGTTGCTTGGCGTCGACGATCTCGCCGGCCACGATGTTGGTCAGCGACACTTCGGCGGTCGGGATCAGGTACAGGTCGGCCTCGCCTTCGCGGCTGATCTTGAACAGGTCTTCCTCGAATTTCGGCAACTGGCCAGTGCCTTGCAGGGCCGGGGCCTGGACCAGGTACGGCGTGTAGGCTTCTTCGTAGCCGTGCTCGGTGACGTGCAGGTTGATCATGAACTGCGCCAGGGCCCGGTGCAGACGGGCAATCGGCCCACGCAGCAAGGCAAAACGGGCGCCCGACAGCTTGGCGGCGGTTTCGAAATCCAGCCAGCCGAATTTCTCGCCCAGGGCGACATGGTCCTGGACCGGGAAATCGAAGGTTGTCGGCGTGCCCCAACGGCGCACTTCGACGTTGCCGTCTTCGTCTTCACCGACCGGCACCGACTCATGAGGCAGGTTGGGGATGCCCAGCAGGATCGAATCCAGCTCGGTCTGGATTGCGTCCAGTTCGACCTTGCCGGCACTCAACTCGCCCGCCATGCGCTCGACATCGGCCATCAGCGGCGCGATGTCTTCACCGCGTTGCTTGGCCTGACCGATGGATTTGGAGCGCGCGTTACGTTCAGCCTGCAGGGCTTCGGTGCGGGTCTGGACGGTCTTGCGCTGTTCTTCCAGCGCTTCGATGCGCGCGACGTCCAGGGCAAAGCCACGGGATGCCAGGCGGTCCGCTACGTCCTGAAGGTTGCTACGTAACAGTTTGGAATCGAGCATGTCGGTCTCTCGTTAGATAAGTTTGGTCAGGGACAGGCCGGCCCAGGTGGCGAGCAGCCCGCCGAATACGCTGATGGCCGCGTAGCCCAGGGCCAGCGGCACCTGCCCGCTTTCCAGCAGGCGCACCGTATCCAGTGAAAAGGATGAAAAGGTCGTCAGGCCGCCAAGGAAGCCGACGATGAGCCCGGCACGCACTTCGACAGGCACTTCCGGGCGAATCAAAAACAGGCCGTACAGGACGCCGATCAGCAGACAGCCCACGATATTAACGGCCAGCGTCGCGGTATAGAAGTGCCGCGGCCAATTTGCGCTGACCCAATTGCTGGTGGCGAACCGTGCCAAGGTGCCGGCAACACCGCCAGCGGAGACTGCAAGGATCAAGGGAATCAAGGTTTTCTCCGCTGCCGTGGACTCAAGCGGTCCAGTTGGGCCAAGTGGTTGAGCTTCTCGCCGATCTTCAGCTCCAGGCCCCGGGGCACCGGCTGGTAGAACCGCTGGGGTTCGAGTTCGTCGGGAAAATAGTCTTCACCGGCAGCATAGGCGTCCGGCTCATCGTGGGCGTAACGGTATTCTTCGCCGTAGCCCAACTGCTTCATGAGCTTGGTCGGCGCGTTGCGCAGGTGCAGCGGCACCTCGAGGGAGCCGTGCTCGGTAGCGCTGCGCATCGCGGCCTTGAAGCCCATGTAGACGGCGTTGCTTTTCGGCGCGCTGGCCAGGTAGGTAATGGCCTGGGCCACGGCGAGCTCGCCTTCCGGGCTGCCGAGGCGCTCCTGCACATCCCAGGCTGCCAGGCACAGGCTCAGGGCCCGCGGGTCGGCATTGCCGATGTCTTCGCTGGCCATGCGCACCACGCGCCGCGCCAGGTACAGCGGATCGCAGCCGCCGTCGATCATGCGCGCAAACCAGTACAAGGCGGCGTCGGGGTTGGAGCCGCGGATGGATTTGTGCAGCGCCGAAATCTGGTCGTAGAACGCTTCGCCGCCCTTGTCGAAGCGTCGACGGGTATCCCCCAGCAGGCTTTGCAGCAGCTCGACACCAATCTCGCTGTCGTCTTCGGCCAGGTCCGAGGCGTTTTCCAGCAGGTTGAGCAAACGTCGGCCATCGCCATCGGCGGCTGAAAACAGGATCTGGAAGCCTTCATCGCTGAGGCTCAAATGCCGCTTGCCCAGGCCGCGTTCCTCGGTCAGCGCCCGATGCACCAGCTTGCGCATCGCCGCCTCGTCGAGGCTCTTGAGCACATAGACCCGCGCCCGGGACAGCAAGGCGTTGTTGAGTTCGAACGAAGGGTTTTCGGTGGTCGCGCCGATGAAGATCAGCGTGCCGTCTTCGACGTAGGGCAGGAACGCGTCCTGTTGGGACTTGTTGAAGCGGTGCACTTCGTCGACGAACAGGATGGTGCGCTTGCCGTACTGCCCGGCCTGCTGCTTGGCCACTTCCACCGCCTGGCGGATTTCCTTGACCCCGGCCAGCACCGCCGACACCGTTTCGAAGTGGGCATCCGAGACTTCTGCCAGCAGTCGCGCCAGGGTGGTCTTGCCCACGCCCGGCGGGCCCCAGAAGATCATCGAGTGCAAGGCACCCTGCTCCAAGGCTTCGCGCAAAGGCTTGCCGCGAGCGAGCACATGCTCCTGGCCGACGTACTCATCCAGGTTGGTCGCACGCAGGCGGGCGGCCAATGGCTGGGCAATCGGGGCGCTTCGAAACAGGTCCATGATTACTTACAAAACCTCCGCTGGGTCCTGTGCCGATCAGTTAAACAAATGAACACCACAATCCATTGTGGGAGCGAGCTTGCTCCCACAGGGGGGACCGGGGTTATTCCTGGATCACATCGGCACCCTTGGGGATGTCGAACTTGAACTTGGACGCGGCGATCGGCTCGTTGGCCTTGACCCCGGTGAACAGGATGTTGGTGCGCTGGCCGACACTGTCGATCAGTTGCATATCGTTGACCAGGCCGTTACGGAACGACAGGCGCAGGCTGTCGAACAGGCTGTCCTTGGTCTTGGGCTTGAGGGTGAAGTCAATCACGCCCCCAGCCTCCTTGGAGGTGATCTCGAAGCTCTGGCTGATCTCGGAGATGTCGCCGGAGAGCAGCAACGCCGGCGTCTGGGTCAGGCGCTGGTCGAGGGTCTTGATGGTCACCTGTTCCAGGTCCGGGTCCCACAGGGAGACTTTCTTGCCATCGGAGACCATCAGTTGTTCGGCTGGCGCATCGGTGTGCCAGTAGAACAGGCCTGGACGCTGCAGGGCCATGTCGCCGGCGGTTTCCTGCAATTGGGTACCACTGCCATCGAGGGTCAACTGGGAGAAACGTGCCGTCAGGGTCTGGGAGCCCCCCAGCAATTGGGTCAGGCGGGCCACATCCTTTTCGCCGGCGTGGGCCGACAAGGTGGTCAGGGCCAGTACGGGCAACAGCAACATGCGAATCAGGCGCATGGGAGTCCTCATGAAGTCGTGGGGGGCGAGCGGCGTGTCAGCAGGCCGCCCGGGTCATTAGTCGCGCATCGGGCCCGGCGCCAGTACTTCGCGCGAGCCGTTGGTGTTCATGGCCGTCACCACCCCGGCCATTTCCATGGCTTCGATCATGCGGGCGGCGCGGTTGTAGCCAATCTTCAGCTTGCGCTGAACGGCAGAAATCGAGGCTCGGCGGCTCTCCAGGACGAACTGCACCGCTTCGTCGTAGAGCGCATCGGTTTCAGCATCGTCGTCACCGCCGCCACTGCTGCCCTCGAAACCGCTGCCAGCTTCTTCGACACCGTTGAGAATGTCGTCGTTGTATTCAGGAGCACCACGCAGTTTCCAGGCCTCCACCACGCGGTGCACTTCGTCATCGGAGACGAACGCGCCATGCACGCGAATCGGCAGGCTGGTGCCCGGCGGCATGTAGAGCATGTCACCGTGACCGAGCAACTGCTCGGCGCCACCCTGGTCGATGATGGTCCGCGAGTCGATCTTGCTCGACACCTGGAACGCCATGCGCGTCGGAATGTTGGCCTTGATCAGGCCGGTGATCACGTCCACCGACGGCCGCTGTGTCGCGAGAATCAAGTGGATACCGGCCGCACGGGCCTTCTGGGCGATACGGGCGATCAGTTCTTCGACCTTCTTGCCGACGATCATCATCATGTCGGCGAATTCATCCACCACCACCACAATGGTCGGCAGCTTGTGCAGCAGCGGCGCTTCGTCGTGGATGTTTTCGCGGTGGTACAGCGGGTCGCTCAGCGGCGTACCGGCCTCTTCGGCTTCCTTGACCTTGGCGTTGAAGCCCGACAGGTTACGCACGCCCATCTTCGCCATCAGCTTGTAGCGGCGCTCCATCTCGGCGACGCTCCAGCGCAGCGCGTTGGCGGCGTCCTTCATGTCGGTGACCACCGGGCACAGCAAGTGCGGGATGCCCTCATAGATGGACAGCTCGAGCATTTTCGGGTCGATCATGATCAGCTTGGCGTCTTCGGGGCCGGATTTGAACAGAATCGACAGGATCATCGCGTTCACACCCACCGACTTACCGGAACCGGTGGTACCGGCCACCAGCAGGTGGGGCATTTTCGCCAGGTCGGTGATGACCGGCTTGCCGCCGATGTCGTGACCCAGGGCCAGGGTAACCGGCGACTTGTGGTTGTCGTACTCAGGCGTCGACAACACTTCCGAGAAGCGCACGATCTGCCGGTCTTCGTTGGGAATCTCGATACCCACGGTGGTCTTGCCGGGAATCACTTCCACCACCCGTACGCTGGTCACGGCCAGGGAACGCGCCAGGTCCTTCGCGAGGTTGGCGATGCGGCTGACCTTCACGCCGGCGGCTGGCTGGATTTCGTAGCGGGTGATGACCGGCCCCGGGTGGATCGAGTCCACCGAGACCTCGACGCCGAACTCCTTGAGCTTGATCTCCAGCAAATGGCCGACGGCCGCCAGGGATTCGGGGGAATAGTTGAGTTGTTTCTTCTCGGCCGGGTCCAGGATCGAGATCGGCGGCAAGGTGCCTTCCACCGCGCTGTCGACGAACAGCGGCGCCTGTTTCTCCTTCTGGACGCGCTTGCTTTGCTCGGGCGGCTTGGCCGGGGCCATGGTGATGACCGGCGGCACCTGTTTCTCGCGCTCGGACATGTGCTTGCTCAACGCCTGCTCACGCTCGATCAGGCGCTCCTTGACCTTGGCCTGCTCGCGTTTGTCCGGCGTCGTCGGGGCTACCACGTCGTGGACGCGGTCGTCGACTTCACGCAGTTGCGCCACCAATTGCTTGCGCTCGGTGCGCGCCGCCCACCAGCGGTTCATGGCGCCCTGGATCAGTTCGATCAGGTCGAGGGTGATCTTGCCGGTGACGTCCATGACCTTGAACCACGACAGGTCGGTGAACACCGTCAGGCCGAACAGGAACAGGGCGATGAACAGCAGCGTACTGCCCTGGATGTTCAGGGCGTTCCTGGCCAGGTCGCCGAGGCTTTCCCCCAACGCCCCGCCCGCCCCGGCCGGCAAGCCGGTGGGCGCGTGGAAATGGATATGGGCCAGTGCGGCCCCCGACAACACCAGGAACACCAGGCCGATCAGCCGCCAGGAGAACAGCCAGCCGCTCCACTGCCACGGCTCGTGGCGCTGGCGGAAGATCTGGTAGGCCTTGATCGCCAGCAGCAACGGGAAGATGTAGGCGAAATAGCCCAGCACCATGAACAGGATGTCGGCGCTGTAGGAACCGGCCGGACCGCCGAAATTCTGCACATCGTCGATCTTGCTGTTATGGCTCCAGCCCGGATCGTCCTTGCCGTAGGTCAGCAGGGCCATCATCAGGAACAGGCACAGGGCGCCGATGGCGATCAACGCACCTTCCTTGAGCCGGTAGTGCAGTTGCTGGCGCCAGAGCGGAACGACTGGTTTGGGTGCTGCGGTGGATTTCTTCAAAACGCTTCTTTTCCTGCGCCAACGGCGCGTCCATCTGTTGAATGACTATAAAAAACTGCCCACGACGAGCAGGTAAAAAAGTGAATGTGCACAACCGGTACTACTTTTACCACTGTGGGGTGCATCCAGAAAACCGCAGGCGTTGCCGAAGATTTTGATCTTTAGCCTATCCTGCGTTCAAAACTCAAGCATTGTACGGTTTTGTCCGCGCCAAGGCATTGCCTGACAGCATAGCCGAATACAGGGTATACACGCGCCAATTGGACCATGCATTCTCTTTTGTGACAAAGGCTTATGAGGTGTTTTTTATGAGCGAAGTGAAGCATTCACGCCTGATCATTCTCGGTTCGGGCCCTGCGGGGTACAGCGCTGCCGTTTATGCTGCCCGCGCCAACCTCAAACCCGTTGTCATTACCGGCCTGCAGGCCGGTGGCCAGCTCACCACCACGGTGGAAGTCGACAACTGGCCCGGCGACGTCGAAGGCCTGACGGGCCCGGTACTGATGGAACGCATGCAACGGCACGCCGAGCGCTTCGACACGCAGATCGTCTACGACCATATTCACACCGCCAAGTTGCAACAGCGTCCCTTCGAGCTTATCGGCGACAGCGGCACCTACACCTGCGATGCGCTGATCATTGCCACCGGCGCTTCCGCGCAATACCTGGGCCTGCCCTCGGAAGAGACCTTCGCCGGCAAAGGCGTTTCAGCCTGTGCAACCTGCGATGGCTTTTTCTATCGAAACCAGGTGGTGGCCGTGGTCGGCGGCGGTAACACGGCGGTCGAGGAAGCCTTGTACCTGTCGAACATCGCCAGGGAAGTGCACCTGATCCACCGTCGCGACAAGCTGCGTTCAGAGAAGATCCTGCAGGACAAACTCTTCGAAAAGGCCGCCAGCGGCAATATCAAGCTGCATTGGAACCAGAACCTGGATGAAGTCCTGGGCGACGCCAGCGGCGTGACTGGCGCGCGCCTGCGCCACAGCGAGACCGGCGAAACCAGCACCTTGCCCCTGGCCGGCGTATTCATTGCTATCGGCCATAAACCCAATACCGAGCTATTCCAGGGCCAGTTGAAGATGCGTGACGGCTACCTGTTCGTACGCGGCGGCAGCGAAGGCAACGCCACCGCGACCGATATCGAGGGCGTGTTCGCCGCCGGCGATGTGGCCGACCACGTCTATCGCCAGGCAATTACCTCCGCCGGTGCCGGCTGCATGGCCGCACTCGACGCTGAGAAGTATCTCGATGACATCCCTGCCGTTTGACGGTTAACCTTCCAGGCGGGCGCTCGCGGATGGGCGAAGCCCGCCACCAGCCGCCCTCCCCTTCTACTAAGCCGGATACCAATGCTGACCTGGTTACAACGCAACAGCTTCGAGTTCCCGCCCCTGGCAAAAGCCATGCGCGACCCCAACGGGTTATTGGCCGCCGGTGGCGACCTATCCGCCGACAGGTTGGTCCAGGCGTATCGCCATGGTTGCTTCCCATGGTTTTCCGAGGGGCAGCCGATCCTCTGGTGGTCGCCAGACCCGCGCACGGTGCTGTTTCCCGACGAACTGCACATTTCCCGCAGCCTGGGCAAACTGCTGCGCAAGCAGCGCTATGAAGTGACGTTCGATCGGGATTTTGCCGCAGTCATCCAGGCCTGCGCGGCGCCGCGGGAGTATGCCGAGGGCACCTGGATCACCGACGCCATGCAAACCGCCTATCTGGAACTGCACCGACGCGGTTTCGCCCATTCGGTGGAAGTGTGGGACCAAGGGGCGCTGGTGGGCGGCCTGTATGGCTTAGCCATGGGCCAGCTGTTTTTTGGCGAGTCGATGTTCAGCCGAGCCGACAATGCGTCGAAATTCGGCTTCGCGAGGCTGGTCCAACACCTCAAGGCCGCCGGTTTCGTGCTGATCGACTGCCAGATGCCCACCGAGCATCTGCACAGCCTGGGCGCCCGCTCGATTCCACGGACTGAGTTTGCTGGCTATCTCAAGGCCCATCTGGATCAACCCAACCACGCAACCTGGGTTTGCTGAGCGACATTCGCGCGCGTGGCTTACACTTAAATCTAAAAGCTTATCCGAGGGTTGATCATGACCGAGTTGGCGCGCTTGAAGTTCTATGCCACTCAGCCCCACTCTTGCAGTTATCTGCCGGAGGAGCAGGCCACGACGCTGTTCCTCGACCCCAGCCAGCCCATGGATGTGCATGTCTACGCAGACCTGTCGGAAATGGGCTTTCGTCGTAGCGGCGACCACCTCTACCGGCCCCATTGCCAGCATTGCAACGCCTGCGTCCCGGCGCGCATCCCTGTGACGCAATTTTTGCCCAACCGTCAGCAGAAACGCATTTTCAAGCGCAACGCCGATCTTCAGGTCCGCCCGGCCAAGCCGCAGTTCACCGAAGAATATTTCGACCTGTACCAGCGCTACATTGAACAACGCCATGCCGATGGCGACATGTACCCACCCAGTCGGGATCAGTTCTCGACCTTCCTGGTGCGCGACCTGCCGTTTTCCCGCTTCTACGAGTTCCGACTGGACGGGCGCCTGGTCGCCATCGCCGTCACGGACCTGCTGCCCAATGGACTTTCGGCGGTGTACACCTTCTACGAGCCGGACGAAGAACGGCGCAGCCTGGGACGGTTTGCCATCCTCTGGCAAATCAACGAAGCCCGGCGCCTGGGCCTGGAAGCGGTGTACCTGGGCTACTGGATCAAGAACTGCAAGAAAATGAACTACAAGACCCAATATCGCCCCATTGAACTGCTGATTAACCAGCGGTGGGTTGTCCTGAGTTAAACCCCTTCGGCTTATAAAGCTAGAACCCCTTGGCTTGCCCCCCCTTTTTCGGGCACAATGCACGCCGCTTTTGCCTGGCGCAGTTGCACCGGGCCATTCACTGGATACCGAGGGCTTTACTGCATGTCGAAAGAAGACAGCTTCGAAATGGAAGGCACTGTCGTCGACACCCTGCCCAACACCATGTTTCGTGTGGAGTTGGAAAATGGGCACGTCGTAACCGCGCATATCTCCGGCAAGATGCGCAAGAACTACATTCGTATTCTTACCGGTGACAAAGTGCGCGTCGAGCTGACGCCCTATGACTTGAGCAAAGGGCGCATCACTTACCGCGCTCGCTAACAAGTCAATACAAAACGCCCGGCTGATGCCGGGCGTTTTTGTTTGCGCGCAACGCGGATCATTCCCACGCTCTGCGCGGGAATGCAGCCAGGGACGCTCTGCGTCCCAAAAGCCGAACGCGGAGCGTCCGTTGAGGCATTCCCACGCAGAGCGTGGGAACGATCCCATACACAGCAAAAAGGCGCCTTTCGGCGCCTTTTGCTTTGTTGCGGGTCGATCAGGCCATTTCGGCCGTGGTTTCGAAGTCGAAGGTCAGTTCGCCGTCCTTGATGTCGATGTGCACCACACCGCCATGCTCGGCCAGTTCGCCAAAGAGGATTTCCTCGGCCAGCGGACGCTTGATCTTGTCCTGGATCAAGCGAGCCATCGGCCGCGCGCCCATCGTCACATCGTAACCACCTTCTGCCAGCCAACTGCGGGCCGCATCGGTGACTTCCAACAAGACACGCTTGTCTTCGAGCTGCGCCTGAAGTTCGGTAAGGAACTTGTCCACCACGCTCTTGATGACTTCATGGCTGAGGCGACCAAACTGGATAATGGTATCCAGGCGGTTGCGGAATTCAGGCGTGAAGCTCTTCTTGATCACTTCCATCGCATCGGACGAGTGGTCCTGATGGGTGAAACCGATCGAAGCGCGAGCCGCAGTTTCGGCACCGGCGTTCGTGGTCATGATGATGATCACGTTGCGGAAGTCCGCCTTGCGCCCGTTGTTATCGGTCAGCGTGCCGTGGTCCATGACCTGCAGGAGCAGGTTGAAGACTTCCGGATGCGCCTTCTCGATTTCGTCGAGCAACAATACGCAGTGTGGCTGCTTGGTGATGGCTTCGGTCAGCAGGCCGCCCTGGTCGAAACCGACATAGCCTGGAGGCGCACCGATCAGACGCGATACGGTGTGGCGCTCCATGTACTCGGACATGTCGAAGCGAACCAGCTCGATACCCATTGCCTTGGCCAGTTGCCGCGCGGCCTCGGTCTTGCCGACGCCGGTAGGACCGGCGAACAGGAACGAACCCACGGGCTTGTCCGGCGATTTGAGACCGGCGCGGGACAGCTTGATGGCGGTCGACAGCGAGTCGATGGCCGCATCCTGGCCGAACACCGTCAGCTTCAGGTCACGCTCCAGGTTACGCAGCAACTCCTTGTCGGAACTGGTGACGTGCTTAGGCGGAATACGCGCGATTTTTGCCACGATGTCCTCGACCTGAGGCACTTCGATGCGCTTGACGCGCTTCTCCAACGGTTGCAGGCGCTGGTAGGCACCCGCCTCGTCGATGACGTCGATGGCCTTGTCCGGCATGTGCCGGTCGTTGATGTAACGCGAGGCCAGCTCAGCCGCCGCGCGCAGGGCTTCATCGCTGTATTCGATGTTGTGGTGCAGCTCGAAACGCCCTTTCAGGCCGCGCAGGATACCAATGGTGTCCTCCACCGAAGGCTCCGACACATCGACCTTCTGGAAACGCCGGGCCAGGGCACGGTCTTTCTCGAAGATCCCGCGAAATTCCTGGAACGTGGTCGAGCCGATGCAACGAATATCACCCGACGACAGCAATGGCTTGAGCAGGTTCGACGCATCCATGACCCCACCCGACGCCGCCCCGGCACCAATAATGGTGTGGATTTCGTCGATGAACAGGATCGCTTGCGGACGTTTTTTCAACTCGCCGAGCAACGCCTTGAAGCGTTTCTCGAAGTCACCGCGGTACTTGGTACCGGCCAGCAAGGCACCCAGGTCGAGGGAATACACCACGCTGTTGGCCAGCAGGTCCGGCACCTGGTCGTCAACGATGCGCTTGGCCAGGCCTTCGGCGATGGCGGTCTTGCCCACGCCCGCCTCGCCCACCAGCAATGGGTTGTTCTTGCGACGCCGAGCCAGGATCTGGGCAACACGCTCGACTTCCGCTTCGCGCCCGACCAGCGGGTCAATGCGCCCCTGGCGTGCCAGTTCGTTCAGGTTGCTGGCATAGGCATCCAATGGGTTGCCTGAAGAAGAAGACTCACCGCCCTCGTCGTCCTGCATATCCTGCTCACCCTCGGAATGATCGCCATGCCCCGGCACCTTGGAGATGCCATGGGCGATGTAGTTGACGACATCGATACGCGCAACGCTCTGCTGCTTGAGCAGGAACACCGCCTGGCTTTCCTGCTCGCTGAAGATGGCAACCAGCACGTTGGCGCCGGTGACTTCACGCTTGCCCGAGCTCTGTACATGGAAGACAGCACGCTGCAGGACACGCTGGAAGCCCAGGGTTGGCTGGGTTTCGCGATCCTCGTCATGAACGGGGATCAGTGGCGTGGTGGAGTCGATGAACTCCTGCAGATCATGCTTGAGTTTATCGAGGTTCGCGCCGCAGGCACGCAAAACGGTGGCGGCAGCCTCGTTATCCAATAGGGCCAGCAGCAGGTGTTCGACGGTCATGAATTCATGACGCTTCGAACGAGCCTCCTTGAAGGCAAGATTGAGGGTGACTTCGAGCTCGCGGTTTAACATAGCTTCACCTCATACCCAAGTGGTCGGCGTTAACCGTCCTTCTCGATTTCACAGAGTAGCGGATGCTGGCTTTCCCGGGCGTATTGGTTGACCTGCATGGCCTTCGTCTCGGCGATGTCGCGGGTAAACACTCCACATACTGCCCGTCCCTCTGTATGGACGGCCAGCATGACCTTGGTCGCCAGCTCGCGATTCAGGTTAAAAAACACCTCGAGCACTTCGACGACGAAATCCATCGGTGTGTAGTCATCGTTGAACAAAACCACCTTGTACATCGGTGGCGCCTGTAATGCAGGCTTTGCCTCCTGAACAGCAATGCCTGCGGAATCGTCGTCGTGTAGATCCGGGCGATCCTGATTGAATGTTAGTCGAATCTGGCTGACTGCATGCATGGAAAGAAAGGTTCGTTTAGTTGGCGAATACAGTGATGGGGGCGCTTGTGGGCGATTTCAACCACGACCACCCGGCCACCTTGACTATCGGCAAAACGGTGTTACAACCAATAGAGCCCATCGTGGGTTAAAAAGGTCCGTGGAATCTATCCTTACTTCAAGATTAGCCTGCGGATGGACTGGATGATACTCCAGTGATGGAGTGCGTTGCAGAGGGAAATGGGTTATGTCGGTCGTCAAGATGAATGGCAAGGTGAAATGGTTCAACAATGCCAAGGGCTACGGTTTCATTATCGCGGCCGGCAGGGATGATGAAGACCTTTTCGCCCATTACTCGGCCATCAACATGGAAGGCTATAAAACCCTGAAGGCCGGACAGCCTGTGACGTTCGACGTCATCCAGGGACCCAAGGGCCTGCACGCGGTCAACATCAAGGTTGTCACCGCCGAAGAAAAGCCCGCCCCCGTCCATGTCCGGGTCACCGAGACCCATTGACCGGCCGCCGTACCGGACAAATGAAAATGCCCGGCTCGATCACCCGAGCCGGGCATTCGCGCTGAGCGCCGATCCGCTTACATGTGCGAGATCAGGGCATCGCCGAAGCCCGAGGACGACACCAGCTTGGCGCCCTCCATCAGACGTTCGAAGTCATAGGTCACGGTCTTGGCCGAAATCGCGCCATTGGTGCCCTTGATGATCAGGTCGGCCGCTTCGGTCCAACCCATGTGGCGCAGCATCATTTCCGCCGACAGGATCAACGACCCCGGGTTGACCTGGTCCTTTCCGGCATACTTGGGCGCGGTACCGTGGGTGGCTTCGAACATGGCCACGGTATCGGACAGGTTGGCGCCTGGCGCAATACCGATACCGCCCACTTCCGCCGCCAGGGCGTCGGACAGGTAGTCACCGTTCAGGTTCAGGGTCGCAATTACGTCATATTCGGCCGGACGCAGCAGGATCTGCTGCAACATCGCATCGGCGATGGCGTCCTTGACGATGACATTCTTGCCGGTCTTCGGATTCTTGAACTGCATCCACGGCCCGCCGTCGAGCAAGGTCGCGCCAAACTCCTCGGCCGCCACTTCGTAGGCCCATTCCTTGAAGGCACCTTCGGTGAACTTCATGATGTTGCCTTTATGCACGATGGTCAGCGAGTCGCGGTCATTGTCGACAACATACTGCAAGGCCTTGCGGGCCAGGCGCTTGGTGCCCTGCTTGGAAACCGGCTTGACGCCGATGCCGCAGTCCTCGTCGAAACGGATCTTGGTCACACCCATTTCTTCTTTCAGGAACTTGATGACCTTGGTCGCTTCGGCCGAACCGGCCTTCCACTCGATGCCAGCGTAGATGTCCTCGGAGTTCTCGCGGAAGATCGTCATGTCCACGTCGCCAGGCTTCTTGACAGGGCTTGGCACGCCTTCGAACCAGCGCACCGGACGCAGGCACACGTACAGGTCGAGCTGCTGGCGCAGGGCCACGTTCAGCGAACGGATACCACCACCCACCGGCGTGGTCAGCGGACCCTTGATGGAAACCACGTAATCCTTGACCGCGTCCAGGGTTTCCTGGGGCAGCCAGGTGTCCTGGTCGTAGACTTGAGTCGCTTTCTCACCGGCATAGACTTCCATCCAGGAAATCTTGCGCTTGCCGCCATAGGCCTTCTGAACCGCAGCGTCCACAACCTTGATCATGACCGGACTGATATCGACGCCAATGCCGTCGCCTTCGATGAAGGGGATGATCGGGTTGTCGGGAACATTAAGAGAATGGTCTGCATTGACGGTGATTTTGTCACCGACGGCTGGAACCTGAATCTTTTGATACCCCATGCTGAACTCCATTGCTTGGATTGAACATCTGGCTGCGTTCGAGCGTACCCCACTTGAATCGGCGCGCAAACCCTACGTTAGGCTCATCCGGGGTAAAGCGTTGCAGTTCGCGGTGTACAACCCTGAAAACCAAGGGAAAAGCGCCAAACATGAGCATAGCCCGCACCTTGGGTACTGCGACGTTTAGACCAATGGACGTGTACGGAAGTCTATGAACCATCGGCAGATTGCCAGCTACCTATGTATAATGCCGCCGCTGACCACAGGGTCACGCTGGCTGAGCGCTCTATCACAGGACTTTTCCGCCAGTTTAAAAGCCGGACCGTTACCGCGGCCCAACCGCTTGACGCTCGACTGATGCACCCAACATCACCGCGAAGAAACCTCGACATTCGGTTCACGGATGACTTTGAACGAACGCGCTTACCCGGCGCCCTCGAGTTTCTGCGCATGCTTTAGCAAAGAAGAGAGTTAATCCGAATATGCCCACCCGCTCGAAGATCATCTATACCTTCACCGACGAAGCGCCCGCCCTCGCCACCTATTCGCTGCTGCCGATCGTCGAAGCCTTTACCGCTTCGGCCGATATCGCCGTGGAAACCCGCGATATCTCCCTCGCAGGGCGCATCCTGGCCAGCTTCCCCGAGCAACTGGGTGACAAAGCCGTAGCCGACCACCTCGCCGAATTGGGCGACCTGGCCGTTACGCCTGAAGCCAACATCATCAAGCTGCCGAACATCAGCGCCTCGGTGCCGCAACTGCAGGCCGCGATCAAGGAATTGCAGGCCCAGGGCTATGCACTGCCGGACTATCCGGAAACCGTAACCACCGATGCCGAGAAAGACGCTCGCGCCCGCTACGACAAGGTCAAGGGCAGCGCCGTGAACCCGGTCCTGCGCGAAGGCAACTCCGACCGCCGCGCACCGCTGTCGGTCAAGAACTACGCCCGCAAGCACCCGCACAAGATGGGCGCCTGGGCAGCCGACTCCAAATCCCACGTGGCCCACATGAGCACCGGCGATTTCTACGGCAGCGAAAAAGCCGCCCTGATCGACGCCGCGGGCAGCGTGAAAATCGAGCTGATCGCCCAGGATGGCACTGCCACTGTCCTGAAAGAAAAAACCACCGTACAAGCCGGTGAGATCCTCGACTGCGCCGTGATGAGCAAAAACGCCCTGCGCGACTTCATCGCCGCTGAAATCGAAGACGCCAAGCAAAAAGGCGTCCTGCTGTCGGTTCACCTCAAGGCCACCATGATGAAGGTCTCCGACCCGATCATGTTCGGCCAGATCGTTGCCGAGTTCTATAAAGATGCCCTGGCCAAGCACGCACAAGTGCTGGAGCAGATCGGCTTCAACCTGAACAACGGCATCGGCGACCTGTACGCCCGCATCAAGGCCCTGCCGGCCGAGCAACAGGCGCAGATCGAAGCCGACATCCAGGCGGTCTACGCGGCGCGCCCATCCTTGGCGATGGTCAACTCCGACAAAGGCATCACCAACCTGCACGTGCCGAGCGACGTCATCGTCGACGCCTCGATGCCAGCCATGATCCGTGACTCCGGCAAGATGTGGGGCACCGACGGCCAACTGCACGACACCAAGGCCGTGATCCCGGATCGCTGCTACGCCACCATCTACCAGGCGGTGATCGAAGACTGCAAGCAACACGGCGCCTTCGACCCAACCACCATGGGCAGCGTGCCGAACGTTGGCCTGATGGCCAAGAAAGCCGAAGAGTACGGCTCCCACGACAAGACCTTCCAGATCAAGGTCGACGGCGTGGTCCGTGTTTCGGACAGCAACGGCCGCACCCTGCTGGAGCAAAGCGTCGAAGCTGGTGACATTTTCCGCATGTGCCAGACCAAGGACGCGCCGATCCAGGATTGGGTCAAGCTGGCCGTCAACCGTGCCCGCGCCAGCGACACGCCGGCAATCTTCTGGCTGGACCCGATGCGCGCCCATGACGGCGTCGTGATCGAAAAAGTCCAGACCTACCTGAAGGACTACGACACTGCCGGCCTGGACATCCGCATCATGGCGCCGGTCGACGCGATGAAGTTCACCCTGGCCCGCACCCGCGAAGGCAAGGACACCATCTCGGTGACTGGCAACGTACTGCGCGACTACCTGACCGACCTGTTCCCGATCATGGAACTGGGCACCAGCGCCAAGATGCTGTCGATCGTGCCGCTGATGAACGGCGGTGGCCTGTTCGAAACCGGCGCTGGCGGCTCGGCCCCCAAGCACGTGCAGCAATTGCTGGAAGAAAACTTCCTGCGCTGGGATTCCCTGGGCGAGTTCCTGGCCCTGGCCGCATCCCTGGAACACCTGGGCGTGACCTACAACAACCCCAAGGCGCTGGTACTGGCCAAGACCCTGGACCAAGCCACTGGCGAGTTCCTGGACCGCAACAAATCGCCTTCGCGCAAGGTCGGCGGCATCGACAACCGTGGCAGCCACTTCTACCTGACCCTGTTCTGGGCCCAGGCACTGGCCGCCCAGGATGACGACGCAGCCCTCAAGGCTCAGTTCGCGACCCTGGCCAAGACATTGACCGACAACGAAGAAAAAATCGTTGCCGAACTCAATGCCGTCCAAGGCAAGCCAGTGGACATCGGCGGTTACTACTTCGCCAACCCGGAGCTGACCAGCAAGGCCATGCGCCCGAGCAACACCTTCAACGCGGCGATTGCCGCGCTGGTGTAAGGTTGTAAGGGAACACCACGAACCCCGGCCTTGTGCCGGGGTTTGTGTTTCCAGGCATACCAAGCGCTCCCCAACCTATCTTGCCCCACCCCATTGGCTGCCCAGGCTTACCTTGACAGTACAATCAGACAGCCTAGCCTTAAAAGCATCGTTCTAAGTACGCCCTCTTCACTGAAGGTGCATGAAGTAAACCGCGAGCGCTGAATGACCGGTGTGACCCCTACACCTTTTCAACCTTCGTGGATGCGAGATGTCTCGGCAAGAGAACGAGAGAGAGAGTCAGATCAGGCGTCATTCTGATTGCCAGCAGGTGTATCGACCTCAAGTGAGCGAAAACCGGATTGCTGAAATCGGCTACGTAGCGATAGCAACCCTTTTGGATAGTTTGAGTTTTCAGCGAAAAATACGCACTTATAAACTCACTACCTGACTCATAAACTGAGGAAATACACCATGAAAAAGACTGCGCAAGCAATTATGAACGCTCAAATACCCTTCACAATTGGAAATTTAGACTTTCAACAACTGCGAGGCTCCCCCACCCTATTTAGGAGAGAGGGCGCTGACGAGCCTTTTGAATACCCTAAAATAGAGGAATTTCCCGACCGTTACGCCATACGCTGCTCTACAGACATCCGCCCCAATCGCTTTGGACAGATATACAACTACACCCCCACCACACAACAACTAACCTTTACAAGCCCAGATGCCACATACACATTCAATTTAAACAAATTCGGAAATCAAGTTATCTACTCAACCAACTCACCTGGCGCAAGCGTCAGAGCCCCCTCTATTGTCTTCGAGGACTTTCCAGGGTTAATTCAGCTCGAAATGCACATACCCGGTAAAAAATTCGACCAACAGACAGATAAGGCCGAATGGCCCGAGGTGCAAATCAACGACCAGGTCATCAAACATTCCTCAACCAGCCCCGCGCTTACTACCCCGAAAGAAAAGGTCTTACAAGTCGTTATCAACCCCACGGACAGATTTTCATCTTTAGGTAACGTCACGCTCTATCTTTCAGACTGCGATGTATACCAAGAGTACCCACCGGGAGAAATGCACAAAATCGACAAACTCGTAGGGACGATGTCTACCGACCTCTACCTGACACCGGACAAAAGCTATCCGCCTGGCGTAACGAACCTGACGATAGAAGACGGGTTTTCGGACGCAACTGCCGTCATCGAATTCAACCACGACACTTCAAAAAAACAGGTGACCATTACAATAAAATCATTTACAGGCGCAGGCAAACTTTGTGACATACGGGACTTCCCTTACCTCGACAAATACTATCCGAATGCAATATGCATCGCCCTGTGAGGATAGGCATACTTTGCTTAGAACCCCGAAGGGCAATTGAACTTACATCCCAGCCACTGACAGGAGGACTCAATCACCTGCATGGGAGTTTGCTCGGGACGGCGATTCATCATTCGTTTAGTATCGAGCAACCCGTTGCTATTGCGAGCAAGCTCTGCCCCACAGCGGCCTGCATTCCAATTTCAAGATAAGGACTCCCATGAACTGGCAACCCCACATCACCGTCGCCACCATCGTCGAAGACAACGGTCGCTTCCTGATGGTGGAAGAATCCAAGGGTGGACGCGCGGTGCTCAACCAGCCCGCCGGCCACCTGGACCCCGACGAAACGCTGATCGAAGCCGCCGCGCGCGAAACCCTGGAAGAAACCGGCTGGGACGTCGAACCCACGAGCGTGGTGGGCATATATCTGTACACCGCCCCCAGCAACGGCGTGACCTACCAGCGAGTCTGTTTCGCCGCCAAGGCCTTGAATCATCGCCCTGACTATCAACTGGATGACGGTATCCTCGGCGCCAAATGGCTAAGCCGCGACGAACTGCTGGAGCAACGCGACCGCTGGCGCAGCGAGCTGATCATCCGCTGCATCGACGATTATCTGGCCGGCCACTGCCACAGTCTGACGCTGATCCGTCCTTCTCTTTAGCCTTGTGCGCCCGGGCCTGATAGAATCGCGTCCTTTTTCAAGACACTCATTGAACTCCTATGCGTGATCCAGCTCCTTCTGACACATCCAAGAAGCGCGTCATTGTCGGCATGTCCGGCGGCGTGGACTCTTCCGTTTCCGCCCTTCTGCTGATCGAGCAGGGTTATGAGGTGGAAGGCCTGTTCATGAAGAACTGGGAAGAAGACGACGGCACCGAATACTGCACCGCCATGGACGACCTGGCGGACGCCCAGGCGGTGTGCGACAAGATCGGCATCAAGCTGCACACCGCCAACTTCGCCGCCGAGTACTGGGACAACGTGTTCGAGCACTTCCTGGCCGAATACAAGGCCGGCCGCACGCCGAACCCGGACATCCTCTGCAACCGCGAAATCAAGTTCAAGGCGTTCCTCGACTACGCCATGATGCTCGGCGCCGACCTGATCGCCACCGGCCACTACGTGCGCCGCCGCGACATCGACGGCCGCACCGAATTGCTCAAGGGCCTGGACCCGAACAAGGACCAGAGCTACTTCCTGCATGCCGTCGGCGGCGAGCAGATCGCCAAGACGCTGTTCCCGGTAGGCGAACTGGAAAAGCCCGAAGTGCGCGCGATCGCCGAAAAACACCAGCTCGCCACCGCCAAGAAAAAAGACTCCACCGGGATCTGCTTTATCGGCGAGCGCCGTTTCAGCGACTTCCTCAAGCAATACCTGCCGGCCCAACCGGGCGAGATCAAGACGACCGAAGGCGAGGTCATCGGCCGCCACCATGGCCTGATGTATCACACCATCGGCCAGCGCCAGGGCCTGGGCATCGGCGGCCTGAAAGACGCCGGGGAAGAGCCGTGGTACGTGCTGGTCAAGGACCTGGAGCACAATGAGCTGATCGTCGGCCAAGGCAACGACCATCCCTGGTTGTTTTCCCGCGCCCTGCTCGCCTCCGACATCTATTGGGTCAACCCGATCGACCTCAGCGAACCACGCCGCCTGACGGCCAAGGTTCGCTACCGCCAGAGCGACCAGCCCTGCACCCTGGAAAAAACCGCCACGGGCTACCGAGCCACCTTCGATGACCCGCAGCGGGCGGTCACGCCCGGCCAGTCCGTGGTGTTCTATGACGGCGAAATCTGCCTGGGCGGTGGCGTGATCGAAGTCGCAGAACCCTGGAGCAGCAAGGCATGAGCCCCCTCCAGGAACAACTGACAGCATTGGGCGGTGTGTTTCTCGCCGCCGTGCTGGTGGACAGGATCGCCAAGACCGGCCAGGCCACCGAAGCGGGCGTAGCCTGCATGCTCGGCAGCCTGCTGGTTCGCGACCCCAAGGACACCCTGGAAGTCTACGGCGGCGACGACTTGAACCTGCGCGAAGGCTATCGTGCACTGATCGGCGCCCTGGAGCGCGATCCCAGCGCCCTGCAACGCGAACCGCTGCGTTATGCCCTGTCGATGCTGGGCCTTGAGCGCCAGCTGGCCAAGCGCGACGACCTGCTGGAGACCATCGGCAAACGCTTGCCGCAGATCCAGTCCCAGGTCGAGCACTTCGGCCCGTCCCACGAAAACGTCGTCGCGGCCTGCGGCGCGCTGTACCAGGACACCCTGAGTACCCTGCGCCAGCGCATCCAGGTGCATGGCGACATGCGCAACCTGCAGCAACCGAGCAATGCCTCGAAGATCCGCGCCCTGTTGCTGGCCGGTATCCGCTCGGCACGGTTGTGGCGGCAGTTGGGCGGCCATCGCTGGCAACTGGTGATCAGCCGGCGCAAATTGCTTAAAGAGCTTTACCCGTTGATGCGCAACGAATAAGTCGCCTCAGCCCATTTTTTTTGTGGCGAGGGAGCTTGCTCCCGCTGGGGCGCGAAGCGGCCCTGAATCCGGGCAACCCGGACTCAAGAGGGGCTGCTACGCAGCCCAGCGGGAGCAAGCTCCCTCGCCACAAGTAATAAATAGTGTCTCGTTACGCGTAATACGCCGGTCAGTTGGCGACGGACCGGCGCAAGATTTCATGTATGATACGCGCCCCATTTCGTTGCCCGACTGTCCGAGAACACCCCATGCAGCTCTCTTCGCTCACTGCGGTTTCCCCTGTTGACGGCCGCTACGCCGGCAAAACCCAGGCCCTGCGCCCGATTTTCAGCGAGTACGGCCTGATCCGTGCCCGCGTTCTGGTTGAAGTGCGCTGGCTCCAGCGCCTGGCCGCCCACCCTGCCATTGGCGAAGTCCCGGCGTTTTCCGCCGAAGCCAATGCCGTGCTGAACGCCCTGGCCGACAATTTTGCGCTGGAGCACGCCGAGCGCGTCAAAGAGATCGAGCGCACCACCAACCACGACGTCAAGGCCATCGAATACCTGCTCAAGGAGCAGGCGGCCAAGCTGCCGGAACTGGCCAACGTCAGCGAATTCATCCACTTTGCCTGCACCAGCGAGGACATCAATAACCTGTCCCACGCCCTGATGCTGCGCGAAGGCCGTGATGATGTACTGCTGCCGCTGATGCGCCAGACCGCCCAGGCCATCCGCGAGCTGGCGATTCGCTTCGCCGACGTGCCGATGCTGTCGCGCACCCACGGTCAACCGGCTTCGCCGACCACCCTGGGCAAGGAACTGGCGAACGTGGTCTACCGCCTGGAGCGCCAGATCGCTCAAGTCGCCGCCGTGCCGCTGCTAGGCAAGATCAACGGCGCCGTGGGCAACTACAACGCCCACCTGTCGGCCTACCCGGACATCGACTGGGAAGCCAACGCCCGCGCCTTCATCGAAGACGAACTGGGCCTGAGCTTCAACCCCTACACCACCCAGATCGAACCGCATGACTACATCGCCGAGCTGTTCGATGCGATCGCGCGCTTCAACACCATCCTGATCGACTTCGACCGCGACATCTGGGGCTACATTTCCCTGGGTTACTTCAAACAGCGCACCATCGCCGGCGAAATCGGTTCCTCGACCATGCCGCACAAGGTCAACCCGATCGACTTCGAAAACTCCGAAGGCAACCTGGGCATTGCCAACGCACTGTTCCAGCACCTGGCGAGCAAACTGCCGATCTCCCGCTGGCAGCGCGACCTGACCGACTCCACTGTGCTGCGTAACCTGGGCGTGGGTTTTGCCCATAGCGTCATTGCCTACGAAGCCAGCCTCAAGGGCATCAGCAAGCTGGAACTGAACGAGCAGAAGATCGCCGCCGACCTCGACGCTTGCTGGGAAGTTCTCGCCGAACCGATCCAGACCGTGATGCGTCGCTACAACATCGAAAACCCGTATGAAAAGCTGAAAGAGCTGACCCGTGGCAAGGGCATCAGCCCTGAAGCGTTGCAGACTTTCATCGATGGCCTGGACATGCCTGCCGAGGCCAAGGCGGAGCTGAAGAAGCTCACGCCGGCCAGCTACATCGGCAACGCGGCGGCACAAGCCAAGCGCATCTGATCCACGGCTTTACCTTTGAGACGCCCGGCCGCGCCGGGCGTTTTTATTCGCGTCTGAAAAGTATATTTTTTCAATAGGTTACACATGAATCCTGATATTCCTCTGCAACTCCTGGGCGGCATCACGGCACGGGAGTTCCTGCGCGACTACTGGCAGAAAAAACCCCTGCTGATCCGTCAGGCAATTCCTGACTTCCAAAGCCCGATCGATGCCGATGAACTGGCCGGCCTGGCCCTGGAAGAAGAAGTCGAATCGCGCCTGGTGATCGAACACGGCGAGCGCCCCTGGGAATTGCGTCGCGGCCCGTTCGCCGAAGACGAATTCAGCAAGCTGCCAGAGCGCGAGTGGACCCTGCTGGTACAGGCGGTCGATCAGTTCGTACCGGAAGTCAGCGAGCTGCTGGAGAACTTCCGCTTCCTGCCGAGCTGGCGCATCGACGATGTGATGATCAGCTTCGCCGCACCAGGTGGCAGCGTGGGTCCGCATTTCGATAACTACGACGTATTCCTGCTACAGGGCCATGGCCAGCGCAACTGGAAGATCGGCCAGATGTGCGACTCCGAAAGCCCGCTGCTGCAGCACGCCGACCTGCGCATCCTCGCTGAATTCGAAGCCACTGATGAGTGGACCCTGGAACCAGGCGACATGCTCTACCTGCCGCCGCGCCTGGCCCACTGTGGCGTGGCCGTGGACGACTGCATGACCTACTCGGTGGGTTTCCGTGCGCCGAGCGCCGCTGAAGTGCTGACTCACTTCACCGACTTCCTCAGCCAGTTCCTGCCAGACGAAGAACGCTACACCGACGCCGATGCGCGCCCGGTGGCCGACCCGCACCAGATCCAGCAGGACGCCCTCGACCGCCTCAAGGGCTTGCTGGCCGAGCACATGAGCGACGAGCGCCTGCTGCTGACCTGGTTCGGCCAGTTCATGACCGAGCCGCGCTACCCGGAACTGGTGGTGGGCCCGGAACTGGAAGAAGACGACCTGCTGGCCAGCCTGGAACAAGGCGCTGTGATCATTCGCAACCCGAGCGCGCGCCTGGCTTGGTCGGAAGTCGATGACGACCTGCTGCTGTTCGCCAGCGGCCAGAGCCGTTACCTGCCAGGCAAGCTGCGCGAGCTGCTGAAAATGATCTGCGCCGCCGACGCCCTGCACATCGAGAACCTCGGTCCGTGGTTGGCCGACGAAGACGGTCGCGGCCTGGTCTGCGAGCTGGTCAAGCAAGGCAGCCTGGGGTTTGCCGATGAATAAAATTCACGTTCGTGTCGCAGACTGGCAAAAGGATAACGCCGAGATCCGGCGCATTCGTGAGACCGTGTTCATTGCCGAGCAGTCCGTCCCTCCTGAGTTGGAATGGGATGCCGACGACCAGAGCGCGGTGCATTTTCTGGCGTTTGAAGGTGACTTTCCCATCGGCACCGCCCGCCTGTTGACCGATGGCCATATCGGCCGTGTCTCGGTCCTCAAGGACTGGCGTGGCCTGAAGGTGGGCGACGCGCTGATGCACGCCGTGATCGCCGAAGCCGAGAAGCGTGGGCTCCAGCAACAGATGCTCAGCGCCCAGGTGCACGCCACGCCGTTCTACGAGCGGCTGGGGTTTGCGGTGGTCAGCGAGGAGTTCCTGGAAGCCGGGATTCCGCATGTGGACATGGTGCGGCATTCGGCTTGAACCCCCGCCTACCAGCAAGATGATGGCCTTTGTGGCGAGGGCATCACACAACATCCAAAACGCCCCGTCATCCCCCGATGCCGGGGCGTTTTGCCGTCTACCATTCAACTTGCCCCATCCGGGGCCGACAAACTGGCAATATCAAGCCTTTGTCTCGCGGAGAAATGGACATGCCTCTACGCACCTTCCTGGTTACCCTGCTGCTCGGTTGCAGCCTGTCGGTCATGGCCGACACGCAAATCGTGCCGCTGAACTACCGCACCAGCGCCGACCTGCTGCCGGTGGCACAGAACTTCATCGGCAAGGACGGCCAGGTCAGCGCCTACGGCAACCAACTGATCGTCAACGCCGAGCCCGGCAAGATCGAAGAACTGCGGCAATTCCTCGCCCAATTGGACACCGCACCCAAGCGCCTGCTGATTACGGTCGACACCAACGAAAACAACCTGCAGGGCGACCAGGGTTATTCGATCAACGGCGCCGCCCCCAGCCAGACCCGCATTATCAACCGCAGCACCGCCAGCCGTGACGGCGGCGTGCAGCAGGTGCAGGCCAGTGAAGGCCAGCCGGCGCTGATCCAGGTCGGCCAGAGCGTGCCATTCACTAGCAACCAGACCGACAACTACGGCCGCATGCAGAGCCAGACTGAATACCGCAACGTCACCCAGGGTTTTTATGTCACGGCCAGCGTCACCGGCGAGACCGTTCATCTGAGCATCAGCACCAATCGTGACCGCATGAGCCAGGAGCGTCCCGATGTAGTGAACGTTCAGAGTACCGACACAACCGTCAGTGGCCGCCTGGGCGAATGGATCACCCTGGCCGGCGTCAATCGCCAGACTCAAGCCGACAAACAGGGCCTGACCCGCAGCTACTCGACCCAGGGCCGCGACGACATGATTTTGCGGGTCAAGGTCGATACCCTGAACTGAAGCACCAAAAACTGACTGATGAGTCGTATTAGACCAAAGATGTAGTGCCATAAAAAAAGCACTACAAAACGTTTGACGAGCAAAAAAACCGAAGGCATGATGGCCTCGCTCCCGCTAATCAGGGGCCCTGGCAAGGGCCTTCGGGTCGACGCTTGCAACTACCCTGCGAGCCGATTCGTGTCTGTACCGCCCACAAGGTGTGTTTGACGAGGTTGCGACTGGAACGAAGTTGTCCCGAGGGACGGAAGCGTAACTAGGTAACCCGGCATCACTCTGAGTTCGTATGGAGGCCCACGACGCCCGAATGCGCCCGCAGTTCGCCCCTACCTGCTCACTTTCCCCTCGAGCCCATCGTTCATCCCGTCGCCTCCCCGCCTGAACCGACTTGTACGCCAACCCCTGGTCGGCAGGAGCAGGAATTTTCCACCAAGACCTATGCGACGAGGTTTATCTCCATGGCACTGACACGCGAACAGCAAATTGCAGCCCTTGAAAAAGACTGGGCTGAAAACCCGCGCTGGAAAGGCGTGAAGCGCAATTATTCCGCTGCTGACGTCGTCCGTCTGCGTGGCTCGGTTCAACCTGAGCACACCCTTGCGAAAATGGGCGCCGAGAAGCTCTGGAACCTGGTGACCCAGGGCGCCAAGCCAGCCTTCCGTCCCGAGAAAGATTTCGTCAACTGCATGGGCGCCCTGACCGGCGGCCAGGCTGTGCAGCAAGTCAAGGCCGGCATCCAGGCGATCTACCTGTCGGGCTGGCAAGTGGCCGCGGACAACAACTCCGCCGAGTCGATGTACCCCGACCAGTCGCTGTACCCGGTGGATTCGGTTCCAACCGTGGTCAAGCGCATCAACAACTCGTTCCGTCGCGCCGACCAGATCCAGTGGAAAGCCGGCAAGAACCCGGGCGACGAAGGCTACATCGACTACTTCGCGCCGATCGTGGCTGACGCTGAAGCCGGTTTCGGTGGCGTCCTGAACGCCTACGAGCTGATGAAGAGCATGATCGAGGCTGGCGCCGCCGGCGTTCACTTCGAAGACCAACTGGCCTCGGTGAAGAAATGCGGCCACATGGGCGGCAAGGTGCTGGTTCCAACCCAGGAAGCCGTGCAGAAGCTGACCGCTGCCCGCCTGGCTGCCGACGTTGCCGGGGTACCGACCATCATCCTGGCCCGTACCGACGCCAACGCCGCTGACCTGCTGACCTCCGACTGCGACCCGTACGACCAGCCGTTCGTAACCGGTACCCGCACCCAGGAAGGCTTCTACAAGGTGCGCGCCGGCCTCGACCAGGCCATCGCCCGTGGCCTGGCCTATGCGCCGTACGCCGACCTGATCTGGTGCGAAACCGCCAAGCCGGACCTGGACGAAGCCCGTCGCTTCGCCGAAGCGATCAAGAAGGAATACCCCGACCAGATCCTGTCGTACAACTGCTCGCCTTCCTTCAACTGGAAGAAGAACCTGGACGACGCGACCATCGCCAAGTTCCAGCGCGAACTGTCCGCCATGGGCTACAAGCACCAGTTCATCACCCTGGCCGGCATCCACAACATGTGGCACAGCATGTTCAACCTGGCGCACGACTACGCCCGCAACGACATGACCGCCTACGTGAAGCTGCAAGAGCAAGAGTTCGCTGACGCCGCCAAGGGCTACACCTTCGTGGCTCACCAGCAGGAAGTGGGCACCGGCTACTTCGACGACATGACCACCGTGATCCAGGGCGGCACTTCGTCGGTGACCGCACTGACCGGCTCCACCGAAGAAGAACAGTTCCACTGATTCACACGCTTGCCTCGAGTAAGCGGCCCTTGCGGACCGGATAAAAACTAACCGCAAAGCCGACGATCTGAAGCCCCGACTGGTTCGGGGCTTTTTTTTTCCGTTTTTTACACTTTGAAGTGACTGACCAGTTGCTGCAACTGGTTACCCAGGCGCGCCAGCTCGATGCTGGAGGCTGCGGTTTCTTCGCTGGCTGAAGCGGTCTGTTCGGATACATCGCGCACATTCAGGATGCTGCGGCTGATTTCCTCGGCCACCGAGCTTTGTTGCACCGCAGCAGCGGCAATCTGCTGGTTCATGGCCTGGATGCCCGAAACCGCCTGGGTGATGTTACCCAGGGAAATGCCGGCCTTGCCGGCCAGTTCCACGCTGCTGTCGGTCAGTTCGCGGCTATTGCGCATGATACTCGACACCTGGCGCGTGCCGTTCTGCAAGCCCGCCACCAGGCTTTCGATCTCTTCGGTGGAATGCTGGGTACGCTGGGCCAGCCCACGCACTTCGTCGGCGACCACGGCAAAACCGCGCCCGGCGTCACCCGCGCGGGCGGCCTCGATGGCGGCGTTAAGGGCCAGCAAGTTGGTCTGCTCCGCCACCGCCCTGATCACGTCCATGATCTTGCCGATGCGCGCGCTTTCTTGTTCCAGCTCATCCATGGCGTCGACGGAACGCCCGACTTCGCTGGCCAAGCGTTCGATCTGAACGATGGCTTGCGCAACCACCTGGTCGCCGATACGGGCCTGTGCATCAGCCTCTGACGCGACCGTGCAAGCCTGTTCAGCATTACGCGCGACTTCGTGCACGGTGGCCGACATTTCCTGCATGGCGGTAGCCACCTGGTCGGTCTCGGTCTTCTGGCTATTGACCCCGGCACTGGTCTGCTCGGTGACAGCCGATAACTCTTCGGCGGCGCTGGCGATTTGGGTGACGCCATCGCGGATGCCACCGATCAAGTCGCGCAACGTGGTGCCCATGCGCTGGATACCTTGCTGCAAGACACCCAGTTCATCACCCCGGGTCACGACCGTACCTTGCGTGAGGTCGCCTGCCGCAATGCGATCGACCACCGCCAATGTGTCCTGCAACGGCCGGGTAATCTGGCGAGTGATGATCATGGCCGCAAGAATCCCCAACAGCATCGCCAAGGCAGTGCAGCTCAACTGCAGGATACGGGACTGGGCGCTTTCGTCACCCAGGGAGACCAACTGGCTGGCGTACATTTCGTCAGTCAGACGGGTGATGGTTTCACCCAGATCGATGGTGTCTTGCACGGCCTTGCCAATGGCCTGATTACTGGCGGTGAAGTTCTGCACCGAACGGCGGTAAGCAATCAGCGCGGTTTCCAATTGCTTGATGGTGTCGGCATAGCTCGGGCCGAAAGCACCGTTAAGGGTTTCGATGCTCTTGAGCGCATTTTCGAGCTGGCGGGTGGCGGCCTGTTCGGTGGCGCTGTTGGGGTTGCCCGTGTAGCCACGCACTTCATAACGCACCAGCGCGACGTCCTCTTTGGCTTTGAGGATAATCCGGTACAACTCAAAACGCCGCTCGTCCGTGGCAGGCATTGCTTCTACGTCATTGATGACCTTGGCTATCAGCGCGGCGCCCTTGACCGCATTGACGCCCATCTCCTTGCGCATGGCTGCGTCAGTGCGATAAGCCTCGCGCATTGTATTCAGCGCCACTTGATACTCGGTGCTGGCCTGCTCGATCAGCGCAAGTTTTTTCAGGTTTTCGGGTTTTTTCAACTCATTTGCAAGGCTTTTTTGCTTGGCGACAAATTGTTCCAGCGACGCCTGGATCAATTCACCCTTTTGTTCATCGCCCTTGTCCACCTGGTATTGCAAGCGAGCCCTGCGCAGGTGATCAAGACGGTTGCCGAGCTCGGTAATGCTGGTCATTCGATCCGCACGCTGGATCATCTTGCCCAGGCTGGTCCAGCCGGTCGCGGCCAGGATAGCGGTTAGAAACAGCACAACAGCAAAACCCAGAGCCAGCTTGAGCATCACGCTCATGTTCGCGATCCAAGAGTTCATGACAGTCCTTTGGTAATCCGCCGCGAACGATGAAAACTGACGCAGCTATCTATGAAGGGGCAATTGTCTAATCAACATTGATATAGATGATTAGATGAGTGAGCGGCAAAGATAGCCATTTGCCATCAACTCTTCAAGGCTCTAGGGCCGGCCTCATGCCGATTTTTGCAGGCAAAGCGGGTTCGCTTAACGCGCCAATGCCTGGGCGTAGGGTTCTTGGTTGGCTCGGCTGGGCGGCCTCGATCTGATGACGGAGGTTTTTTCACCCGTTTTCCTTGAAGCCACCTACGCTGTAAGAGCAAGCCTGCACTGTGGAGGCCAGGCTTGGCTGCGATGCACGATAAGGCTGTCTGCCTCGGGACCGCGTTGTCGACATTGCAAGCAAGCTTGGCTTCCACGGGAGCAGTCCCTCATGCAGACCCAACCTTCGCCGGACGCCGCCCTCACAAAAACTTCGACGCAGCGCTAGGAAAATTGATCGAACGCAGTATTGGGCAGTCGGAAAAGGAGTAAAACGTCCGACGCTGACAATTGCAGTAGCGACGATGTAAGACAGCCTCTCGGACACGACACTAAGTGCACTGTAGAAAAGGCTGGCTAGATAATAATAATTATCATTTGGAAGTCGTTATCATTGTTACATTCCGCACGAAATATTATTGCTGAACAGCCGGCCAACGCCCACGGGGCCGGGGCCGCAGGGCTCTGGAGGTGCGCTATGTCCTTATTCCAATAAATAATTTCGCCATAGGAATTTTACTTGCCCGGTGTTTAGCCATAAAATCACCGCGATTGATTGCTGCGACATATCGTCACTGCGTTATTTCTATTCAAGCTCAGAGACCTTTGCTCTCTGTTAAGGATTTCCAGCATGCCCGAAGCGACAGGACTCATGGCCCACAACTGGGGCTTTGCCATTTTCCTTCTGGGTGTCGTCGGCCTGTGCGCCTTCATGCTCGGCGTGTCGAGCCTGCTCGGGTCAAAAGCCTGGGGCCGCAGCAAAAATGAACCGTTCGAGTCCGGCATGCTACCTACCGGTGGCGCCCGCTTGCGGCTCTCAGCCAAATTCTATCTGGTCGCGATGCTCTTCGTGATCTTCGATATCGAAGCCCTCTTTCTCTTTGCCTGGTCTGTGTCCGTCCGCGAAAGCGGCTGGACCGGATTCGTCGAAGCTCTCGTTTTCATAGCAATTCTGTTGGCAGGTCTTGTCTACCTTTACCGAGTGGGGGCGCTTGATTGGGCTCCGGAAGCTCGGCGCAAGCGGCAAGCGAAGCTGAAACAATGAGGCTTTGGCAATGCAATACAATCTC
This sequence comes from Pseudomonas fluorescens, assembly GCF_001623525.1. Taxonomy (NCBI): domain Bacteria; kingdom Pseudomonadati; phylum Pseudomonadota; class Gammaproteobacteria; order Pseudomonadales; family Pseudomonadaceae; genus Pseudomonas; species Pseudomonas fluorescens. Next base: position 342,533 of record NZ_CP015225.1, on the reverse strand, counting down.
ACCAGGATCGACCCCGATGCTCCTAACGAGCAGTATCCGATTGGCGAACGGGAAACCGTCGCCGATCCGTTAGAAGATCAAGTCCACAAAAACATCTTCATGGGCAAGCTCGAAGACGTGCTGAACAGCACGGTCAACTGGGGTCGCAAGAACTCCCTGTGGCCGTACAACTTCGGTCTTTCGTGCTGCTACGTGGAAATGACCACCGCCTTCACGGCACCCCACGACATCGCGCGCTTTGGCGCCGAAGTGATCCGGGCATCGCCACGCCAGGCGGATTTCATGGTTATCGCCGGTACCTGCTTCATCAAGATGGCGCCGATCATCCAGCGTCTCTACGAGCAAATGCTCGAGCCGAAGTGGGTTATCTCCATGGGTTCGTGCGCCAACTCCGGTGGCATGTACGACATCTACTCCGTCGTTCAAGGGGTGGACAAGTTCCTGCCCGTGGACGTCTACGTGCCCGGCTGCCCGCCTCGCCCTGAAGCTTTCCTGCAAGGCCTAATGCTGTTGCAGGAGTCGATTGGCCAGGAGCGTCGCCCGCTGTCCTGGGTCGTTGGCGATCAAGGCGTCTATCGCGCCGACATGCCATCGCAAAAGGAACAGCGCCGCGAACAGCGTATCGCAGTCACCAACTTGCGCAGCCCCGACGAAGTCTGATCCAGCTCTGTTCCCTACAAGAAACGAGAACCTGGCTTCATTCTTTACGTTGACCGAAAGCGATAAATAACCATGACTACAGGCAGTGCTCTGTACATCCCGCCTTACAAGGCAGACGACCAGGATGTGGTCGTCGAACTGAACAACCGTTTTGGCCCCGAGGCGTTCACCGCCCAGCCGACCCGCACCGGCATGCCGGTACTTTGGGTTGCCCGCGCCAAACTCGTCGAAGTCCTGACTTTCCTGCGCAACCTGCCCAAGCCGTACGTCATGCTCTATGACCTGCACGGCGTGGACGAGCGTCTGCGCACCAAGCGTCAAGGGCTGCCCGACGGCGTCGACTTCACTGTGTTCTATCACTTGCTGTCGATCGAGCGTAATAGTGACGTAATGATCAAGGTCGCCTTGTCCGAGAGCGACCTCAGCGTGCCGACCGTGACCGGTATCTGGCCGAACGCCAACTGGTACGAACGTGAAGTGTGGGACATGTTCGGGATCGACTTCCCCGGCCACCCGCACCTGTCGCGCATCATGATGCCACCGACCTGGGAAGGTCACCCGCTGCGCAAGGACTTCCCGGCCCGTGCCACCGAGTTCGACCCGTTCAGCCTGTCCCTGGCCAAGCAACAGCTCGAGGAAGAAGCCGCGCGCTTCAAGCCTGAAGACTGGGGCATGAAGCGTTCGGGCGCCAACGAGGACTACATGTTCCTCAACCTCGGCCCGAACCACCCTTCGGCCCACGGTGCGTTCCGCATCATCCTGCAGCTGGACGGCGAAGAGATCGTCGACTGCGTCCCTGACATCGGCTACCACCACCGTGGCGCCGAGAAAATGGCCGAGCGCCAGTCCTGGCACAGCTTCATCCCGTACACCGACCGCATCGACTACCTCGGCGGCGTGATGAACAACCTGCCGTACGTGCTGTCGGTCGAAAAACTGGCCGGGATCAAGGTACCGGAGAAGGTCGACGTCATCCGCATCATGATGGCCGAGTTCTTCCGTATCACCAGCCACCTGCTGTTCCTGGGGACCTATATCCAGGACGTGGGGGCGATGACCCCGGTGTTCTTCACCTTCACCGACCGCCAGAAGGCCTACACGGTGATCGAAGCCATCACCGGTTTCCGCCTGCACCCGGCCTGGTACCGCATCGGTGGCGTGGCCCACGACCTGCCACGCGGCTGGGAAAAGCTGGTCAAGGACTTCGTCGAGTGGATGCCCAAGCGCCTGGACGAATACACCAAGGCCGCCCTGCAGAACAGCATCCTCAAGGGTCGTACCATCGGGGTCGCTGCCTACAACACCAAAGAGGCCCTGGAATGGGGTGTCACTGGTGCCGGCCTGCGTTCCACCGGTTGCGACTTCGACCTGCGCAAGGCGCGCCCTTACTCCGGCTACGAAAACTTCGAATTCGAAGTACCGCTGGCGGCCAATGGCGATGCCTACGACCGCTGCATGGTTCGCGTCGAGGAAATGCGCCAGAGCATCAAGATCATCGACCAATGCCTGCGCAACATGCCGGAAGGCCCGTACAAGGCGGATCACCCGCTGACCACGCCGCCGCCAAAAGAGCGCACGCTGCAACACATCGAGACCCTGATCACGCACTTCCTGCAGGTTTCGTGGGGCCCGGTCATGCCGGCCAACGAGTCCTTCCAGATGATCGAAGCGACCAAGGGCATCAACAGTTATTACCTGACGAGCGACGGCGGCACCATGAGCTACCGCACCCGGATTCGCACCCCAAGCTACCCGCACCTGCAGCAGATCCCTTCCGTGATCAAAGGCAGCATGGTCGCGGACTTGATCGCGTACCTGGGTAGTATCGATTTCGTTATGGCCGACGTGGACCGCTAAGCATGAACAGCACGCTTATCCAGACAGACCGTTTCGCCCTGAGCGAAACCGAGCGCTCGGCCATCGAGCACGAGCTGCATCACTACGAAGACCCGCGCGCGGCGTCGATCGAAGCCCTGAAGATTGTCCAGAAGGAACGTGGCTGGGTGCCCGATGGCGCGCTCTACGCCATCGGCGAGATCCTCGGTATCCCGGCCAGCGACGTCGAAGGCGTCGCCACCTTCTACAGCCAGATTTTCCGCCAGCCAGTTGGTCGTCACATCATTCGCGTCTGCGACAGCATGGTCTGCTACATCGGCGGCCACGAATCGGTGGTCAGCGAGATCCAGAGCAAGCTGGGCATTGGCCTCGGCCAGACCACCGCCGACGGTCGCTTCACCCTGCTGCCAGTGTGCTGCCTGGGTAACTGCGACAAGGCCCCGGCGCTGATGATCGATGACGACACCTTCGGTGACGTCAAGCCAGATGGTGTCGCCAACCTGCTGGAGGGCTACGTATGACCCTGACTTCCTTCGGGCCCGCCAACCGCATCCAGCGTTCGGCCGAAACCCATCCCCTGACCTGGCGTCTGCGTGACGACGGCGAAGCGGTATGGCTGGACGAATACCAGGCCAAGAACGGCTACGCTGCCGCGCGCAAGGCGTTCGCCGACATGGCCGGCGACGACATCGTCCAGACCGTGAAGGATTCCGGCCTCAAGGGCCGTGGCGGTGCGGGCTTCCCCACCGGCGTGAAGTGGGGCCTGATGCCCAAGGACGAATCCATCAACATCCGCTACCTGCTGTGCAACGCGGATGAAATGGAGCCCAACACCTGGAAAGACCGCATGCTGATGGAGCAACTGCCCCATCTGCTGATCGAAGGCATGCTGATCAGCGCCCGCGCGCTGAAAACCTACCGTGGCTATATCTTCCTGCGTGGCGAATACACCACCGCCGCCAAGCACCTGAACCGTGCAGTGGAAGAAGCCAAGGCCGCAGGCCTGCTGGGCAAGAACATCCTGGGCAGCGGCTTCGATTTCGAGCTGTTCGTCCACACCGGTGCCGGGCGCTATATCTGCGGTGAAGAAACCGCACTGATCAACTCCCTGGAAGGCCGTCGCGCCAACCCACGTTCCAAGCCGCCCTTCCCTGCCGCCGTGGGCGTGTGGGGCAAGCCGACCTGCGTGAACAACGTCGAGACCCTGTGCAACGTGCCGGCGATCATCGCCGACGGCGTGGACTGGTACAAATCCCTGGCCCGTGACGGCAGCGAAGACATGGGCACCAAGCTCATGGGCTTCTCCGGCAAGGTCAAGAACCCTGGCCTGTGGGAACTGCCGTTCGGCGTCACCGGCCGCGAACTGTTCGAAGACTACGCCGGCGGCATGCGCGACGGCTACACGCTCAAGTGCTGGCAGCCTGGCGGCGCCGGTACCGGGTTCCTGTTGCCCGAACACCTGGACGCCCAAATGTACGCCGGCGGCATCGCCAAGGTCGGCACCCGCATGGGTACCGGCCTGGCGATGGCGGTGGACAACAGCGTCAACATGGTGTCGCTGCTGCGCAACATGGAAGAGTTCTTCTCCCGCGAGTCGTGCGGTTTCTGCACCCCTTGCCGCGATGGCCTGCCCTGGAGCGTCAAGCTGCTGCGGGCCCTTGAAAACGGCGAAGGCCAGGCCGGTGACATCGAGACCCTGCTGGGTCTGGTGGGTTTCCTCGGCCCAGGCAAGACCTTCTGTGCTCACGCACCGGGTGCCGTGGAGCCGTTGGGCAGCGCGATCAAATACTTCCGTCCAGAGTTCGAAGCCGGCATCGCGCCCACCAGCGCCGTCGTCCCGCCTCTGGCAAAGCCGATCGTAGTCGGCGCGTAAACGCTTAAAAAGGCGAAGGGTCCGTACCCTTCGCCTTCTCGCGTGATGACGCCGTAAACGGCTGTGTTGATTCACGCGAATAACAAGATTCCATTAGCCACGCCCGCTGACACCGGGCCAACGAAGAACTTTGAACCATGGCCACTATCCACGTAGACGGCAAAGAGCTCGAAGTCGATGGCGCAGACAACCTGTTACAGGCATGTCTGTCCCTGGGCCTCGACATTCCTTATTTCTGCTGGCACCCCGCCCTTGGCAGCGTTGGCGCTTGTCGCCAGTGCGCGGTCAAGCAGTACACCGACGAGAACGACAAGCGTGGTCGGATCGTCATGTCCTGCATGACCCCCGCCACCGACGGCAGCTGGATCTCCATCGACGACGAAGAAGCGAAAGTGTTTCGCGCCAGCGTCGTCGAATGGCTGATGACCAACCACCCTCACGACTGCCCGGTCTGTGAGGAAGGCGGCCACTGCCATCTGCAAGACATGACCGTGATGACCGGCCACAACGAGCGCCGTTATCGCTTCACCAAGCGCACCCACCAGAACCAGGACCTCGGTCCGTTCATCTCCCACGAGATGAACCGCTGCATCGCCTGCTACCGTTGCGTGCGTTTCTACAAGGACTACGCCGGCGGCACCGACCTGGGCGTATTCGGCGCCCACGACAACGTGTATTTCGGTCGCGTTGAAGACGGCACCCTGGAAAGCGAGTTCTCCGGCAACCTCACCGAGGTCTGCCCGACCGGTGTGTTCACCGACAAGACCCACTCCGAGCGTTACAACCGCAAGTGGGACATGCAGTTCTCGCCGAGCATCTGCCATGGCTGCTCCAGCGGTTGCAACATCTCTCCGGGCGAGCGCTACGGTGAACTGCGGCGCATCGAAAACCGCTTCAACGGTTCGGTTAACCAGTACTTCCTGTGTGACCGTGGCCGTTTCGGCTATGGCTACGTCAACCGCAAGGATCGCCCACGCCAACCGCAGCTGGCGGGCGGTGCCAAGCTGAGCCTGGACGAAGCGCTGGACAAGGCCGCCGAGCTGCTGCGCGGTCGCAACATCGTCGGCATCGGTTCGCCACGGGCCAGCCTGGAAAGCAACTACGCCCTGCGTGAACTGGTCGGTGCCGAGCACTTCTACAGCGGCATCGAAGCCGGTGAGCTGGAACGCATCCGCCTGGTGCTGCAAGTGCTCAAGGACAGCCCGCTGCCCGTGCCGACGATGCGTGACATCGAAGACCACGACGCGGTGTTCGTGCTTGGCGAAGACCTGACCCAGACCGCCGCCCGCATGGCCCTGGCCCTGCGCCAGTCGGTCAAGGGCAAGGCCGAAGACATGGCCGACGCCATGCGCGTCCAGCCATGGCTCGACGCCGCCGTGAAGAACATCGGCCAGCACGCGCTGAACCCGCTGTTCATCGCCAGCCTCGCTGAAACCAAGCTCGACGACGTCGCCGAAGAATGCGTCCACGCCGCCCCTGACGACCTGGCCCGTATCGGCTTTGCCGTGGCCCACGCCCTGGACGCCAGCGCCCCGGCCGTCGAAGGCCTGGACAGCGAAGCGGCCGCCCTGGCCCAGCGCATCGCCGACGCCCTGCTGGCCGCCAAGCGCCCACTGATCATCGCCGGCACCTCGTTGGGCTCCAAGGCGCTGATCGAAGCCGCCGCCAACATCGCCAAGGCCCTGAAGCTGCGCGAGAAGAACGGTTCCATCAGCCTGATCGTGCCGGAGGCCAACAGCCTCGGCCTGGCCATGCTCGGTGGCGAATCGGTGGACGCCGCCCTGCAAGCGGTGATCGACGGCAGCGCCGACGCCATCGTAGTGCTGGAAAACGACCTCTACACCCGCACCGACAAGGCCCGCGTAGACGCCGCCCTGAACGCCGCGAAAGTGCTGATCGTCGCCGACCATCAGAAAACCGCCACCATCGACCGCGCCAACCTGGTGCTGCCGGCGGCGAGCTTCGCCGAAGGCGACGGTACACTGGTCAGCCAGGAAGGTCGCGCCCAGCGCTTCTTCCAGGTTTTCGACCCGCAATACCTGGACGCCAGCATCCTCGTACACGAAGGCTGGCGCTGGCTGCATGCCCTGCGCGCCACCCTGCTGGACCAGCCGATCGACTGGACGCAACTGGACCACGTCACCGCCGCCGTCGCTTCGAGCAGCCCGCAACTGGCCGCCATTGTCGACGCCGCACCGTCCGCCTCGTTCCGCATCAAAGGCCTGAAGCTGGCGCGCGAACCGCTGCGCTACTCCGGTCGCACCGCCATGCGCGCCGACATCAGCGTTCACGAACCGCGCACTTCCCAGGACAACGACACTGCGTTCTCGTTCTCCATGGAAGGCTACTCGGGCTCGACCGAACCGCGTTCCCAGGTGCCGTTCGCCTGGTCGCCGGGCTGGAACTCGCCGCAAGCGTGGAACAAGTTCCAGGACGAAGTCGGCGGTCACCTGCGTGCCGGCGACCCGGGCACCCGCCTGATCGAAAGCCAGGGCGATGGCCTCAGCTGGTTCGCCAGCGTGCCGCGCGCCTTCAACCCGGCGCCGGGCACCTGGCAGGTCGTGCCGTTCCATCACCTGTTCGGCAGCGAAGAGAACTCTTCCAAGGCCGCTCCGGTGCAGGAACGCATCCCAGCCGCCTACGTGGCGCTGGCCAAGTCCGAAGCCGATCGCCTGGGCGTCAACGACGGGGCCCTGTTGAGCCTGAACGTGGCCGGCCAGACCCTGCGTCTGCCGCTGCGCATCAATGAAGAACTGGGCGCCGGCCTGGTGGCCCTGCCGGCCGGCCTGGCGGGCATTCCGCCAGCCGTATTCGGCAAAACCGTCGACGGTCTGCAGGAGGCAGCGCAATGAGCTGGTTCACCCCCGAAGTGATCGCCGTGATCCTGACGGTTCTCAAGGCCATCGTGATCCTGCTGGCCGTGGTGGTCTGCGGCGCCCTGCTGAGCTTCGTCGAGCGTCGCCTGCTGGGCTGGTGGCAGGACCGCTACGGTCCGAACCGTGTCGGCCCGTTCGGCATGTTCCAGATCGCCGCCGACATGATCAAGATGTTCTTCAAGGAAGACTGGACGCCGCCGTTCGCCGACAAGGTGATCTTCACCCTGGCACCGGTCGTGGCCATGAGCGCCTTGCTGATCGCCTTCGCGATCATCCCGATCACCCCGACCTGGGGCGTGGCGGACCTGAACATCGGCCTGCTGTTCTTCTTCGCCATGGCTGGCCTGTCGGTGTATGCGGTGCTGTTCGCCGGTTGGTCGAGCAACAACAAGTTCGCCCTGCTGGGCAGCCTGCGGGCCTCGGCCCAGACCGTGTCCTACGAAGTGTTCATGGGCCTGTCGCTCATGGGCATCGTGATCCAGGCCGGCTCGTTCAACATGCGCGACATCGTCGAGTACCAGGCCCAGAACCTGTGGTTCATCATTCCGCAGTTCTTCGGTTTCTGTACTTTCTTCATCGCTGGCGTGGCCGTGACTCACCGTCACCCCTTCGACCAGCCGGAAGCGGAGCAGGAACTCGCCGACGGTTACCACATTGAATATGCCGGCATGAAATGGGGCATGTTCTTCGTTGGTGAATACATCGGCATCATCCTGATCTCGGCGCTGCTGGTGACGCTGTTCTTCGGTGGCTGGCACGGCCCGTTCGGCATCCTGCCGCAACTGTCCTTCGTCTGGTTTGCGCTGAAGACCGCGTTCTTCATCATGCTGTTCGTCCTGCTGCGCGCCTCGATCCCGCGCCCACGCTACGACCAGGTGATGGACTTCAGCTGGAAATTCTGCCTGCCGCTGACCCTGATCAACATGCTGGTGACCGCTGCGATCGTTTTGATGAACGCGCCTGCGGCCGCGGTTCAGTGAGGATTTGACCCATGTTCAAATATATTGGCGACATCGTTAAGGGTACTGGTACCCAACTGCGAAGCCTGGTCATGATCTTCGGCCATGGCTTCCGCAAGCGTGACACCCTGCAATACCCGGAAGAGCCGGTCTACCTGGCGCCGCGCTATCGCGGCCGCATCGTCCTGACCCGCGACCCCGACGGCGAGGAACGCTGCGTGGCCTGCAACCTGTGCGCCGTGGCGTGCCCGGTAGGTTGCATCTCGCTGCAGAAAGCTGAAACCGAAGACGGTCGCTGGTACCCGGACTTCTTCCGCATCAACTTCTCGCGCTGCATTTTCTGCGGCCTCTGCGAGGAAGCGTGCCCGACCACCGCGATCCAGCTCACACCGGATTTCGAAATGGCCGAGTTCAAACGTCAGGACCTGGTGTACGAGAAAGAAGATCTGCTGATTTCCGGTCCCGGTAAAAACCCTGATTACAACTTCTATCGTGTTGCAGGTATGGCCATTGCCGGTAAGCCAAAAGGCGCCGCGCAGAACGAAGCCGAACCGATCAACGTGAAGAGCTTGCTGCCTTAAGGAAGAAAGATGGAATTCGCTTTCTATTTCGCATCGGGTATCGCGGTGGTGTCCACGCTTCGTGTGGTCACCAACACCAATCCCATCCATGCCCTGCTCTACCTGATCATTTCGCTGATCGCCGTGGCCATGACCTTCTTCGCCCTCGGTGCACCGTTCGCCGGTGCGCTGGAAGTGATCGCCTACGCCGGCGCCATCATGGTGCTGTTCGTGTTCGTGGTGATGATGCTCAACCTTGGCCCGGCCGCGGTCCAGCAGGAACGCTCCTGGCTCAAGCCCGGTATCTGGGCGGGGCCGGTGATCCTGTCCGCCCTGCTGCTGGGTGAACTGCTGTATGTGCTGTTCGCTCACCAGAGCGGCCAGGCCATCGGCCACACCACCGTAGGTGCCAAGGCCGTGGGCATCAGCCTGTTCGGTCCGTACCTGCTGGTGGTCGAACTCGCCTCGATGCTGCTGCTTGCCGCAGCCGTCACAGCGTTCCATTTGGGCCGTAACGAGGCGAAGGAGTAATCACATGCCTGCTATCCCTCTCGAGCATGGTCTGGCGGTTGCCGGCATCCTGTTCTGCCTCGGTCTGGTTGGCCTGATGGTCCGCCGCAACATTCTGTTCGTGCTGATGAGCCTGGAGGTCATGATGAATGCCTCCGCCCTGGCCTTCATCGTCGCGGGCGCTCGCTGGGCGCAGCCGGATGGACAGATCATGTTCATCCTGGTGATCAGCCTGGCAGCCGCCGAGGCCAGTATCGGCCTGGCGATCCTGTTGCAGCTGTACCGCCGCTTCCACACTCTCGATATCGACGCTGCCAGCGAGATGCGCGGATGAACCTAATCTTTCTGACTTTCGTATTCCCCCTCATTGGTTTCCTGCTGCTGTCGTTCTCTCGTGGACGCTGGTCGGAAAACCTTTCGGCGCTGGTTGGCGTGGGTTCCATCGGCCTGTCTGCCATCGTCACGGCCTACGTGATCTGGCAGTTCAACGTCGCCCCGCCCGAAGGCGGTGTGTATGTGCAGGTGCTGTGGCGCTGGATGGCGGTGGAAGGCTTCACGCCGAACTTCGCCCTCTACCTGGACGGCCTGTCCATCACCATGCTGGGCGTGGTGGTCGGCGTGGGCTTCCTGATCCACCTGTTCGCCTCCTGGTACATGCGCGGTGAAGCCGGTTACTCGCGCTTCTTCGCCTACACCAACCTGTTCATCGCCAGCATGCTGTTCCTGGTGCTCGGCGATAACCTGTTGTTCCTGTACTTCGGCTGGGAAGGCGTGGGCCTGTGCTCGTACCTGTTGATTGGTTTCTACTACAGCAACCGCAACAACGGTAACGCAGCGCTCAAGGCGTTCATCGTGACCCGGATCGGCGACGTGTTCATGGCCATCGGCCTGTTCATCCTGTTCCAGCAACTGGGCACGCTGAACATCCAGGAACTGCTGGTCAAGGCGCCGGAGCACTTCAAGGTCGGCGACTTCTGGATCGTCCTGGCGACCCTGATGCTGCTCGGTGGCGCCGTCGGTAAATCCGCGCAACTGCCGCTGCAAACCTGGTTGGCGGACGCGATGGCCGGCCCTACCCCGGTCTCGGCACTGATCCACGCCGCGACCATGGTGACCGCTGGCGTCTACCTGATCGCCCGTACCCACGGCCTGTTCGCCCTGGCGCCGGACATCCTGCACCTGGTGGGCATCGTCGGTGGCGTGACCCTGGTACTGGCCGGTTTTGCCGCCCTGGTACAGACCGACATCAAGCGCATCCTCGCCTACTCGACCATGAGCCAGATCGGCTACATGTTCCTGGCCCTGGGCGTGGGTGCCTGGGAAGGCGCGATTTTCCACCTGATGACCCACGCGTTCTTCAAGGCCCTGCTGTTCCTGGCCTCCGGTGCGGTGATCGTTGCCTGCCACCACGAGCAGAACATCTTCAAGATGGGCGGCCTGTGGAAAAAACTGCCACTGGCCTATACCAGCTTCATCGTCGGCGGCGCGGCCCTGGCGGCCCTGCCACTGGTCACCGCCGGTTTCTACTCCAAGGACGAGATCCTCTGGGAAGCCTTCGCCAGCGGTAACCAGGCGCTGCTCTATGCCGGCCTGGTGGGTGCGTTCATGACCTCGCTGTACACCTTCCGCCTGATCTTCATCGCGTTCCATGGTGAAGCCAAGACCGAAGCCCATGCCGGCCATGGCATTGCTCACTGGCTGCCACTGTCGGTGCTGATCGTGCTGTCGACCTTCGTCGGCGCCATGATCACCCCACCGCTGGCCGATGTGCTGCCGCAAAGCGTCGGCCATGCCGGCGGCGAAGCCAAGCACAGCCTGGAAATCGCCTCGGGCGCCATTGCCCTGGCGGGTATCCTGCTGGCCGCCCTGCTGTTCCTGGGCAAGCGTCGTTTCGTCACGGCGATCGCCAACAGCGGCATCGGGCGATTCCTTTCGGCCTGGTGGTTCGCCGCCTGGGGCTTCGACTGGATCTACGACAAACTGTTCGTCAAGCCATACCTTGCGATCAGCCACATTCTGCGCAAGGACCCGCTCGACCAGACCATTGGCCTGATCCCGCGCATGGCCAAGGGCGGCCACACCGCCCTGAGCCGTACCGAGACCGGTCAACTGCGTTGGTATGCGGCTTCCATGGCGGCTGGCGCCGTGCTGGTTATCGGCGCCATCGTGCTGGTAGCGGTCTGATATGAACCTTGCGAACTTGCGAAAGGAAACGAGCCCGTCATGATTCTGCCCTGGCTAATCCTGATCCCCTTCATCGGCGGCCTGCTGTGCTGGATCGCGGAGCGCTCCAGCTCCACGCTCCCGCGCTGGATTGCGCTGCTGACCATGTCCCTGGAACTCGCGCTCGGCCTCTGGCTGTGGGCGACCGGCGACTATTCATTTGCTCCGGCCCCTGGCGCCGATCCGACCTGGGCGCTTGAATTCAAGCACATCTGGATCGAACGCTTCGGCATCAGCGTGCACCTGGCCCTCGACGGCCTGTCGCTGCTGATGATCCTGCTGACCGGCCTGCTGGGTATCCTCTCGGTACTCTGCTCCTGGAAAGAGATCCAGCGTCACGTGGGTTTCTTCCACCTGAACCTGATGTGGATCCTGGGCGGCGTCATCGGCGTGTTCCTGGCGCTGGACCTGTTCATGTTCTTCTTCTTCTGGGAAATGATGCTGGTGCCGATGTACTTCCTCATCGCGCTCTGGGGTCACAGTTCTTCGGACGGCAAGAAAACCCGGATCTACGCGGCGACCAAGTTCTTCATCTTCACCCAGGCTTCCGGCCTGATCATGTTGGTGGCGATCCTTGGCCTGGTACTGGTCAACTTCAACAACACCGGCGTGATTACCTTCAATTACGCCGACCTGTTGAAAGTGCAGATGTCCAAGACCACCGAGTACGTGCTGATGCTCGGCTTCTTCATCGCCTTCGCGGTGAAGCTGCCGGTGGTGCCGTTCCACTCCTGGCTACCGGACGCCCACGCCCAGGCGCCGACCGCCGGTTCCGTGGACCTGGCCGGTATCTTGCTCAAGACCGCGGCCTACGGCCTGCTGCGCTTTGCCCTGCCGCTGTTCCCCAATGCCTCGGCGGAGTTCGCGCCGATCGCCATGACCCTGGGCCTGATCGGGATTTTCTACGGTGCGTTCCTGGCGTTCGCCCAGACCGACATCAAGCGCCTGATCGCGTTCTCCAGCGTTTCGCACATGGGCTTCGTGCTGATCGGGATCTACTCCGGCAGCCAGCTCGCCCTGCAAGGCGCGGTGATCCAGATGCTGGCTCACGGCCTGTCGGCGGCGGCGCTGTTTATCCTCAGCGGCCAGCTGTACGAACGCCTGCACACCCGGGACATGCGTGAGATGGGCGGCATCTGGTCGCGCATCGCCTACCTGCCGGCCATCAGCCTGTTCTTCGCGGCCGCGTCCCTGGGTTTGCCGGGCACCGGTAACTTCGTTGGCGAGTTCCTGATCCTGATCGGCTCGTTCGTCAGTTCGCCATGGATCACCGCCATTGCGACTTCCGGCCTGGTGTTCGGTTCGGTCTACTCGCTGATCATGATCCACCGCGCCTACTTCGGCCCGTCCAAGTCGGACGAAGTGCTGCGCGGCATGGACGGTCGCGAACTGATCATGGTGCTCGGCCTTGCGGTGCTGCTGGTTTACCTCGGCGTTTCCCCGCAACCGTTCCTCGACACCTCTGCCGCCACGATGCATGGCGTGCAGCAGTGGCTCGGCACCGCCTTCTCTCAACTCGCTTCGGCCCGGTAAGAGCGCTATGGAATTCACGATTCAACACTTTATCGCGCTTGCGCCGCTGTTGATCACCAGCGCCACGATCATCGTGGTGATGCTGGCGATCGCCTGGCGGCGCAATCACTCACAGACCTTCCTGCTGTCGGTGGCGGGGCTGAACCTGGCCTTGCTGTCGATCTTGCCGGCCCTGAAAGTCGCGCCCCTGGCGGTCACCCCGCTGATGCAGATCGACAGCTTCGCCTGCCTGTACATGGCGCTGATCCTGGTCGCCACCCTGGCCTGCGTTACCCTCGCCCACGCCTACCTCGGCGATGGCGGTTCGGGTTACCCGGGCAACCGCGAAGAACTGTACCTGCTGATCCTGATGGCCGCCGCCGGTGGCCTGGTCCTGGTCAGCGCGCAGCACCTGGCCAGCCTGTTCATCGGCCTGGAACTGCTGTCGGTACCGGTCTACGGCCTGGTGGCCTACGCCTTCTTCAACAAGCGCTCCCTGGAAGCCGGCATCAAGTACATGGTGCTGTCGGCGGCCGGTTCCGCGTTCCTGTTGTTCGGCATGGCCCTGCTCTATGCCGAAGCCGGCACCCTGAGCTTCGTCGGCATCGGCCAGGCCCTGGCGGCCACCGGCCTGCCTAGCCCGATCGCGCAACTGGGCCTGGGCATGATGCTGATCGGCCTGGCGTTCAAGCTGTCGCTGGTACCGTTCCATCTCTGGACCCCGGACGTCTACGAAGGCGCCCCGGCGCCAGTGGCGGCGTTCCTGGCCACCGCGTCGAAAGTCGCGGTGTTCGCGGTGATGGTGCGGCTGTTCCAGATCTCGCCCGTGGCCAGCAGCGGTGTACTGAGCAACGTGCTGACCATCATCGCCATCGCGTCGATCCTGTTCGGTAACCTGCTGGCACTGACCCAGAGCAACCTCAAGCGTCTGCTGGGTTACTCGTCCATTGCCCACTTCGGCTACCTGCTGATCGCCCTGATCGCCAGCAAAGGCCTGGCCGTGGAAGCCATCGGCGTGTACCTGGTCACCTACGTGATCACCAGCCTCGGCGCCTTCGGCGTGATCACCCTGATGTCCTCTCCGTACAACGGCCGCGACGCCGACGCCCTGTACGAATACCGTGGCCTGTTCTGGCGCCGTCCGTACCTGACCGCCGTGCTGACGGTGATGATGCTGTCCCTGGCCGGCATCCCGCTGACCGCCGGCTTCATCGGCAAGTTCTACATCATCGCCACTGGCGTCGAGGCTCACCAATGGTGGCTGGTCGGCTCCCTGGTGCTGGGCAGTGCCATCGGCGTGTTCTACTACCTGCGCGTCATGGTCACCCTGTACCTGATGGAACCGAACCTGCGTCGCCACGACGCCGAGCTGCACTGGGAACAGAAGGCAGGCGGCGTGATGCTGCTGGCCATCGCCGTACTGGCGTTCTTCCTCGGCGTGTACCCGCAGCCGTTGCTGACCCTGGTTCAGCAGGCTGGCTTGACCGGCTGATCGCGTAGCGGTAGCTCGTAGAAAACAGAAACGGCACCTTTGGGGTGCCGTTTTTTTTTGCGCAAGGGAAACACCCTTTAGTGCCGCAGGCCAGTGGCATGGGCGCTAGCACTGGAATGCTATTTATTCAGTTGCCCGATTTAGCTCATGACCCAGCCCGCCACGGTGGAAGCGCCCTTTCGAAAAGTGAAAAGGCGCCATGCAGGAAACGGTTGAAGCGAGCGGCATCACGCCGCAGTCCTGCCTGTTGACCACCAATCAGGCACAGATGGGCCATCTGACCTATCACTTCTGCTTCGCCTGGCATATGGACCAAGCGGCGGCACGTCCGTATCGCGAAGTCCAGTCTTCTTGTGTCAACACGCTGCTGAAACTCGCCTACCAACGGATCGTGCAGCGACCAGGCGCGGATGGAAACTTCCCGCCCCGGCTGTTTCTCAGCGGCAATACTCAAATAGCGTTTCAGGATTTCACCCGCGCTACTGCCCTGCCCCGCATAAGCGAGCATGCGCTCTGTGTAGTCTTCTTCCCAAGCGGCCAGCAAGGTGCGGACAAAATCTTCGCGATTGCGGAAATGGTGATAGAACGATCCGCGGGTCACATTCAATCGGCGCGATAGACTCTCGGCCGAAACGCCGGTATGCCCTATTTGGTCGAGGGCCTCAAAACCAGCCGCGATCCAATGGTGACGCGTTAGCTTTCCCACCGATCATTTCGCTCCCTATTTAGCACCATACAGACTGTGTAGGGTGCGTAACCGATCAGTACGCTGCGAACACCAGCAAAGATGGCCGTTGCGTTTTGCACGCCAGCACTTTTCATGGAGCTCGCCTTGAAGAAAATCGTTCTGGTTGCTTTCGACCAATTCACTGATATCGACCTATTCCTGATGTGGGACATCTTAGGCCGCAACACTGAGGATTGGCACGTCCGAATATTGGGTTCCAGCGCTATCGTGCGATCGGCCCACGGCCTGCCTGTTTCGGTGCACGGTCCGCTTTCCGAGGCCAACAGTGCTGACGCGGTATTGTTCGTCAGCGGCAAGGAAGGGATACCCGCTGCACTTGCCGCCCCGGATTTCCTGCCGTCGTTTGAACTTGACGCCAGACGCCAGCGAATTGGCTCCATATGCGCCGGAGCCTTCATTCTTGAACGGCTTGGGCTACTCAGCGGCCCAGCCACTACACACCCGGATGCACGAGCGAGCCTGCAAGCGCTGGGACTTGAATCCATGGACCAACCGCTTGTATGCCAGGGAAACGTTGCAACCGCTGGCGGATGCCTTTCGGCGCTCTATCTGGTGGGATGGTTGGTTGAATCCTGGTTCGATGCCGACAAACGCCGTGCGACGTTGCTTCCTGTTCTGCCCGCTGGGCAGCAAGCGCTCTATGATGCCTTGATCGGGCTCAGTATCCGACAAGGAGAAGTGGGCGCCGCCCAACAAGAACCGCGACATGGCCTGTCGCCGAATTGGTAGTTAGAACTCAGGAGAGATCCCCGATGCCCCGAGAATTTGAGCTCATCACGGCCGTGCCAGTCCCCTCGAGGTCCGGCATCACCCACCTTTACAAGTCGATGAACCTGGCGGACGCTTTTGCGATTCGGCTCCCTGCGGGCACATCCAGCAATCCAGATCTGCTGGCTCGATTCATCTTTTCCCACCAGCCATCCTGGATCGGATGGCTCCTGAAAGTCCGAGACACTGTCGTTGCCGGTTTTGGTCTCAAGACAGCCAGACACTTGGCAACCCTTGCCAATCGGGTTGGTATCTTCAAGGTCTACAGCACGAACCAGACTGAAATCGTATTGGGCGAGGACGACAAGCACCTCGACTTCCGGATATCGATCCTGTGTTCCGGTGAGGCAGAGCCAGAAGGCCGTCGCCAACTGGTTCTTTCAACCGTGGTCCAGTGCCACAACCGTCTGGGCCGGGCCTACATCTTCGTTATTGCCCCCTTTCACCGCATGGTCGTTAAAGCCAGCCTCCTGCGTGCAGCGCGTGTCGGTTGGCCTCAGGCTACCTGCCCCCAGGGCTGAGAGCGTGAGCGATCAAATCAAACCTGCACTATGAAAGTGCTAACTTGCAGGCCCGGAAGGAGAGACAAGGTTGAACGTCGATTTTGAATGCGTGGTCGTGGGCGCTGGCGTCGTTGGGCTCGCCGTGGCGCGAGAGATGGCGCGTGCCGGGCATGACGTGCTGCTGATCGAAGCCGCCGAAGCCATCGGCATGGGCATCAGCTCGCGCAACTCCGAAGTCATCCATGCGGGCATCTATTATCCGCTGGGCAGTCTCAAGGCGCAGCTGTGCGTCGAAGGCCGGCACCGGTTGTACACCTATTGTGAAAGCCATGGCGTCGCCACCCGCCGGCTCGGCAAGTTGATCGTTGCCACGGATCAGGCACAGGTGGGCGGACTCGAAACATTACTTGAGCGGGGCTTGAAGAACGGCGTGGACGACCTGCGCCTGCTCGACCAAGAACAGGCGCAGGCACTGGAACCGGCCCTGGCCTGTGTCGCCGCGCTGTATTCGCCTTCCACCGGTATCGTCGATTCCCACGCTCTGATGCTCGCCTTGCAGGGTGACGCCGAAGCGGCTGGAGCGAACATTGCTTTCCATACGCCTTTACTGGGCGCTCGCATCATCACTGGGGGGTTCATCCTGGAATTGGGCGGCACGGCGCAGATGACCTTGTCCTGTCGCCTGCTGATCAACGCCGCGGGCCTCCAGGCACCTGCTCTCGCCCGCCGCATCGAAGGCCTGGAGATGCAATGGGTGCCCGAAGACTTTTTGTGCAAGGGCAACTACTTCAGCCTCGCCGGGCGAGCACCGTTCCGGCACTTGGTCTATCCCGCCCCGGAAGCCGCCGGCCTGGGCATCCACATGACGTTGGACCTGGCCGGCCAGGCGCGTTTCGGCCCGGACACCGAATGGGTCGACTGCGAGGACTACCGAGTGGATCCGGCTCGGGCCGAAGCGTTTTACCCGGCGATCCGCAATTATTGGCCGGGCCTGCCGGACCAGAGCCTGCAACCGGCGTACAGCGGCATCCGCCCGAAGATTTCCGCCCCCGGCGAGCCGGCCCGCGACTTTGTCATCAGCAGCGAGGCCGAACACCGGGTGCCTGGGTTGATCAACCTGCTCGGCATCGAGTCGCCTGGGCTGACGTCCTGCCTGGCAATCGCCAGCCGGGTCCGACAGCGGATCGAAAATCTCTAGCCACCCGCGCAAAGTGCAACGCATTTTGCAGCCCGCTCATGCAGCTTGCACGACGCCGGAAATTATTTTCGTTTCAACTTATTGTTTTTAAAGAGTTTTTAAATCGATCTTCGGCTGGCACAGCTGATGCAATTCAGCTCTTACGCGGCGTAGGCGCTCGAAGCCTGCCCGCTTCCGTGTATTGCCGAGGAGCTACCTATGAATGCCATCGATCTGTTGAAAGCCGACCACGAACGCGTCAAAGCCATCCTGACTCAACTGAGCGAGTCGACTGAACGCGCCGTGAAAAAACGCACCGACCTGTTGGCGAAACTGGAAATGGAAATTTCCATCCACACCCGCCTGGAAGAAGAAATTCTTTATCCGGCTTTCAAGCAGGCCGGTGGCAAGGACGAGGCTGAAATGTATTACGAGGCCAAGGAAGAACACCGTACCGTCGACTCGCTGGTGCTGCCGGACCTCAAAGCCACCGATCCAACCCAGCCGGAATTCGCCGGTCGGGTGAAAGTGGTCAAGGAGCTGCTCGAGCATCACATCGAGGAAGAAGAAAAGGAGATGTTCCCCCACGCGAAAAAATTGTTGGGCAAGGCAAAACTCGATGCCTTGGGTGCAGACATGGAAGCCATGAAAGCGCAGTACAAAAAAGAACTGAGCAGCGCCAACCTCGCCGCCTGATCAGAGCGCGGTAGATGCTTCAGCCGTCATGTGACGGCTGAATGCATTGCGGCGCTTTATTGCATTTGTTCACGCAAGAATTCCACCAACGCCTGCACCGGACGTGCACTTTGCCGATGCTGGGGATACACCGCCGACAGCGCCAACGGTTCGGTCTCGAAGCCTTCCAGGACCTTGATCAGCCGCCCATCCTTCAAGGCATCGCCGAGGATGAAAGCGGGCAGATAGGTGATGCCCATGCCGGCGATGGCCGCGTCCCTGAGCAAGTCCCCGTTATTGGCGCGCATGCGTCCCGTGACCTCCAGGGTCAGCGGTTTGCCGGCCCCCACGAAACGCCACTGCACCTGACGGCTGTGACCATAGGGCAAGCAGTCGTGATTGCGCAGGTCTTCAGGCCGCGCGGGTGTGCCTTTTTGCGCCAGGTAGGCGGGGCTGGCGCAGTACACCCGCTCGATAGTCGCGATGCGCCGGGCAATCAGCGTCGAATCCTCCAGCACGCCGATGCGCAGCGCCAGGTCATAACCCTCCCCCAGCAGATCCACCGAGCGGTCGCTCAGGTCCACTTCGACGCTGACGCCCGGATAGCGCTGCAGAAACAGCGGCAGCAGGCTGCCCAGGTGCGCCATGGCGAAGGACAGCGGTGCGCTGAGCCGAATGGTGCCGCGGGGCTCGCTAGTCTGGCCGCTGATGCCCTGCTCCACCTGTTCGAGTTCATTGAGCAGACGCAGCGCCGCTTCGTGATAGCGCTGGCCCAGGGGCGTGACATCCAGCCGCCGGGTCGAGCGATTGAGCAGGCGCACGCCCAGGCGCTGTTCCAGTTCCATCAGCTTGCGGCTGACGAACTGCTTGGACAGCCCCAGTTTTTCCGCCGCTGCGGTGAAACTGCCCGACTCCATGACCTGGGCAAAGATGCGCATTTCTTCGAAGGGGTTCATTTCTTTCCAAGTAGACGGAAGGTGTCAGCCGAACACAGAACTGTGGCGAGGGGATTTATCCCCGCTGGGCTGCGCAGCAGACCCGCTCATGAATCATGGGCACATTCTGCCACAACTGGTTGGCTGACTTTGGGGCCGCTGTGCAGCCCAGCGGGGATAAATCCCCTCGCCACAAGGTTAATTGCCAGACAAAAAGATGCCCGCACATTGGCGGGCATCCGTTCAGCAAGAAAGCAGCTTACTTGGCCGTCAGCGCCGAGTAGCTGTTCATCAGGTTGCGGTAGTTCGGAATGCGCTGGGACAGCAGGTTGCCCAGGCCTTCGATGTCGTTGCGCCAGTCGCGGTGCAGCTCACAGGCCACCGAGAACCAGTTCATCATCTGCGCGCCGGCAGCGGTCATGCGTACCCAGGCGGCCTGTTGCACGGTTTCGTTGAACGTACCCGAAGCGTCGGTGACGACGAACACGTCGAAACCTTCAGCCAGCGCCGACAGGGTCGGGAACGCCACGCAGACATCGGTGACCACGCCAGCGATGATCAGTTGCTTGCGGCCGGTGGCCTTGATCGCCTTGACGAAGTCTTCGTTGTCCCAGGCATTGATCTGGCCTGGACGGGGGATGTACGGCGCATCCGGGAACATCTCCTTGAGTTCCGGCACGATCGGGCCGTTAGGGCCTTTTTCAAAGCTGGTGGTGAGGATGGTGGGCAGTTCGAAGAACTTCGCCAGGTCGGCCAAGGCCAGCACGTTGTTCTTGAACTCGTTGGGCGAGAAGTCCTGGACCAGGGAAATCAGGCCGGTCTGGTGATCGACCAGCAGGACGACCGCGTCGTCTTTGTTCAGACGGTTGTAGGCGGGAACGTTGCTCATGGGATGACTCCTTTGGGATGGATGTTACAAAACCTTGTGGGAGTGAGCTTGCTCGCGATAGCGGAGTGTCAGGCGGCGGCGACGTTGAATGTTCCGCCGCCCTCGCGAGCAAGCTCGCTCCCACAGGGGAGAATCGGTGCGTTAGTCAAAAGGCAAAGCAGGAACAGCCAAACGCGCCCCAGAAGCCTTGGAAATCGCTGACCGGGACGTTCGACAACCGCGCCCGTTCATGGCTATGGGAATGCACTGTGCAAGGACCGCTGCACTGGTGGACCTGCGCCTGCAACGGTGAGGTCGGGCGCCAGTGGCCCGGAACCTTGACCACCGGCGACCAGTCCGGCAGCACCGGGACGCTGGCCGGGCCGAGTTTTTCGAAATCACCAGCGGCGTACACCACCTTGCCGTCGACCACCGTCAGCACGGACTCGATCCACTTGATGGCTTCTTCCTCGACGCTGAAGAAGTCCGCGCTCAGGGCCGCCAGGTCCGCCAGTTGGCCGACCTTGATCTGGCCTTTCTTGCCCTGCTCCGAAGAGAACCAGGCGCTGCCATGGGTGAACAATTCCAGCGCAGTCAGGCGCGGCAGGCCTTCTTCGTGCAATGAGAGGCCGCCGACCGTGCGCCCGCTGACCATCCAGTACAGCGAGGTCCAGGGGTTGTAACTGGAAACGCGAGTGGCGTCGGTGCCGGCGCCCACCGGCACGCCTTCGGCGAGCATGCGCTTGATCGGCGGCGTGGCTTCGGCGGCCTTGGCGCCGTAGCGGTCGACGAAGTACTCACCCTGGAAAGCCATGCGGTCCTGGATCGCAATGCCGCCGCCCAACGCCCGTACGCGCTCGATGTTCTTCGGCGTGATGGTTTCGGCGTGGTCGAAGAACCACGGCAAGCCATTGAACGGGATGTCACGGTTGACCTTCTCGAACACGTCGAGCATGCGGCTGATGGATTCGTCATAGGTGGCGTGCAGGCGGAACGGCCAACGCTGTTCCACCAGGTGGCGGACCACCGGTTCCAGGTCCTGCTCCATGCCGGGCGGCAGGTCCGGACGCGGTTCGAGGAAATCCTCGAAATCCGCCGCCGAGAACACCAGCATTTCACCGGCGCCGTTGTGCCGCAGGAAATCATCGCCCTGGTGCAACTTGACGCTGCCGGTCCAGTTCTTGAAATCGCTGAGTTCTTCCTTGGGCTTCTGGGTGAACAGGTTGTAGGCGATGCGCACCGTCAACTGCTGCTCGCGGGCCAACTGCTCGATCACCGCATAGTCGTCCGGGTAGTTCTGGAAGCCGCCGCCAGCATCGATGGCACTGGTCAGGCCCAGGCGATTGAGTTCACGCATGAATTGGCGCGTGGAGTTGACCTGGTACTCCAGCGGCAGCTTCGGCCCTTTCGCCAGCGTCGAATAAAGGATCATCGCGTTGGGCCGCGCCACCAGCATGCCGGTGGGTTCGCCCTTGCTGTCACGCACGATCTCGCCACCCGGTGGGTTCGGCGTGTCACGGGTATAGCCGGCCACCCGCAGCGCGGCACGGTTGAGCAAGGCACGGTCATACAGGTGCAGCACGAACACCGGCGTATCGGGAGCGGCCTGGTTCAGTTCCTCCAGGGTCGGCATGCGTTTTTCGGCGAACTGGAATTCGTTCCAGCCGCCGACCACGCGCACCCACTGTGGCGTTGGCGTGCGGTCGGCCTGGTCCTTGAGCATGCGCAAGGCATCGGCCAGGGATGGCACGCCCTCCCAGCGCAGCTCCAGGTTGTAGTTCAGGCCGCCACGGATCAAGTGCAGGTGCGAGTCGTTGAGCCCGGGGATGACGGTGCGACCCTTGAGGTCGATGACCTGGGTGCCGCTGCCTCGCAAGGCCATGGCTTCGGCATCGGTGCCCACCGCGACGAAGCGGCCCTGGCTGATGGCGACTGCGCTGGCCCGAGGCTTCTCGCGGTCGACGGTATGGAATTGACCGTTGAATAGAATCAGATCGGCGTTCATCGGATTTCCTTCTGAATGAGTAGAGGCAAGGGACAGACGTGGCCAGAAAGCCGCCGCCGCGCTGAGCAAGGACCCGGCGGCCAAGAGTTGGCGGCGCAGCGGATCGGTCGGATCGTCGTTATTGGCCATCGGCGGGCTCCAGGTGTTCGTGGGCCTTCGAAGCTTCCATCCAGGGTGCGAACAATCGAGTCGCCAGCGGCATGAACACGTACACCACCGAAAGCACGATGGTCAGGGTGATCAGGAACGTCGCCACCACGTAGTTGGAAAGAAACGCATTGAGTTGCAGCAACGGGCCCCAGATCAGCGGCACCAGCAGGGTGTGGGGCAGGATGACCAGCAGCGTCACCACCGACTGCTTCCAACGCGGCGGCGGTGTAGCGGCATCGGCCAGCGGGGCGAACCAGAACTCCTTGTGCGGCGCGACCTCGGTCTGGTCGCCGTCGGCCAGCAAGGGCGTGGCCTCCTCCACCAGTTCACGGCGTTCGGGCGAGTCCAGCCAGCGTTGCATGGCCTCGGTGGAACAGAAGCGCAGCACGCAGGTGAACAGCGACAATCCGCCCCGCTTGCCCCGTACCACGTCCACGCCCAGGTGCCCTGGCCACTGACCGGCCACGCTTACGATGCGGCGCAACCAGGCCTCGTAGGCGGCGTCCTGACCGGCCTTGATCCGGTGCTTGACCACCAGGGTGACGATTTCGTCGAAGCCGGGTTTGGCCGGGCTCGCAGGGGAGCCGATGGTGTGAGATTCAGACATGGCGAAGCACTCCAACAAAACGCGTGTTCATCGCCAGGCGCCCGGGCCCGGCAATGAATACGCTGGTAAATATGATCAGCAGCAACCAACCGAACTGCCCTTCTTCCAGGCTCCACTGCGGGTGCACCACCAGCAGCGCCACCGCCAGCAAAAACAGGATGGGCAGACACGCCAGGCGCACCAGGACACCGGCCATGATCAACAGCGGGCACAGCACCTCGGCGAAGATCGCCAGGACCAGGGTCGGCGCCGCCCCCAGGTGAAAGGGGTCTTCGATGCGCGTCAGCTCGACGCTGTAGTGCAACAGCTTCGGCAACCCATGGACCCACAGCAAAAACAACGCGCCACTCAGGCGCAGGAACAACAAGCCCAGATCCTGCAGCGGGCGCTCATCGGTCATGTTCATCGGTGGGCTCCGTCCGCGGCGATCGAGGCCGCCGCTGGCAGCGGTTGGGACATGTGGCTGGCAATGCGCGAACGCAGCCAGCGCTCGGCCGGGTCGTTGTCATGCACCCCGCTCCAGACCATCGACAGCTCGGCGGCATTGATCTCGAACGGAGGGTCCTCGGCGCGCAGCGCGCAGCCTTCCACCAGCGCGCAGGCGGCGTAGTCGGGCACGGTGGCGATCAGCTCGGTGCCGGCCAGCAAGGCCCGTAGCCCGCTGAATTGCGGCACCGCCAGCACCACTTTGCGGGTCCGGCCGATGCGGGCCAGGTCCAGGTCGATGTTGCCACTCAGGTCGCCCGAGAACGAGACCATGGCGTGGGGCCGTGAACAGTATTCATCCAGGGTCAAAGGCCCCGGGCGCTTGTCGCCACGCAAGACCTTGCAAGGGATGTCCCGCAGTTTCTTGCGCTTGGCATTGGCCGGCAGATCGGTGGTGTAGCTGACACCGACGCTGATTTCACCGCTGGCCAGCAGCGACGACATCAGCAGGAAATTGGCCCGGCGCACCACCACGATGATCCCCGGCGCTTCTTCGCGCAGTTGGCTCAGCAACGGTGGAAACAGGCCGAATTCGGCATCGTCGGACAGACCGATACGGAACACGTCGCAACTGGTGGACGGGTCGAAGGCCTTGGCCCGGCTGACCGCGCCAGAGATGGTGTCCATGGCCGGTTGCAGCTCTTGCAGGATCGCCAGGGCCCGCGGGGTCGGTTCCATGCCGCGCCCGTGGCGGATCAGCAACGGATCATCGAACAGATCCCGCAGCCGCCCCAGCGCCGCGCTCACCGCCGGCTGGCCCATGAACAGCTTTTCGGCGACGCGGGTCAGGTTTTTCTCGAACATCAGCGCCTCGAAGATCACCAGCAGGTTCATGTCGAGGCGGCGTAAATCGTTGCGGTTCATGGGTGTTGGTCCTGTCGAATACCGATCCTGTGGGAGCGAGCTTGCTCGCGATAGCCGGGTGTCAGTCGGCGGTGATGTTGACTGTTGCGCCGCCATCGTCGGAACGCCGCCCGGAGCAAGCTCGCTCCCACAGGTGTGTAGCTTGATCAGCCCTGGATGAACGCCAGCAGGTCCGCATTCAGGCGGTCCTTGTGGGTATCGGTCAGGCCATGGGGCGCGCCCGGGTACACCAGCAACTGTGAGTTCTTCAGCAATTTGGCGGCGGCGATGCCAGCCGTTTCGATGGGCACCACCTGATCGTCATCGCCGTGGACTACCAGGGTCGGCACGTCGATGTTGCGCAGGTCTTCGGAAAGATCGGTCTCCGAGAACGCCTTGATGCAGTCATAGGTGTTCTTGTGGCCGGCGAGCATGCCCTGCATCCAGAACCAGTCGATCATGCCTTGGGAGACTTTGGCGCCCGGACGGTTGGCACCGAAAAACGCGCTGGCCACATCTTTGTATAGCTGAGAACGGTCGGCCAGGGAGGCCTGGCGGAAACCGTCGAACACCTCCACAGGCAGACCGCCGGGGTTGGCCGGGGTCTTGAGCATCAGCGGCGTCACCGCCGAAATCAGGCCAAGCTTGGCGACACGGGCAGCCCCATGGCGGCCGATGTAGCGCGCCACTTCGCCACCGCCGGTGGAGAAGCCGAGCAACACCGCGTCCTTCAAGTCCAGCCGCTCGATCAGCTCGGCCAGGTCATCGGCGTAGGTGTCCATGTCGTTGCCGTCCCAGGGCTGGCTGGAACGCCCGTGCCCACGGCGGTCATGGGCGATCACCCGATACCCGTTGGACGCCAGGAACATCATCTGCGCCTCCCAACTGTCCGAGTTCAACGGCCAGCCGTGGCTGAAGACCACCGGTTGACCACTGCCCCAGTCCTTGTAGTAAATCTCGGTGCCGTCGCGGGTAATGAAGGTGCTCATGACGTGACTCCTTGAGGTGGGTGGATCGCTTTATGGTCCGGCCATGGGAGGCACCTGCGTGAGTTAAACGTTGTTAATTTTTTCGGAACTGAAGTGTTAAAAACCCTCGCTGTTGTGGCGAGGGAGCTTGCTCCCGCTGGACTGCGCAGCAGTCCTAGAACTGTCACCTCGGCGTGTCAGATTGATTGGGGGTGAGGCCTTTGGGGCCGCTTCGCGGCCCAGCGGGAGCAAGCTCCCTCGCCACGGGGTTCTGTGTCTGGCAGATAGGCTGTGGGAAGCCCGCGCCGTTGCGCTTGACGCAAAACCTGAGGAATATGCTCGGGTAAAGCCCAGGCACCGGACCAGAACATTGAGAGCAACATGAGCCAATACCTCAGCCTGCCCGTCGAACAGACGGTGCACTTCGGCCCTTACCGGGTCCATCCTCGCCAGCGCCTGGTGCTCGAGGGTGGGCAACCGTTGCGCCTGGGCAGGCGGGCCGTGGAGATTCTGCTGGTGCTGCTCGAGCACGCTGGCGAGGTGGTGAGCAAGCAGCAACTGATCGCCCGGGTCTGGCCCAAGAGCGTGGTGGAAGATACCAACCTGCGCGTGCACGTCGCGGCACTGCGCAAGGCCCTCGGGGATGGCCAGGCCGGGCAGCGCTACATCGTCACCGTGGCGCAGCGCGGCTACAGTTTTGTCGCGCCGCTGTCATTCGAACCGCTCGACCAATGGGCGCACGTCCCTCATCCGTCGTTGACGCGCAACCTGCCGCTGCGGCGCACCCGCATGATCGGGCGCCAGGCCCTGGTGGAAAACCTGGTAGCCCAGCTACCGCGAAAACGCTTCATTACCCTGGTCGGTACCGGCGGCATCGGCAAGACCACCGTTGCCCTGCGGGTCGCTGAACGGCTGATCGGCCAGTACCGTGACGGCACTCATCTGCTGGACCTGGCATCGCTCAACGAAGCGGCCATGATCGCCCCCAACCTGTGCGCATTGCTCGACCTGCCACTGCAGGACGGTGATCCGCTGGACGCCATCGCCCGGCAGCTCAAGGAGCGGCATCTGCTGCTGGTCATCGACAACTGCGAGCACCTGATCGACGCCGTCGCCCTGCTCGCCGAAACCCTGCTGCGCGGCGCTCCTCACCTGCACATCCTGGCCACCAGCCGCGAAGACCTGCGCGCCGAAGGCGAACACGTGCAGCGCCTGGATGCCCTGGCGTTCCCGCCCCGGGAAATGCCCATCGAGGGCTATCCCGCCCTGGAATACCCGGCGCTGCAACTGTTTGCCGAGCGCGCGCTGGCCAGCCGTGACGACTTCGAACTGAGCGACCGCGAGGTGCCGTTGGTGATCGACATCTGCCGACGGCTGGATGGCATTCCCTTGGCCATCGAGCTGGCTGCCGCGCAAATCGGTCGTTTCACCCTGGAGGAGCTTCACCAGCAACTGCAAGACAGCGTCGCCCTGCTTCACAACGACGCCGACGCCACCCCGCGCCAGCAAACCCTGCGCGCCACGCTGGACTGGAGCTTCGCGTTGCTCACGGTCTGCGAGCAGACCTGCCTGCGGCGGCTGGCGGTGTTCATGGGCAGTTTCAACCTGGCCTCGGCCGCCGCAGTGATCGTCGGCCAGAATGTCGCGCCCGACCAGGTGCTGGTGTCGGTCAGCCAGTTGGTCGCCAAGTCGTTGCTCAATGTAGAGATCGGCGATGAAGAGGTGCGCTATCGCCTGCTGGACACCACCCGCCGTTATGCCTTGGAAAAACTGGCCGAAGCCGGGGAATTGGCGGCCAGCCAGGAACGCCATGCCGAGCGCTGCCTGGCGCTCATGGGACAAGCGGAAAGCGATTGGGAAAACACCCCCACCCGACTGTGGATCACCCGCTACGCCGACTATCGCGACGACATCCGCGCGGCGCTCGACCGAGGCTTGGGCCCGCAAGGTTCACACGCCGTCGCGATCCGCCTGACTGCCCGTACCCTGCCCCTCTGGCAGGAGCTGTCGCTGCTCAAGGAACACGGCCTCTACGTCAACAAAGCGCTGCAATTATTGCGGGCCAGCCCCGCGCCATGCCCGCGCTTGACCCTGGCCCTGGAACTGGCCCACGCCAGTTTCAACTACCACACCGAGGGTGGTACGCCGGCCACTGTCCGCGCCTTCGCCACGGCCCGGCAACTGGCCCGGCAATGCCAGGAACTGGCCGGCGAACTGAGGGCCGTGTCCGGGCAAATGACCGTAGACCTCAGTTGCGGCGACTACCAACAGGCCCTGGCACACAGCCGGGATTTCGACCGGTTGGGCTTGCAGGGCGACCCGACCCTGTCCTTGAGCACTCAACGCCTGCGGGTGCTGGCGTTGCATTTCACCGGCGACCAGGGCGCGGCGCGGCGCGAAGCCGAACAGGTGATCCAGCGCCTGGCCCAGAGCGGTCACCTCAGCCGCTTCAGCCACGGCTTCGGCGTGCAGTACGATCAGAGCGTGGCCGCGCTGACGGTTCTGGCGCGCATCCTCTGGCTGCAAGGTTTTGCCGTAAAAGCCCGGCGCACAGCCAACCTGGCGCTGCAAATCGCCTTGCAGATCAATCACGGCATTTCGATCTGCTACACCTTGGCACTGACCGGTTGCGTGATCGCCCACTACACCGGCGATCATTCGATTGCCCGGGAAAGGCTCGACCTGTTGAAGCAACAGGCCAAGAAACATTCGGTGATGCTGTTCCACGACTGGGCTTGCCATTACGACCGCGCATTCGATGGCCAGCCCCTGGCCACACGCCCGTCAAACGGCTTGATCCAGGACATCGCCGTCACCTTGCGTAGCGACTTCGTCAGGCCGGCGCAAATCGAACGGGCGCGCAGTGGCGCCGCGGGTTGGTGTTCGGCGGAGATCCTGCGGGCCGACGCCGAGACCTTGCTGGCCCGGAACGAACCGTCTCTCGAAGAAGCAGCCGAAGCGCAACTGCTGGCCGCCCTGGGCATCGCCCGTCGTCACCAGGCCTTGGCCTGGGAACTGCGCAGCGCCACGTCCCTGGCCCGTTTGTGGCAGCGCCAAGGGCAGGCGCATGCTGCGCAGGCGCTGCT
The DNA here is from genome assembly GCF_001623525.1 of Pseudomonas fluorescens. Taxonomy (NCBI): domain Bacteria; kingdom Pseudomonadati; phylum Pseudomonadota; class Gammaproteobacteria; order Pseudomonadales; family Pseudomonadaceae; genus Pseudomonas; species Pseudomonas fluorescens. The sequence goes on along the minus strand of NZ_CP015225.1, from coordinate 314,213 downwards.
CGACCCGGTCTATCGACGCTTCACCGAAGGTTTCGAGACCCCCGACCTATTGGAAGCCGGCGCGCTGCTCCAGGCGCTGACTTGACGGTTGGGGCCTTGAATGCCGGACTCCCCAAGCGCCTTGCAACACGTAGCGCCGATGAAACACAGGCCACTGGCCACTGCGCCGCAGTTTGTCCATGGCATAGGCGCGAGTGGTGTGGAGCAGATGGAAGCGCCCCCCTTCGGCAAGCGGCTCGACCATCAGCAGTGACACGCCCACCAGCCGCGACAGCAGCGAGGGTAATTGCCCGACACTCAGCTCAGCGCAACTGATCACGGCCAGCGCCGCCTTGAGCGTAAACGGCCCCTCGAACACCGCCAGACGCTGGAATGCGGTTTTTTCGTCAGTGCTCAAACGCTCGAAACTCGAGTCCAACACCGCCTCCAGGCTGCGGTGCCGGGCCACCGCCGTACGCCGCCCGACGCTCAAGAGGGATAAACCGTGATCCAGTTGTTCCAGGACCCCGGCCACTCCCAAGGCATCGACCTGGGCCGCCGCCAATTCCAACGCCAGCGGCAATCCGTCCAGGCGCTGGCAGATCTGCGCAAGCGTCCGCCAGTCGCGACCACCCGGCCTGAAATCCTGCTGCCGGGCGCCGACCCGCTCGATCAGCAACTGCACCGCCGGGCATGCCTCGATCTGGTGCTCCGGTTCCAGGGGTGACGCCACGGCCAGGCCCGGCAGTGACACAATTCTTTCGTCGGGCAAGTCCAAGGGTTCGCGACTGCTGACCAGCAACGACACCCCGGGCGCCGCAGCCACTGCCTGGACCAGCTCCCGACAAGCATCGAGCAGGTGCTCGCAACCGTCGAGCACCAGCAACATCCGATAGGGTTCGAGAGAGCGGGCCAACGCCCCCTGCTCCACGCCCAGCACACCGGCCACTTGCGCCACCACTTGCGAGGGGTCGCTGACGTCCGCCAGGTCAACGAACCAGGCACCGTCCTTAAAGTGTTCGAGCAGCAGTTCCGCCACCCGCACCACCACGGTGGTCTTGCCGACCCCGCCGGGGCCGGTCACGGTGGTCACGGCTTGACGGGGCACTTGCGCCAGTAACCGCCCCAGGACTTTGTCGCGACCCACCACCGGGTTCAAGCGCCTGGGCAGGTTGTGTCGCTCGGTTTGTGGACTGAAAGGCGACTCAACGCGCGCTTGCGCTACCAGGGGCAGCGCAAGGCAATAGCCTTGTCGAGGATGATTGAGGATATAGCGAGCGCCGCCGCGCCCATCACCGAAGGCCCGCCGCAGCGCCGCAATGTGCACCCGCAGGTTGATGGCCTCCACGACGCTGTCCGGCCAGACGTGGGCGATGAGTGTTTGCTTGCTGACGTACTGGCCGGCGTGCTCCACCAGCACCTGCAGGACATCCAGGGCACGGCCACCCAGTGCGAGGGGCTGGCCGTCACGGGTGACCAGCCGCTGCTGCCGGTAGAAGACAAACGGACCGAAGCCCACCGACGGCTCGCTATCGGGTTTGACGAAACTGTTCATGGGCGATCCAGCGCCGGATAACCGGTACGAGCGTCCGTGTGCGGATTCACCGGACACGTCTACCCAGGCTCCTGCGCATCCTTTCCAAAGGGTTCGCCGCTATCTTGGCAGGCGCGGGCCTCAGGACAATGCTGGCACAGGGAGCGCCACGGACATCACAGTGCCCTGGACGGACACCGATGGCTCAACTGAACTGCTGGCGATACTGCACCGGGGTCAGGCCGAGCTTTTCACCGAACAAAAAGCGCATGTGCCGCACGCTGCCGAAGCCACTGCGAAACGCCACGGTCTTGAGTGGCAGGTCGGTGGTTTCCAGCAACTGACGCGCCCGGTCAATGCGCGCGCCTTGCAGGAACTCCATGGGTGTCATCTTCACCTCACGGGCGAAGACCCGGGCGAAATGCCGCGCACTCATGGCAGCCAACGCGGCCATGCGCTCGATGGTGAAGGGTTCTTCCAGATGTTCCATCACATGATTCTGCACGCGGGTAATGGCCGATTCCTGCGTCGACACCGCCGCCACCGAGGGGCTGAACTGCGCCTGTCCACCCTGGCGTTTCATCACCACCAGCAGCACCTTGGCCACGTCCAACGCGACTTTGCGACCGTGATCCTGAGCGACGATGGACAAGGCCAGGTCGATTCCAGCGGTGACACCGCCGGAGGTGATCAGGCGGCGGTCCTGCAGGAATATCTTGTCGGTTTCCACCAGGGACTTGGGGAAACGTTGGATCAGGCGTTCGGTGTAATGCCAGTGGGTGGTGACGCGATAACCGTCGAGCAAGCCCGCCTCACCGAGCACAAAGGCCCCGGTGCAGATGGAGCCGTAGCGCGTGGCCCGTTGCGCCGCGGCCCGCAACCAGGTGTGCAGTCCCGGATGCTGGTCGTTATAGGCCCCCGGCCCGCCCGGTACCAGCAACACGTGATAGGCCGCCCATGCCTGGTCGATATGGATATCGGCCTGCACCGACACGCCGTTGGACGCCCGCAATGGCCCGCGCTCGGTTCCCAGGGTCAGCAATTGATAACGCTGATCCGCTGCGAGGTAACGATTGGCGATGGAAAACACCTCCAGAGGCCCGGCCATGTCGAGCAGCAAAAAATCCGGGAACAGCACCATTGCAACGGTTTTCATTTAAAAAGACGCCAAAAAAATCCAGAAACTATAAATGCCCCCTGTGGGAGCGAGCTTGCTCCCACAGGGTTTCTCGTCAGCATTATGTCGAAGCGAAGCACCCGCCGGTAGGCATTCTCGATTGTCTACCAGTAACGGACAGTCTTTCGTTTTCTGCCCACTTATTGAATATATGGATAACCATTAATCTTCTTCTGAACCCGGCGAACGGCCCAGTCGTCGCCCACAGACATCAGGAGAATTGACCATGCTGACCCTTCGCAAAGCTTCGGACCGCGGCATTGCCCGCCACGGCTGGCTGACCTCGTTCCACACCTTCTCGTTCGCCAGCTACCGCGACCTCAACGAACAAGGCTTCTCCGACCTGCTGGTCATCAACGATGACCGGGTCGCCGCCGCCAAGGGTTTCGGCCAGCATCCCCACCGGGACATGGAGATCTTTTCCTACGTGCTTGAAGGGGCCCTGGAACACAAGGACACCCTGGGCACAGGCTCGGTCATCCGCCCCGGTGACGTGCAGTTGATGAGCGCCGGCAGCGGCGTGGCCCACAGCGAGTTCAACCACAGTGCGGACGAGCCGGTGCACTTCCTGCAGATCTGGATCGTGCCCAACGTCAGTGGCGCCACGCCACGCTATCAACAGGAGCATTTCAGCAGCGAGCAGAAACGCGGTCGCCTGCAATTGATCATCTCCCCGGACGGCACCGACGGCTCGCTCCAGGTGCGCCAGGATGCACGGGTCTACGCCGGACTGTTCGATGGTGAGCAAAGCGCCACCCTGACCCTGGCGCCGGAACGCTATGCCTACGTGCACGTGGCACGAGGCGCTGTCGAGCTCAATGGCCTACCACTGCAGGAAGGTGATGGCGTGCGGGTGCGCGAGGAGCAAATCCTGACCTTGAGCAACGGCAAGGATGCCGAAGTGCTGGTGTTCGATCTGCGGCCTCAGGAACTGCCACAGATGCCCTGAAGCAACCCCATGAACCCTTGTGGGAGCGAGCCAGCTCCCACAAGGGTTATCTTGCGTATAACGCTAAGAAAGATTCGAAAGTCCTGAATCCATGATCAATGACGTATTTCAGGCGAAAAACATCTAAAAAAAGTCAGGCGACCTGAATAATCCAGGCTTTGATAATGGAGGGATCGCGCATTAGGCAAGATGCACCGGGCCACCTCGGAATGCGTTCGCCTGTTGCCACGAGCCAGGCCGACCTATAAAGTTCCCAAAATAGTTTCGTTTCTGACCAATGGTCGCCGCATGCTTCCAACACAAATTGACCCCATGCGCGCGCCAAGGCAAAATAATTTCACTTTGCTATCAATTCTCCTGGCTTGCTTATTCACGGAAGAAAGCATGAAAACCGTTATATCCCTCGCGTTACTCTCTATTGCGTGCAATGCGGCTGCGGACGTCCAGAACATCAAGTACATCTACGATGATTCGGATGCCGTGTACTCCATCGTTTCGTTTGTCGACAGCGGTTCAGCCATCCAGGCCACCGTACAAAGATCGGGCACTTACTTCACCAACTACACGAAGCTTGAACTCGACTGCGCCAACCGCAATGTTCGACACATGGGGATGTACAACAGTCTTTCAGGGGTGGAAAAAGCTCAGTTCGACCAGATGGAAGGGCGAATCATCGATGGCTCGATAGCCGACGAAGTCGGAAAAGTGCTGTGCAACGACACCTCCTTGACCGCTTCGAAAGCCGCGCCACAAACTGAAGACCTGCCCACCGAAAAACAAACAGACGATAACACCTGACTTGTATTCGTCACGCAGGAACTGTGTGGGAGTAAAGCTTGCCCCCACATAGCCCCCGCGCTACGGCGCGGCAACGCCCTCGCCCCCTGAAAACTCCTCTCTGATCAGCCTGCGCCTTCATCGCACGGTTTGTTTGCGCTCCGATTTCGAGCGATAGCTACCAGGCGGCACACCAAAAAAATCCCGGAAACGACGCTGGAAGTGCGGGGAGCTGACGAAGCCCGTCGCCACGGCGATTTCGGTCACGGATCGATTGGTTTGCTGGATGAGCTGGCGGGCACGCGTCAAGCGCAGTTCCAGGTAATAGCGTGTGGGCGTCGCACCGAGAAAACTGCAGAACCGCCGCTCCAACTGCCGCTTGGAAATCTTGACGCACGCCGCCAGCTCATCGATGGTCAACGGCTCTTCTACGTTTTGCCACATCAGTTCCAGGGCCAGCTTGAGGCTTTCCGGCAACGTCGGGTCGGTTTCGACGAAGACCGGAGGCAAGTCCGTCGCATCATCGCCAGACTCGTCACAACGAAGAATTTCCTCGATAGCGCCCACGAGCGCCGCCCCGCCCGTCTGGCGAATCAATTGGAGCATCATGCGCAGCGAACTGTTGGCCCCCGCGCAACTGACCCGCTCCCGATCAACGACATAGGCCCGGCTGGACACCTTCACATGGGGAAACACCTCCGCCATCATGGCGCGGCTTTCCGGGTGGACAGCGCATTCGAAACCGTCCAGCAGATTGGCATCGGCCACAAAGAAGACGCCGTTCCACAGTCCTCCCAGTATCGTCCCAGACGCCGCGTTGGCACGCAGCTTGCGCCGCAGCAAGGGATGGCCTTGCAACTTCACGCGAAAGCCCCCGGCGACAATCAGCACGTCCTGGTTTTCCGGCATCTGCGCCAGTTCGATGTCGGTCGAGATGACAATGCCCAGGTCGCTCGTGACTTGCCCACCTGAAACCCCCACCGTCAGCACTTCATAGAGGGGCATGTCGCTCATCAGATTGGCGGTCACCAGCGCGTCCACCGCACCGGTGAAGGACATCATCGAGAAATTATCCATCAATACAAACGCGACGCGGATCGGCACCTGGCTGGCGGGCGCTGATCCGAGCGGTCGATAAGCCATGTTCTTGTTTTTGAGTACGCTCTCGAATGCGCTTGGCATAGGGCCTCGTTAATACATCAAAGACGATGATGATTGGCTGCACGTGGGGGCCTTGAGCCGCAGGGCGAAGGCGCAGAGCAAACCACGCTATCTTCCAGACTAGTCAAGCCGGCTGCAATCGCGCCTGCGCCGTCTACCGGTCGGTCCGCGCCATAATGGAAAGCCTCAAGTGCCTACGACTTTGGTCGATACACTGTCAGTAGGCATGGGCGCTTTTCCCTTCCAGAGACTCGCAACGCCAACCACTGCTGTTTCCGCCGCTCCAACACTTAAAATATTCCGCGGGAGAAGTCATGAATATCAAACAGAAGCTGACATGGGCGTTCGCGGCCATCGCCTGCCTTCCAGTTATCCTGGTGGCGGTGCTTGTCGTGCTGAACCTGCGCGACGCCGCAAAAGCCAACTTCCTGGACAGCAGTGGTCGTGAGATTCGCCAGATCGACAACGGCATGAAGCAGTTTTTCGATGGCATCAGCCAGAACGTCGAATTCTTCGCCAAGGACCCCCGGGTCATCGCGGCCAAAGGGCTGAAAAGCTACGCCGGTGCCGACGCCGCACAACAGCCATTCCCCGAGATCAACCAGCAGCTTCTGGATATCTTCGAGAGATTCGCCAAGAGCCACCCCACCACCGCCTACCTTTCCGTGGGCATGGAGGACGGCGGCTATGCCAGTTGGCCGGACGATCCCAAAATGGCCAACTACGACCCGCGCGTACGTCCATGGTACAAGGCCGCGATGGCCGCACCGGGCACCAACGTACGCACGGACGCCTATTATTGGGCGCCGGACGACGTATCGCTGATTGGCACCGTACACACCGTCGCCGACGCCAGTGGCAAACCTATCGGCGTGGTCGGCCTGGACGTGTCGCTCAAGCAGCTCACCGAACTGGTCAAGAACATCAAGCTGGGTGAAAGCGGCTACCTGATGCTGGTGGAAGCCAACGGCAACGTCCTGGTGGACCCTGCCGATGCCAAGCACAACTTCAAGCCGTTGGCCGACCTTGGGCCCAACTATGCCGAGCTGGCCAAAAGCAGCGATGGCGTGACCCAGATCGAAATCGACGGCGTGCCCTACATGGCCAACGTGGTCAGCTCCAAAGGGTTGGGCTGGCGCTTCATCGGCCTGATCAAGCGCGATGAAGTGATGGCCGAGGCTTCGAGCCTGACTTGGCTGATCGCCGCCATTGCCGCCGTACTGGCCGTGGTGTTCGCTTTGGTGGGCGCCAGTTTCGCCAGCGTCATCGTGCGGCCGATTCGCGGTGTTGCCAATGGCCTGCAGGAAATCGCCGAAGGTGAAGGCGACCTCACCCGCAAGCTCACCGTACAAGGCAAGGACGAAACGGCCACCCTGGCGGGCTGGTTCAACCAGTTCCTGGGCATGATCGCGCAACTGATGCAGCGCATCGGCAGCGCCTCTTCCGACCTGCAAACCGCCGCAGCCGATACCAGCCACGTGGCCCAGAACATGAACGACGCTGCCGGGCGCCAGCGCCAGGCCGTGGAACTGGTGAGCACCGCGTTCAACGAAATGGTCGCCACCGCCAACGAAGTGGCCCGCTCTTGCAGCCAGGCCGCCTCCAGTGCGGACGAAGGCTATCGTGACGTGCACGACGGCCAGCATCACATCGGCGAAGCCACCGGCAGCGTGATGAAACTGAGCGACGACCTGCAAAAGTCGACCCAGACCATGCAGGCGCTGGAACAAGACAGCAAGAACATCAACACCATCCTCGACACCATTCGCTCGATCGCCGAACAGACCAACCTGTTGGCCCTCAACGCCGCCATCGAAGCCGCGCGGGCCGGCGATCAAGGTCGCGGGTTCGCCGTAGTGGCTGACGAAGTCCGGGCGCTGGCAAGGCGTACCGCCGATTCCACCGGCGAGATCGACAGCCTGCTGGGTAACCTTGCTCGTCGCACCCAGGAAGTCACCCAGCAGATGCAAAGCAGCCTGCAGGTGTCGCAAACCAGCGTGGAACGCATCCAACAGGCCCGCGACAGTTTCGACAAGATCCGCAACTCGGTGGACTCGATTCGCGACCAGAATACGCAGATCGCCACGGCGGCAGAGGAACAGCACCAGGTGGCCGAAGACATCAACCGGCACATCGCGCAGATCCATGCCGATGCCCAGTTGGTCGAGGAATTCGCCCACTCGGCGCAGACCGGCTCGGGGCGTCTGACGGATATTTCCGGGCAGCTCAAGGGCTTGGTTGGGCGCTTCAGGTTCTAGCCTGTTTGAGGTGGCGAGCCAGGGACGGCTCGCCGCTCAGGATGATACAAACGAAAAACCGCGATTGGCCGCACTGCGCTCATACTCCAGAAGACACTCATAGTCAGCCTCACTGGCCGGCAGGACTTCCCTGATCGCCAGGTCACGGGAAATCTCAGGAAGCTGGCTCAGGGCTTCGTTCATTGCGCGCCTGATAGAGTCCGCTTGCGTCGCCGTTCTACGAATCGACGTTATGTAGGGCAGGCAGGGACTGCGCACACTTCGCGCCAGGATCCTGAGGCCTTCGATCTCGTCACTGTGGTCTCTCGCCAGATAGTCGTAGGTGACACTGTCGATGGAAGCCAAATCGCCCTCGCCCTTTTTCAGTCTGCGCATGCTCTCCCTGTGGGATCCGGTAAAGGTGAGTTTCGAGAAAAAACCGCGGTCGCTGATCCCAGCCAACGTGTGACGCAATAAATTCATTCCAGAGTTGGAATCCCGGGCGTTGATCAGTCCATGGCTGCCCTGCAAATCCGCCAGATCAGTCACGGGCGAATCAGCTCTACACAGCAGCAAACTGCAATGCTCACCCCCCGAGCCATGAGCGAGCTCATAGCTCGGACGCCCAATCAGCCTCACCTTTCCCCGCAATGACGTGACCAATGGATAGCCGCAGGTCTGGGATAACAACAGATCGGGGGAAAGCCAATGGGACACGGGATCAACGATCTGCTTTTGCTCACGGCGCTCCCCCAGAATCTCCAGGATGCGCTGGAGCCAGGCGTCCTGGGCCTGTAAAACCCTGGCGGGAGCGAGGTACATGGATAGATCGCTGGTCATATGAAAAATCCATTCAGAGGATTGTGATTGACGCTGATCACAGCAGGAAGCGGTTGGCAGGCATCTTCAAACCCAAGCGATCCCTCAGGGTCCCGGGTTCATATTCCTGGCGGAACACCCCTCTGGCTTGCAGCAAAGGCACCACGCCACGGGTAAATGTTTCGAAGTCCGTGGGCAAAAACGGAAACATGAGGTTGTAGCCATCGACGGCATTCGACTCGTACAACGCTGAAAGCTTCTCGGCAATATGCTCCGCCGTTCCGATCAGCAGCCAGGTACTGGAACTCTTGACCAACCGGCGCCCTATCTCGCGGATGGACAACGAGGTGTCGTATTTCTTGAGCAAGGCCAGCTCGGTTCGAATGCCATCGAACTCAGACTCATCCGGCAAGGCGGGTAGCGGGCTGTCCGGCGACAGGCCTGTCAGATCAAGACGGGTGTAGCTGGAGACCAGATCAATCGCCACGGCATCGATAATGAGGCTGTCCTCCAGTTGCCGACGTCGCTCCTCCTCAGTCTCATCCTCCAGAACCACCGGAAGCACACCGGTAATGATTTTCAGATCACTGGAATGCCGCCCCTTCAACTCGAGTCGGCGATTCAAATCGGCCCTATACGCCAGTCCCTCCTCGACCGTATTGATGAAACAGAAATGCACGTCCGCATGGGCGGCGGCCAGATCCTTGCCCGCTTCAGAAGACCCCGCCTGGGCAAGGACCGGATGTCCTTGCGGTGGACGCGGCACGTTCAGCGGCCCACGCACGTTGAAATGAGCTCCTTCGTGATGGATCGGGTGAATCTTGGACGGGTCGGCAAAATCGCCGCTGTCCTTGTCAAACTCAAGGGCCCCCTCCTCCCAGGAGTCCCAAAGCTGCTTGACGACATGAATGAACTCCTCGGCCCGCCGATAACGATCGCCGTGCTTCGTCACGCCTGACAATCCGAAATTCGAAGCCTCTTCTTCCAACCAGGACGTCACGATATTCCAGCTGGCTCGCCCTGTGCTGAGGTAGTCCAGCGAAGCAAAATATCGCGCGAGGTTGAAGGGCTCGTTATAGGACGTTGAAGCGGTGCCCATCAGCCCGATGTGTTCGGTGACAGCCGCCAATGCGGACAAGAGCGTAATCGGTTCAAGGCGGGCGTTGGCATAGTGCCTCAACCCACTGGCGACGGAGTCCCAGACCGCGACGTGGTCCGCGACAAACACCGCATCGAACTTCGCCGCCTCGGCCGCCTGCACCAGTTTTACGTAGTACCCCAGCGTCAATATTTCCTTGGTCGGTGACAGCGGGTGGCGCCAAGAAAAACGATGATCCCCTTGGGGATTAAAAAAGAACAAATTCAAAATCATGCTTTTATTGGACATAACGCCTCCGCGACCTTACCCACATCGCATTCATGTTCAGTTGGCCGCCTTGACGGTATTTTCAGCGACCCACTGCGCCGCGACTTTTGCGGGATCCTTGTGATCGATATCAACCAGGCGATTGAGTTGCTTGAGGTCGTCATCGGTCAGTTTTGCAGAGACCTCGTTGAGCACTTTGGTGACTTCTGGGGTTAGCAACGCCTTGCGTCCCAGTGGCGTAATGTTTTGCAGGGGCTGTTGATGCTTGTCGTCCTCGAGCACTACCCAAGGTTCTTTCGCCAGGATGCCTTGCGTGGAGACCACCGTGGCGACGTCGATAGCGCCTGAGTTCAGCGCCAGCCGCGACAAGGGCCCGCCCATGTCCAGCGATTTGACGCTCTTGAAGTTGATGCCGTAGACCGCCTTCAACCCGGGCAGGCCTAATGCAGCAGTGGTGACTTCGGGAGGCCCGCCCAGCGTGAGATCGCCTGAGACAGGCGCCAGGTCGGACAAGCTGTGCAAGTTGTACTTTTCTGCGGTTTTCCTGGTGACGGCCCAAGCGGTAATAGAGCCCGCGGCCGAAGGCTCAAGCAACTGGAGGCCCGCTGGCAACTTCTGTTGCAAGGCGCTGACGATCTCCTTTTGGCTGGTCAGGGCGCTCTTGTCGTCATAGAAACTCAACAGTGATCCTATGTACTCGGGTACAACGTCGATATCCCCGTTTTCCAGCGCCTTGGCGATGATCTGGCGGTTCCCCAGATTGAGCCGGGTCTTGACCTCAATCCCTTCCTTTTTCAAAGCTGACGCATAGATGTTCGCGAGAATCGTCTGCTCGGAAAAATTGGCCCCGCCTATGGTGATGGACTGGGCACTGGCAAATGCGCTGCCCACCAGCAAGCCTAACCCCAGCAACAATGAAACCGAGTGCGCTGAACGAGCCTTCGAACGTTGTTTGTTTTTCATTTGGATTTGCACCTCTGCAGAATTAATACGCACTTTCAAATGCCCCTGATCATGTAGCGCTCAGTTCAACATCCCCCGCTCGCCATTTTCGAACCATGAGTGTTTCGATCATTGAACAAACCCACTCGCTGACAATCGCAAGTGCCGACACCACCAGTGCGCCGCCAATGATTTGAGGGATGTCATTTCGACCCAGCCCGTCAATGAGAAACCTGCCCAGCCCGCCGAACCCTGCATAGGCGGCAATGGTGGCCGTGGCAATAAGTTGCACCAGGGCTGATCGGAATCCAGAAAAGATCAGTGGAAAAGCCAACGGTAATTCCAGCTGGATAAACATCTGCCATCTGCGCATCCCCATCGATTTGGCAGCATGCTTCAGAGACGAATCCACCTGATCGATGCCAACATAGGTATTGGTCAATATCGGCGGGATGCTCATGGTGACCAAGGCGATAATCACCGTGCTGGTTTCATAGCCAATGAGCATGATTGCAAGTATCACAATACCCAGGGAAGGCAATGCTCGCCCAATATTGAACAGCCCGATCGCCACCTGCGCGCCTTTGCGGTAGTTAGCCATGAGTACGCCGAGCGGCAACGCTATCGCACAAGCAATAGCCAGGCTCAAAGACACATAATAAATATGCTCTGCCAGCCGAGTCAGTATTCCGTCTTCGCCCAACCAGTGTTCAGGAAGAGAAAACCAGAGGTAGACATCTGCGATCCTATTCATTAGCGCACCCAAGGGACCAGCCATTTATTGATTGAATAAAACAGAAAATCAAAACATAACGCCAACATCACCGTAAGAACCAAACTGACCGCCACAGGCGTAGTGAAACTTTGAGCCAACCCGGTAATGAACAGCTGCCCCAATCCGCCTTGACCAATTAACGCAGTAACCGTCACCAGCCCTACCAATGTCACTGCGGTCGTTCGCAGCCCTGCCAATAACGAAGGCAACGCCAGGGGAAGTTCAACTCCCAGGAATCTCTGCATGCGCGTGTACCCTAGCGCACGGGCTTCTTCCAGCACGTCCGGGGGGTTGCTCGCAAGGCCCGCCAGAGTGTTCTGTAACACAATCAGCAAGGCATACAGGCTCAAACCAATCACCGCCGTCGTCTTGGACAAACCGGTAAAGGGCATTATCAAAATGAACAGTGCCAGGGAGGGAATGGTAAAAAGTATTCCGCTGATATAAATCATGGGCTGCGCCAACCCTGGCTTCCATAACGTCAAGAGCACCATTGCGCCCGCTAACAACATTCCTATAAACAGGCCGAAGGTCACCAGCTGAATATGATCAAATAACAGCTGGCCTATCTGCTGCCAGTTTTCAACGATCCAGGACCAGTCAATCATTGCGCACTTCCAAAGCGGCGCTCATTGAGTGCGCTGTGAAAGCTGGCAATCGACAGGCAACCTTCGTAACCACCCGCCTCGTCCACTCGAACAACCACACCGAGCGGAGCCGTTAGAATTTTAACCAGTGCATGATGCAACGAATCATTATTCGACACCGTGGTAAGTTCAGGGACAGGCAAGTCGGATTCACTGACCCACTTCAGCGGATTGGACTTATCGTCCAGCAGAAGTTTGAATTCGCAATTAACTTCATCCACAGGAAGATCAGAAACCTTCATCAGCGACAGTCTTTTCAACAGCGGATCCTTGCCGATGAAGTTCTTCACAAACTCGCTGGCAGGATGGGCAAGGATATTGTGAGGTGTATCGAACTGAGCAAGCTTTCCTTCGCCCTCGAAGATGGCGATCCGGTCACCAATCTTGATGGCCTCTTCCATGTCATGGGTCACCAGGATAATGGTTTTATGCAAACGCCTCTGCAGCGCAACCAGTTCGTCCTGCAGTCGCTCGCGGATCACCGGATCAAGCGCGGCAAAGGGTTCGTCCATCAATACAACCGGTGGGTCCGAGGCCAATGCCCTCGCCAAGGCAACACGACTTTGCTGCCCGCCCGACAGTTGATTAGGGTACCTGTCCAGAAATTCCGGCTGAAGCCCGACCAGGGAAATGAGCTCGCTCACGCGCTGGCGGATCTTATGCTTGCTCCAACCCAAGAGCCGCGGAACCGCGCCAATATTTTCTGCAACAGTTTGATGAGGAAATAAGGCTGAGCTTTGCATCATGAAACCGATGCCACGGCGAAGCGTCACGACGTCAAGCTCATCGGTCGCCACTCCATTGACACTGATGCGGCCACTGTCCTGGGTGTCCAGTCTATTGATCATTCGCAAAATGGTCGTTTTGCCACACCCACTTGGCCCGACAAATACGCAGATCTCCCCCTCCCGGACATGAAGCGTTAAATCGCTCACGGCCATTCGCGGGCTGCCTTTATGAGTTTTCTTGATGGCTTCAAAACGTATCATTTTCCGACGCCCAGATTAGCTTGAGTATTTTTAGTGCCTGGCAGGATGGCGAGGACAATCCACGGGATTGATCAGATGCCTCTGCAATAACTGGAAGTAGCCATGAATGACATAGCCATTGTTTCGCGCGATCCATTGTTCACGCCTGGCTCTATACACCCGGGGCAAATAAAACCAGGGCAAACCGGGAAGATCGTGATGAACCAAGTGAAGATTGAGGTTAAGAAAGAGCCAACTCAAAATCCCTGAGGATTCATTGATCACCGTACGGTGTTCTGGCAGCGTTGACGGTCGATGCTCGTAAAACGACCTGACCATTGAAATGGACAATGCTGGAAGTGCCACAAGCAAGAGGTATTGGAGTGCGCTGATGGCGCTGTACTGTTCAACCAATCCCAGCAACACCCCAACGCTCAGGAGATGAATGAGCCACATCCGCCAATTGCTTCGTTCCGAATGCAACAACCCTCCGAGCGCGGTACTTGCAAGGGTCATCAATGCCAACGGCGCGCCGATGATCAGGCGCCCGCCCAAGGTCTTGTTCACCCACAACAAGGCCTTCATATAACGGGGTGATTGCACCCAGGACATGCGGGTGACGTAGCGACTTTCTGGATCTTGTCCAGGCACAGTCAGCACTTCATCGTTGTGATGGGCCAGATGCGTGTCCCGATAGATATCGTAGGGATACCACACGGCAAACGGCAGGAATCCCAAGGCTTTGTTCATCATGGGCCATCGGGTGGGATGACCGTGGATCAGTTCATGCTGAATCGACATCCAGAGCACGACCAGTGGAACCAACAGGACAATGCTGATGAGTTGGCCAAGTGCCTGCCCATGAAAAACAATAAAAGCCCAGGCCAGATAAAAGCCGACCAGTAAAAGCCAGGTGGGCCATTCAGTCCGGCTGGTCAAGGTTCTGCCGAGCTTAACGATTTCGGCTCGATGAGCTTCATCCAAATAATTTGGCATGGTGGTAAGTCGCGATAGGCTGCGCTGAACAGACGCCCACTCACTCACACTTCAAGCGACCACCCGGGACGGGTATTACCTGGAGATGACTGACTGACGTTACGGTATGGAAATGCCGACAGCGCTGCGTCACATGGCGTAGAGCAGAAACGCCAAGCCTTCGCTGATTGCACTGCAGGCTTCGCTGTTGGCCTGGCAAGGAAGCGGTTTGCCGGTCACGAATGGAACGGCAATGAAGGTTTCAGGACTGATGTGGGTATTGCCGGAATGAGAAATCGCTCCACAGACTTGGTCATAGGACAAAGCCTCGAGGCTGATTGGAAAGATTCGGACACCGGACATAGTCGTACCATCGATTAGGTTGAACATATCCGGCTGTCCGGTGGGAACAATCTAGCACGGTGACTAATACGGACAAGGAATATATTTAATCATGCTTATTCCTACATGGCATAAGATTAAACAAGTCACTTAGCCTTTCGCCTTGATCGCATACAGGCCACCGGCAATCACCATGCACGCCCCACAACAGTCCATGGGGTCTGGTCCAGGCAAGTCAGAAAACGTGATGCCAGGAATACCCAGTAACGCACCATGACGAGCGGCGCGACGGTAGTCTTCGAACCCTTCACCTCAAGCGCAGGGCTCATGGAGCAACCCCCACAGCGCCAGGAGTGGCGCTTGCGTTGATCTCATCGCATGGGTGCAAGACGGTGGGTTTATGACAATGCCCCCTGCCCCGGGCGTCCACCAGCCTACGTCCTCGCGATACCAATCGCCTGGGGACAACACCAGATAGAACTCAGCCGGAGGATGCTGGTGGAACGGATAACAGGTTTCAGGCGCCATGAGGGCCAACCCCAGGGTCATGCCGGGACAGTCGAACAATCCCCCTGGACCGGTGACCATCCCATGGCGATGCCGCTCCACGAACCGATCGTCCTGGCCGGCCTGGGCCTGACGATTGATCCAGGGAACATGGGGCACCAGTGCGCTCAACGCCTCCAACACCCCTGACAGGTGCTCGGGGGCATTCGGTGCAGCGTCGAATGCCTGGGCCAAATAGGGCGCCAGGACTGCCGGTAACGCGCGGGGCGTTGCCGGCGGTTTCTTGAGGGTCCACTCGGCCGCGCCCAGGGCGGCGGCATGTGCTTGTGTCGCCTCGGATGTACCGTCCCCCAGGTGGTTCGAGAGGATTTCATGCAGCGATCGCCGAAGCCACTGCGCGCTGCGGGTGACAGCCGGATCCAACGACAAAGGCTCGCGACGGGTAATCATCGTGTTCAATCCCATTCCTGAGTCAGACGCAGAAAAAATGACAGGCTGCTCAACGTACCTCAGCGGCACCGGAAGGGGGTCCCAGCATGTTCCAAGGGTAGCCCGAACGGAATCGATGACAGCCGACGCTCTTCACTTTGCGTCAAGGGCACCGAACTGCAAACACCTATCGGAAAACCGCGGCGATTACTGGCTGCCGGTCGCCGAGGCGGTCTGACTGCCAAACATGGCCTCGAAGCGAGGCTTGTTGGCGGCGTAGTACTCGGCAACGACTTTGTCTGCCGAACTGTCACGGGCGGTCGACATCAACTTCTCAAGATCAGCCTTGGGGATCTTGAAGTTGGCGAAGAACCGGGCGACATCAGGATGCTCGGCGCTGAAACCTTTGCGAGCAACCGCATGGATTTGCTCGGCACCACCGAAAATCTGCTTCGGATCATCCAGGTAGCGCAGCGGCCACTTGGCAAACATCCAGTGTGGGCTCCAAGCGTTGATCAACGACCATTTGTCACGTTTGAGGTTTCGATCCAGCTCGCTCAACATCCCGGACTCTGAAGAAGCGACCATCTTGTAACCATCGAGCTTATATTCCTGGATGGCCTTTTCCGTGAGCTTGTATTGGCCATTGCCCACTTCCGAAGTCAGGATCTTGCCGCCGAGTTTCTCCCGCACTTCTGGTTTATTCAGATCCTCGACACTGGCGATCTCGCTGGTGGGAATGGACGTTGGCACCGCCATGCCGATCCGACCTTCATACAGCACGCCGAGGTCTTCGAGCTTGTCCTGGTATTTGTCATAGAACGCCTTGTGGGTGCTCGGCAGCCAGACCATCGGGATCAGGTCGATATTGCCGTTGGCCAAGGCCTGGAACTGGATACCAATATCGGCGAGCACCAACTTGACCGGTTGCGTCAAGTGGTCGCGCAATGCCGTATCCGCCAGCTTTACAGCGATTTCCGTATCCGACCATCGACAAAGGCCTGCGTTTGCTGTGCTGCAGCAAGCCCACCTCTGACCTGGTCCTTGATCTTTAGCCTTGCCTCGAGCGTCAACCGCTTGCGCCAGCGACTGATGGCGGAGACGGTCGACGCTTGATGGGCCAGGCGACCTAGCCGACTTTCACATTCATGGTGATGCGCGCCGTAAAGACCTTCACCCCTGCCTCATCGAAGATTTCGACCGGAACAATCTTGTCACCCGAAGTCTGCCAGTCGATGTCGCTGCCGTCGGCAATCGCGTGGATGGACGTCTTGGCCTTGGCCAGGTATTCGACAGTCATGCCTTTGGGAATCCAACGAGCCCCGCCAGGGATGGACACCTCGGTCATCATGCCGCCCGCCAGTTCTGCCGCGTTACACAACGCGATCGCGTGAACGGACGCCAGGTGATTGGTGATTTCCTTGCGGAACGGCACCTTCACCTCACTGCGGCCGGGGGCCAACACCGAAATTTCCGGGTTGATGGTGCCGAAGTACGGTGCCATCTGGCAGGCCATATTGCTGAAGGCGGACGGGCCAACGCTTTGGTACATGCTGAGAGTCTGGCTCATGGGGGATCTCTGGTCAGGTGGATTGAAGTCATGGACAGAACATCACTCAATTACAGAATATTGCTCTGTTACAGAACAATATTCTGTAAATGTCCACCCTGTCAATCGCTCGTGCCTAGCCGTCGTTTCAATTACCATGGCCCCTTTTTGCCTGGGCCGAAAAATGGAACCTGTCGATCTTCTCGAGCGCTGCTACCCAGGGCGCCGTGCCGAGTCCAAGCGGCATATCCTGCGATGTGCCCTGGCGCTGTTTAATCAACAGGGCATAGAAGCGACCACCATCGACATCATCCGGGCCGAAAGCCAGATGAGCGTGGGGGCTATCTATCACCATTTCGATAACAAGGAAGGTTTGGTCGCGGCGTTGTACATGACCGCCCTGGATGACCAGGCACAGCTCAGGGACAGCTACCTCAGCGCTGTCACGTCGACCAGGGAATGGGTCCACGCCTTGGTGTTCAGCTACGTGGATTGGGTGGTCAGCCAACCCGATTGGGCGCGGTTCCAATACCAGGCTCGCTTTGCGGTCGCACGCAGCAGCTTCAACGAGCGGCTCGCCGAAGCGAATGCCGCCAGGAACGCCGCGCTCAAGCAATGGTTCAGCGACCCTGCCCACCAACAGGATTTGCAGGACTTGCCTTTTGAGCTGATTCCGTCATTGATCATCGGTTCGGCGGAGAGCTATTGCCGCGCCTGGCTCTCGGCCCGCGTCAAACGCAGCCCTGAGCTCTACCGGCAGCAGCTGGCCGAGGCGGCCTGGCGCGCCGTTGGCGCTGGCGGCTGAGCAACTCGCTCGGGTTTCTCCCGGTTCATGGCGCTCCCAGTCAACTCTGGCCGTTGCGCTCAAGCATCACCCACCACCGGGACTTAAAGTCGAAGTGCCAGGGGACATTCCCCCGCTCACAATTCCAAGAATAGAGCCACTTCAATGAGCCTGACCAAATCCCTGCCAGCGTGCCTGGCACTCAGCTTCGCGTCATTTGCCGCCCATGCAGCCGATGGCCCTCCACCACCTTCCGTAAGCCAACCCAGCGGTATCAACCTGGGCGGCACCAGCTTCTACGACGGGTTTGCGGGGCCACCCGGGCTGACTCACCAGACCTACTTGAAGTTCAGCACCGCCAGCAGCATCAGGACCAACGGCGGCAAGAAAAACGGCGCCTTCGATGACCCAAAAATCAACGTCATCACGATGATCAATCAACTGAGCTACTACTCACCCGACACTTTCGCGGGAGGGGCACACCTGGGTTGGAGCCTGCTGGTTCCCGTCGTGTCCCTGGACGGCGACTTCGGCGACAACGGTGCCAAGCTCAAGGACAACGCTACCGGCCTGGGCGATGTCACGGTCGGGCCCCAGGTCCAGTTCGATCCGATCGTCGACGCCAGCGGCCGGCCGGTTTTCGTCCAGCGCATGGCCTTCGACACCATCCTGCCAACGGGCAAGTACGACAAAGACAAAGACCTGAACCCTGGCTCCAACCACTTCTCCCTGAACCCCTACTGGGCAGCGACCTGGATGCCGGCCCCCCGTTGGGAAGTGAGCTGGAGACTGAACTATCTGTACAACTTCAAGAACGACGATCCGGCGAGCAGTTCGCAGCAGTTCTTTGAAGGGCAAGCGGTGCGCGACACCCAGTCAGGACAGTCGGCGTGGGCCAACTTCACCGCCTCGTACGAAGTGTTCCCGAAGGTCTCGGTCGGCATCAACGGCTACTACTTCCGGCAGATTTCGGATGACAAGGTCAACGGCAACACCCTGACCGACTCCCGGGAAAAGGTGCTCGGCTTTGGCCCAGGCCTGTTCTGGAAAATCACCGAAGACAAAGCCTTCTGGCTCAACACCTATAAAGAAACCGGCGTCGAGAATCGCTCCCGAGCGGATTACCAGGTGCAGGTTCGCTACGTCCACAAGTTCTGATTGACGTGTAGGCCGGCTCACGCATGAGCGGGCTCTTGACCTGAGGTGATGCTTCATGAACGCACTCGACTCCATCGACAGCAAAAAATCACTGGGCGCCATCTGCCTGATGATGGTCATTTCCCTGGGGACGCTACAGATCCAGCCGATCCTGGGCGGTGCCTTGATCGACCAACTCGGCCTGCCACTCAATGCAATCGGCGCTCTTTTCGCCGCTGAACTCATGGCGATGGCCATCGCTTGCGGGGTCTGCGCCCTGTTCATGGCGAGCGTCGACCGCCGTCGCTTCGCCCTGGTGGCCTTGTTGATCCTGGCATTGGGTAACCTGGCCAGCACACAACTGCACAGCCAGGCCGGACTGGTCATTTCCAGGATGATCTGCGGCGCCAGCGGCGGCGCGGTCATGGCGGTTGTCTATGCCACCGCAGCGCTGCGCACGTCCAAGGACGCGACTTTCGCGATCATCAACATCGGCAACCTGCTGTGGGGCATGCTGCTGGTGACCTCCATGCCGCTGGTCCTTCAAGCATTTGGCGTGAATGGCGCGTTTTCCCTGTTGGCGATCACCAGCGTGCTCGCGGCGCTGGGTTGCTGGAGAGTGCCCAAGCGCTACCCGGACGCCCATCGCGCGGCCAATGGCTCGATCCAGCCATTCGGTCTCACCGCCATGCTGTTGATCCTGCTGTTTGCCCTGCTGTTCTTCGGCCACTCCGCCCTGTGGGTGTACCAGGAACGCATCGGCAGGAGTATCGGCCTGGAGCCCCAGCAGATTGGCGGCATCCTCGGCGGCAGCATCCTTGCCGGTGCCCTTGGCGCCGGGCTGGCCGGGCTGATCGGACGACGCCTGGGCCTACTGTTTCCGCAACTGTTGAGCTTCGGTACAGCATTGCTGGCGACCTTGATCATGGTCTATGGCACCAGCCCCGTTGCCTTTATCACCACGGCCTGCCTGATCCATATGGTCTGGTTTTTCAGCCTGCCGTACCTACTTTCCATGGCGGCGGAACTGGACCCTTCCGGCCGACTGGCAGGCCTGGGTAACGCTGCGATTTTCATCGGCCAGGGACTCGGCCCGTTTGGCGCCGCACTGGTCGTGGGTGAGGGACACTTGCGCGCGGTCGGATGGCTGGCCGCCTCAGCCTATCTGCTAGCCTTGGTGATCTCGTGCCTGGTCGTTGCACGCTTTCGCCGCGGCGTGAAGCCCTCCGGGCCGGCAATGTCCCCGCAATCGGCCTGAACATGAACGAACACGCACATTGACGAGATTGCCCGATGAGTATTCCATTCCCTCAAACCCCTGAATTTTCCGGCGCTCTCTACACGCCCAGCCGCGTGGAAGCAGAGGTGTTCGATCTTGAGATCGAAGGCATCCTGCCCGCGTCGATCTGTGGGACTTTTTTTCAGGTGGCGCCAGACCCGCAGTACCCCCCCATGCTGGGTAACGACATTTTTTTCAACGGCGACGGCGTGGTTAGCCGCTTCAACTTTGCCAATGGCAAAGTCTCGATGCGACGCCGCTACGTGAAAACCGATCGCCTGCTGGCCCAGCGCCGTGAAGGGCGTTCGCTCAACGGCGTCTATCGAAACGTCTACACCAATGACCCTCTCGCGGCGAAAAACAACACCACCGCCAACACCACCGTTATCCCTCACAACGGCGTCCTGTTGGCGCTCAAGGAAGATGCCCTGCCTTGGGCGATGGACCTCGAAACCCTGGAGACCCTCGGCGAATGGAGCTTTGACGGGCAGATCAAAGCCGCGACGTTCACTGCCCACCCCAAGCTCGATCCGGTGACAGGCAACCTGCTGGCCTGCAGTTATGAGGCCAAAGGCGACGGCACGCCCGACCTGGCCTATTTCGAAATCTCGCCGGACGGAAAGCTGCTGCACGAGATCTGGTTCCAGGCGCCTTATGCGGCGATGGTGCATGATTTCGCGGTGACCGAACGCTACGTCGTGTTCCCGTTGATTCCGTTGACGGTGGACGTCGAACGCATGAAAAACGGCGGGCCACATTTTCAGTGGCAACCCGACCTGCCCCAGCTGTTCGCCATCGTGCCGCGCAACGGCCGTGGGCAAGATGTGCGTTGGTTCAAGGGGCCCAAGGACGGTTTCCAGGGGCATACGCTCAATGCGTTCGATGAGGACGGCAAGGTGTATGTGGACATGCCGGTCACCGGCGGAAATATCTTCTACTTCTTTCCCCAGGCCGACGGCTACGTACCACCGCCTGAAACCCTGGCCGCCAGCCTGATGCGCTGGACCTTCGACCTGAATGGCGCGCAGGAGGACGTTCAACCGCAGCCACTGACGGAATATCCCTGCGAGTTTCCACGGTGTGATGATCGCTACATCGGTCGGAAATACCGGCATGGGTTCCTGCTCGCCTTCGATCCTGAGCGCCCCTACAACCCGGCGAATGGGCCAATACCCTTCCAGTTCTTCAACCTGCTGGCGCACCTGGACCTGCAGACAGGCCGCACCGACGCCTGGTTTCCCGGCGACAGCGGATGCTTCCAGGAACCCATCTTCATACCGCGCTCGGCGGATGCGGAGGAAGCCGATGGCTACGTGGTTGCCCTGCTCAACCTCATTGCCGAAGGGCGCAGTGAACTGGTAGTGCTGGACACCCGTGACATGGCTAGCGGCCCCATTGCCCGGATCAGGATTCCCTTCCGGATGCGCATGTCGCTGCATGGCTGCTGGGCACCAAGCGATTGATTGGCATCGGGCCCTGATGCCCGTCAATTAAGCACAATCCCTGTGGGAGCGAGCTTGCTCGCGATGGCGGCGGTTCAGTTACATGAGTATTGAACTTGGCTGGCCTCATCGCGAGCAAGCTCGCTCCCACACGTTCAGAGCCTTTGCGCACCTCTCGCGGCCCCTGCCATCTGCGGTGGATGCCTGCCTCCCCTCCCTCTGCTCCCCAGGTCCGCCAAAGGTACAGCCTCGCCAAAAATACATAAATTCCATATTTTAGGATTTTTGTATAAATCCTACTTTACAGGATTTTATAGCAAGACTAGATTAACCCTCATTGCACCCTCCCTCTCTCCAGGAACCGCCATGAAACTCGCAAGCTTTATTGTCCAAGGCCGTAGTAGCTACGGTGTGGTCGAAGGTGATCAAGTCATCGACCTGGAATCGCTCAAGCCAACCCTTGGCAGCGATCTCAAGCAGGCCATCGGCCACAACCGCCTGAACGAACTGAGCCCTGCGCGCCTGGCACGCCTGCCGCGTATCCCCTTGGCTGACGTGACGTTCCTGCCGGTGATCCCGAACCCGGGCAAAGTGCTGTGCATCGGCATCAACTACGCCACCCACGTGCGCGAAACCGGTCGGGAAATGCCGACCTATCCGATGATCTTTACCCGCTTCGCCGACAGCCAGACCGCCCACCTGCAACCCATCGTTCGCCCGACCGCGTCCCACAAACTTGATTTCGAGGGCGAGCTGGCGGTGGTGATCGGTAAAGCGGCCCGTCACGTCAAACACGCCGACGCGCTGGACTACGTCGCCGGTTATGCCTGCTACAACGACGGCAGTGTCCGCGACTGGCAGAAGCACACCATTCAGTTCGTCCCCGGCAAGAACTTCCCGAACACCGGTGGGTTCGGCCCCTGGCTGGTGACCGGCGACGAGATCGGCGACCCGCAGGACCTGGAATTGACCACCCGCCTGAATGGCGAAGTGATGCAGCACACCCGCACCAGCGACATGATTTTCGATGTGCGCCAGCTGATCGAATACTGTTCCACCTTCACCGAACTGGCCCCCGGCGATGTGATTGTCACTGGCACCACTGGCGGCGTCGGGGCGTTCCGCGAGCCGCCGGTGTGGATGAAACCAGGCGACGAAGTCGAGATCGAGATCGCTCGAATCGGCACCCTGCGCAACAGCATCGTGGACGAGCAATAAGCATGGAAAACCTACACACCCCTGACGCCCTGCCCGAGCCGGATGGCGACAGCAAAGGCTCGAGCCTGGAGCGCATGTTGCGGGTACTCGACCTGTTCACCGAACAGAGCCCGATCTGGGCGGTGGACGACATGGGCGGCGCCCTGGGTTTTACCCGTTCGACGATCTACCGCTACGTGCGCGAATTGGCCGAGGCCAACCTGTTGTTCCAGGTCGAAGCCGGCCGTTATGCCCTGGGCGCGCGAATCATTACCTGGGACCGCCAGTTGCGCCTGAGCGACCCCCTCGTACGCGCAGCACAATCGCTTGAGCCCAGCTTCCCGCAGTGGAGCGAACATCAGGTGTGGCTGATCTGCCGGCTGTTCAAGGATCAGGTTGTGTGCATTCACCAGCACGGGGACCTGTTCAGTGAGGTCAGCTACTCCCGTGGTTCACCCAGGCCCTTGTTCCTGGGAGCGACGTCCAAGGCGATCCTCGCCAACATGACCTCGCGCCAACACAGCCAACTGTTCCTCGATCACCCCGATGAAGTGCGCGCCAGTCAACTTGGCCAGACCTGGGAAGCGTTTCGTCGCTCGTTGCAGCAACTGCGTCGCCAAGGCTATGTGGCCAGCGCAGGTGAAGTCGACGCGGGCGTCTATGGCCTGGCCGCGCCGATCTTCGACGGCGATGGCAAGGTCGTCGGCAGCATCAGTTGCGTGCGCCCGGTACGAGAACGCGACAGCGCCCAGGAAGAGACACAAGGGCAACAGATCCTTGCCCTGGCGCAGGAACTGTCGCAACGCATGGCTGCGCTCGCCAACCGCGCCAAGCCACTGGGCTGAGCCATCCGGAAGGGAATAACAATGACAACCCTCAAACGCATCAACACCCAGGTCCTGATCATCGGTGCCGGCCCTACCGGGCTGACCCTGGCCAACCTGCTCGGCCAAGCCGATGTGGACACCCTGATCATCGATCGCAAGCCGGGCACCGTGACCGAGCCGCGGGCGGTTTCAATCGATGACGAGTCCTTGCGCACCATGCAGGCCATCGGGCTCGATGCTGCTGTGCTGCGTGATGTCGTGCCCGGCTACGGCGTGCATTACTTCACCCGGCCCGGCGGTCGCTGCTTCGGCAAGGTCGAGCCGACCGGCAAGCTGTATGGCTTCCCCAAGCGCAACGCGTTTCGCCAACCGCTGTTTGAAAACACCCTCAGGCGAGGCCTCGAACGTTTTGCCAGCCTGACGGCTCGGTTCAGCCACGAGCTGGTGGAATTCACCCAGGACCCACACGGCGTATGCGCGCTGGTGCGTGACGCCGAAGGGCAACTGATGGAAGTCCACGCAGCTTACCTGGTGGCCTGCGACGGTGGCCGTAGCCCGGTGCGCAAGCAACTTGGGATCGAGATGGTCGGCTCGAGCTTCTCCTCGCGCTGGCTGGTGGTCGATACTGACCAGGACGACGACCCCTTCTGGCAGACCCGCGTGTATTGCGACGCCAGGCGCCCGGTAGTGGAAGTGCCCGGCCCTCACCGTACGCGCCGATTCGAGTTCCTGCTCAAACCCGATGAAACGGACGAACAGGTGCTCGACGAAACCTGCCTGCAAGCATTGCTGCGCCCCTTCAAGAGTGACGCGCCGGTTTCCATCGTGCGCAAGACGGTCTACACCTTCCATGCCCGGGTCGCCGAGCGGTGGCAGGTGCAGCGGGTGTTTCTCGCCGGCGACGCCGCTCACCTGACCCCGCCCTATGCCGGGCAAGGCATGAACAGCGGCGTTCGCGATGCCCACAACCTGGGCTGGAAGCTGGTCGGCGTGTTGAAGGGAAAAATGGCGGAAAGCGCACTGCTGTCCTACGAAAGCGAGCGTCGTGATCATGCGTGGGCATTGATCAAGTTGGCCTTGAACCTCGGCGTGGTCATGGCACCGGCCACCGTCCTGCGCGCTCGCCTGATCAGTGGCGCATTCGCCTTGATCGGCCTGTTGCCGCCGTTGCGCGATTATTTCCTGCAAATGCGCTTCAAGCCCAAACCCCGTTTCACCCGGGGCCTGGTGCTGACCGAGGGACAAGCAGGCACGTTGTCCTGCGGACACATGTTCCCGCAACCGATGCTCACCGACGCCCACGACCAGGAACGCCTGCTCGATGACGCCATCGGCGCCGGCTTCGCCTTGATTCAATACGGCGACCCGACCCGCCAACGTATCGATGAACTCAAGCATGGCCTCTGGAGCCACCTTGAAGCCAGGCGCATCCTGATCCTGCCCGCGTCCGTCCAGGCCATGCCGTCGATCCCCGGCTGCACGGTGCTCCAGGACCGTGAAGGCCAGCTCAAAACCCTGCTGGGCGATTCGCACCCGTTCCTGTTGCTGCGCCCGGATCGCTATATCGCCGCGATTTTCGACAAGGCCACCGAAATCCGGGCCGCCGAATCGTTGCAGTCGCTGTTCGGCATCGCCGAGGCCCACAGCAGCGCAATCGAGCCGAGCATCGCGCCCGTCTTTCATTAAACCTTCAAGCACAGAGGTGGTTATGCAAACACTCCAGACTTCCACACCTGCACGCCTGTGCTACCTGCACCTGGCGAGCAAGGACGCGCAACGGCAAATCGATTTCTATCGACGGATGCTGGACATGGACAGCCAGGCGCAAGCCGATGGCAGCTGGATGCTCAGCGGCCCGCAACGCGCCATGCTCGTGTCTCCCGCCGACCACAGCGGCCTGCTCGCGGCAGCGTTCGACCTGGGCAGTCAGCCTCGCCTGCAAACACTGCGGGTTCGCCTGCTCGGCAACGGTTGCGTCATCGAAGAGCTCGACTCGCCGCTGCTCGAAACGGGGGCTTTCCTGATCCGTGATCCCCAGGGCCGGCAAACGATATTTGGCGTCGCTCAGCCCGCTCTCCAGGCCTCGGGCCAAGGCATGCCCGGCCGCTTGCAACACGTGGTGTTCCAGACCACGGAGCTGGAAGCCATGATCGATTTCTACGTCAACACGGTGGGCTTCACTGTTTCGGACAATGTCGTGGATGAGCAGACCGGCCAACTGATGACGTGCTTCCTGCGCTCGGACGACGAGCACCACACCTTGGCGTTTTTCCGCGGTTCGAAAAACGAGTGGGATCACCACTGTTACGAAACCAACGAATGGAATGACATCCGCGACTGGGGTGATCGCTTCGCCAAGGAGCGCATCACCATTTTCTTCGGGCCCGGCCGACATGGGCCGGGCAACAACCTGTTCTTCATGGTGGTCGATGCCGATCGCAACCGCCTGGAGTTCTCGGCTGAGCTGGAAGTCACCGATGCCAACCGCCAGCCCGGTGTCTGGGCACAGGAGGAATACACACTCAATTCCTGGGGCCGCGCCTGGATCAGGAGCTGAGCAGTTTTCCCCATCGGCGTTTGCCCCCTTGATTTCTAAACGAGGCGACCACCTGCCTCCAAAGGTAAAAGACCATGACGACTCAACCGCTCGCGCCCTACGCCATCAACGGCGACCAATACATCAACGGCACCTGGCGTGCAGGACGCTCCGCACGCCGCCTGGACGACCGCAACCCCTTCAACGGCGAACAACTGCTGGAGATGCCCCTGGCCTCGATTGCCGATCTCGACGACGCCTATCAGGCGGCGCAAAAGGCACAGGCAGCGTGGGCACAACTGCACCCCACCCAGCGCGGCGCACAACTTGAAAAGCTCGCCCAGGTCATCCAGAACCGCCGCGAAGAAATCATCGACTGGCTGATCCACGAGTCCGGCAGCACCCGGATCAAGGCGAGCATGGAATGGCAGTTCACGCTGAACCTGGTGCGCGAATGCACGACGATGCCGATGCAGGTCGAAGGTCGGATCCTGACCAGCTACAAGCCCGGCGAACAGAGCTTTGTCTTCCGTGAACCCTTGGGTGTGGTGGGTGTGATCAGTCCATGGAATTTCCCGCTGTACCTGAGCATGCGCTCGGTGGTGCCGGCACTCGCCCTGGGCAACACGATCGTGCTCAAGCCCGCCAGCGACACAGCGGTGACCGGCGGCCTGCTGATTGCCCACCTGTTCGAAGAGGCCGGCTTCCCCGAGGGCTCGCTCAACGTGGTGGTCGGCGCAGGCTCGGAAATCGGCGATGCCTTTGTCGAGCACCCGGTGCCGAGCCTGATTTCCTTCACCGGTTCGACGGATGTGGGACGCAATGTCGGCCGTATTGCCACCGGTGGCAAACACATCAAGCGCGTGGCCCTGGAACTGGGCGGCAACGCGCCGCTGGTGGTGCTGGATGACGCCGACATTGACGTTGCGGCGCACGCTGCGGTGGTCGGGCGTTTCCTGCACCAGGGCCAGATCTGCATGAGCGTCAACCGAGTGATTGTCGACCGCTCGCTGTATGCCGATTTCGCGTCGCTGGTGGCGGAGCGCGTGCGCAACCTCAAGACGGGTGATCCGACCAAGGCCGACACGGTGATCGGGCCAGTGGTCAATCAGAGCCAGCTCGATGGCCTGCTGCGTAAGCTCGACGGCGCCCGGAGTGCCGGCCTCAAGCAGCTTTGCGGCGGCCCCGCATCCGGGCTGGTGCTGCCTGCCCATGTGTTCGGCGAAGTAGGAGCCGATCAGGAACTGGCCCGCGATGAAACGTTCGGCCCCCTGCTGCCGCTGCTGGTCGCAGAAAACGAAACCCATGCATTGGCGTTGGCGAACGCCAGCGAGTATGGCCTGTCCAGCGCCGTGTTCACCCGGGACATGGCCCGTGGCTTGAACTTCGCCCGTGGCATTGTGGCGGGCATGACCCATATCAACGACATCACCGTCGATGACCAACCCAATGCCCCGTTCGGTGGTGAAAAAAATTCCGGCCTCGGTCGCTTCAACGGTCACTATGCCCTGGATGAGTTTACCCGTGCCCATTGGGTGACCTGGCAGCCCGGAGGCCATCACTACCCGTTCTGAGTCTGTGACCCCCTTGATCAGGCCCGGATCGGGCAAATCGACCCCTTTGCCCGATCCGTCAGAAAACAATAATAAATAGAGGCGAAAAATGAACCATTTAGCCTGCGTGTCCACCGATCAGGTTGTTCGCTCCGATCGCCTGATGAAATGGAAAGAGTTCATGAGCGATCACCTGGGGCGTACGCCGGACTATATAAAACGG
This sequence comes from Pseudomonas fluorescens, assembly GCF_001623525.1. NCBI lineage: Bacteria > Pseudomonadati > Pseudomonadota > Gammaproteobacteria > Pseudomonadales > Pseudomonadaceae > Pseudomonas > Pseudomonas fluorescens. The sequence goes on along the minus strand of NZ_CP015225.1, from coordinate 286,102 downwards.
CTGGAATCGACGTTCATCGACCCGTTGCATGACAGCAATTTCCAGGGTCGGCTGGAGTACGGGGACCTGGGCCAGCTGCGTTTCTGTCGAATGACCGCCAGCGCCCATCGATATTCGCGCCACCTGAGCAAGGCGGTCGACGCCCTCGATACGCCGCGCATGTTGATCATGCAGGTGGCTGGCGTCAGTCATTTCGAGCAGGGCCGGCAAAGCAGCGTGCTGGCCCCTGACGAAATGCTCCTGGTGGACTGCGGCAAACCTTTCAATGTGACCAGCACGCAAGGTTGCGAACATTTCATCCTGCTGTTCCAAGGGGCATCCGGGCAGGTGGCGCAAACCGGCGACATGCACCTTAACGGTCGCAATGGACTGGGGCGGATGCTCATGCACCTGATCAGCGATGCCTACAATCAGTACCCCTTGCTGAACAACCATTCGGCCGGGCTGATCGGTGACAGCATCACCGGGCTGCTGGATAACGCGCTGAAGAACAAACAGGAAGAAAAGCAACTCGAACACGACTTCCGCTTCTTCAAGCAGAACCGCCTCAAGGCGTACATCGAACGCCACCTGGCCGACCGCGACCTGACCATCGAACGCATCGCCAACGCCGAACAGTGCTCGGTCCGCAGCCTGCACCGCGCCTTCCAGGATGAACTGGGGTGCAGTGTCAGCGAATACATCTGGCAGCGGCGCCTGTCACGTTGTGCCGAAGACCTGCGCAACCGGGAACATGCCCACCGCTCGCTCACCGAGATCGCCTACGCCTGGGGCTATGGCAGCAGCTCCCACTTCAGCCGGCATTTCAAATCGACGTTCGGCATGTCGCCCCGGCTGTTCCGCGACACCGCGAGTGACAGCCGGGAAAAATCGACGGCGGCTTGAGCCTGGTCCAATTCATCTGGGTTCACCATATCCCCTGTGGGAGCTGAGCCTGCTCACTGCCACAGGGCGGTTCGGGGAGGCATGGATTCGCTGTTCACCACAAATCTCCTGTGGGAACTGAGCTTGCTCGCGATGGCGGTGAGTCAGTTGGCAGGGATGGTGAATCTGCTGACGCTATCGCGAGCAAGCTCGGCTCCCACAAGGGGGCTTGGCTCTCACAGGTACTCCTCCCAGAGCACTCCTTAATTCCAGCCGCCGCCCATCACCTTGTACAACGTCACACGGTTGCTCTGCTCGGTCAGGCGCAAGGTGATCAGGTCCTGCTGCGCGCTGTACAGAGAGCGCTGGGCGTCGAGGGCTTCGAGATAGCTTTGCGAACCACCACGGTACAAAGCGTCGGAGAGTTCGAAGCTCTTGCGGCTGGCGTCAGTCAACGCCTGTTGGGCCTCGATACGGCGATCCAGCGTGCTGCGCTCCGCCAGGGCATCGGCCACTTCCTTGAAGGCGCTCTGCAGTGTTTGCTGGTAGGTCTGCACCTGGATCTCGCGCTCGGTCTTGGCCGAGTCCAGCGTCGCGCGGTTACTGCCGGCATCGAAGATCGGCAGGCTGATGCTCGGGGCAAACGTCCAGGCGCCACTGCCGGACTTGAACAGGCCGGACAGGGCCGAGCTTGAGGAACCGGCATTGGCCGTCAGGCTGATGCTGGGAAAGAACGCCGCACGGGCGGCACCGATGTCGATATTGGCCGACTTGAGCGTGTGCTCGGCGGCCAGCACATCGGGGCGTCGTTGCAACAGGCTGGAAGGCAGCTCTGCCGGCACCTGCACCAGCGCCGCGGCCGATTCCAGGTAAGCACCCGGCAACAATTCTTCGGGAATGTCGCTGCCCACCAGCAGCCGCAGGGCGTTGCGATCCTGCAGGATCTGGCTTTCATACGCCGCTGCGTCGACCCGCGCCGACTCCACGGTAGTTTGCGCCTGGGCCACGGACAGACCGGAGGAGCCGCCCAGGGCGTGGCTGCGTTGAGTCAGTTCGTAGGTCGCCTGCTGGCTGCGCAAGGTCTCCTGGGCCAAGTGCAGACGCTCGTTGTCGGCCGCCAGGGTCAGCCAGGCCGTCGCCACTTCGGCCACCAGGCTGATCTGCGTGCTGCGTCGGGTTTCGGTCAAGGACAGATAGTCCTCCAGGGCTTCGTCCTGAAGGTTCTGCACCCGTCCGAACAGATCCACTTCATAGCTGCTCAACCCCAGTTGCGCACTGTAGTCATGGGTGGTGGCCGCCGAGCCCGTGTTGGACAACGAGCCGGGCGTGCGACTGTGAGTGCCACTGACACTCGCATCGATCGAAGGCAAGGACTCGGCGCGCTGGATGCGGTATTGCGCCTGGGCCTTTTCAACGTTCAGGACCGCCAGGCGCAGGTCGCGGTTGTTGCTCAGCGCCAGGGACTGCAAGCGCGCCAGGCGGCTGTCGGTGAAAAAATTCTGCCACTCGATGTCGGCACTCACCTCGCCCTTGGGCGTGCTGGCAGCCGGCAGCCATTGCTCGGAGACTGGCGCCTCAGGGCGTTCATACTGCGGCGCCAGATTCATGCAGCCACCGAACAGCGTGAGGATGGCCAGCAATGGCCAGCGAAATTTGATCATGCGTCACCTGACTGGGCGGATGGAACAGAGGTCGAAACCGTGGAAACGCGACCGAAACGTCGGCGAATCTGCACAAAAAACAAAGGAACGAAGAAGATCCCCAACACCGTGGCGGACAACATGCCGCCCAGCACACCGGTACCAATGGCCTGACGTCCGGCGGAACCGGCACCGCTACTCAGGGCCAGGGGCAATACGCCGAACATGAAGGCCAGGGACGTCATGAGAATCGGCCGCAGGCGTTGGCGCACAGCGATCAATGTCGCCTCGCGCAAGCTGTTGCCCTGCTCTTGCAGGTGCTTGGCGAACTCGACGATCAGAATGGCGTTCTTGGCGGCCAATCCCACGGTGGTCAACAGCCCGACCTGAAAGTACACGTCGTTGCTCAAGCCACTGACACGCGTGGCCAGCACCGCACCCACCACCCCCAGCGGCACCACCAGCATCACCGAGAAAGGCACCGACCAACTCTCATAGAGCGCAGCGAGGCAGAGGAATACGAACAGCACCGAAATCCCGTACAGCAACGGCGCCTGCGAACCGGAAAGGCGCAACTGATAGGACTGCCCCGTCCACTCGTAGCCGATACCCTCCGGCAATTGTTTGACCAGCGCTTGCACCGCATCCATGGCGTCCCCGGAACTGACGCCGGGCGCCGGATCGCCAACCACCTCCAGCGAGGCGTTGCCGTTGTAGCGCTCCAGCAACGGCGAGCCGTAGCTCCAGGAACTGCTGGCGAACGAAGAAAACGGCACCATTTCATCGTTGCTGTTGCGCACGAACCAGTGCTCCAGGTCAGCCGCCTGCATCCGCGCCGCAGCCTCACCCTGGACGTAGACCTTTTTCACCCGCCCCTGGTTGAGGAAGTCATTGACATAAGTGCCGCCCAACGCCGTGGACAGCGTGGTGTTGATGTCGCTGGTGCTCAGGCTCAAGGCCCCGGCCTTGCGATCATCGATGCTGACCTTGAGCTGCGGTGCGTCGTCCAGGCCATTGCTGCGTACCCCGAGCAAGCGAGGGTCCTGGTTGGCCAGCTCGATGAGTTTTTCCCGTGCCGCCACCAGCGTGTCATGCCCCAGGCCGGCGAGGTCCTTGAGTTGCAGGTCGAAGCCGGACGTCTGCCCCAGGCCGCGCACGGCCGGCGGTTGCATGACGAACACATTGGCATCGCCGATGCTCGACAGCGCCATAGTCGCGCGCTGGGCGAAGGACGCCGCATCCTGCCCCGCCCCCGTGCGCTCGCTCCAGTCCTTGAGCCGGATAAAGGCACGGGCGCTGTTCTGGCTGTTGCCGTTCATGCCCAGGCCGGAAATGCTGATCAGTGCTTCGACTTCCGGCTGTTCGAGCAGGTAGCTTTCGAACTGCTTGACCACCGCTTGCGTGCGGCTGTCCGTGGCCCCGACGGGTAGCTGCACCTGGGCCATGAGAATGCCTTGGTCTTCGTCAGGCAGGAACGAAGTCGGCAGGCTGAAATATCCGACGGCCATCAGCAGCAGCACCAGCCCATACACCAGCCAGCCAACGCGCCCGCGCTGCAAAATGCCCCCCACCTGACGTTTATAGGCCTCGGCAGCACGCTCGAACGTGCGGTTGAACCAGCCGAAGAATCCACGTTGAGCGCCATGACCCTGACCATCGGACGGCTTGAGCAAGGTCGCGCACAATGCCGGCGTCAGCGTCATGGCGACGAGTACCGAGAGCACCATGGCCGAGACGATGGTGACCGAAAACTGCCGGTAGATAACGCCTGTGGAGCCGCCAAAAAACGCCATGGGAATGAACACCGCACTGAGCACCAGGGCGATGCCGACCAGGGCGCTGGTGATTTCATCCATCGACTGGCGCGTGGCGTCCAGGGCCGAGAGCCCCTGCTCGCCCATTACCCGCTCGACGTTCTCCACCACCACAATCGCGTCGTCCACCAACAGGCCGATGGCCAGGACCATGGCGAACATGGTCAGGGTATTGATCGAATAACCGAACAGCGCCAGCACGCCGAATGTCCCCAGCAGCACCACCGGCACCGTGATCGCGGGGATCAACGTGGCACGCAGGTTCTGCAGGAAAAGGAACATGATCAGCACCACCAGGACAATAGCCTCGCCCAGTGACTTGACCACTTCTTCGATGGACAGGCTGACAAAGGGCGTGGTGTCGTAGGCAATCACGTTCTTGAGTTGCAGCTCCGTCGGATAGAACGCCTCCAGCTCCTTGAGCTTGGCCTTCACCGCCTCGCCCACGTTCAGGGCGTTGGCCCCGGCGGCGAGCTGGACGCCCATGGCGGCAGCGGGTTTGCCGTTGAGAGCAGAGCTGACATCGTAGCTTTCACTGCCCAATTCGACCCGCGCCACATCCCCCAGCAGCACCACCGCACCGTCACTGGTGGACTTGACCACCACATTGCGAAACTCCTCGACGGTTTGCAGCTTGCTGCGGGCGCTGATGGTGGCGTTCAACTGCTGACCTTTCACCGCCGGCATGGCGCCGAGTTGACCGGCAGAAACCTCGGTGTTCTGCGCCTCCAGGGCCGTGCTGACATCCGAAGGCATCAGCGCGTATTTTTCCAGCAGGGCCGGGTCCAGCCAGATGCGCATGGCATAGCCGGACCCCAATGTCTGCACATCGCCGACACCGTCGATGCGGCTGATGGAATCGAGCAAGGTGCTGGAAATGTAATCGCCGATCTGCGTGCCGGTGACGCTCGGATTGTCGGAGGCCAGGGCGGCAATCATCAGGAAGTCCGAACCGCCCTTGGTCACGGTCAGCCCCTCGCTTTGCACCGACTGCGGCAACCTCGACTCGGCCTGTTGCAGCTTGTTCTGCACCTGCATCTGGGCCACGTCCGGGTTGGTGCCGGCGGTGAAGGTCAGGCTGATGCTGGCGCTGCCGTCCGAGCTGCTGGAGGCCGACATGTAGGTCAGGTTGTCCAGGCCCTTCATTTGCTGTTCGATGACCTGGGTCACCGAGTCTTCCACGGTCTTGGCCGAGGCGCCGGTGTAGGTCGCGGAAATGCGCACCGTCGGCGGCGCGATGTCCGGGTACTGTTCCAGGGGCAACTGGCTGATGGACAAGGCGCCAGCGAGCATGATGACGATGGCGATGACCCAGGCGAAAATCGGTCGGTCGATAAAGAAGCGCGCCATGTTCAGCCCTCCTGCGCGATGGCAACAGGCGTCGCTTTCTGCGTACGGCTGCGGGTACCGGTATTCTGTGCCACGACGGTTTCACCGACCCGGACCTTCTGCCCACCCTCGACAATCACCTGGTCTCCCGCGTTCAGCCCCGCCGTGACCCACCACTGGTTATCCACGGCGCGGTCGATGGTCAGCATGCGCTGCTCGACTTTGCCGTCGACCACCACCAGCACCGAAGTCGCACCGCTGGCACTGCGGGTCACCGCCTTCTGTGGAATCAGGATGGCCTTGTCATCCCGCGCCTGCTCCAGCACCGCCCGCACGTACATGCCCGGCAGCAACAGGCGGTCCGGGTTGGCAATTTGCGCCCGCAGGGTCACCGTGCCCGTGCCCTCATTGACGCTGACCCCACTGAACTTCAAGCGACCTTCATGGGCATAGGTGCTGCCGTCATCGAGCTTGAGGCGGATCCGCGCTTCACCTTCACCATTGCTCTGTAGCACACCGCTGGCCAAGTCGCGCTTGAGCCGCAACAGTTCGGTGGTCGACTGGGTGACGTCTACATACATCGGGTCCAACTGCTGCACGGTGGTCAGTGCGCTGTCCTGGTTGGCCACCACCAGCGCGCCGGGCGTGACCGTCGAGGTTTCGACGCGCCCACTGACGGGGGAACTGATGCGGGTATACGCCAGGTTGATGCGTGCAGTGTCGACATCGGCCTGGGCCACCTGCACTTCCGCTTCGGCGGTCATCAGGTTGGCCTGGGCATCCTCGTTGTCCTGCTGGCTGATGGCATCGATCTTTACCAACTGGGCGTCACGCTTGGCCGTGGCCTGGGCCGACTTCAAGGTGGCGCGTGCCTTGGCGAGGTTCGCCTGGGCCTCAGCCAATGCGGCCTTGTAAGAAGAAGCATCCAGTTGATACAGCGCCTGTCCGGCCTTGACCTCGGCCCCTTCGACAAACAACCGCTGCTGGACGATACCGCCGACCTGCGGGCGTATCTCGGCGACCATGAACGCCTGGGTGCGTCCGGCCAGCTCAGTGGTCAGCGCCTGACTTTGCGGCTGCACGGTGATCACCGAGACCTTGGGCGGTTCGGGCGTGGGTGCCGACTCGCCGGAGCAACCGCCCAACATGAACAAAACGATCAAGCACACCAGGATGGCGGCGGTCACCAGGGATTTGGCGAATAATTTGGTCGACATAAATGCCTCTGCAAGACGGATGGTTCAAGCCAGGCGCCATACTGCGAGGCAAATGTGCAGGAAAATTGAAGATTGTCCGCCGCCCTTGAATCTTCATCGCACCAAGGCCTAAATGGTCGGGCCATTCATCGAACTGCCCGAGCCCATGAAACTGAGCATCTCCACCAAGCTGTTTATTGCCGTACTGGCCAGCGTGCTGTTCGTCATCCTGAGCATGGGGGTGGCCAACGGCTGGAGCTTCGGCAAAGGCTTTCTGGACTACCTCAACGAACAGGCCCTGGTGCGCATGACGCCGGTACTGCCGCGCCTGGCCAGCGCCTACGAGCGCGAAGGCGACTGGGAATTCCTGCGCAACCAGCCGGATCGCTGGTTCGAGCTCCTGCGTCCGGAACCGGGCGAAAACACCACCCACCCAGAGCACCCACCCATGCCGATGTCCGACCTGACTGGCGCGGTGTTTCGCATCGCTCTGCTGGATCAGCAGAAACAGTTGGTCATGGGCTACTCGGCGATTGCCAACGACGCCCTGATGCGCCCGATCGAGGTCGCTGGCAAAACCGTCGGCTGGCTGGCGGTGACGCCGTTCCAGAACGTGACCGAGGCTGGCGGTGAACGCTTTCGTCAGTATCTGGTGCGCACCAGCCTGGCCGTGGGTGTGCTCTCGTTGCTGTTGGCGATGCTGATTGCCTGGTGGATCGCCCGTACCCTGCTTGACCCGGTCAAGCGAGTGGCCGCCGCCACGCACCGGTTGGCCGCCGGGGAATACAGCAACCGCGTGTCGGTGGCCTCCAATGACGAAGTCGGTCAGTTGGCCCGAGACTTCAACCAGTTGGCGTATACCCTGGAACGCAACGAAAAAATGCGCCGGGAGTTCATGGCCGATGTGTCCCACGAACTGCGCACCCCGTTGTCGGTATTGCGCGGCGAGCTGGAAGCCATCGAAGACGGCGTGCGCACCCTCGACTCGTCCTCGATGAAATCGCTGCAAGGCGAAGTCGGCATGCTCAGCAAACTGGTGGACGATCTGTACGAACTGTCCCTGGCCGATGTCGGCGCGCTGACTTACCGCAAGGGCGAATGCGATCTCAACGAACTGCTGGACGGGTGCGTGGCGATGTTCCAGGAGCGCTGCAATGCCCGGCATCTGCGTTTGGAGCTGGAATTGCCGACAACGCCGCTGCAGGTCGAAGCCGACCCCAAGCGCCTGCAGCAACTGTTCGGCAATCTGCTGGAAAACGCGGTGCGTTATACCGACGAGGGTGGCGTGCTGCGCATTCGTGCGGCCAGCGAGGACGACGTCGTACGCATCGATTTTCTCGACTCTGGCCCCGGGGTCGATGCGGTTCAACTGCCGCGACTGTTCGAGCGTTTTTACCGCGGCGAAACCTCACGCAATCGCGCCAGTGGCGGCGCCGGCCTGGGACTGGCCATCTGTCACAGCATCGCCCTGGCCCATGGCGGCAGCCTCAGCGCCGAGCACTCGCCGTTGGGCGGCCTTTGGCTGACCCTGCGCCTGCCACGGAATGCCTGAACATGACCCATGACAGCCCGATCCTGATCGTCGAAGACGAACCCAAGCTGGCCGCATTGATGCGCGACTACCTGATCGCCGCCGGCTATGCAACCCAGTGCCTGGACAATGGCCTTCAAGTGGTGCCAGCGGTACGGGCCAGCGAGCCGCGGTTGATCCTGCTCGACCTGATGCTGCCGGGGCGCGACGGCCTGCAAGTGTGCCAGGAGCTGCGCAGCTTCAGCGCCGTGCCGATCATCATGATCACCGCCCGCGTGGAGGAAGTCGATCGCCTGCTCGGGTTGGACCTGGGGGCCGACGATTACATCTGCAAACCCTTCAGCCCGCGTGAAGTGGTAGCCAGGGTCAAGGCGATCCTGCGGCGCAGCCCACGACTTCTCGTCACCGCGCCAGCCCGGCTGCTGATTGACGAAGACCGCTACCAGGCGTCACTCGATGGCATCGCCCTGGACCTGACGCCCTTGGAACTGCGCCTGCTCAGTACACTGGCCCAGTCCCCGGGGCGGGTGTTTTCCCGGGATCAATTGCTCGACCGGATCTATTCCGATCATCGGGTGGTCACTGATCGCACCGTCGATAGCCATATCCGTAATCTGCGGCGCAAGCTCGAACAGGCTTGCCCAGGAGAGCAGCCGATCGAGTCGTTGTATGGCGTGGGTTATCGGTTTCAGCTCGGCGAATCCTGAAGCGTCGCGTTGAAATCGAGCTTATTGTTCTGCCGAATAGATAACGGTTTGCGCCCTGTCACCCCCAGCAGGCCGACGAGTGAAGTAGGTGTCGCCTTCGTCTGTCTGGATCTCGTAGTCGGCCTTGCTGGCGATCCGGCTCGATGCATCGGTGTGCTTGATGATTTTCAGCACCCGCTGGAACTTCACGCCTTGCGTGCCGTTCTGGGCCGGGCCGGTGAGTACATTGACTTTCTGGAACCAGCCCTTCTGCTTTTTGTTCGACACCAGGGTGCCGCTCAGTGCTTCAAAACGCTCAAGACGGGTAAATCCCCAGAGTGTCTGTTCCTCGACCACCTTGCCCGGGGTGGCGGAACCGGTGAAGACAAACAGGTTAAGGCTCGGATTGTCTTCGCAGAAGAAGTCATAAGGCACCAGACCGTCGACCATTCTCTTGCCGGGAACGAAACCCTTCTTATGAACCAGAAACATGAGCACCTCCACGCTGAAACACCAGCAAACGCTGAGTAAGTTTGAGCGCAAAGTCTACTGAGGCGGGGCGTACAGGGCCGTCAAGCCAATGTAATATCGTGTAAAGATCACCCCCTACGAGGCAAGCTGATTTCCACCGTCAGCCCACCGGACGGCTCGTTGCGCGCCAGGATGGTGCCACCGTGTATTTCCACGGACCTTGAGGCAATGGCCAGGCCCAGGCCGAAACCGGCACTGACTTCGTTCAAGCCACGTTCGAACGGGTTGAAGATGCTCTGTAGTCGCGAATGTTCAACACCCGCGCCCTGATCGCTGATCTGCACCGTCAAGCCATCTGCGACGCCATTGACCTTCGCCACGACCATCACCGTGGTGTTTGGCCGGGTATGACGCACCGCGTTTCGAATGACGTTCTCGAAACACCGATACAACAGCTCACCGCTGACCCGACTGACAAACGCCGGGCACGCCTGCAAGGTGACCTGGCAGCCTTTCATTTGCGCTTCGAATCGGGCGTCCTCGACGATCACCGACAGCAACTCGACCACATCGATTGGTTCGCGCTCGATACTCTCCGGTCGCCCCTGCAGGCGTGCCAGGGTCAACAACGCCTCGATCAGCGTGTCCATGCGCACCGACTCACGGTCGATGCGTTCCACCATTTCCAGGCGAGCTGGATCTTGCTGCAGCAGCCCGATGGCCGCTTGCATGCGGGTCAGCGGTGAGCGCAATTCGTGGGAGATGTCGTGCAGCAAGTGTTGCTGGGCGTCTACCAACAGCTTCAACTGGTTGGCCATTCGGTCGCAGTCTTCGGCCAGATCGACGATCTCATCACGTCGCTCCCCCATGATCGGCTTGACCCGGGTCTCGAAGCGCCCCTGGGCCACGTCACTCATGGCGCGTCGAAGATAGGCCAGCGGCCATGCCAGGTAGAACGCCATGTAACCGCTGAACAGCGCACTCATGACCGTACCGATGATCAACGGCGTCCAGTGACTCGGCCCTCTGTCGCCTTTTTTGTCCAGGGGATGGGATGACTTGAGCGACAGCACGATGCCGTCCTTGCCGATGATCGATCGCTCGTAGGCCGGTTGCGGCACTGGCGTGCCGGCCAACAGCTGACCTGCGCTGTCATAGACGCCAACGGCCTGGTCATCCGGGTGTTCCCACACCGCCAGCAGTTGCCGGCCCGACTCGATGCCAAACTGTCGCAATAGCTGCTCTTCTGTAGCAAGGACCGTTTCCAGATGAGGATCACCCGGCCTGGAACTGCCCATGACCAAGAGGCCCAACCCGACCAGAAACGTCAAACTGGTGGCGAGCCAGAACGCCAGGAACAGTTTCCAGAACAGCCGGCTGGGCTTCATCATTCGACGATCAACAGGTAACCGAGGCCCCGCACGCTCTGGATCCAGGCCTTGGCATCGGGGCGCGGTCCCAGCTTGTGGCGAATGCTGCTGATGTGCACATCGATGCGCCGGTCATAGCGAGTCAAGGGACAACCCAGGGCATTGAGCGACAGGTTCTGTTTGCTCACCACTTGCCCGGCACAGCGGGCCAGTTCCTCGAGCAAACTGAACTCGGTGCTGGTCACCCCCAGCTCGCGCCCCTGCCAGAGCGCCTGGCGCTTGCCGGGCCACAGGACCAGCGGCCCGGTCCTGATCACTTCGCTGGATGGCCGATCCGCTGGCTGCACCCGGCGCATGATCGCCCGCAAACGCGCCACCAGCTCCCCCGGCGAACTGGGCTTGGGCACATAGTCATCGGCGCCCAGCTCCAGGCCGGTGATCTTGTCGATGTTGTCGCCACGAGCTGTCAGCAACACCACCGGCACCTGGCTCACGGCCCGAATGCGCCTGAGCACCTCGATACCCGACAACCGCGGCAGCATCACGTCCAGCACCACGATGCTATAGCGACCGGACAGCGCTTGCACCTCGCCTTCCTCCCCCGTGTGCACGGCAGTCGCCTCAAAGCCTTCGCGCTCCAGGTATTGGCTGAGCATTCCCGTCAGTTCCTGGTCATCGTCGACTAGCAATACAGAGATCATGGGGCGCTCTTGAGTAGGTGTCGGCCCATTATCGCCCGTGTGCCGCGCACCGTCATCGCCGCAGGCCAACCTTTACCTAACTTGACATTGGGTTAACCGCACCAAACGCAGCGAACTTTTATGCTTGCTCGCCACCAGCCCGCTCGCTCCCGCGGTGTCTCGTCTTGCGGTGAGATATCCGCGTCCACCTACACCACCTGTCGATGTGTCCTGGATAAGATCTTGATGAATTTTTCGCGCCTGCTCTGCTCGGCTGCACTGCTGCTCAATGTCACACTTGCCCACGCCCAAGGCTTCAAGATTTCCGATATTCGTATCAACGGCCTCCAGCGCGTTTCCGCTGGCAGTGTCTTCGGTGCCTTGCCGTTGAACGTCGGTGATAACGCGGATGAGCGGCGCCTGGTGGAGTCCACGCGTGCGCTGTTCAAGACCGGTTTTTTCCAGGACATTCAACTGGGACACGACGGTGATGTGCTGGTCATCACCGTTGTCGAGCGCCCGTCGGTCGCCAGTATCGAGATCGAAGGCAACAAGGCGATCTCCACTGAAGACCTGATGAAAGGCCTCAAGCAATCCGGCCTGGCCGAAGGCGAGATCTTCCAGCGTGCCACCCTCGAAGGTGTACGTAACGAACTGCAACGCCAGTACGTTGCCCAGGGTCGCTACTCGGCCACCGTCGACACCGAAGTGGTGCCGCAACCGCGCAACCGCGTCGGCCTGAAGGTCAACATCAACGAAGGCACCGTGGCAGCCATCCAGCACATCAACGTGGTGGGCAACACGGTTTTCCCTGACGAAGACCTGATCGACCTGTTCGAACTCAAGACCACCAACTGGCTGTCGTTCTTCAAGAACGACGACAAGTACGCCCGTGAAAAACTCTCCGGTGACCTGGAGCGCCTGCGTTCCTACTACCTGGACCGCGGCTACATCAACATGGACATCGCCTCGACCCAGGTGTCCATCACCCCGGACAAGAAGCACGTCTACATTACCGTCAACGTCAACGAAGGCGAGAAATACACCGTTCGTGACGTCAAGCTCAGCGGCGACCTGAAAGTGCCTGAAGACCAGGTCAAGTCGCTGCTCTTGGTGCAGAAGGGCCAGGTGTTCTCGCGCAAGCTGATGACCACCACCTCCGAGCTGATCACCCGCCGTCTGGGTAACGAGGGCTACACCTTCGCCAACGTCAACGGTGTGCCGCAGCCGCATGATGAAGACCATACCGTCGACATCACCTTCGCCGTGGACCCGGGCAAGCGCGCCTACGTCAACCGCATCAACTTCCGTGGCAACACCAAGTCCGAGGACGAAGTGCTGCGCCGTGAAATGCGCCAGATGGAAGGTGGCTGGGCCTCGACCTACCTGATCGACCAGTCCAAGACCCGCCTGGAGCGCCTGGGTTTCTTCAAGGAAGTCAACGTCGAGACCCCGGCAGTGCCCGGTGTCGATGACCAGGTCGATGTGAACTACAGCGTCGAAGAGCAGGCTTCCGGCTCGATCAGCGCCAGCGTCGGCTTCTCGCAAAGCGCCGGCCTGATCCTTGGCGGCTCGATCACCCAGAACAACTTTCTCGGCACCGGCAACTCCGCCAGCCTGGGCCTGACCCGCTCGTCCTACCAAAGCAAGTACAACATCGGCTTTACCGACCCCTACTTCACGCCAGACGGCGTGAGCCTGGGTTACAACCTGTTCTACAACGCCACTGACTACAACGAATATTACGATGACGATTATTCGTACTATTCCATCAATAGCTACGGCGCCGGCACCTCCCTCGGCTACCCGATCAATGAAACCTCACGGTTGAATTTCGGCGTGACGGTGCAACATGACAGCATCGAACCGGGGACCTACAGCGCCGATGAGATCTACGATTTCATCGAGCGTGAAGGCAAGGACTTCACCAACTTCAAGGCTAATCTCGGCTGGTCAGAATCAACCCTGAACAAAGGCGTGCTGGCCACTCGGGGGCATTCGCAAAGCCTTAACCTGATGGCGACGGTGCCTGGCAGTGATCTGAGCTTCTACAAGATCGACTACACCGGGCAGGCCTTCCTGCCGGTCACCGACGCCACCTCGCTGCGTTTACACACCAAACTCGGCTACGGCAATAGCTACGGTTCGACCGACGGCCTGCCGTTCTATGAAAACTACACCGCCGGTGGCGAAGGCTCGGTGCGCGGCTTTGAAAGCGGTACCCTCGGCCCGCGCAACACGCCGGCCACCGGCACCTATGCCAGCGCCGGCCAAGCCTACTACTCCGACCGGGACACCGAGTCACTGGGCGGCAACATACTCATCACCGGCGGCGTGGAGTACCTGTTCCCACTGCCCTTCATCAAAGACAACAAATCACTGCGTACCTCGGTGTTCTGGGACGTTGGCAGCGTCTATTCCGACAAGTGCTACCTGAGCACCACCCAGGGATGCGATGGGGTCGACCTCAGCCAGATGGCCAGCTCGGTGGGAGTCGGGGTGACGTGGTATAGCCCGCTGGGCCCGTTGAGCGCCAACGTCGCCTTTCCGGTCCGAACGCCGGATAACGCTGATACGCAGGTATTCCAGTTTTCCTTGGGGCAAACGTTCTGAAAGCGCTGGCCGGAACTGGTCGCAGGGCACGGACCTGCTATCTTTGATACAGACCTGAGTAGTTGCGACCCCATACGTATCCAGGTTTGAGCAATGGAGTGATGAAGTTGGAAGCAGTGGAACTGCTCGCTATGGATGAATGGGCCACATCATCTCTGCGTGGCGAGTGTGATGTGATCATCGTCAATTACAACGCTGGCAAGCTTTTGCTGGCGTGTGTAGGGTCGGCATTTGCCGCCGGCGCTTCCCGAGTGATCGTGGTGGATAACGACTCCCACGACGATAGCCTGATGCTGGTGGAGCGAACCCATGCTGCCGGCAACTCGCTTCAAATCGTACGCAATGCCGCCAACCTCGGCTTCGCCGTGGCGTGCAACCAAGGTGCCCGCCTGTCAGCGGCCCCCAACTTGTTTTTCTTGAACCCCGACACCGTGCTGGCCGCCGATGCCATAGACCACTTGCTACTGGCGCTGCGCAGCGCGCCGGAGATCGGCATGGTCGGAGGGTTCCTGTGCAACCCGGACGGCAGCGAGCAAGCCGGTGGGCGCCGGGTATTCCCCACGCCCAGGCGTGCCTTCATGCGGGCCTTCGGACTTTCGCGGCTCTCAGTACTTTTCCCATCGCTGTTATCCGATTTTTTATTGCACAAGGAGCCGCTACCCGGCACGCCCGTTGTCGTTGAGGCCATCTCCGGGGCGTGCATGCTGGTCAAGCGCGAAGCGATCGAGAGTGTCGGCTTATGGGACGAAGACTATTTCCTTCATTGCGAAGACCTGGACTGGTGCATGCGCTTCCATCAGGCCGGCTGGCGCGTACTGTTCGTACCTGATGCCCGGGTGATGCATGTATTCGGTGGTTGCAGTCGTCATCGTCCCTATTTCGTCGAATGGCACAAACACTTGGGATTCCTGCGTTTCTATCGCAAGTTCTTTCGCCGCAAGTACCCTACCGTCCTGTGGATCAGCGTGGTGATCGGGGTCTGGTTTCGATTCGGCCTGGTGGTCCTTCGCCACGCCACCACCCGGTTTAGAAATGCATGGAACCTACGATAAGAGCGCTCAATTGCGGATAGGAATATTGGGCGGCTCCAGCCTCCTGGGCAAGCGTGCCCTGCCATTGCTGGCACAAACCGGCCACCTGACGAGCGCCTTCACTCGAAGCCTGCCCACGGTGTCCTGTCCCGGTGTGACGTGGCGAAAGGCTGACGACTGGCACGGATTGGCGCTGGACACGTTCCTGTCATTCGCCCCCCTCTGGGTGCTGCCCGACTACCTGGAGCGCCTTGCCAGCACCCACGTCAAACGCGTTGTCGTGCTCTCCTCCACGAGCCGCTTTGCCAAGCACGCATCGCCTGACGCTCGGGAGCGCGACGTGGCGCAACGCTTGATCTGTGCAGAAGAACAACTCGAGCAGTGGGCGATCGAACGGCAAATCGAATGGGTGATCCTGCGACCGACCCTGATCTATGGCTTTGGCCGCGACAAGAACATCTCGGAAATAGCACGTTTCATTCAACGCTTCGGATTTTTCCCGCTTATCGGTGGCGGTACCGGCTTGCGCCAGCCAGTGCATGGGGATGACGTGATCCAGGCGTGTCTGTCCGCCATGAGTACACCTGGCCTGCCCAGTGGCGGCTACAACCTCTCAGGAGGGGAAGTCTTGCCGTATCACACGATGGTGCGGCGAATCTTCCAGGCCATGGGACGCCCGGAGCGAACGCTGCCCCTTCCCGCCAAGGCACTCAGCGTGGGCGTTTCGATTTTGCGCTGCCTGCCACGTTACCGACATCTTTCAAGCGCCCTGGTGGGGCGGATGAACCAGGACCTGGTGTTCGACCATTCGCACGCCAGTGACTGGCTTGGTTTTGCTCCCCGGGCGTTTCATCTGATGGATGAAGATTTGCCTGGGCGCTGAAACAGCCTTGGCATGGTGGCGATGATGTTGGATGTGTCGGTGCCGGCCTTATTGCGACCCAGCCTTCTCCCCCGTTTCCCCGCCAGGCTCGTCACGATGAACATGGGCCTGCCACGCCCCCCATTTGCTTTCGAAGTACGCCTGGTTTTTGTCCCAGAGCGCCTGGTACTCACCACTGGCGATCAGCTTCCTGAACGACGCCTGCCCGTAATGATGGATAAACGCGTCTTCGGCGCAGACCGTCCGGTAGCCGGCCGCCTGTACGCGACGACTGTAGTCGTCGTCCTCGAACATGCCGATGCCGAATGCTTCATCCAGATAACCCACCTCTTCGAGGATGCTGCGGCGAAAGGCGACACAAAACATCGCCAGCATCGAGATGTCGAACGTCTGTCCCTTGCGGGCTTCGGTGTAGCGGTCTGCAAAATCTTGCATCTGTTGAATGTCGGTGTAGGAAATCGCGATTTTCGCTTCGTTACCTACCGCATTCGTGACCGGTCCGACCAAGCCGATACTCGGCTCTCTCAAATGCCTGACCAGCGGATCCAGCCAGCCGCCAGGCACTACCGTGTCGTTATTGAGCAACAGCAGGATGTCACCGTCGGCTTCTCGCAAGCCCTGGTTATTGGCCGCAGCGAAGCCTCGGTTGTCGGGGTTGAGGATGACCTTCGCGGTCGGCACCTCTTGGCGCAGGCGCTCAAGATAATCGCCCGTACCATCCTCCGAGCCGTTGTCGACGACAATGAGCTGGTAATTGGGCCAGGTGGTATTTCTCAGAATGCTGTTTACACATTGAATCGTCAGGTTGAGGTTGTTGTATGTCACGAGCACGATGGAGACTTTCTCGTACAGCCCGACGATAGCAAGTTGCATGCTATTGAATCGATCCTTCCAGTCGTTCGCTCGGGCGAGCTCCACGCGCCGCTTGTACAGGGCCAGGTCGCGCTCGGCCAAGGCACGCTCGATCTGCTCGATGAACTCATCGACCCCGGTGGCGAAGTACAGCAGGTCTTTGTAAATGCTCATCTCCGTCAAAGGCGTGGAGATCACCGGCTTGCCTGCGCTGATGTACTCGTAGAACTTCACCGGATCGACCGCATGCGTCACGTTGTAGAGCCTGAAGGGAATCAGGCAGGCATCGAAATGATCCAGGTAAAGCGGCATCTGCGAATAAGGCTTGCGGCCCAACAACTGGACATTGGGCTTGCGCTCAAGGCCCGCCAGATCGTCGACAAAAATATCCCCCACCAGGACGAAGTTCCACTCTGGCCGCCTGTCCGCCAACGCCGCCAGCAAAGGAAAATCGAGCCATTGCGCCAGGGCACCGTAGTAACCAATGACAGGCCCGACAAGCCCGTTCAGCACATCATTGGTAAAGCAGTGCTGCCGAAAAAAAGCGAAATCCACCGCGTTTCGCACCAGCACGCAGCGTGGGTTATGGGCGCACCACTTGTGGTAAAGCAACGCGGCGGAAACGGTCACCAGATCCGCCTGGGCAACCAGGGTCTTTTCCTCGCTCAGCAGCTGTTCGCCGATGTTCGGAAAACCATCCCAGTCATCCATGCAGTCATAGAGAATACGCCAGCCATGCATGGCTCGCAGGCTGAGTGCCACGGGGCTCCAGTAAGCGATATGCACCACCGAGAGGGCGGTTCTGATCTGCATGTCGGCGACCAATGCAGCCAGGGCACGCAGCAACGCCTGATGATTTTCAGGCGTCACTATTTTTTCGTAATACGCCTCTTGCGCCTCGCGCTGCAGGACCACTTCAAAGACATTGGGCGCCACCGATGTCAATCCATAGAGCTGTGCCTGTTCCGGCACACGGGCGGGGACGATATAAAACACCCGATAACCATTGCTCGCAAACTGACTCATCAACTGCTGCGGTCGCTGGAAGCGTGCGGCCCAATCGATGTTGGCGAAGCAGAGAATATCCAGGCGTCCCTTCGTGTCAAAATCAGCCTCCACCTCAACGTTCGGCAACGGTTCCGGTGCGGCCGGGTAGACGATTGCAGCGGCCGTGTCGGGGAACTCCTGGGTAGCGGCAAACCCATAACGCATCCATCGGAACAGCGAGCGCAAGGGGCGAGTGAAACGCCACGAACGGGTGTTTTGCAGGAAGTCGACTTTTGCCAAGGCAATATCGCGCTCATTGATGGCCGCATCTCTTTGAGCCAAGGCGGCGTCGCGGTCAATCAAGGTGCTGTCGAGCTTAAGCACGTGGGTATCCATGCAGTGGAGTGCTGTCGCCCGGTGGCCACATGGAACTGAGGGACCCCGGTCGGTAGAACGTTGCCGTCAGGCTGCGGCGGGAGGAATGACAGCCGCTCACCACGGGCGTGACAGCATGCCAGGAGTTATCCGAACGTACCAGGATCGCCGAGTTGCCCACCAGGGGCTCGATCTCGGCCGCCACGGCAGTGGGATCGTTACGGTGCAAGATGTTCAGGCACCCGCCGTCGTTGCGGTCCCAGGACTCATTGAAATACAGGATATGGGTGACCAGTTTATCGGGCAGGTCTGGATGGGCCCCCAGGCTCGCGCCAGGACCGTAATGAAAAACGTTGACCTCCATCGGCACGCTGCGCAGATCAACCCCGGTCAGCTCCGACATGGCCTCTCGATAGCCGGCCGAGCCAAGATCCTGCGCCAGCCTCAACCACGCCTCGCTCAGTTCTTCGGGGAAAGCGATGGTATGGCTGCCCATGTCTACCAGGGCGCGTGCCTCATAGTCATAGTTTTTTTCACCCCCATAGCCACTCACCGTCTTGAAGTGATCATGGGGGAAGGTTGCCGCCAACGCAGCGGCATCCCCGGCCGAATACAGACTGCCAATTTCAGCCCATGAGAACGGGTGAGACTTTAGCGCCGCTGGCGTGAGACGAGAGAGATCTAGCATTGTCTGTTCTTGTTCGCTGTCAGGTTTCTGATACCACGGGCAATGGAACGCAGTGGCGCGGTCATTCGGAATGAATTGGAGTTCTGCAACTCAAGCATCCTGGCATCACTGAGGGCCAGTTGCTGACTGAGTTGGGCAATCCGTTGCTGCTGGGCGAGCGCCTGTGTTGCCGGCTCCGGCGTCGGTTCGATGACCTCAGGCTCCGCCACGACGGGGCTTGCCGGACATTCAGCCGGCAATGGGTCGCGACCCTGGGCTGCGCTTTCAAGCAGATTGGGCAGATGCTGTAGAAAAGCGCCCAACACCGGCTGGGACGACGTTTTGCCCTGGCGAATGATCGCCGCGACCCGGTCCCAATGCTCGACCAACCGATCTGCCGCCGCAAGCGCCGCGGGCGATGGGCGGGTCTTGCCCACCCGCGCGAGAAACCATTGCGGATCGACCGTCGCCACATCCGGCAATGCGTGGAGTGTGTCGAACCCAGCCAACGCCGTGTATTTGCCCGTGGTCAGGTCCGCCGAGCAAAACACCGGGACGCCAAACGCCAGGGCGGTGATTGCCAGGTGGTAACTATGGCCGATCACCGCTTGGGCCTGGCTGAGAATTTCCGCCATCAGCAACGGTTCCGGCCAGAACGACAAGGTGACGGCCCCAGGCAAGCGCCCGGCAATGACCGACGGATCGTCCCCCAGGACAGGGCCTATCGGCACCACCAAAAACTGATAGCCCTGGAACGCCTCGGCGTGGTCTTCGAACAGTTTTACAAAAGATTCCACCACATGAATGGCGTGGATCACGATGTAGGGCCCCGTCAACCCGGCCTGCTCACGCAGGCGAACGAACTCGACGGAAGGCTGCTGCTCATCGATCAGGCGGGGCAAGCCGAACGCGGTATCGGGCAGCACTTCGATCTCGGCCTGCGGGGTGAGTGCACCGAGGGCATCGCGCGACAGCGCATCACGGACGCGCACGTACTGGCTTTGCTCAAGGGCCATCGTCAACAACGGCCTGGCCCAGTCGGGAATACTGTTGCAATGCATCCCGGGGGCATTCCATATGACCGGAACCCCGTGCTGCTGCGCGATAAGCGCAGGGGTCAACCAGTAACCGGTGGGGTGATGGATATTGGCGGTTGTCGGACCATAGCCGTGGGCAACGACTTTATCGAACCGGATCAGGAAGCCCCCGCCGATCAAAACGCCATCCAGGCTGGCCGCTACATGAGGCAACTGCGTCAAAGACGTCACCGCATAGGGCCATTCAGGTCGATTTTTTCCGTGATAGGAAAAACGATGCAGGTTGACTGAACCCAAGCGCCGGACCAATTCCGCCTCGGCAATGATCGGAAACAGCAGATCACCGTAGTTTTCTACATCAAAGGTTCCGAATATAGCGACCTGCCACGTGCGCTCGTCCAGGTGTTGCGTCAAGACCTTCTCTCCTTGAGTCCCGCAGGCCTTGGCAAGCGACTCGACTGGTCCAGGGTCGATCCTCTGCAACCCCAGGTCAACCATGCCCAGAAAATGCTTGTGGTTCGGCAACATGTCGAACGCCAAGGGCGCCACCTGTTTCTCGATCAGTTGCGAGGTGTCTTCCGTCGCGCCGTGCAACAGCTTGAGCGTGACATGATAGCGCCCCTCGGCGAGGTTGGCCGGGAAGCGCACCGTGATCGCCGCGCGCCGCCAGCCATTCTCGGCCGGGCCTGCTTGCAGTGCGAAGTTCCCCCCGCCGATCACCAGCAGCCTGGCTTCCTGGATGGTGAAGCTGATGTTGGGTTGAGTGATCGACTCATGCAGCAACGCCTCGACACGAATCTCGATGTCGTCGCCATACAGGTAACTGGAGGAGAGCTGCTGGGTGTTGGTGAAGCAGGCAGCGCTGATGTGCCCCTCTTCGGTCCCAAAGGCCATCCCCTCCTGCCCGCCCATGAAGGACTTGCGCGTCACCGGTATGACCCCGCCACTGGCCCAGCGGCGTTGCTCGTCGCGCATGTCGAGCAAATGCAGCTCGGCCATTTCATCGGGCGAACCACTGGCAACGACCCGGCCTGCGCGCAGATAGATGACCCGATGGCAAAAGCGCTTGACCATGCTCATGTCATGGGAGACGAACAGCAGGGTCGTGCCTTTGGCAGCCAGTTCTTCCAGCCGATTCAGGCATTTGAATTGAAACGAGGCATCGCCGACGGAAAGGGCCTCATCGACGATCAGGATCTCGGGCTCGACACAGACCGAAACGGCGAAGGCCAGCCGCACCAGCATCCCGCTGGAATAGATTTTGGTGGGCTGGTCGATAAAGTCGCCGATATTGGCAAAAGCGAGGATGTCATCGAAGCGAGCGTCGATTTCCGAGCGACTCAAGCCCAGCACCGCCGCATTCACATAGACGTTTTCCCGGCCGGTGAACTCCGGATTGAAACCAGACCCCAGCTCGAGCAACGCCGCAATCCGACCCTGCCCCTGGACACTGCCCCGGGTCGGCATCAACGTTCCGCAGATCAATTGCAACAAGGTGGATTTGCCACTGCCATTACGGCCGATGATACCGACGGTCTCCCCCCTTGCGATGGTCAGGGAAACATCGTCCAGGGCCCAGAACTCGCGATAGAAACGCTTCCTGCCGCGCACCAGCATCTGCAACAGGCGGTCCTTGGGGGCATCGTAAATCTGATAACACTTGCTCAGGTTTTCGGCGCGGATGGCCACTTCAAACGACATCGGCAAAACCCTTCCATGAATCACGGCCATTATTGCGGCGTTACTGAATCAGTCCTTCGCTGGATGCTGCGGATGAGTTAAGCACAGATGGGATAAAAAACTTCGAATGAATCTACACTGGGCCTACTCCATGAGGATGCGCTCAAGGAGCTTCCGCTATTGTCTTGAGGATCAAGCTCCGATGCAGTCGTTCAGCACGTCCCCCGTTGCCATGCTCAAGAGTGTCCTGATCAATCGAATCTTGATCTACGTGTTGATCCGCAGGGAAGTCATCGGTCGCTACAAAGGCTCGATGCTCGGTATTCTATGGTCGTTCTTCACGCCGGTTTTCATGCTGGTGGTCTACACATTCGTGTTCAGTGTCGTTTTCAAGGCCCGCTGGTCTGGGGGCGGTGAATCCAAGAGCGAATTCGCCTTGGTGCTGTTCGCGGGCCTGCTGGTCTTCAACCTGTTTTCCGAATGCGTGAACCGTGCGCCAGGCCTGGTGCTGGCCAATACCAACTACGTCAAGAAGATCGTGTTTCCACTGGAAACCCTGCCCCTGGTGTCGCTCGGCGCAGCACTGTTCCACATGGCGGTCAGCGTCCTGGCCTGGCTGGTGTTCTATATCGTCCTGTTCGGTACCCCTCCGGTAACCGCGCTTCTGCTACCGGTGGTGCTGTTCCCATTGGTGCTGCTGACGCTGGGAATCTCCTGGTTTCTCGCCTCGATAAGCGTCTACCTGCGCGATATCGGCCAGTTCATCGGCATTATCATCACGGCGATGCTGTTTCTCTCACCGATTTTCTATCCACTCTCGACCCTGCCCCAAAGCTACCAGGTCGCCCTGCAGGCAAATCCCCTGACACTGCCGGTGGAAATGGTTCGCGATGTCCTGTTTTGGGGCAAGGCGCCACAATGGGGGCAACTGGCCGCTTATTCGGCGACCTCCGTACTGATTGCCTGCTCAGGGTTCGCCTGGTTCCAGCGGACACGCAAAGGCTTTGCCGACGTCATATGACGCTTGTTGGCGTGGCGCCCCGTCCAGCAGCCGCTATGATGATTCATGCACGGCTGGAGCCAGGGCCTGTCTGTTGATTGAAGCCAACATCGATCCTGAAAGACCGAGTATGCGTTGCCGTATTGACCAAAGGACCAGAAAACCGCATGGACCAGATCAACCGTCTCGTTGATTGCATTGACAAACTGACTCGCTCAACACAATCCAGATCCATTGAAGCCTTGCAGTTGGTCAAGGAAATCGAGAATCGAGATCGGCTTATCAAACAACTGAACCTCGATTCAAAAGCGCTTCGCACCCGCCTGTCACTTCAAGAAGGCAAGACCGGGCGGCTGCGTGAGCGACTGCGGCTGGCCGAACAGCGCCTCAAGGACGCCGAGGCATTAATCCAGACAAAGGAAAAAGAGGCTGTCGTGTTTTCCGATTGGGCGGTGGATTTGCGTGCCCAACTGGCGGCCAAGCAAGCCGAGTTGTTCAAGCTTTCCGACTGGGGCAACGCCATCGAACGTGCACCGCTGCGTTATTCGATACGCAAGCAATTGTATAAATTATCGCGCCGGGTCTACGCCTGGTTGCCCCTCACCGCACAGCAGAAAAGCAAACTGGCGCGTCGGCTTCGAAATTGGCTGAAACCCGGCAAGGCAACACCAGGCGAATCATCGCCAGACGCTGGTTTTGCGCTGCAAACTCTGCCACCGCCCGTAAACGTTGCCGTACCGTCCAGCCTCGGGCAGCCCATGATCCTGATGTTCGGCGTGATTGACTGGCACTTTCGCATCCAACGCCCGCAAAACCTGGCCAAGGAATTGGCCCGGGCCGGACAAACGACTTTTTATATCTCGAACAATTTCATCGACGACGAGGCCCCCGGCTTCCAAGCAGAACCTTTGGAAGGCTCCCACCGGCTGTTCCAGATCCGTTTCAAGGTACGCGGTGCACCGGCCATCTATCATGCACCGCCGTCAGCGGCCGTGATCCGCCAGTTGTGCGAAGGCCTGGCCATGCTCCTGGAAGCGGCGAACGTCGATGCCGCGGATTGCATTGTCCAGCACGCCTACTGGTTTCCGCTGGCAAGGCGTGTCCCCAACGCCACCCTGGTCTATGACTGCATGGATCATCACGAAGGTTTCGGCAACGTTGCCCAGGAACTGCTCGACCTGGAAATCGCCCTGATGCGCAGGGCCGATCTGCTGGTGGCGACATCCGACTGGATCGAACAACACGGCAAGCGGGAAAACCGCAACGTCGAGGTGATCCGCAACGCCTGCGAGTTCAGTTTCTTCAGCCGACGTCCCGACAGGGTCTACCGGGACCCTGCCAACAGAAAGATCATTGGTTACTACGGCGTTATTGCCGAATGGTTCGACCTGGACCTGGTCAAGCGGGTCGCCCAATCCTTCCCGCAGCACCTGATTCTGTTGATCGGCAGTGATATCGTCCAGGCAAAAAAACACTTCAAGGCCTGCCCGAATGTGATCCTGGAAGGTGAAGTCCCGTATACCGCCCTGCCTTACTACCTCCACGCCATGGACGTTTGCCTGCTACCGTTCAAGGTCATGCCGTTGACCCTCGCCACCAACCCGGTCAAGGTCTATGAATACCTGAGCGCGGGCAAACCGGTGGTGTCGGTGAAACTGCCGGAGTTGAGCCAGTTCGGCAAACTGGTCTGGGCGGTTGAAGAGCCGACTGAGTTCATCTCGACCCTGCGCGCTGTCCTGGGAGCACTGCCGGAGGCCAGCGCCACATTGGAGGCTCGTCAATCGTTCGCCCGAGGCCAGACCTGGCAGCACCGGGCCGCCAGCCTGCGCGATGCCATCGCGGCATTGCCCCAGCCCAAAGTCAGCGTCGTGGTGCTGACCTACAACAACCTCGAACTGACCAAGGCCTGCCTCGACAGCCTGTTGACCCAGAGCCAATACCCGAACCTTGAAATCATCGTCGTCGACAACCACTCCAGCGACCAGACCCCGGCCTACCTCACCGCCTGGGCCAAGGGACATCCGGACCGGATCGTCATCCTCAACCCGGACAACAAGGGCTTCGCCGCCGGCAACAACCAGGGCCTCGCAGCGGCCAGTGGCGACTATCTGGTCATCCTGAACAACGACACGGTCGTCACCGCCGGCTGGATCAAAGGCTTGATCCGCCATCTGCAGGACCACAAGGAAATCGGCATCATCGGCCCGATCACCAACAACATCGGCAACGAGGCCAAAGTCAGCACCCGCTATGGCCGGATCGAAGACATGCCCGCCGAAGCCGCGCAGATGAGCCGCGCCCGTATGGGCGAGTGGTTCGAAATCAACACCCTGGCCTTTTTCTGCGTGATGTTCCCGCGCTCGACCTACGAGCAAATCGGTGGCCTGTGCGAAGAGTATGGCCTGGGGTTCTTCGAGGATGACGATTACTGCCGTCGCGTGCAGCGTCGTGGCATGCGCGCGGCGTGTGCCGAAGACGTTTTCGTGCACCACCACCTGTCCGCCTCGTTCAACACCTTGGGCGCAAGGAAAAAACAGGCACTTTTCGAAAAGAACCGGGCGATCTACGAAAGCAAGTGGGGATCCTGGGTCCCGCACACGTACCGAGACGTATAAGCAGCCCCTTTGCAGGCAATGCCATTTATTCAAGGGAGCCGATGAATCCGTGGCGAGGGAGCTTGCTCCCGCTGGGCTGCGAAGCGGC
The DNA here is from genome assembly GCF_001623525.1 of Pseudomonas fluorescens. NCBI lineage: Bacteria > Pseudomonadati > Pseudomonadota > Gammaproteobacteria > Pseudomonadales > Pseudomonadaceae > Pseudomonas > Pseudomonas fluorescens. Next base: position 260,693 of record NZ_CP015225.1, on the reverse strand, counting down.
CCTGAACCCAGCCTCCGCAGCGTGTCAGGTTGGTCGCATCCTGCCTTTTGGGGCTGCTATGCAGCCCAGCGGGAGCAAGCTCCCTCGCCACGGATCTTGGTTTGCCTTAATGGACAGCGTTGCCCCTTTAGCCGAGACGATATTTTGCCCAGATTCAGCCTGAAATACGCAGTGGTGTTGTTGGTTTTGCTGGCGAGTGCGGTGGTCGGCGCATACGGTTTTTCGACGCTTGAACTGGCGTCCATGAACAGCGGCACCCGGACGATATTGCTGTCACTGGCAGGGCTGGCCGCCCTCACCGTCTTCACTCGCAAGCCACCGATCATTCTTTGCCTGGGTTTGCTGGCGTGCCTGTCCATTGCCTGCGCACAGATTTGGCCGGTGATGGTCGTCGCGGTGTTCGCACTGTCTTCGACCGTGCTCGGCAGTTGGATGCTCAGGCAAGAAACCTTGGACGACTGGAGCGTCCACCTGCTGGTGGGAGCCGGTACGTTCGGCACGCTGACAGGCCTGGCGGCCTACTTGCCGATCAACTACCCCTGGCTGTATGGCGCGCTGCTGTTGTTGCCGCTTGTATTGGGGCGTAGACACATCACCTCGATAGGCCGTGAACTGTTGCGGCAAATCCGGGCCGACCGCTCAGCGCAAACACCCCTCCAGACGGGGCTCGACGTACTGATCTGCAGCTTCGCCTGCCTCTATGTGTTGGTCGCCTTCATGCCGGAGGTCGGGCACGACGCATTGGCCATGCACCTCTTTGTCCCGTCACACCTGGCCCAACAGCATCAATGGACGTTCGACGCCAGCACCTATGTGTGGGCGGTCATGCCCATGCTGGCCGACTGGATCTACAGCATTGTCTATATGCTGGCCGGTGAAACAGCCTCGCGCCTGAGCAACAGCGCGTTCACCCTGCTGCTGGCGTGGCAAATCCGCAACATGACCCTCTGGGCCGGAGGCTCCGCCACAAGCGCCCGCTGGGCCAGCCTGATCTTTCTGTCAACGCCCCTCGCCTTCGCTGAAAGCAGCAGCCTGCACATCGAATCGGCGTGGACCGCCTTCATGATGGCCGGGACGCTGGCGATCCTGAAGGTCTCAAGCGCTACGCCGGAGCCCAGGGAGCGCCTGTCGCAATTGCTCCTGGCGGGCCTCCTGCTGGGCTTCGCCATGGCGACCAAGGCCGTGACCCTGAGCGTCCTGCCGGTCCTGCTGGCGATCCTCTTGCTGCACTACAAGGCCTGGGCCGTCCACGGGATCGTCAAGACGTTCCTGCTGGGCAGTGTCGCCCTGATACTGGCCGGTGCTACCCCTTACGTCTCTGCCGGGTACTTGACCGGCAACCCAGTGTTCCCGTTTTTCAATGCCATTTTCCATTCGCCGCTCTGGCCGAACATCAACTTCGAACCACCGGCCACTTTCGGTACCGGGGTGACCTGGGACACCCTGTATCGAATGGTCTTCAAATCGCCTCAGTTCATCGAGGGGCGGGTTGGCGCAGCAGGTTTTCAATGGCTGCTGCTGCCCACGGCTGCCGTCTCCGTGCTGTTGAGCGGCAACAAAAAAGCCCTGTGCATCCTCCTGGTCGGCGCCGGCGCGATGTTCATGACGTTCCACTCAACGGCCTACCTGCGTTATGTGTTCCCCTCCTTCGCGCTGTTCTCAGTGATCCTGGCCCTGCCCTTTTCCGACACCAGGATCTTCCCGCGCGGCCTCGCCATCATCGCCGGTGCCGTGCTGGTCCTGACCAATACCCGTTTCATCCAGGCCGCGACTTACTATGGCGACATCAAACCCTCTGCACTCTTGAGCACAGCAGGTCGGGATGCCTATCTATTGGAACGCCTGCCCATTCGAAAAATGGTCGACACCGTCAACGCCTTGAATACCGGACATCAGCCCGTGGCGGTCTTTGCGTCGCCCTTGATGGCGGGTTTGCATGGCGATGCCCTTTACGCGTCGTGGTACAACCTGAAATGGAAAAACGAGTTCGACGCGGCGACCTCGCCATCAGAACTTGCCCAGCGCTTGCGCCGGCGCCAGGTGAGCTGGCTGGTGATCGACCTCAAGTCCCTTCACCAGGCGCCACTCGATCGGCTGCTCACGGTGTCCACGTCGTATGCCAGACTGGGTGACATGGAACTGCGCAAACTCAATGACACGCACTACGAACACCTGCTCAACCCAGAGCTGTCCAGCCTCGAGGGCTGGAGCCTGACGTCACCCTCGACCTATGACGCGTCGCGCAAGATCCTGACCGTCAACGTCAAGACACCGGCCACACAGCGGGTCGAAGTGACGCCGGGGCTGACGTACATCAACAGCGTTTCCGCACGTTGCGCAACGACGGTCACCGCCGGAAGAATCCAGGCCAATTGGATGGACGACCAAGGCAACTTCATTACCACCAGCATCGAAACGTTTGACTGCACCACGCAATGGGAGACCCATGAGATGAGCGTCGTCGCCCCTGCGAATGCCGCGTCCGTGATCATTTATGCATCCGGGCATACCGACACTCCCCTGGAGTTCAAGTCACTTTCATTCAGGCAATAGTGGGCGATATCGATGAACTCAAAAACAGCGCTTTTCACGGACGAGCAACGCGTCGCCGTCGTCATCCCCAGCTATCGGGTTACCGCTCATATAGACGCCGTCATAGCGGCCATAGGGCCGGAGGTCTGGCGCATCTACGTCATCGACGATGCCTGCCCGGACGGCTCCGGCGGGCATGTCCTGGCTTCCTGTCACGACCCCCGGGTCAAGGTGCTGCCCCATGAGGTCAACCAAGGCGTGGGCGGTGCGGTCATGACCGGCTATCGAGCCGCCCTCGCCGACGGTGCGAGTATCATCGTCAAAGTCGATGGGGACGGCCAGATGGACCCGACCCTGATCCCGCTGTTCATCGAGCCGATCCTGGCGGGAGAAGCCGACTACACCAAGGGCAATCGGTTTTTCGATCTGGAAGAGATCCAATCGATGCCACGCATCCGCCTTTTCGGCAACGCCGTGTTGTCGCTGATGGCCAAACTGTCGACGGGTTATTGGGATCTGTTCGACCCCACCAACGGCTACACGGCGATTCACCGCGACGTCGCCAGGCTTTTACCCCTGGACAAGGTCAGCCAACGCTACTTTTTCGAGACCGACATTCTGTTCCGCTTGAACACCGTGCGTGCCGTCGTGGTGGATATTCCGATGGAAGCCCGATACGGCGATGAGGTCAGTCACCTCAATATCTCGAAAATCGTCGGTGAATTCCTGTTCAAACACCTGCGCAATTTCACCAAGCGTGTGCTCTACAACTATTATCTTCGCGACATGTCCCTGGCCTCGATCGAGCTGCCGATCGGGATTGTCATGTTCTTGTTCGGCGTCTTCTTCGGCAGTTATCACTGGTATGAATCGGCGCAGAATGGCATCGCGACTCCCGCCGGCACGGTGATGCTCAGTGCACTGCCCATGCTCATGGGGTTGCAGCTGATCATGGCGTTCCTCGGTTACGACATCGCCTCGGTGCCCAGCCGGCCACGGCAATCCAGGCGTGTTAAAGCAACGTCATTGCGGGAAGAAAACTCATTAAAGCGCTGAGAGATTTTTTATCGGACCCGTCGCTCAAGGCATTGGATGTCGATGGCAGCGAACGCCTGGAACTTCACGGCAAAGTGCTTGAGCGCAAGCGGATGCTTCGGGAAGTCTTCGTGGAGTTCCACCATGCGTTTCATCGCCTGGCGGACCACTATTTCAAGGTCGAAGGTCTTGAGGTGGAATTGGGGGCAGGCATCGCCCCCATGCGTCACTCATACCCTGAAGTATTGGCGACGGACATTGTCGCCACCGAGCAACTGGACATGGCGCTCAATGCCGAGGCAATGAGCCTGGACGATCACTCGGTCAGGGCCTTTTACGCTCAGAACTGTTTTCACCACTTCCCTCATCCCGATCGCTTCTTCACGGAGCTGGAAAGAACCCTCAAGATTGGCGGCGGCGCCATTTTGATCGAACCCTTCCACGGCCCCTTTGCCGCTTTTCTCTATAAGCGCCTGTTCAAATCCGAAGGCTTCGACATGCACTTCCCATCTTGGGAAACCCCGTCGACCGGGCCCATGAACGGTGCCAACCAAGCCCTCAGCTACATCGTCTTCGTTCGCGACAGGCAGGCGTTCGAGCGCAAGCACCCGGGCCTGGAAATCGTCCACCAGGAAATCTGCGGCAACTATCTGCGCTACCTGACTTCCGGCGGCTTGAACTTTCGCCAGTTGCTGCCCGACGCGCTGATCTCTGTGCTCAAGGTCGTTGAAAAACTGTTGTATCCGTTGAGACGGGTATTGGCGCTGCACCACATCGTGGTCATCCGGAGGAAGTCTTGACCTTTATCAGGTACGGCATCATCCAACTCGTGGCCTATGCGCTGGACATGGGGACTTTCTTGCTATTGATGGCCTTGTTCAACGATCAACCCGTCCTGGCCAACATCGCCGGTAAAGGCGTCGCCGGTGTGTTCGCGTTCTTTTTGCATCGGCACTTCACGTTCCAGTCGACCGGCGGCAGCAGCAAGGTTCAAGCGGTGCGCTATTTCTCGTTGCTTGCCATCAATATTCCGCTCGCTTCGGCGCTGTTCAGCGTGGGGCTGTACTTCGTCAACAGCCCTGCCCTGGTGAAATTTGTCTCCGATGTGGCCTGCGTGGTGCTGACTTACTGGATCAGCAAACTGTTCGTGTTCCATTGCGCTGCGCACCCGCCTGTTCCCACTGACCGCGCCGAAGGCGCATGACGATGAAGCTACTGATTACCGGCGCAACAGGCTACATCGGACAACGCTTGTCAGCCCTCGCGGCGGCCAGCGGACACGAGGTCATTTGCGCCACGCGCCAGCCATGTCCCGCCACCTATACCTGGCTCCCTTATGACCTGCAGGGCCTGGCGCCCGAATGCCCGGCGGGCACCCAGGTGTTGATCCATTTGGCGGCCGACACATCGACATCTCCCACCAACGCGGACGACGAAGTCAAGGCGGCCGAGGCACTGATCCGTTGTGCCCAACAAGGCTCGGCCAGGTTCATCTTCATCTCCAGTCAAACCGCCATGGCCACGGCCCCTGGCGTTTATGGCCGGACAAAGTGGCGTATCGAGCAGCACGTGCTGGCCGCCGGGGGCACCGTGATCCGTCCTGGCCAAGTGTATGGTGGCCCCGAACGCGGGCTCTTTGGCGTGTTGTCAGGGTTGGTGCGCCGCAGCCCGTTCGTTCCGATCCTGATGCCGGCGCCTGGCGTGCAACCTATTCATGTCGACGACTTGGCAGCCTCGATCTTAGCGGTCGTCGAGCGGGATGACCTTCACGCCGAGATCTTCAATCTGGGCGCCGTGCAGCCGATTGCCTTTGGCAGCTTCCTGATGTCGATTGCCGCGCACCGGGTGCGTGCCGCTCGCCTGCCAGTCCCTCTGCCGGTGGCATTGCTCAGGCTATTGCGCCTGTCACTCGGACGCTCCTTGAGCGCGAAATGGGGCCTGGCGCGGATTTTTTCCCTCATCCACCTGCCGCCCATGGACAGCGCGCAGTCCCTGCAAAAACTCGGCATCCAGTTGCGCCCCCTTGCCTACGGCATGCATCGCTCCGGCCATGGGCAACGTCGCGGACTTCTGCAAGAAGCCGCAATCCTCCTGCACTACCTGCTCAAACGCCCGCCGCAAAAAAACCTGGTCAATCGTTACGCCAGGGCATTGGAACGTGCGGGTAAAACCCGACCCATCATTCATTCACCCTTGCTGATGCGCTGGCCGATACTCCTGGCGCTTCTGGACAATCCCGGTGTCCTGCACAAGCCCGGCGGCCAGGAACTGTCCTGGCGCCTGCAGGTTGCACTCGGTATAGCCGAAGCCTGCCCCCAGGGCGCGCAAGTGTTTCTCGGCGCCCAACAGCCGCGCAGCCTGGTCGCCACGCTGGTTGCGCTGGGACTCACCTCGGTCAAAGCGCTGGCGTGGAAGATAGCGGCGCTGTTAGGCCGCCCCTTTGCCCGCCAACTGTTGCATGGAAGTGAAGCCCACCGTGAAGCCTGAATTTGATGTGATCATTGTCGGCAGCGGTCCGGCCGGGACTTCGGCAGCCTATCCGCTGGTCAAGGCGGGCCTGAAAGTCCTGATGGTCGATGCCCAGGCCGATACAGGCTCAGTGACAGCGCCGACGCGTCCATTTCTCAGCGCCAGGGCAAACGACGAGCATCAGTGGAAATGGATGATCGGCGAAAACTTCCACGCCTTGAGCCAACTGGACGCGGTATCGCCCAAGCTGAAGACGCCGACCCACGCCCATGTTTTCGAAGGGTTCAGCGCCCGCAATCGCATCGAGACCGACAACTTTATCGGCATCGGTTCACTGGCCACCGGAGGCCTGTCCAATGCCTGGGGCTGCGGCGTGGCAACGCTCGGGGCCAGCGACTTTGCCGGGCTGCCCATCGATTACTCCGAGATGCAGGCGTCCTATGAAACGGTAACTCGCCGGATCGGTATCAGTGGCCGGATCGACGATGATCTCTCAAGCTACTTCGGTCTCGATGAGTGGTCGCAACCGCCCCTGCCATTGGACACACTGCACCAGCGCCTGCTCGATCAATACACCCGGCGCCGATCGGCGTTTCCCGAACAGGGGTTTCGCCTTGGCCGCTCCAGGGTCGCCGTCTTGAGCCAACCGCTGGACGAGCGCAAGGCCTGCGACCTGTCTGGAAACTGCTTGTGGGGCTGTCAGAACCAGGCCTTGTATAGCGCCTCGCAAGAGCTGCAAAAACTCAAGCAATACCCTGGGTTCCAGCACGTCCAGGACTTCCTCGTGGAGGATCTGCAGAAACTGGACGGTGCATGGGCGATCACCGATCATCGCTGCGCCCGGCGCTTCTGCGGTACGCGCCTGCTGCTGGCAACGGGCACCCTGGCCACGACCCGGCTCGCCCTCAAGGGCCTGAACCATTCGTCCCCGATCCCGCTGCTGTCATCGCCGACGGCCGCCTTCCTGCTGTGGCTGCCAAAAATGCTCGGCACCCCAAGGGTGTCGACATTTGGCCTGGGCCAGTTATCGTTCGTCCTGGCGCTGACGGCCAGTACCACTGCTTTCGGTTCGACGTTCAGCACCACGGGCTTGCCGATGACCGAGTTTGTCAGCCGGATCCCCATGAGCAAACGCTACAGCATCGAACTGCTAAAAAACCTGCTCAGCGCCTGCGTCGTCGGGAATATCTTCCTGCCCGGGCACTTGTCTCACAACACGGCGGTCTTGCGCCCTGACGGTTCGTTGAGCATCAACGGCCACGAGCATCCGGAGCTTCCCGGCCTCATGAAGACCGCCGAAGCAAAGCTGCGGCGGATCTATTGGAAAATGGGCGCACTATTGATGCCCATGAGCTTCACGGTCGGCAGGCCGGGGGCGGATATCCATTATGCGGGCACCCTGCCCATGCACTCGGCGCCCAGGATCGGGCAAACCGATCGCCTCGGCGAAATCGCGGGCCTTGGCGGCGTGCATATTGTCGACGGCGCCTGCCTGCCCAGCCTGACCGAGAAATCCCACACGCTGACTCTCATGGCCAACGCGGACCGGATAGCCCGTTCACTCGTAACAACGATAGGAAATCACAAGGCATGACACGCAAGGTACTCTGCATCGTCGGTACGCGTCCGGAGGCCATCAAAATGGCCCCTGTGATCAAGGCGCTCCAGGCCCAAGACAATATCGTTTGTCGGGTGCTCGCCACCGCCCAGCACCGAGGCTTGCTGGACCAGGTGCTTGAGGGCTTCGCAATCACCGCCGATCTGGACCTGGACATCATGCGCCCCAACCAGTCATTGACGGTGCTGACCTCACGCTTGCTGCTTGAACTCGACGGGGTACTGCAAGCCGAGAAACCGGACGTCGTACTGGCTCAAGGCGACACGACCACGGTCATGTGCGCCGCACTGGCGTGTTTCCACCTGCGGATTCCCTTTGGCCATGTTGAAGCCGGCCTGCGTACCGGGGACCTAGGCAATCCGTTCCCCGAAGAAGCCAACCGGGTGATCGCCGGCAAACTGGCTCGCTGGCATTTCGCGCCTACCCAGCAGGCCGTGGACAACTTGCTGCGCGAGGGTGTCGCCGCCAGGGATATCACCCTGACTGGCAATACCGTGATCGATGCCTTGTTGATGACAGCCGCACAAGACTCCGCCTTGACTATCCCACTGGACGCCAACAAACGCCTGGTGCTGGTGACCGCCCATCGGCGGGAAAACTTCGGCGAACCGTTCCAGGATATCTGCCAGGCCCTCAAGGACCTGGCCGAGCGCAACCCAGGCATCCAGATCCTCTACCCGGTCCATCCCAACCCGAACGTCAAGGATGTCGCGCACCGATTGCTCGGCCAGACGCCGAACATTCTCCTCTGCGCACCGCTGGATTACGCACCGTTTATCGCGGCAATGAAGCGTTCTTACCTGATCATCAGTGACTCCGGGGGCGTGCAGGAAGAAGCCCCGGCCCTGGGCAAACCCGTGCTGGTATTGCGGGAGGAAACCGAACGCCCGGAGGCCGTCGAGCTCGGCGTGGTCAAGCTGGTGGGCGTCAACCGGGACACCATCGTCGAACAGGCACAGCGTCTGCTCGATGACCCACAGGCTTACCAGCGCATGGCACGTGGGGTTTCCCCCTATGGTGACGGCAAGGCCGCCGCGCGCATCGTCGACGCTCTCAGGCAGTACTTCCAGTCATGCGCATGATCTACCTGTCCCCGGTGCCATGGGCCAGCTTCAGCCAGCGCCCCCATCACTTCGTCAACGGGTATCACAACCAGACCGGGGCGCCAGTACTCTGGATCGATCCGTACCCGACGCGTTTACCCACGCTGAACGATTTCAAGCGCAAACCGCCTGTTGCCGATCAGCAAAGCGTCGCCGTTCCACCCTGGTTGCAGATCTGCAAACCCCGGAGCTTACCCATCGAGCCCATTCCGGGCTCGGCGTTGCTCCTAAAGCGACTGTGGCGCAACCTGTTCAAAGAGGCTGCGGCATTTTCCGCAAAAGGGCCCTGCATGATCTGTGTCGGAAAACCTTCCGAACTGGCCCTGCAACTGCTCGCCCTCATCCCTGGCAGCCGTGCCGTCTACGATGCCATGGATGATTTCCCGGCCTTTTATCAGGGCCTGTCACGCAGGTCCATGGAGCGTCGCCAGGCGCAGCTCATTGGACAGGTGGGCACAGTACTGGCGTCCTCCAGCCCGCTTCGCGACAGACTCCTGGGCATGACCGACCAGGTAGAACTGGCCCTCAATGCCTGTGACATGCATGCCCTGGCGCCGGTCGAAAGCCTGGACTTCGGTGTCAAACAGCAGGTACTCGGCTACGTTGGCACGCTGGGGCGTTGGTTCGATTGGGAGCTGGTCATCGCGCTGGCGCAGGCCAATCCTGGAAACCAGATCCGGCTGATCGGCCCCCTCTTCACACCACCGCCTTGCGTATTGCCCGCCAACATCGAGCTGCTCCCCGAGTGCTCCCATGCCGGTGCAATCGCAGCCATGACAACGTTTTCGGTGGGCTTGATCCCGTTCAAGCTCAACCGCCTGACCGCCTCGGTCGACCCGATCAAATACTACGAGTACCGCGCCCTCGGCCTGCCCGTCATCTCCACTCGCTTCGGTGAAATGGCCCTGCGCGACCGAGAACCGGGGGTCTGGATCGTGGATGAAGACAGCGATTTGCGCAAAACCGCCGTCGAAGCACTCGCCAGCCCAAGCGACCGCTCGACTGTTCATCAATTTCGTCAGGCGCACCGTTGGGCTCAGCGTTTTTCTGCGATCAATCTCAAAAACGGCCAATAACGGCCGATACCCAGGATAAGACCCCGCAACTGGGGCGCAGGACAGAACGGTAGGTCAGTCATGACAGAGATTTATTTGCTGATAGCGCACGGCACGGACCAGGGCGAAGCTTACGTTCTGGGCTGGTTCGATGACCGGAGCAAAGCCCGGGAAGTGGCCGAGCAGAAAGAATGGGAAGCGTACCGCGCCAGCCTGAAGGAGAAACACCCATGGTCCAGCCACAAGCCGCTGGCGCCGGACCAGACGGACTATCGCCGCTACTGGATCAAGACCATTTCCAAATTCGAGCATGTGCCGGTGCCAAGGTCCTTTGCGGTCCATTGATCATCACCCATGAATATTCGACGAAACGAGCGCTATCGGTGGCGGTCTAGACGATTAAGCCCATCCGATGAGAGCGTCCTTATGTTGAAATTCCTTGGCGGCACCGTAGGTATCATTTTCCTGATTGGCCTGATCGTGGTGATTGCGCTGTTCAAATTCATTTTCTGAGTGTGGCAGCGGGGATCTTTGGTTTGGTGGTCCCTATTTTCAGGCGTAAAAAAGCCCAATCTTTGCAGATTGGGCTACGTCATTGTGGCCAACGGGTTCGCTTGATTCATGATGACATCCATTCAGGAATGTCCCGCATGGCGTGTAGAACTCGCCATACGTCAATGTGTTCGTTGCACTCCACGTAGAACACCAGATAGGGATAACGTTTCAGCGGCCAGCAGAGTAATCCGGGGACATCCAGCTCATGGGCGTACCTGGACATACCCGATGCCGGATGGCGGCTGATGTGCATATAGGCGTTTTCCAAGGCGTCGATGAAATTGAGTGCCGCCTGCTCTGCCTGCTCGCCTAGGTAATAGTTGATGGCGTCCTCTACATCCTGGCTGGCAAGAGCTCGCGCAATGACGGGCTTCGCCTTCATCCTCTCGCCTTGCGCACCTTGGCCCGAAGGGATTCGAAGTAGTCGCCATTCACAGGAGCAGTGGGAGCAGACTCCGCCCCGGCCAGTATCAAGCCACGCAGGTGCTGCCGATCCTGATCCTTGCGAATCAGCTCCCGCACATATTCGCTACTGGTGCTGTAGCCTCTCTGGCTAACCTGATCATCTATGAATGATTTGAGAGCGTCCGGCAGGGAGATGTTCATGGTACTCATGACTTTGCCTGTTTTTTGACAAAATTTGCCAAAGTATACACTCTTGGGCCAGCCTCGCCAGGGGTCGAACTCGAGTGAAACTTGTCGTCTTTGGCCAACCATGAAACGTGCAGATCGCAATGACATGACAGACATAGAGACTGCTATTGCCGACTGGGAACCGCTGAACCTTGAATGGCATCAAGGCTTCGCATTCATGGACGGTGTGCTGCTGGGCGATGGGCAAGTGCCTGATGTGTACATCATGCTCAACCCTCAAGGCGCACCACCCGGCGAGTTAGCACAATGTGCCAGCGCCGGGCACTATCCGCCCTCACCCTTGCTGGCCGGTCAGCCGGTTTGGCGGCATCGACGCAACCCTTGGGTCTTGCGCGGCGCCCTGCGTGATTACTACCTGCTTCCGGCCTACCGGGAGCGCCACGGCTACCACGCGCTGCTGGCCCTGCCGTTTCGCTTCGACAACGGCCTGGAAAGCCTCGGTCACCAGTACTGGCGTGACGCAACCGGTGCCTATTGGTTCGGCGAGTACGCGATCACCCAAATCCACGAGGCGCGACCCGACAGGCTGGCCCTGCTGGCCTCGTCCCCAGCCACGGTGACTTCAGCGTCCGCCCTGTTCTGCGACGGTGCGCATCTCTTTTTGCAGGGGCACATTATCGCTAGCGCCACGGCGCGGGTGCGGTATTGCAACCACTCGTCCTATCGAGTGATCGACGATCAAGTCTATAGGGGCTTCAAGCCACTGCACCAGAAGGACGGCACGCCGCTGCCGGTCGCCAACCCGGACAACTTCCAGATGCTCGCCCAACGCTGGGGCACCGATGGGCAGTCGATCATCGTGCAAGCGCAGCAAGGTTCGAGCATTTCCTATGAGTACTTCTACCGCATCGACAATGCCGACCTGGCGACCTTCACCGTACTTAACGAACGCTACGCCAAGGACAAGCAACGCGCCTATTACCTGACCGGAAAAACCATGCGCTACGTGGGCGACTTCCACCTGCTCCAGTGCTGGCAGCCAGCGTTCGATGACGGCGGTCGCATGGTCAGCGCCAGCGAATACGAGGATGAGTATTTTGCCGTGGACGACCAGTACGTCTACGCCGCCGGGACCCGCCTTCGCGATGCCCATGGCCCGAGTTTTCGTCATTTGGGGTTCGATTATTACCGTGATCACCAACACGTCTACAGGCGCCAGAAACGCCTCGATGTCGACGTGGAAAGCTTCGTCGTGACCCAGCTCTATCGCCATGACCAGGATTATTCGCCCGTGCTGGTCGGTGACAAGCACGGCCCGCTGGGCTCTGGCGGCATCATCGATGCGACCATGCAAGAGGCGTGGGCACCTTACTTCGAAGCCCATCCGCAGTTGGAAGGGTATTGGTGGCACCGCTTGCAGGCACGGCCTGAAGCCGCACAAACGCACACGGAAACGCTGGCGCTACAGGCCATCGGTCTCGGTTTTGAGCTAGGCGACCAGGTGTATTTCCATGGACGCGTGATCAACGGGCTGGACGCAGCGAGTTTCAAATTGCTGGACACGCATCTTTGCGGCGATGCCAACGGCTTGTATCTGATCCCATTCCATAACGCAGACACGGAGGTACCCGAACGTTTTTCCCCGGAAGCGGCGGAGCATTTTCACTCACTCGGCCCACCCTACCTGACCGACGGCAAGACCGTGTTCTGCCACCGGATTTTTTACCATCCCCCGGAACCGATTCGTAAGGCACAAGCGGCCTCTTTCGAATCCTGCGGGCATGGCTGGGCCAAGGATCAGGACACGGTGTATTACTACGGTGAGGCGAAAAAGCGGCTACATCCCTCGGACACCCGCATTCTCGGCACCTATGCCATCAGCCCTACCCTGATTCTCTCGGAAGGCAAGCCGCTGGATGTGGCATTCGACCCCAATGAAGTCCGCGTGCCACATCCCGACTTCCTGCAACTGGGCACGCGTAAGTTGTTCTGCCACCGACGCCCGCTGAGTGCCAAGCGAATCGACCTGGCCACCCTCGAATTTCTGAATGACCGCTACGCCCGTGACAGGCATCGGTTCTACCATTACGACGGTTATGCGACGCTGAGCGAGGTCGATGAAACGCAGTATCGGGAATCGCTCGGCCAGCCGGCGGCAAGCGTTTAGAACTGCGTCACAACCGTAACGCCTGCGGTGTCAAACCGGTCCATGTTCATGAGCGCATCAATCGATTGCTCAAGGCTGATGGTCTTGCCCACCAGTTTTTCAGGCGCCAGCTTGCCGGACGTGATCATGTCCATCATCGCGCCGTAACGGTGAGCCTGCATGCCATGGCTGCCACAGATCTCCAGCTCGTAGGCAATGACCTTGCTCATTGGGATCGAGGGCGTGCTGTGGTCCGCCAGCATCAAACCGACCTGGACATGCCTGCCGCGCCGCCTCAGATTATTGATGGAGTTGAAGCAGGTCGTTGGATGACCCAGGGCATCCAGCGAAACGTGAGCGCCGCCCTTCGTAATCTCGAGTACCGCCTCGGTGACATCCGCCACCCGGCTTGCGTTGACCGTCGCGACGGCACCAAGCGACTGGGCAAGCTTGAGCTTATCGTCGCAGATATCGATGGCGATGACGTTCGCCCCGATAGCGTGGGCGATCATCACCGCGGACAGCCCCACGCCACCACAGCCATGAACAGCCACCCACTGCCCCGCCGAGACCCTGCCTTGATCGACAACCGCGCGGAACGAGGTGACGAAACGACAGCCCAGGCTCGCCGCCGTGGCGAAATCCATGTTTTCCGGCAACGCAACCAGGTTCAAATCCGCCTTGTGAATCCCCACATACTCGGCGAAAGAGCCCCAATGGGTGAAACCCGGCTGAAACTGGCTGTGGCACACCTGCTGGTTGCCGCTATTGCATTCCGGACACACGCCGCAGCCGCCGACAAAAGGCACGGTGATACGATCGCCCACCTTCCATCTTGTGACATCTTTACCGACCTCAGCCACGATCCCTGCCAATTCGTGACCGGGCACATGGGGCAGCTGAATATCAGGGTCATGACCTTTCCAGCCATGCCAGTCGCTTCGGCAGACGCCCGTGCCAAGGACCTGAACCACCACACCGTGACGCTCGGGGGTCGGGTCTTCGACGGTCATCAAACGTGGGGGTTGGGAGAAGGCTTCGTAAACTACGGCTTTCATGAGGATCCCTCTACTTTAGAAAAGCGCTATACCTGAAACCGACAAACGGCTTGGGCTCAATTTACTATCAGATGGCTTGATCACGCAGCATTGAACCGTCCCTGCCTGACGCTCCCATGAAAAACCCAATCCGTTCCGATTGAGCTGTGTCGTTCCGGCATTTACCGACGGATCATAGCTTTCTGCCACCTATTTCAACGTCCACGCTTTCAATCGGACGGTGTATTCACTACATTGAGCGTAACTCTGCCCACTCGACACGGACTGTCATGACTACGCTATCCCCGATCAGCCCTGCCATTCCCATCCAGATCCCGACTCGCTCTGCCGTCGCGGCATCGCCTGCAACAGTGATAGAGAGCGCTGATGTCTCGGCGGCTCGACCAGCGGCAATCGTCAGCCTGGGCAACCCCGTGGCCGATGTCGAATCACAGACCTATTCCCGACTCGGGCAACTGCCCGGCCAGGAGATTGTTCGTGTCTGGGAAAAGACCAGTCAGGATGCCGTCACTCGCGTCATGGGAACCAACCCCAGATCGCTGTCGATAGCCAACCGTTTCCACGGCCTGGGCGCAGCCTTGGTGGAGCAGTTCGCCAAGAGTGGTTCGAGCATTTCCCAGTCAGTGCTCCATACCACCACGGACGGGGCTCACAACGCCGCCGAGATAAAATCCGAACAGGCGCTGCTGCACAATAAAGCCGACAACCTGATCACCCTCAGCATCAAGACCGCCAGTGGCAAGACGGTTACCTTCAGCCTGACCAGCCAGGACGATGGACTTGGCGTTCAGGCTACGGTGGACGGCGACCCGCTGAGCGAGGACGAACTCAAGGCGATTGGCGTTCTGGGCAGCGCCTTTCAAGCGGCTGTCGACGGGCTGACCGCCGAGCCGCCCAAGCTCGACCTGAGCAAGCTGACGCAGTTCGACTCCAGCGTATTGGCATCCATTGACCTGAACGCCAAGCTCAAGGGCGTGGACGGTGAGGACCTGATCCTTGCCTACCGCGCCGACAGCCAGAGCCGCACCACGCAAATGAGTGGTCCAGATGGCGAATTGAACCTGAGCGTGGATCTGAAAAACAGCACAATCCTGGGTGATGCCAAGCAACAGGCCAGCGCCCTGAACAGCTACCTCGCCCAGTTTGACCGGGTGCAGGAGCGCGGCAGCGCCAAGGCCGCCCTGATGGAGATGTTCAAGGACGCCTTCAGCGCCATGAACAGCCACTATCCACAGGGCGCTATCCCAACAGCGCCACTGACCCGGAATGCGACGGACAAAGGCCTACTGACCGGACTGGCAGACTTCGAGGCGTCTATCAAACAAACCAACAACGCGTCCAACCCGATGCGCCCGTCCGAAGTCGATAGCTTTGCTTATACCCTGTCGCAAAAAACTGTCGTTGCAGGTTCCATAATGAGCAATCGCAGCGTCGATCAAGTCCAGCAATCGAGTTTATCGGCCAGTTACCACAAGAGCCTGAAGGGCGGGAAAGCACCCGTGCTAGGCACAACGACCGACTCGCAGAACTATCTCTACGTACAAGTGCACGACGAGGCCCGCAGCTCGGCCAGCCTCGCCTACAAGGATGGCCGACTGAGCAAAGCCACCGTCACGCAAAGCGCCAGCCAGGACACACGGACACAGCAATACGTCATGGGCAAAATGGTTGAAGAGACAGTGGTGCCGAAGGAACTTTCAACCAGCCGCAGCCACTTGGCATTGCTGGAGTACGCCGCCAAGGAAAGCAAGAAATCCAAGGACGCGCAGGAACAATCCTTATTGAAGGAAGCGCTCGCTACCCTCCACAGCTCGGTGATGTTGCAGGAAAATCCTTCGGCGCTGGCGCGTTGACACGCTGGGGAATGCGCATCATCACCTAGCGTAGTGCGTCAGCGATTCCCTAGGCCATAGCGTCAGCTTGATGCGTTGTAGAACTACCAGAAGAAAACGGCCAAAAGTTTGCACCGGCTGAATCCTCGACTGCTGAACTCGGCAACGAGACACTGAATGCTGGTCAGGATCGCCGGTAAGCGGGGTATCACGGCGGACCTCAATCCGGTGTCGTCTCTTACGCCAATGGAACAACCCTGAGCCTGTTTGATTCGACCGTCGCAGCCATCTGCATTGCCTGCGGATAAGCCAGCAAACACTCAGCGATGGCAGGTTCCAGCTCAACCCGCACTCGCCTTGTCAGGGCCCGAGCACCGAAGCGTGGGTCATGCTTTTGGCACAGCCAGTCGCTTGCCGCAACGTCCAGGACCAGCGTACGGCGATGCTGACCGAGACGTTGGTTGAGTTTGTTCAGTTCGAT
Organism: Pseudomonas fluorescens; assembly: GCF_001623525.1. Taxonomy (NCBI): domain Bacteria; kingdom Pseudomonadati; phylum Pseudomonadota; class Gammaproteobacteria; order Pseudomonadales; family Pseudomonadaceae; genus Pseudomonas; species Pseudomonas fluorescens. The sequence continues at coordinate 244,215 of NZ_CP015225.1, read as the reverse complement.
CTGCAACAACGCTTCCAGCCATTGGGTTTCGATGCGTTGGAAAACCAGGATGCGATCAATACGGTTTAGAAACTCCGGTTCGAACCACGCGTGCAACGCCAGCTCCAACATAGCCTGCTCACCTTGTGGGGCGATGCCGAGCCAGCGCCGCCAACCGCGTGAAAAACGTTCCCTGTAGGTGGTCGCTTGCCGGGCTCCAATGTTGCTGGTCATGAAGATCAGGCTATTGCGAAAATCCAGTGTTCGGCTACCGCCCGCCAAAGTCAGTTGGCCGTTCTCAAGAATGCCCAGCAAACTGCGCACCACTTCCTTGCTGGCCTTTTCCAGCTCATCGAACAGCACGATGCCTGGGCGACTGTAGGTGCCTTGAATCAATTCGCTATTGAACAGACTGACGCCCTCTTTACTCCCCACATAACCAGGTGGCGCTCCGGTGAGCGCCGCCGAGTAATGCTCCTGGGCCAAGGTGTGCATGTCGATGCGACAAAAAGCATCGGCGCGACCGTGTATGGCCAGTGCCAGCAGACGTACGATTTCGGTCTTGCCGACACCGGTCGGCCCCATGAACAGGTTCACCGTCAACGGTCGCTCACGTTCACCAATATCGACCTTAACCACGTTTAGCAACGCCTCGACCACGCGCATGACGTGTTCTTGGCCGACAATTCGACTGCGCAACAACGCCATGACTTGGGCGGGATTGAAGGCGAAGCGTGAGGTCAACAACTCTGCTGCCGGTGATGCGCTGGTCAGGCCAGGCTGGGGGTGGTTTGGGTCGATGCGATCATTCACCAAAGGCATGGTTTAGCCTGCGTGTTTTTCTTTACCGTCGTGGGGAAGGTCTCCCACCGGGCAATGAGCCACGCCGACGGTGCTACGGGTCAGTTTTTCGACGTTTTCCCGGGCTTTCTGCGCGTCCAGTACCCAGGTGCGGTAAAAGTCGAACGGGCAGTCAGCCACTCCCTTGTCGCCGTCCCCGGAGTGATAGACCCCGGTGTAACCGCGATGCAGCAGCTTGAACAAATGATTCTGTGATTGGTCGTTCGCTCGCGCATCGCGGATTTGCGAAACGGATAATTGTGCGTACTGAATGCCCATTTCCTCTTCACCGCATTCGCCCAGGGTGCGACCGTCGAAGCCAATAATCGCCGAGTGACCAAAGTAGGAATAAACCCCATCGAAGCCCGCCGCATTGGCCACTGCCACATAGCAATTATTGGCCCAGGCCATGCTTTTGGACATCATCACCTGCTGCTCTTTGGCCGGGTACATATAGCCCTGGCAACGGACGATCAACTCCGCTCCTTTCATTGCACAGTCGCGCCAGATCTCCGGGTAGTTGCCGTCATCACAAATGATCAAGCTGATTTGCAGGCCCTTGGGACCCTCGCAGACATAGGTCCGATCACCCGGGTACCACCCTTCTATGGGGCACCAGGGAATGCACTTGCGGTACTTCTGGACGATTTCGCCCTGGTTATTGATCAACACCAACGTGTTGTACGGGGCTTTGTGGGGATGTTCCTCATGCCGCTCACCGGTCAGTGAAAACACCCCCCACGTGTCAGCCGCACGGCACGCGGCGGAAAAGATCGCAGTCTCTTCGCCTGGAATACTGGCGGCAGTCGCCATCATCTCATCGTGGTCGTACATGATGCCCATGGTGCTGTATTCAGGAAACACCACCAGGTCCATGCCGGGGAGACCGCTTTTCATCCCCGTGATGATGTCGGCAATCTTGCGGGCGTTTTCAATGACCTCGGCTTTTGTATGCAGCCGCGGCATTTTGTAATTGACGACCGCGACACCCACGGTGTCCGGGCTGCTGGAAATATCACCATGACGCATGAGATTTACCTCTGTTAATGACTGATCATCCAAGGTCTGGAGCCGGTTTTACGCTTGAGCCCCTGTGGATTTTCTTTGGTCGGGGCCAGCGGTTTGCTCGGTGCGCAACAACTGCACCCACTGGGATGACGACGGTTCTGCTGGTACTCGCCAAGCGTCTGCGGCGCGTGGGCACTTCGCTCGTTGGTCGCCATGGCCTGGCGCTGACTGCTCGACAACGTCGTCAGTGCCGGCGCAGACAACAGCAACCGCCCTCCCGGGCCCGCGCAAGACGGGCACTGGCACGACTCGTGCCGTTGGGCCATGGGCCGCAACATTGTGAAAGAACCACAGGTTTGGCATTCGTACTCATAGGTCGGCATGGCGCTCTCCAGACATTGATCGAGCTCGGGCGTGTCTCACAGGTCCGGGGCAATCGGCAGATCGATACTGCCGTCGAGGTGTTTGATGGGACCGTTGGCGTTGGGGTTGATGTCGAACTCGAAGATTTCGGTGGGTAACCAGAGGGTCGCGCAGGCGTTGGGGATATCGACCACGCCGCTGATATGCCCTTGCACCGGCGCAGAACCCAACAGGGCATAGCCTTGGGCGGGGGAATAACCAAACTTGGTCAGGTAGTTGATCGCATTCAGGCAGGCCTGGCGATAGGCGATATTCACGTCCAGGTAGTGCTGTTTGCCGGCTTCATCCACCGAGATACCTTCGAAGATCAGGTAGTTCTGGTAGGTCGGGATGATCGGGCTGGGTTTGAACACCGGGTTCTTGATCCCGTACTTGGCCATGCCGCCCTTGATCAGCTCGACTTTCATATGAACCCAGCCGGCCATCTCGATAGCACCGCAAAAGGTGATCTCGCCGTCGCCCTGACTGAAGTGCAGATCCCCCACCGACAACCCGGCGCCTTTGACGTAGACCGGGAAGAAAATTTTCGAGCCCCGGGACAAGTCCTTGATATCGCAGTTACCACCATGTTCACGCGGTGGCACGGTGCGCGCGCCCGTTGCCGCGGCATCATCCCGGGCCTGGCCCTTGAGCTTGCCCATGTGTGCGGTGGCGGCCAGCGGCGCGTTGGCCAGGGGCGGCACGCGGGTCGGGTGGGTGTCGATCAGTTCCTGCTCACGGCGGTTCCAGTCGCCGAGCATTACCGGGTCGGGCAGGCAACCGATCAATCCGGGGTGGATCAGGCCGGCAAAGTTGACCCCGGGAATGTGCCGCGAGCTGGTAAACATGCCTTTGAAATCCCAGATGGCTTTCTGTGCGCTGGGAAAGTGATCCGTGAGGAATCCGCCACCGTTCTGCCGCGAGAAGAAGCCGTTGAAGCCCCACATCGATTCGGCCTTGGCGCCGATGTCCAGCAGGTCGACCACCAGCAGATCTCCCGGCTCGGCGCCATGCACGCCCACTGGACCGGACAGGTAGTGCACGGTGGACAAGTCGACGTCACGCACATCCGAGGCGTCGTCGTTGTTCTTGATCGCGCCAGCGGTCCAGTCGTAGGTCTCAAGAATAAAGTCATCCCCCGGCTTGACCCAGCAGGCCATGGGAATGTCCGGATGCCAGCGGTTGTGGATCTGTTCGTTCTCGGTGGCGGGCTGGTTGAGGTCGACTTTGATCAAGGTATCGGTCATGGCGAAGCTCCTGAACATTAGGGATGTACCGCGTTGGAACCAGTCTCGAATGGCGGCACGAATCGGCCAATACGTTGGATGACGTACCCCTTTGAGCTGGCTTACCAGCTGCTACAAGGGGGCCGATCGCGCCTACACGCAGAGGTAGCGACTGATGGTGGATTCGTCGACCTTGTCCCGGGTCTCCTCGATCACGAAGCGACCCTTCTCGATCACCAGGAAGCGGTCGGCGATTTCCAGGGTGAATGACAGCACCTGCTCGGAGACCACAATGGTCAGGTCGCGCAGGTGGCGGATCTCTTTCAAAGTGCGGGCGATGTCCTTGATGATCGATGGCTGGATGCCCTCGGTGGGTTCATCGAGCAACAACACCTTGGGATTGGTCGCCAGTGCCCGGGCAATCGCCAGTTGTTGCTGCTGCCCGCCCGAAAGGTTGCCACCCTTGCGCGAGCGCATGTCGTGGAGCACCGGAAACAACGCATAGAGGTCTTCGGGCACCTGGCCCCGGGCCGATGCCGGCAGGCCGGTCTGTATGTTTTCCAACACCGTCATGCTAGGGAAAATCATCCGCCCCTGAGGCACATAGGCGATGCCGTGCTCCACCCGCTCGTGGGTTTCCAGGTTCGAGACTTCCTGACCATCGACGCTGACCTGCCCCCGCCACTGCGGAAGGATGCCCATCAAACTCTTGAACAGCGTGGTCTTGCCCATGCCGTTGCGTCCCATCACGGCGACGATTTCGCGTTTGGCCACGGCCAGGTCGAGGTCGTGAAGGATCTGACTCTGGCCGTAACCACAGGACAGCTTGTCTACGTTGAACATGCCTGCTTCCTCAATGGCCTAAATAGACTTCGATGACTTTCGGGTTGTTCTGCACCGACTCCATGCTGCCCTCCGCCAGGACCTTGCCCTGATGCAGCACCGTGACCTTATGGGCGATGCTCTTGACGAATTCCATGTCGTGTTCGATCACCAGCACTGAGCGGCCCTGGCTGATGCGCTTGAGCAGTTCCGCAGTCTGTACGCGCTCGTTGACGCTCATCCCTGCGACCGGTTCATCGAGCATCAACAGGTCAGGGTCCTGCATCAGCAGCATGCCGATCTCCAGCCACTGCTTCTGGCCGTGGGACAGCAGGTCGGCCTGTTGCTGCAACAGCTCGCCGAGAAAGATCTCCCGCGCCACCTCTTCAACCCGGGCAATCACTGCGGCACTGCGTTTGAAGAACAACGCGCCAAACACCTTGCGCCCGGCCGGGTAGGACATCTCCAGGTTCTCGAACACCGTGAGGTTTTCGTAGATCGACGGGTTCTGGAATTTGCGCCCGACACCGGCACGGACGATGTTGTACTCGCGCATCTTGGTCAGTTCCTTTCCGTCGAACTGGATGCTGCCGCTGGTGGCGCGGGTCTTGCCGCAGATCAGGTCGAGCACCGTGGTCTTGCCTGCGCCGTTGGGCCCGATCACCACCCGCACTTCATTGCGGTCGATGTACAGGTTGAGGTTGTCCACGGCCTTGAAACCGTCGAAGGACACCGTCAGCCCCTCGATAACCAGCACCGACTTGTTCATCTGAAAACCTACGGCGGTCATGGTTGCGTCTCCAGCGAAGGGCGTTCAGAAGCGGGGGTCGGCGGTGCAGTGCGCGACGTCTCCGGCAGGGGCGCGGCAACGGCAGCTTGCTGCGGGGTACGCCGCAATAAACGGCCAAGGGTCTGGCGGCCATGGCTGTCCCAAAGTCCGGCCAAACCATTGGGGAAGTACATGACCACGGCAATGAACAGCCCGCCCATCAGGTACAGCCACAATTCGGGGAAGGACTCGGAGAAATAGGTCTTGCCGTAGTTCACCAGCAAGGCCCCATACACCGCGCCGAGCAGCGACATGCGCCCGCCGACAGCGGCAAAGATCACCATCTCGATGGATGGCACGATGCCGACGAACGAAGGCGACATGAAGCCCACCTGCAAGGCGAACATGGCGCCGCCTATGGCCGAGAAGGCAGCGGCGATGCAGAACACGAAAATCTTGAAACTGGCCACGTCATAACCGGAGAAGCGCACCCGCTCCTCTTTATCGCGCATCGCCATCAGCAGCCGCCCGAGCTTCGACGCAAGGACAAAACGGCCGATGAAAATGCAGCCGAACAACAAGGCCGCGTTGATGAAGTACAGCAGCAGCTTGGCGCTGTCACTGCGCAGGTCCCAGCCGAGCAGCGTCTTGAGATCGGTGATGCCGTTGACTCCGCCGGTCAGGCCCTGCTGGCCGACGATCAGCACCGTGAGAATCAGCGCGATGGCCTGGCTGACGATAGAGAAATAAACATCCCCCACCCGCCGCTTGAACAGCGCCATGCCAATGATGAAGGCCAGCCCTACCGGCACCAGGATCACCGCCAACAGGGTGAAGCTGAAACTGTGGAACGGTACCCAGAGCCACGGCAGTTCGGTGATCTGGTTCCAGTCCATGAAATCCGGAATGCCCGGCGTCGACTGGATTTTGGTGCTCTGCGGGTCGGAGGCTTCGAGCTTGAGAAACATCGCCATGCAGTAGCCGCCGACGCCGAAGAACACCCCTTGCCCGAGGCTGAGAATGCCGCCATAGCCCCAACACAGCACCAGGCCGACAGCGACGAAGGCATAGGTCAGGTACTTGCCCACCATGTTCAGGCGAAAGGCATCCAGGGTCAGCGGGAAGACCACGAGAATCAGTAGCGCCAACAGGGCCACGCCCAACAGGTTCTGCTTGCCCGCCAGCATCTTGTCTAAAAGCTTCATTGGCTCGCCTCTACTTGCGCACTTTGATGGAGAACAACCCTTGAGGGCGCAACATCAGGATCAGAATCACCCCGGACAGGGTCAGCACCTTGGCCATCGAACCACTGAGGAAGAACTCCGAGATCGATTGGGTCTGGGCAATGACGAACGCCGACGCAATAGTGCCGAACAGGCTTTGTGCGCCGCCGAAGACCACCACCAGGAAGGTGTCGACTATGTACTGCGAGCCCGCGGTGGGCCCGGTGGAGCCAATGGTGGTAAAGGCCGCGCCGGCCACCCCCGCGACACCACAACCGAGGGCAAAGGTCATGCGGTCGACCTTGCGCGTGTTGATGCCCACGGCACGGCTCATCAGCCGGTTTTGCACCGTGGCCCGCACTTGCAGGCCCCAGCGTGAGCGGTAGAGCAAGAGAAAAATGGCCGCGGTGAGCAGCAGGGTCAGGGCCATCATGAACAGACCGTTGCGCGGGATCTCGATGGACTCGGTGAAGTTGAACGAGCCCATCAGCCACTCCGGCGGCGTGGCGCTGACTTCACGGGCGCCGAACACCGAACGGAAGGTCTGCTGCATCACTAGGGACAGCCCCCAGGTCGCCAGCAATGTGTCCAACGGACGCTTGTAGAGCCGGCTGATCATCGCCCACTCCACCAGCCAGCCGATGGCCCCGGCCACCAGAAACGACAGGGCGATGGCGATGAAAAAATAATAGGGTTGAAACCACGGGGCGAAATGACTGGTCAGGCTCGAACAGACATAGGTGGTGTAGGCGCCGATCGTGAGGAACTCGCCGTGGGCCATGTTGATGACCCCCATCTGGCCGAAAATGATCGCCAGCCCCAATGCCATCAACAGCAGCACACAGAACACGGACAAGCCGTTGAACCCCTGCATCGCCGCGATGGCACCAAATTCCGATAGCCATTCCATGATGATGGACTCCTGCTTGGAGGGAGGATGTGGAAAAACGTTGGAGCTCCATCGCCGGCAAGCCAGCTCCTACGGAGTGTTGGAGTCGGCTTGCCGCGATGGCCCAGACCTTACTGATAGCCTTTAGGGAACGGATTCGGCTCGATCAGATCGGACTCGTACACCACTTTGAACTGGCCATCGGGCTGCACTTCACCGATGCGGGTCTTGCTCCACAGGTGATGGTTTTCATGCACTTTGACGTAGCCTTCAGGCGCGGTTTTCAACTCGATGCCCGGCGAGGCTGCAACCACTTTATCGACATCGAAGCTGCCGGCTTTTTCCACCGCGGCCTTCCACAACCATGGGCCCAGGTACGCGGCCTGGGTCACGTCGCCGATCACCGAATCCTTGCCGTACTTGGCCTTGAAAGCGTCGACGAAGGCTTTGTTGTTGGGGTTGTCCAGGCTCTGGAAGTACTTCATCGAGGCATAGAAACCGGCCATGTTCTCGCCGCCGATGCCCAGCAACTCATCTTCGGTGACCGAGAGCGTGAGCAAGGTCTGCTTGGCCGAATTGACACCCGCCGCATTGAGTTGCTTGTAGAAGGCCACGTTGGAGCCACCCACCACTGCCGCGAACACCACGTCGGGCTTCTTCAACTTGACTTTGTTGATCAGCGAACCGAACTGGGTGTTGCCGAGCGGGTAATAGTCTTCGCCGACCACGGTGCCGTGCAGCACGTTTTCAATGTGCTTGCGGGCAATCTTCATCGAGGTGCGCGGCCAGATATAGTCCGATCCCACCAGGTAGAAGGTTTTGGCGCCTTTGGTCTTGGCGATCCAGTCGAGGCTGGCGAGGATTTGCTGGGTGGCTTCCTGGCCCGTGTAGATCACGTTCTTCGACTGCTCCAGCCCCTCGTAGAAAGTCGGGTAGTAGAGCAGGCCGTTTTCTTTCTCGAAGATCGGCAGCACAGCCTTGCGCGACGCCGAGGTCCAGCAGCCGAACACCGTGGCCACCTTGTCGTTGACCAGAAGCTTCTTGGCCTTCTCGGCGAAGGTCGGCCAGTCGGAGGCGCCGTCTTCTTGGATCACCTTGATCTGCCGACCGAGGATGCCGCCTGAAGCGTTGATCTGCTCGATGGCCAGGCGTTCGGCCTGGATCGAACCGGTCTCGGAAATCGCCATGGTGCCGGTGGCCGAGTGCAACTGGCCGACCGTGACTTCAGTGGCGGTCACCGCCAGGCCGGTGCTATTGGCCTCGTCGGCCCATACACCCTGGCTGAACACACTGGCAGCCAATAGCGACAGGGCCGCCGCCCCCAGCGCCAGGCGGCGCGGCAACAGGCCTTTGGTCCGGATCAATCGTGGTTCCATGCTGCTACTCCTCTGCGGTGACGCTGACAGCTCGCCTTGGGGCGGCCGGCAACGGTGGTGGCATCAGCATGGCGGCGCGGATCGGCGACGGGTATACGCAGCCTGACGTAAGCGCATACGTCATTTGACGTAGGGAAAAATGCACCAAGGCGGCGCAGGCTATCGCTCCAGGCCCCGCCTGAACGGCACTGCGCGGACGCGCGCGCAGGCAACAGTTGGCGCGGCAAGACGGCGCGGTGCAGGGCATGAAAATTGCTCGGCTATCCGCCACGGGCACACCCGCCAGGCACGGAGCGCCTTGACCCCAGGAGTCTTTCGTCGTGCTTCCACCTGGCACCCAGCGCATCGCCAAGATCCGTCGCGACTACAACAGCTGGGTCGCCGACGAAACCATGGAAGACTACGCCCTGCGTTACACACCAAAGTCCTTTCGCAGGTGGTCGGAACTGCGCATCGCCAACACCGCCCTGGGCGCGGTGTCGTTCCTGGCCCTGGAGGCGATTGGCGGGGTGCTGGCCCTGAGCTACGGCTTCACCAACACCTTCTGGGCGATCCTCGCCGTGAGCCTGATCATCTTCCTCACCGGCCTGCCCGTCAGCTACTACGCCGCCCGCTACGGCGTCGATATGGACCTGTTGACCCGCGGTGCCGGCTTCGGCTACATCGGCTCGACCATCACCTCACTGATCTACGCCAGCTTCACCTTTCTGTTCTTCGCCCTGGAAGCAGCGATCATGGCCCTGGCCTTGGAGCTGTACTTCCATATCCCATTGGCCTTTGCCTATGTGATCTGCTCTGTGCTGGTGATCCCCCTGGTGGCCTATGGGGTGACCCTGATCAGCCGCCTGCAACTCTGGACCCAGCCGTTGTGGCTGGTGCTGCTGGTGCTGCCCTATCTGTTTGTGCTGCTGAAAAACCCCGAGGCCTTCAGCGACTGGACCAGTTTCCAGGGCCGTGATGCCAGCGGCGACTTCAATTTGCTGGCGTTTTGCGCGGCCTGTACCGTGGCCCTGTCCCTGGTGACGCAGATCGGCGAACAGGTCGACTACCTGCGCTTCCTGCCGGAAAAAACCGCGGCCAACCGCAAGCGCTGGTGGGCCGCCCTGCTCTGCGCCGGCCCCGGCTGGATCCTGCCCGGCGCCCTGAAAATGTTCGCTGGCGCCTTCCTGGCATTTCTCGCCCTGCAACACGAGATCCCCATCGAGCGCGCTACAGAGCCGACCCAGATGTACCTGGTGGCCTTCGGTTATGTGTTCGCCTCGCCGGAATGGGCCCTGGCGGCCATGGTGCTGTTCGTCTTCGTCTCGCAGATGAAGATCAACCTGACCAACGCCTACGCCGGCTCCCTGGCCTGGTCGAACTTTTTCGCCCGGGTCACCCACAGTCACCCCGGCCGCGTAGTTTGGCTGGTGTTCAATGTGGCGATTGCCCTGATGCTGATGGAGCTGGGGGTATTCGACGTCATCGACCAGGTGCTCGGTCTCTACGCCAACATCGCCATCGCCTGGATCGGCTCGGTGGTCGCCGACCTGGTGATCAACAAACCCTTGGGGTTGTCACCGAAATACATCGAGTTCAAGCGCGCTCACCTCTACGACATCAACCCGGTGGGCGTCGGCTCCATGCTGATTGCCTCGCTGCTGTCGGTCCTCGCCCACTTCGGTCTATTTGGTGCGCTGGCCCAGGCCGCCCCGCCCTTCGTCGCCCTCGGCACCTCGCTGGTCATGACCCCGCTGCTGGCCTGGGCCACACGCAGCCGCTATTACATCGCCCGCACCCGCGATCCGCTACTGCTGCAACCGGTGGCACCGAGCACGCTGATCACCTGCGGCCTGTGCAGCAACCCGTTCGAAACCGCCGACATGGCTTTCTGTCCGGCCTACAGCACGCCCATCTGCTCACTTTGCTGTTCGCTGGACGCGCGTTGCGGCGATCGCTGCAAACCTCACGGGCGTCTGTCGGCGCAGTTCGAAGCGCTGTTGCATTGGTTGCTGCCCAATGCAACGGTGCCACGCCTGCACACCCGGCTAGTGCATTACCTGGGCCTGCTGCTCGCGCTGATCCTGATGCTCAGCGGCGCTCTGGCGCTGATCTATGGCCAGGCCTCCCAGGGACTGCCCCACTCGCCGCAAGCCCAGGCGACGCTGTACCAGGCATTTTTCCAGGCCTTCCTGACGCTCTCGGTACTGGCGGCCATCCTCGCCTGGTGGGTCGTTCTGACGCGGGAAAGCCGCCGCGTGGCCCAGGAAGAATCGGACCGCCAGACCCTGCTGCTGATGCAGGAAATCGAAGCCCACCGCTTGACCGACCAGGCCCTGCAAGATGCCAAGGAGGCATCCGAGGCGGCCAACGCGGCCAAGAGTCGCTACGTCACCGGACTGTCCCACGAACTGCGTACGCCGTTGAACAGCATCCTCGGTTTTACCCAGATCCTGCAGCGCGACGCGGCCATGCCGGAGCAGCATCAGGATGCCCTGGCGACCATCCTGCGCAGCGGCTCGCACCTGCTGTCGCTGATCGACGGCCTGCTCGATGTGGCCAAGATCGAGGCTGGCAAATTGCGCCTGGAGCCGACGGAAATCCCCTTTCCGGAACTGATCCACGATCTGGAGCTGATGTTCACCCCACAAGCACGGGACAAAGGGTTGCGCTTTCGCCTGGAGCTGATCGGCAAGATGCCGGCGGTGGTGCGAGGCGACGAAAAGCGCGTCCGGCAGATCCTCATCAACCTGTTGGGCAATGCGGTCAACTTCACCGACAGCGGCGAAGTCTGCCTGCGGGTCAGTTATATGCGCGAGACGGCAACCTTCGACATCATCGACACAGGTATCGGCATCGACCCCGAGCACATCGAGCGAATCTTCCAGCCTTTCGAGCGCGGTGATCTGATGCGCCAGGACAAGGGCGTTGGCCTGGGCCTGACCATTACCCGCATGCTCACCTCGCTGATGGGCGGCGAGTTGCAGGTCAAGAGTCAGCAGGACAAGGGCACCTGTTTCCAGGTGCGCCTGTTTCTCTCGCAAGTACGGGTGCCGCAAGCGGTGATCCATGTCGAACACGACATCATCGGCTACCAGGGGCCGCGGCGTCTGGTGCTGGTAGTGGACGACCATGTGGACCATCGCAAGGTCCTCAGCGGCATGCTTACGCCCCTGGGCTTTGAAGTGGTCCAGGCCAGCAACGGCCAGGAAGCGATTCGCCAGGTCGCCCTGCTGGGGCCGGACCTGATTCTCATGGACCTGTCGATGCCGACGATGGATGGCTGGGAAACCAGCCGGCTGATCCGCCGCAATGCGTTGTCCACGGCACCGATCATCGTGATATCGGCCAATGCCTTTAACGACGAGCGCGAGCGCAGCCTGGCCAGTGTCTGCAACGACTACCTTGCCAAGCCGGTACACACCCCGGAGCTGCTCGAGCGGATCCAGAAACAGCTCGACCTGCACTGGCTGCGCCGCGAAAAACCAGCCCCTGCGACATTCCCCGAACCGGGGATATTGCCCTCACAGCCTGACCTCATCGCCCTCGGCGAACTCAGCGCCATCGGCTACGTACGCGGTCTGCACGAAAAACTCGACGCCATCCAGGCCGAGACACCAGCCACCGCCCCTTTCATCAGTTCGCTACGCAAGCTGCTGAAAAATTTTCGCCTGGACGAAATCAACCGCGCCCTCAAGGAGGCAGAAGATGAATGCACTGACCACAGTCGCTGAACCCGGTGTCGTGTTGATTGTGGACGACACCCCGGACAACCTCGCCATGCTCTCCGACGCCCTCAACGATGCCGGCTACATGGTGCTGGTGGCCCTCGACGGGCTCAGCGCCCTGAACCGCATCGAACGCCGGCGTCCAGACCTGATCCTGCTGGATGCGATGATGCCGGGCCTGGACGGCTTCGAGACCTGCCGGCGGATCAAGGAGCAACCGGCCAACGCCGATATTCCGGTGCTGTTCATGACCGCGCTGACGGAAAGCAGGCATGTGGTCCAGGGCTTTGAAGTGGGTGGCAGCGACTACGTGACCAAGCCGATCCAGACCGACGAAGTGCTGGCCCGGGTCGCCGCGCACCTGCGCACCTCGCGCATCCTGCTCTCGGCCCGAGCGGCGTCACAACCAGCCGCGCCGAGCCTGGACGACGAGCCGGCGCACAGAGTGCTGTCGGCACGCTTTCAGCTCACCGGTCGAGAAGTCGAGGTTCTGCGCTGGGTGGCCTGCGGCAAGACCAACCGCGACATCGGCACCATTCTTGATCTGAGCCCACGCACCGTGAACAAACATCTGGAACATGTGTATGTGAAGTTAGGTGTAGAAACACGCACAGCAGCGACCTCCGTGGCCTTGTCGGCCATGACCGATTCTCGCAACAGTGCTTCAAGGTGAGCCACGATAACCGGACGTATTGTTGGATGAGCACTGGGGCCGTTTTCGTCCATGACAGAATCTGGAGGATGAAGCAGGAACGTTAGAAACGGCTCTGGATTTTCAGCCCTGCCAGCCAGGCAATGCGGGGGTATTTTTTAGGCATGAAAAAGCCCAACCTTTTCAGATTGGGCTAAGTCATTGAAAAATATGGTCGGGACGGAGTGATTCGAACACTCGACCCCTAGCACCCCATGCTAGTGCGCTACCGGACTGCGCTACGCCCCGACTAGGCGTGAATCTTGTTCCGCTTCTCAACGGAACGCTCAGGAATATATCGCAAGCTTTTGAAAACTGGAAGTATTTAAAAGCAGAAATTTATTTCTTGAGCACCACCAGCACATCTTCAAGCTCGGCGATCATCTGGCGGATCATCTGTTTGTACTGGGTTGTATCGTCCTTGGCCTCATCACCGGAGAGGCGCAGGCGTGCGCCGCCGATGGTGAACCCCTGATCGTACAGCAGCGCGCGGATCTGCCGGATCATCAGCACGTCTTGACGCTGATAATACCGGCGGTTTCCGCGGCGCTTGACCGGGTTGAGTTGAGGAAACTCCTGCTCCCAATAGCGCAGCACGTGCGGTTTTACCGCACACAGCTCGCTGACTTCACCAATGGTGAAGTAGCGTTTGCCCGGGATGACGGGTAGTTCGTCGTTATGACTTGGTTCCAGCATAAGCCTCAACTCGGGCCTTCAACTTCTGCCCTGGACGAAAGGTGACCACACGGCGAGCCGTGATCGGGATTTCTTCTCCCGTTTTCGGATTGCGGCCAGGCCGCTGGCGTTTGTCCCGAAGGTCGAAATTGCCGAAACCGGACAACTTGACCTGCTCGTTGTCTTCCAGAGCGTGCCTGATTTCTTCGAAAAACAGTTCGACCAATTCTTTGGCCTCCCGTTTATTCAGGCCCAGCTCCTCATACAGACGTTCCGCCATCTCAGCTTTCGTCAGAGCCCCCATACGTCACTTCCTTAACGTGGCGTTCAACCTGTTTTCGAGCGAGGTGAGGATATTCTGCGTTGCGGTATTCACCTCATCGTCATTAAGAGTGCGCGATGGATGCTGCCAGGTCAAGCCAACTGCAAGGCTTTTTCTATGCGGATCAATACCTTTACCCTGATACACGTCAAATAGCCTGAGGTCCGTCAGCCATTCGCCTGCATTTTCACGGATTACCTCCAGCACGGCGCTGGATGCAACGTCGCGATCGGCCAGCAACGCCAGGTCACGACGCACTTCAGGAAAGCGCGATAACTCCTGGAATTTAGGCATTTTCCCCTGGGCGACTTCAGCCAGAACCAGCTCGAAAACGAAGACCGGACGATCAAGGCCCAGGGTTTTCGACAGTTCAGGGTGAATGGCACCGACATAGCCGACTTCGCGCCCGTCTCGCTCGATGCGTGCGGTCTGTCCAGGATGCAGCGCTGGATGCTTGCCTGGCACGAAAGTGAACGCGTCGAGCGCACCGGCGAAGCCGAGCACCGCTTCCACGTCAGCCTTGACGTCGAAGAAATCGACGCCATCGCGACCTTGCGCCCAGCCTTCCGGCAAGCGACTGCCGCAGACCACACCGGCCAGCATCGACTCTTGCTTCAAGCCGTCCAGTTGCCCGACAAAGCGCAGGCCGCTTTCGAACAGACGCACGCGATCCTGTTGACGGTTCAGGTTGTGCTGCAGCGATTTGACCAAACCAGGCCACAGCGACGAGCGCATGGCGGCCATGTCGTTGGAGATCGGGTTGGCCAGCAACAGCGGCTCGACACCCGGATTGAACAGCTCGAACTGACGCGGATCGATGAAGCTGTAGGTGATCGCTTCCTGATAACCACGGGCCACCAGCAGGCGGCGCAGTTCCGGCAGGTCGCTGCGGGCTTCAGCCTTGGCCTGTGGGGCCAGGCGCGCTTGCGGGTAGCGAACCGGCAGGCGGTTGTAGCCATACAGGCGGGCCAGTTCTTCGATCAGGTCGACTTCCAGGCTGATATCGAAGCGATGGCTTGGCACTTCGACGCGCCACTGCCCTGCCCCATCCGCACTGATACCCAGGCCAAGGGCACTGAGCAGGCGCTCGACTTCGGCAGCGTCCATTTCCATGCCCAGCATCTGGGTGATGCGTTGGGCACGCAGGGTGATCGGAGCGATCTTCGGCAGGTGCTGTTCGCTGACGGTCTCGATGATCGGGCCGGCTTCGCCACCGGTGATGTCCAGCAGCAAGCCAGTGGCGCGCTCCATGGCTTCACGGGCCAGTTGCCAGTCCACGCCACGCTCGTAACGGTGCGAAGCATCGGTGTGCAGCCCATAGGAGCGCGCCTTGCCAGCCACTGCGATCTGGTCGAAGAACGCGCTTTCAAGGAATACGTCACGGGTCGTGGTGGAAACACCGCTGTGCTCGCCACCCATTACGCCGGCAATCGCCAAGGCGCGGGAATGGTCGGCAATCACCAGTGTATCGCTGCGCAAGGTCACTTCCTGGCCGTCGAGCAGGACCAGCTTCTCGCCCTCTTCGGCCATGCGCACGCGAATACCGCCGTTGATTTCGGCGAGATCGAACGCGTGCAGCGGTTGACCCAGCTCCAGCATCACGTAGTTGGTGATGTCAACGGCGGCGTCGATGCTGCGCACGTCGGCACGGCGCAGGCGCTCGACCATCCAAAGCGGCGTCGGCTTCGACAGGTCGACGTTACGGATCACGCGGCCCAGGTAACGTGGGCACGCCGCCGGCGCGAGGACTTCAACCGCGCGCACCTCATCATGCACCGCCGGCACGGCCGCGACCACAGGACGCGTCACGGGGACGGCATACAGCGCGCCGACTTCGCGGGCCAGACCGGCCAGGGACAGGCAGTCGCCACGGTTCGGCGTCAGGTCGACCTCAATGCTCGCATCGTCCAGCCCCAGGTACTCACGGATGTCCTGGCCCACCGGCGCATCAGCCGGC
This sequence comes from Pseudomonas fluorescens, assembly GCF_001623525.1. Classification (NCBI taxonomy): domain Bacteria; kingdom Pseudomonadati; phylum Pseudomonadota; class Gammaproteobacteria; order Pseudomonadales; family Pseudomonadaceae; genus Pseudomonas; species Pseudomonas fluorescens. The sequence continues at coordinate 228,329 of NZ_CP015225.1, read as the reverse complement.
AGTTCCATCAGGCCATCGTTGCCTTCGCCGATCTTCAGTTCGGCCTGGGAGCACAGCATGCCGTTGGACTCAACGCCACGCAGCTTGGCTTTCTTGATCTTGAAGTCGCCTGGCAGCTCGGCACCGATCATGGCGAACGGGATCTTCAGGCCCGGGCGCACGTTGGGCGCGCCGCAGACCACCTGGAAGGTTTCCGCGCCATTGCTGACCTGGCAAACCCGCAATTTGTCAGCGTCCGGGTGCTGCTCGGTGCCCAGCACCTCGCCCACTACCACACCGCTGAAATCACCGGCAGCCGGCGTGACGCTATCGACCTCGAGGCCGGCCATCGACAGGCGAGCAACCAGCTCGTCCCGACTTACCTGCGGGCTTACCCAGCCGCGCAGCCATTGTTCACTGAATTTCATCCTGCTCTCCCAATAGATTCGTTACGGACTGCGGCCTAGCGAAATTGCGCAAGGAATCGCAAGTCGTTGTCGAAGAACAGGCGCAAGTCATTCACACCGTAACGCAGCATGGCCAGGCGCTCGGCGCCCATGCCGAAGGCAAAACCCGAGAATTCTTCCGGATCGATACCGGACATACGCAGCACGTTCGGGTGAACCATGCCGCAGCCCATGACTTCCAGCCAGCCAGTCTGCTTGCAGACACGGCAGCCTTTACCGCTGCACATCACGCATTCCATGTCGACTTCAGCCGATGGCTCGGTGAACGGGAAGTACGAAGGGCGGAAACGCACGGCCAGTTCTTTTTCGAAGAACACCCGCAGGAACTCTTCGATCGTGCCTTTGAGGTCGGCGAAATTGATATCGCGATCAACCAGCAGGCCTTCGACCTGGTGGAACATCGGCGAGTGGGTGATATCGGAGTCGCTGCGGTACACACGGCCTGGGCAGACGATGCGGATCGGCGGCTGCTGCGATTCCATGGTGCGGACCTGTACCGGCGAGGTATGGGTGCGCAACAACATGTTCGCATTGAAATAGAAAGTGTCATGCATCGACCGGGCCGGGTGATGGCCTGGGATGTTGAGCGCTTCAAAGTTGTGGTAGTCGTCTTCGACCTCAGGGCCTTCGGCAATGCCGTAGCCGATGTGGGTGAAGAACTGCTCGATGCGTTCCAGCGTGCGGGTCACCGGATGCAGGCCGCCGGAAGTCTGGCCACGGCCAGGCAGGGTCACGTCGATGGACTCGGCGGCGAGCTTGGCAGCCAGATCCGCCTCCTCGAACAACGCCTTACGCGCGTTAAGGACCTCTGTGACACGTTCCTTGGCAACGTTGATCAGCGCCCCGACCTGCGGACGCTCTTCGGCCGGCAGGTTCCCCAGGGTCTTCATCACCTGGGTCAACTCGCCCTTCTTGCCAAGGTACAGAACCCGGATTTGCTCCAGGGCATTGATATCTTCAGCGCTTTGCACAGCCTCTAGTGCTTGAGCGACCAGCGCATCCAGGTTTTCCATGTACAGACTCCAGATACAAAATAGGGGAAGAGCTTTAAGGCTCTTCCCCTATTTATGACGTTTAACACCCGAGCCCACAGAGGTGAGCCCTGGTGACTGTCGGGGGTACTTAAGCCAAGGTGGCTTTAGCTTTCTCGACAATCGCAGCAAACGCCGCTTTTTCGTTCACTGCCAGATCAGCCAGAACCTTACGGTCGATCTCGATGGACGCTTTTTTCAGGCCGGCAATGAAACGGCTGTAGGACAGACCGTTAACACGAGCACCAGCGTTGATACGAGCGATCCACAGAGCGCGGAACTGACGTTTTTTCTGACGACGGTCACGGTAGGCGTATTGGCCTGCCTTGATTACCGCTTGCTTGGCAACACGGAATACGCGGGAACGCGCGCCGTAGTAGCCTTTAGCAAGTTTCAGAATTTTTTTGTGACGCTTACGGGCAATGACGCCACGCTTTACACGAGCCATGAGTTACTTCCTCTATTCTTGATCCAAAAATTAACGAAGGCGCAGCATGCGCTCGACTTTTGCCACGTCAGACGGATGCAGCAAGCTGCTACCGCGCAGTTGACGCTTACGCTTGGTCGACATTTTGGTCAGGATGTGGCTCTTGAAAGCGTGCTTGTGCTTGATACCGTTAGCAGTTTTCAGAAACCGCTTAGCAGCACCACTTTTGGTTTTCATCTTTGGCATGTTCGGATACTCCGCATTCAGTTGATAAACATAATCGCAAGGCCTGCCGTGCCCTGGTGATTACTTCTTCTTTTTCGGGGCGATGACCATGATCAGCTGGCGTCCTTCCATCTTAGGATGCTGTTCGACCGAACCGTACTCGAGCAGGTCTTGTTCAACCCGCTTGAGGAGTTCCATCCCCAGCTCCTGGTGGGCCATCTCACGGCCGCGGAATCGCAAGGATACCTTGGCCCTGTCCCCGTCACTCAGGAAACGTACCAGGTTGCGCAGTTTTACCTGGTAATCCCCTTCCTCCGTCCCTGGACGAAACTTGATTTCTTTTACCTGAATCTGCTTCTGGTTTTTCTTCGCCGCGGCAATCTGCTTCTTCTTTTCGAAGATCGACTTGCCGTAGTCCATCACCCGGCAAACCGGTGGGACTGCGTCTGCGGAAATTTCTACCAGATCAAGCTTGGCTTCTTCAGCAATACGAAGCGCTTCATCAATCGAGACGATGCCAATCTGCTCGCCGTCAGCGCCAATTAACCGAACCTCGCGTGCCGAGATATTCTCGTTGATCGGGGCTTTCGGTGCAGCTCGTTTATCTTGTCTCATTTCACGCTTAATAATAATTACTCCAAATCTGGGCGACCACGCCGGGAAACCGCTTGCGCGAGGAACTCAGCGAATTCGGCGACGGGCATCGAGCCCAGGTCAGCACCTTCACGAGTACGCACAGCGACAGTCTGCATCTCGACCTCCCGATCTCCAATAACCAAGAGAAAGGGAACCTTGAGCAAAGTATGCTCGCGGATTTTAAAGCCGATCTTTTCATTTCTCAAGTCGGACTTGGCACGAAATCCGCTTTGGTTGAGAGTTTTTTCGACTTCGGCGGCAAAATCTGCCTGTTTATCAGTGATATTCATGATCACTGCCTGGGTCGGCGCCAGCCACGCGGGGAACGCACCCTCGTAGTGCTCGATCAGGATCCCGACGAAACGCTCGAAGGAACCGAGGATCGCGCGGTGAAGCATGACCGGGTGCTTGCGGCTGTTGTCTTCGGACACATATTCGGCGCCCAGACGGATCGGCAGGTTGAAATCGAGCTGCAAGGTACCACACTGCCACACACGACCGAGGCAATCTTTCAGCGAGAATTCGATTTTCGGACCGTAGAAGGCCCCCTCACCCGGCTGCAGGTCGTACGCCAGGCCCGCGCTATCGAGGGCAGCCGCCAGGGCCGCTTCGGCGCGATCCCACAGTTCGTCGGAGCCAACGCGCTTTTCCGGACGAGTGGACAGTTTCATTTCGACTTCGGTGAAGCCGAAGTCGCGGTAGACGTCCATGGTCAGCTTGATGAAGGCGGCGGATTCGGCCTGCATCTGCTCTTCAGTGCAGAAAATGTGCGCATCGTCCTGGGTGAACGCACGCACGCGCATGATGCCGTGCAGCGCACCCGAAGGCTCGTTACGGTGGCAGGCACCGAACTCGGCCAGGCGCATCGGCAACTCGCGGTAGCTTTTCAGGCCCTGGTTGAACACCTGCACGTGGCAAGGGCAGTTCATCGGCTTGATGGCGTAGTCGCGGTTTTCCGACTGGGTGGTGAACATGTTGTCGGCGTAGTTGGCCCAGTGCCCGGATTTCTCCCACAGGCTGCGGTCCACCACTTGCGGCGTCTTGATCTCGAGGTAGCCGTTTTCACGCTGGACCTGGCGCATGTATTGCTCGAGCACCTGGTACAGGGTCCAGCCGTTCGGGTGCCAGAACACCATGCCCGGGGATTCTTCCTGGGTGTGGAACAGGCCCAGACGCTTGCCGATCTTGCGATGGTCGCGCTTCTCGGCTTCTTCGATACGCTGGATGTAGGCCGCCAGTTGCTTCTTGTCGGCCCAGGCAGTGCCATAGACGCGCTGCAACTGCTCGTTCTTCGCATCGCCACGCCAGTAGGCGCCGGACAGCTTGGTCAGCTTGAAGGATTTGAGGAAACGCGTGTTCGGCACATGCGGGCCACGGCACATGTCGACGTATTCTTCGTGGTAGTACAGGCCCATGGCCTGCTCGTCCGGCATGTCTTCCACCAGACGCAACTTGTAGTCCTCGCCACGGGCCTTGAAGACTTCGATGACCTCGGCACGCGGGGTGACTTTCTTGATGACGTCGTAATCCTTCTCGATCAGCTGCTGCATGCGCTGTTCGATGGCCGCCATGTCTTCCGGCGTGAAAGGACGCTCGAAGGCGATGTCGTAATAGAAGCCTTCGTCGATGACCGGCCCGATGACCATCTTCGCGCTCGGGTACAGCTGCTTGACCGCGTGGCCGACCAGGTGCGCGCAAGAGTGGCGAATGATCTCCAGCCCCTCTTCATCCTTTGGCGTGATGATTTGCAGCGTGGCGTCGCTGTCGATGACGTCACTGGCGTCGACCAGCTTGCCGTTGACCTTGCCGGCCAGGGTGGCCTTGGCCAGGCCCGCGCCGATGGATGCGGCGACCTCGGCTACGGAAACCGGGTGATCGAATGAACGTTGACTGCCGTCGGGAAGAGTAATAGTTGGCATGGCGCCTCCTCTCCTAGTGGTGACCCCTACCAAAGGTCACGTGGGTTGGGATGAGCCAGTACAAGATCCAGTCCAGGCCATTCAATGACGAACGCCTGCCTTACAGCGGCAGGAGCCTTGCGGCCAACCGGGAAAACCGAACCAGAGTGACTGGGATTCAAATCAGGGTTATTTCGAACATTTGCCGCCGGGACGAGTTGTCATCCGCAGCCTGGAAATACCCGAGCCCGGCATGCTAGCACAGATGAACGGTCATCGCTGCGCTCGAATTGAAGCAGGCGTAAATCCACGGTTTTTATGCCAGAGTGCTGAACTGAACCGAGCGCAACGCCTCAGATATCAAGACATCGACCCGAAAGGAGCATCTTCGCATGCGTCTCAATACATTGTTTGCAGTAGTCGCCCCACTCGCCCTGCTGCTTCCACTGACCGCCCATGCCGACTGGCCCAAAGGCGAGCGCGAAAAATACATGGCCCAATGCACGGAGGCGGCAGCACCCCAGATCGGCCCGGCCGCGGCCAAGGCTCATTGCGCCTGTGGCGCCGATGCGATCAAGTCCTATCCAGCCTCGGACATCCAGGCCTTGATGGACAACAAGGCCACCCCGGATCTGCAGCAAAAGGCACTGGGCCAGATCGCAAAATGCAAGGCTGACAACAAGGCGAAAAAGTGAGAAAGCAGGCTTCCTGAACGAGCCCGGCAGGGTTGAAAAACACTGATTTCAGGCTTTTTTGAACGATTTATTCAGGTTTTACAGCTTTTTTTATCGTCTTTACTTTCGGCTGAAAGCCTTTAAAACCGGGCCTTTCAGCGGGTAAAGGCGGTAAAGTAAACACGACTGATTGGCAAACAGCGCGTCTGGGGGGGTCCCAAATCGAACATTTCGACTATGATACCCGGGTGTGCCCAGTTGGCCTGAGCAGCACAGTACACTGAAAATATATGTTTCTTGGAGATACACCATGTCTAATCGCCAAACCGGCACCGTTAAATGGTTCAACGATGAAAAAGGCTTCGGCTTCATCACTCCTCAAGGTGGCGGTGACGACCTGTTCGTACACTTCAAAGCTATCGAAAGCGACGGTTTCAAAAGCCTGAAAGAAGGCCAGACCGTTTCCTTCGTGGCTGAGAAAGGCCAAAAGGGTATGCAAGCTGCACAGGTTCGCCCAGAGTAATTTCTTGGCGCACTAAAAAAACCCCGTCCATGTGACGGGGTTTTTTATGGGTGATTGAAAACCGCCTGTCAGCCGCAGTTCACCCGGTTGACCACCAGGTTGGCATCGGTATTGAGATTCAGGCGATCGGAGCGGTACTCAAGCGTCACCATGTCGTTGGGCTTGAGGATTCGGGCGATCTGCGCGCCGGCACGGGTACGAGCCTGCTCCAGCAATTGTGGCGAGGCCTGCTTGCCAATGGCGAACTCGGCGCCCTTCGCTTCGCAACGGCCGTGACCGGTCTCGGTCGCCACGGGTTCGGGAGTCGATTCCGAGGTGCTGCTGCAACCGCTCAAGACCACGGCGGCCAACAGAGTACTCAATGACGCGAGCTTCCAAGGCATGAAGCCTCCTTTTTTCGATAGATAAACAGAGAGCGTGCGACAACCCAAACGGCGCTTGGTTTCAACACCACAGCCGTCGGCCTGGCTCATCCGGAAAACCGGCAGTTTGCCTGAGCCGCCACGGCTGTTCAGACATGAATCGTGACTGGATATGAACACCGCTCAATAAACGTCGATGTAATCGAACGGAGGATTGGGCCAGTTATCCTTCAGCGCATTGTAGATCTGCATGACCCAGACCTCGTCGCTGGCCGCAACCCGTCCGACGTATCCCGAGCCCTTCGCCCAGGTTTCGAGCCGAAACAGCAAACCATCGATGTCAGCGCCACCGACCACACCCGAGGACAAATAGGCGATACCGCCCTTGGTCACGCGCAGCTGGGTATGCTCGTCATCACTGGCCGAGGCCAGCAATTGACGAACCGCCTCGAGGGTCAGGCCATCCGGAGCGTTCAAATCGATCTGCACGGCGGGGCTCCTTTAAAAACAAAAAAAAGAGTGTCGCACAGCCCTTCTCCAATGCCTAAGTCGCAGTGCCAAACCGGGGGCAAAAATGCTTAACTCCACTTACAGCCCTCCAACTCGCGAGCCTTACCATGAGCACCGTCAGCATCGAAGCAACCATCAATGCCAAATGGTCGGAGGGCCATAGCTCCTATAGCCCGAGCAGTCCCGAGGAGTTGGCAATCATCGGCATAGAATTGCTGGTGAGGGAACTGGGGACGGAGGTCGCCCGCAACTTCATCCAGCAGGCGTTCGAACGCTATCCGAGCGTTGTCGACGCCGTGGACTGATGCTCACGCACCCGCAGGCCCACCTGCGGGCGCATATAGCCAGGCAGGTTACTTGAGGCGCGCCAGGCGCTCGGTCAGCAGGTCGAAGAAGCCCTGGGCATCACCGTTTTCCACCCAGAACGCGTTCTTCGGCGCTTTCAAACCATCGTACCAGTCGACGATGGTCTGCCCGAACGTCGGGCCCTCGCGACTGTCCACGACGACATTGACCGAACGACCAGTGAACAACTGTGGCTTGAGCAGATAGGCGATCACCGTCGCGTCATGCACCGGCCCGCCCGTCATGCCGTAGTGTTCCATGTCGCCCTTGACGTATTCGTTGAGGATATCGCCCACCAGCTTGCTGGCATTGTTGTTCAGCGCCGCGATCTGCTTCAGGCGTGCATCGCTGGTGAGGATCTTGTGGGTCACGTCCAACGGCAGGTAGGTCAGTTTCACACCGCTCTTGGCCACCACCTCGGCCGCCTGCGGATCGGCGAACAGATTGAACTCGGCCACCGGCGTGATATTGCCGCCGTTGAAGTGCGCTCCGCCCATGATCACCACTTCCTTGATGCCCTGGACGATATCGGGCTCCTGCACCAGCGCCAGGGCCAGGTTGGTCTGCGGGCCAAGCATGGCAATGGTGATGCTGTGGGGCTTGGCCGCCTTCAGCGTGTCGATCAGGTAGTTGACGGCATTGCCTTCGGCCAAGCCCTTCTTCGGCTCGTGTACGGTGACACCCGACAGGCCTTCCTTGCCATGGATGTTTTCCGCGTAGATCGGCGTGCGCATCAACGGTTTCGGCGCACCGGCATACACGGGCACGTCTTCGCGCCCCGCCCATTCCCGGGCCAGGCGAGCGTTGCGAGAGGTCTTGTCCAGACGCACATTGCCGGCGACGGTGGTCAGCGCACGAATATGCAGCTCCTCGGGCGACGCCAGGGCGAACAACAGCGCCACCACGTCATCGGCCCCTGGGTCGGTGTCGATGATCAGGTCGATTTTTTCCGCCGCCTGGGCGCTCGTTGCAGTGATCAATGACAAAAGCAGCAGACTCCGGATCAGTTGATGCATTTTCTCAGCATAGCGGTGCATGGCGCACTCCTTGTGCAGGGTTGAACAGGGTTAGAACGTCACTCCAGCGACCAGCACGATATTGCAGTACGGAGAGCACTCGCCTGTGCGAATGATCGCCCGCGCCTGCCGGCTGATGATCTTGAATTGTTCATGGCTGACCAGCTCTCGCTCGCCCAACGCACCCTCGGCATGCAGTGCTTCCAGGGTTGTCAGAGCCAGCGGCTGCTTGTCGAGGATTTCCTCGGCCAGGACATGGCTTTCCACCTGCATTTCGCTGAGCACCACCTTCAAGGTGCTGACAAAGTCAGGAATGCCATGGGTCAGGGCCAGATCGATCAATTCGACCTGAGGCGGCACAGGCAGGCCGGCATCACCGATGACCACCTTGTCGCCATGGCCCAGGGAAGCGATCAGTCGTGACAGTGCCACATTCAACAACGGCGTCTTTTTCATGATTTGAAAGCCTGTACTTCCAACAACGTGGGGATTGAAGGCTGCGCGCCCGCGCGGGTGACCGACAGCGCGGCGGCGGCCTGGCCGAAACGAATCGCGTCGACCTCGCTTTTGCCGCTCGCCAGGGCTGCCGCGAAGCCGCCGACAAAGGTGTCTCCGGCCGCCGTGGTGTCCACTGCCTTGACCCGCGGGGCCGGGAAATGCTCGAAGCTGACGCCGTTGGCGAACATCAGCCCCTGGGCTCCCAAGGTGACGATCACCTTGCCGGCACCGGCGGCGATCAAATGCGCGGCGGCGGCTTCGGCGGTTTCCAGGGAATCCACCGCCAGCCCGCTCAGCACCGCTGCTTCGCTTTCATTAGGAACCAGGTAGTCGATGCAGGCGTACCAGTCGGCGGGCAACGTATGGGAAGCCGGCGCCGGGTTGAGGATGACGATTTTGCCCAGCTCACGAGCGCGCTTGAGGGCATGACCGACGGTGGCATCCGGCACTTCGAGCTGGCAGATGATGACATCGGCGCTTTGCAGCACTTCATCGACACTGTCCAGGACCTCGGCGGTGAGCGCACCGTTGGCACCGGCAACGATAACGATCGCATTCTGGCTATTGTCGTCGACGACGATCAGCGCCACGCCGCTGGCCCCCTCCACCACGCTAACCGCTTGGCAGTCGATGCCCTCGGCCAACAGCCCGCCACGCAATTGTTCGCCGTAGGCATCATTGCCCACGCAACCGACCATCGATACCTCGGCGCCCAGGCGCGCGGCGGCCACCGCCTGGTTGGCACCCTTGCCGCCCGGGATGGTGGAGAAGGACTCGCCGATCAGTGTTTCACCACCACGCGGCAGACGCGGCGCCCGGGTCACCAGGTCCATGTTCAGGCTGCCTATTACCACTACTTTTGCTGGCATACATCACTACTCATCAATTCGGTTCAGCGGTATTGGGCGAATGTGCCGGACAGCGGCGCAGTCGACTCTCGCAGGACAATACTTGGCGTCACGATCCGCTGCTCGGTGGCAAGGCCCGGCGTCGCAATTCGTCGCAGCAGCACTTCGGCCGCCATCTCGCCGAGCTGCAGGATCGACTGCCCTACCGTGGTCAATGCCGGGTAGACATAACGGCTCATCTGGATGTCATCGAAACCGATGACCGACAGTTCGCTGGGCACGCGCACATTGCGTTCAGCCGCGGCGCGCAGCACACCGATACCGATCATGTCGTTGGCCGCAAAAATCGCGCTCGGCGGCTGCTGTACAAGCAGCTGCGCAGCGGCGCGGTAGCCGCCGGTACTGGTGAAATCGCTCTCGAGCATGCGCTCGACAGGCAGCTCGATCCCGGCCTCTTTCAGCGCACGGCAGTAACCGGCCAAGCGCATTTGCGCCACGCTGGTATTGGCCGGCCCACCGATGAAGGCGATATCGCGGTGACCCAGCTCAAGCAAGTGCCGGGTCGCCAGGTACGCACCGTATTCATGATCGATGCGCACTAGGTCCGCGTCGACACCCTCGAGCCCACGGTCGACGATCACCATGGGGGTGCGCACGTTGGACAGCCCCTCGGCCAGGCCGACATCACCGCCAGCAGACGCGAAAATCAGGCCGTCGATGCGTTTTTCCAGCAGCACCCGCAGGTAGCTGCGTTGCTTGTCCGGGTTGTCGTCGGAGTTGCACAGAATCACGCAATAGCCGTTGCGCTCACAGTAGTCCTCGATACCCCGGGCCAACTCGGCAAAGTAAGGATTGAGGCTGTTGGGCACCAGCAGGCCGATGGTCGCCGTGGTCTTGGCCTTGAGCGACCGGGCCACGGCACTTGGCACGTAGTCCAGGCGCTCGATGGCCGCCTCGACCTTGAGCCGCACTTCCTCGCTGACCGGCCGCGTCTTGTTCACCACGTGGGACACGGTGGTGTAGGAAATCCCGGCGAGCGCTGCTACATCCTTGATCGTCGCCATGGTTCAGCCCCGCCGACTGGCGCGCTGGCTGCGATAGGTATCGAGCACGACCGCCACCACGATCACCGCACCGGTAATGATGCGCTTGGTTGGCTCAGTGGCGCCGATCTGCGCCAGGCCCGCCGCCAGCACGGAGATGATCAGCACGCCAAAAAAGGTGCTGATGACCGAACCGCGGCCACCCATCAGGCTGGTACCACCGATGACCACGGCAGCGATGACTTGCAGCTCAAGCCCTGAACCGGCGTTCGGATCCGCCGCTTCCAGGCGCGAAATCTGGAACAGCGCGGCCACACCGGCCAGCAAGCCCATCAGGCTGAATACCAGGATCTTGTAGGGCTTTGGATTGATACCGGCCAGGCGCACGGCTTCTTCATTGGTGCCGATGCCGATCAGGTAGCGACCGAACACGGTTCGGGTCAGCACGGCCTGGGCAATGAAGATCACCAGCAAGGCGATGATGAATGAAGGTGAGATACCAAAGGCGATGGGATTGGACAGCCAGGCGAACGAGTCGCCGATGTAGGCAGTCCGGGAGCCGGTCATCTGGTACGCCAGACCCCGGGCCATTTCCAGCACACCGAGGGAGACGATGAACGATGGGATCCGCCACGCCACGGTAATCGAACCGGTGACCGTACCCGCCAACGCCGCCACGGCCATGCCGAGCAAGGCCGATGGCCACACGCTCCAGCCCCAACCGAGCACGGCCACGCTGACCGTCGAGGCCGCAAGCGCCAGCACCGACCCCACCGACAGATCGATGCCACCGATGATCAGGATGAACGTCATGCCGACCGCCAGCACCATCAGGTCGGGAATCTGGTTGGCCAAGGTACTGAAGGTGTCATAGGACAGGAAATGGCTGCTCAGCGCCGAGAACAGCGCGACCATGGCCAGCAGCGCGCCAGCCAGGCCCAGGTAGGTCCCGAGGCCATAGAAGTTGCCACTCGATTTGCCGACGGCAGATGCGGTTTTCATGAAAAATCCCTAGGCGCTGCTTCGTTGAGCAACGCATCACGTTTCTGGTAGCCGGCGAATGCGGCGGCAAGCAAGTCATCCTGGGTCCAGCTGTCGCGCTCGAAGGTGTCGATCAGGCGCCCGGCGGACAGCACGCCGATCCGGTCGCAGATCAACATCAGTTCCCGCAGGTCGCTGGACACCACGACCAGCGCCTTGCCCTGGCGAGTCAGCTCGCCGAGCAGCGCATAAATGTCGAATTTGGCGCCGACGTCGATGCCACGGGTCGGCTCATCGAACAACATGACCGCGCAATCGCGTTCGAGCCAACGCCCGATGACCACTTTCTGCTGGTTGCCGCCCGACAGCTCGGACACCAACTGTGTCGGGCTGGAACTGCGGATGCGCATGGCATCGACCTGCCGCTGTGCCAAGGCCAGTTCGGCATCGCCATTGACCAGGCCGGCGCTGGAAATCTCCGGCATGTTGCCCAAGGCAATATTGGCGGCGATGGATTGGGTCAACAGCAGGCCTTCACCCTTGCGGTCTTCGGTGATCAAGGCAATGCCATGGGCCACCGCATCGGCCGGGGAGCGAATGCTCACGACCTGGGCCGGCGAACCCAGCGCCACCGTGCCACTGTCAGCAGTATCGGCACCGAAGATCAGCCGCAACAGTTCGGTACGCCCTGCCCCGATCAGGCCGGAGATACCAAAGATCTCGCCACTGCGCACTTCGAAGGACACGTCGCGGACCTTGTCGGAGCGTGTCAGGCCTTTAACCGTCAGCGCCGGCGCGCCGATCTGGCGTGGACCCAGGTCGATATGCTCACCCAGCTCCCGGCCGACCATCAGGGTCACCAGTTGCTCGCTGTTGTAGTTGGCCATCGGCTCGACGCAGACCAGGTTGCCGTCACGCAGCACGGCAATGCGCTGGGCGACCCGCGCCAGTTCTTCGAGACGATGGGAAATGTAGATGATCGACACGCCGCGAGCCTGCAGACGCGTGATCTGTTCAAAGAGCATCTCGACTTCGCGGGCCGTCAGCATGGCGGTCGGCTCATCGAGAATCAGCACATGGCAATCGCCAATCAGGTTGCGGGCGATCTCGACCATCTGCTGGTGACCGATCCCCAGTTCGCCGACCAACGTGTCAGGATCGATTGCATCGAGCCCCACCTGGGCCATGGCCTCGATGGCCGCCTTGCGCAATTGCTTGCGACTGATCCAGCCGCCGTGGTTGGGCAGGTTGTCGAGAAACAGGTTCTCGGCCACGGACAGGGTCGGCAGCAGGTTGAGTTCCTGCATCACCATGCGCACGCCCAGCTCTTCAGCCTGGGTCCGGCTGCCAGGGCGATAATCCTGACCTTGAAATTGCATCTGCCCGGTCGTCGGCGTCACCAACCCGCCGATGATCTTGGACAAGGTGCTTTTGCCGGCGCCATTTTCACCGGTCAGCGCCAGCACTTCACCGCGCATCAACGTCAGGTTGATATCGGTCAGTACCGGCTGGGCATAGGTCTTGCCGATACCGCTGACGCACAGGACAGCGTTCGGGTCGCGAACGGACATAACAAACTCTCCAATGCGCTCGCCCGGATGGGCGAGCACCGTTGTGTCGCCAGGATAACTACTTGGTCACCAGCTCGACCGGAGTTTCGATAACGCCGTTGGTACCGCTGTCGACTTTTTCACCCTTGAGGATCTTCAGCGCTGTTTCGATGCCGAACACGGCCTGCTTGGCGGCGAACTGGTCGGCCGTCGCCAGGACACGACCGTCCTTGAGCATTGGCTTGATGGCGTTGATGTTGTCGTAGCCGACCACCTGCACCTTGCCCGCCTTGCCCGCCGCGCGCACGGCCGATACGGCACCGACCGCCATGCTGTCGTTACCGGCCAGCAGTGCCTTGATGTTCGGGTATTCGCTGAGCATCGACGCGGCAACCTGGTTGCCCTTGTTGATTTCCCAGTCACCCGATTGCAGGGAAACGACCTTGACCTGCGCCGCTTCCATTGCATCCTTGAAGCCTGCGGTGCGTGCCTGGGCATTGGTCGTTGTGGACACGCCTTCGATGATGCCGACTTCGTCACCGGCCTTGAGCTGCTTGGCCAGGTACTCGCCCACCAGGCGCGCGCCTTTGCGGTTGTCCGGGCCTACGAACGGCACGTTGATGTTCTTGCTTTTGACCACGGCCGGATCGAGCTGGTTATCGATGTTGATCACCGTGATGCCAGCGTCCACGGCTTTCTTGATCACCGGCACCATGGCCTTGGAATCCGCTGGCGCGATAATCAGGGCATCGACCTTGGACACGATCATCTGCTCGACGATGCGGATCTGGTTGGCGGTGTCGGTTTCATCCTTGATCCCGTTGGAGATCAGGTCGAAATCGGCGGAGTGTTCCTTCTGGTAAGCCTTGGCGCCGTCTTCCATGGTCAGGAAGAATTCGTTGGCCAGGGATTTCATGACCAGGGCGACCTTGGGCTTTTCTGCGGTCTGGGCGAATGCCGAGGAGAGAGGCAGCGCAGCGGATGCGGCCGCGAGCATGGCAACAGCGAGAAGGCGTCCAGCGAATGGCAACTTCATGGGTTCACTCCGATCTTATGATTATTGTGAGCAAATCAATGCACGGAACGCCGCGCAAACGTTTGCGTGAAGTGAACTATGGTAAGGCTTCGCAGATTTGTCAACGTTGCGGTTTGATCCGCAACGTCGAGGCTCAGGCCGTTGTATTGACCACCGAACCCGAACCGCTGCCCTTGGCCAGCTCCGTGACCAGATGACCGGTGACCTCCAGTAAAGCGCCACTGGTGTCGGCGATCTGTCCCTGGACGGCCATGACCGCCGAAGTCTTGGCTTCCTCCGTTGCATAGTCGCGTGCCTCTGCGGCGGCCAGTTGCTGTTGCTGCTCCCTGAGCTGCTGCTGAAGCTCTTGCATCCGCTTGAGCAGCACCTGGATCGCCACGCTCTGGGTGCTGCCGCCCTCCTGCGCCTGGTCGGCTGCTTCCGCGCCCGTACCCGTACGGACTTTGCCGGGCGTTTGCGTCTCGCCAAGGGCCTCATCGACGGCCTCAGCACTCGCCTCGTTCAAGGCCTTCAGGGTAGCGGTGGATTGACCGCCGATGGTCACGGCCGCCGCATTGGGAAAGCCGACTGAAAATGACATGACAAAACTCCATGGATGGGATTCCTACGCAGGACATCGCCCGCCGAAGCCATTTCTTTAGCGCTCGCGCAAAACCGTCACAGGCCAGAGCGGTTGATCCACCTGTTTATGCCAGCCAATAAAAAACTCCCTTCTCCTACACCAAAACGAAAAAAGTGCTGTCAGACGATTTTCTTGGATTTTAAGCAGTTGCGTAATTGCCTACGGTCAAATACTGTATGCACGTACAGCTTAATAAGGATAATTCTGTGGCCACGCCCTCCGCTGCAACTACCCCCTTAGATTCCTATACACGACTCGGCCTTCGGGTCTCGAAAATCATCAACGCCCCCACCGCGCAAAAAGCCAAGGCCGCCCTGATCTTCCGTCTGCCTGACGAGCCGGTGGATGAGTGGGAGCGCCTGTTGGAAGAAATCGACGAGAACGACAACGTGACCCTCGCCTATCGCGATGATGGCGGTGTGCAGGTTTTCTGGGTTGTGCCGAAGGAAGATTGAGCCTGATGAGTGTTCGCTGTTTAGCTTTTTTGCTTGTGTTTATCGCGATGGGCGCACAAGCCGGTGCGCCGCGCACCTTCAACGAAGCCAAGAAAGTCGCCTGGAAACTCTACGCACCACAATCCACCGAGTTCTACTGTGGCTGTAAATACACTGGCAATCGCGTGAACCTGGCCGCCTGCGGTTATGTACCGCGCAAGAATGCCAGCCGCGCCGCTCGCATCGAGTGGGAGCATATTGTCCCGGCCTGGCAGATCGGCCATCAGCGTCAATGCTGGCAACAAGGGGGTCGCAAGAACTGCACCCGCTATGACCCGGTCTATCAACGGGCCGAGGCCGACCTGCACAACCTGGTGCCGAGCATCGGGGAAGTGAATGGTGATCGCAGCAATTTCAGTTTCGGCTGGTTGCCGGTGCAGAAGGGCCAGTACGGCTCATGCCTGACCCAAGTGGACTTCAAGGCCAAGAAGGTCATGCCCCGCCCGTCTATCCGGGGCATGATCGCCCGGACCTATTTCTACATGAGCAAACAATACGGCCTGCGCCTCTCGAAACAGGACCGACGCCTGTATGAAGCCTGGGACAAGACCTACCCGGTCGAAAGCTGGGAGCGTCAGCGCAACCAGAGCGTGGCGTGCGTCATGGGCCGTGGCAACGAGTTCGTGGGGCCGGTGGACATGAAGGCCTGCGGCTGACCTCGCACTCGTGAACAGCTCCCACAGGTTTTGTGGCTTGGCTGACTTTTTTGGGTTGCCCGATTATTGGGCCATCGGGTAATCCACCACCAACGTCTCGATGTTGCGTTTTTTCGCCCGGACCAGGGCAGCCGTCACCTGTTCCTGCTTGGCTTCGGCCTCAGCCTTGGAACTGAAAGGACCGACCAGGACGCGCTCCTTGCCGTTCTCCCGCACCACGTTCGACATGAAGCTGTGTTCGATGAGCCAGCCGGTCAGGTCGCTGACAGCCTGCGGCGTCTGGCCACGAACCTCGACGGCCCACTGCGGCGCGGCAGCGGCGGCCGGTGCGGAGGTCGCTACGGGCTTGGGCTTCGGTGCTTCGACGTCACGCCCCTCACCGCATCCTGCCAGCACCAATACCGCAATAACCCAAGCCAATTTGCGCACAACGTTTCCCCCGGAAGACATGAGGCACGGATTTTAGCACCCGTGCCCCTCAAGATCGCCGCAAACAGTGCTCAAAACACGAGAATCCTGCCCGGCGTCTCTGTATAGTCGCACCCTGGGAATTAATGCTGCGTCTGCGCGTCAGAAAGAGGCACCCATATTGTGACACTTAGCACTAATCTATAAGCAGTACCGACATCTGCACTGTCTGAATCAGGTGCCCTATAAAGTAATCAAGGAGAACACCATGCTGATACTCACCCGCAAAGTCGGTGAAAGCATAAACATTGGTGACGACATCACGATCACCATTCTGGGCGTTAGCGGCCAACAAGTCCGGATCGGCATCAACGCCCCGAAAAACGTTGCGGTGCATCGTGAAGAGATTTATCAGCGTATTCAGGCAGGCCTTACCGCCCCTGACAAACCGCAAACTCCCTGAGCCTTGCTGCAGTCCGTAGCCAGCCCGTTTGCATCGTCGCAATGGCTGGCTAAAGATTCTGGTCGACCGTACCTCACCCTGCCCCCACCTTTTTTCGTCCAGCCCGTTGAACCGATACTAATGACATGGCGCTTAGCATGGCTGTCAGACGTTTCGTTTTAATGATGACGAAGCAGGCGTTCGCGGCCGGTCAACCCAGGCTCACGCCGCGCGCCATGCCCGTGGCGGCGATCACCATCAGGATCAGCAACAAAGCTTCGATGTGACTGATCCGTGCAAACCGGCCGGCTTTCGAGGGATCGATCGCAGCCCCTTTGCCCAGCGCCATCCGCCATTTGATCAGGGCGATCATTGGCGCGATTTCAAGCAACAGGATCAGCAGGAACAAAGTCATCTTCAGGTGAAACAGCGGTTGGTGCAGGTAATAATCCGTGCCCTTTTCGTACCCCGCGAAAGCGCGCATCCCACCGGTCACCAGCAGCACCAGCGCCGACAGGCCCCACAGGTTGTCCGCCATCAGCACATTTCGAACCGCATCGACACCAGCAGCCAGGCGTCGTAGCGCCGTGCCGCGCGTGAGCACCGCCCAGAACCCAAGGGCGAACGCCAGAAGATGAATAGCCGCCAGAGACCAATGAGCCAACATGGAAGAGCCCTGTCAGAGAACGTCGAATCGACCTGACAGTACTAGCTCATAAAGGAATGATTGCCAGGCTGAGCACAAAAAATTGTGGGAACGAGCTTGCTCGCGATGGCGGTGTATCAGTCGGCAACAATGTTGCCTGACATTCCGCTATCGCGAGCAAGCTCGCTCCCACAGGGGTACGACGAGCTTTAGAAGATCTTAGTCCGCCAGGCGCCAGGTCGTCCCGCCCTTGCCGTCTTCCAGCACCACGCCCATGGCGGTGAGCTGGTCGCGGATGCGGTCGGATTCGGCCCAATCCTTGTTGGCGCGTGCAGTCAGGCGCGCCTGGATCAACGTCTCGACTTCGGCGGCGTCCACGCGGCCTTCGGCACCGGCCTGCAGGAAGTCATCGGCTTCGAGCTGCAACACCCCCAGCACACTGGCCAATTCCTTCAGGCGCGCCGCCAGGCCTGCCGCGGCATTGAGATCACTCTCACGCAGGCGATTGATCTCACGCACCATCTCGAACAGCACCGCGCACGCTTCCGGTGTGCCGAAGTCGTCGTTCATCACTTCGGTAAACCGTGCAACGAACGCTTCGCCACCGGCCGGCGGCACGCTCGGCAGGCCTTTCAACGCATGATAGAAACGCTCCAGGGCACCCTTGGCGTCCTTGAGGTTGTCTTCCGAGTAGTTGATGGCGCTGCGGTAGTGGCTCGACACCAACAGGTAACGCACGACTTCCGGGTGGTACTTGTCGAGCACGTCGCGGATGGTGAAGAAGTTGTTCAAGGACTTGGACATCTTCTCGCCGTTGATCCGGATCATGCCGCAATGCATCCACGCATTGGCGTAGGTCTTGCCGGTGGCCGCTTCGCTCTGGGCGATTTCGTTTTCGTGGTGCGGAAATTCCAGGTCACTGCCGCCGCCATGAATGTCGAAGGTCTCGCCCAGGCAGCAGGTGGACATCACCGAGCATTCGATGTGCCAGCCCGGACGCCCGGCGCCCCACGGCGACTCCCAGCTCGGCTCACCCGGCTTGGCGCCCTTCCACAGCACGAAGTCCAGCGGGTCTTCTTTCGACTCGTCGACTTCGATACGCGCGCCGATGCGCAGGTCTTCGATCTTCTTGCGCGACAGCTTGCCGTAGCCCATGAACCTGGCGACGCGGTAGTACACGTCGCCATTGCCCGGTGCGTAGGCGTAGCCCTTGTCGATCAAGGTCTGGATCATGCTCAGCATGCCAGGGATGTGGTCCGTGGCACGGGGCTCCAGGTCCGGCTTGAGGATATTGAGGCGCGCCTCATCCTCGTGCATGGCCTTGATCATGCGCTCGGTCAGCGCATCGTAAGGCTCGCCGTTTTCGCGGGCACGGTTGATGATCTTGTCTTCGATGTCGGTGATGTTGCGCACGTAGGTCAGGTCATAACCGCTGAACCGCAGCCAGCGGGTCACCAGGTCGAAGGCGACCATGCTGCGACCGTGACCAATGTGGCAGTAGTCGTACACGGTCATGCCGCAGACGTACATGCGGACCTTGTTGCCATCCAACGGCTTGAAGACTTCTTTGCTCTTGGTGAGCGTGTTGTAGATCGTAAGCACGGTGTTTCCTTAAGACTTGATCACTGGCCCCACGAATCACGCAGGGTCACGGTACGGTTGAATACCGGCTGACCTGGTTTCGAGTCCTTGATATCCGCGACGAAGTAACCTTCGCGTTCGAACTGGAAACGGTCTTCCGGCTGTGCATTGCCCAACGAGGGTTCAGCACGACAACCGGTCAGCACTTGCAGTGAGTCAGGGTTGATGTTGTCCAGGAAACTCGCGCTGTCTTCGGCCTTCTCCGGGTTCGGAGAGCGGAACAGGCGATCGTACAGACGCACTTCGCACTCGACGCTGGCGGCGGCCGGCACCCAGTGGATCACGCCCTTGACCTTGCGACCTTCCGGGTTCTTGCCCAAGGTGTCGGGATCGTACGAGCAACGCAGCTCGACGATGTTGCCGTCGGCGTCCTTGATCGCTTCGTCGGCGCGGATCACGTAGCTGCCGCGCAGACGCACTTCGCCGTTCGGCTCCAGGCGCTTGTAGCCTTTTGGCGGCTCTTCCATGAAGTCATCGTGGTCGATGTAGATTTCACGGGCGAACGGCAGTTTGCGCACGCCGAGTTCTTCTTTTTGCGGATGACGCGGCAGTTCGAGGTTTTCGACCTGGTCTTGCGGGTAGTTGGTGATCACGACCTTCAACGGACGCAACACGCACATGGCGCGCGGGGCATTCGCATCCAGATCCTGACGGATGCTGAACTCAAGCATGCCGAAATCGACCACACCGTCGGAACGGTTGGTGCCGATCATCTCGCAGAAGTTGCGGATCGACGCCGGCGTGTAGCCGCGACGACGGAAGCCCGACAGCGTCGACATGCGCGGGTCGTCCCAGCCGTTGACGTGCTTCTCGTCCACCAGTTGCTTGAGCTTGCGCTTGCTGGTGATGGTGTAGTTCAGGTTCAGGCGGCTGAATTCGTACTGGCGCGGGGTGGCCGGCACCGGCAGGTGCTCGAGGAACCACTCGTACAACGGACGATGGCTTTCGAACTCCAGGGTGCAGATCGAATGAGTGATGCCTTCGATGGCGTCCGACTGGCCGTGGGTGAAGTCATAGTTGGGGTAGATGCACCATTTGTCGCCTGTCTGGTGGTGATGGGCGTGGCGAATGCGGTACATGATCGGGTCGCGCAGGTTCATGTTCGGCGAAGCCATGTCGATCTTGGCGCGCAGCACCCGAGCGCCGTCCGGGAACTCGCCGGCGCGCATACGGGCGAACAGGTCGAGGTTCTCTTCCACGCTGCGATCACGGAACGGGCTGTTCTTGCCCGGCTCGGTCAGGCTGCCACGGTATTCCTTGGCCTGCTCGGGGGTCAGGTCGCACACATAGGCGTTGCCGGCCTTGATCAGTTCCACGGCCCAGTCGTGCAACTGGTCGAAATATTGCGAGGCGTAGCGCACCTCACCGGACCATTGGAAACCCAGCCACTTGACGTCGGTTTCGATCGCGTCGATGTATTCCTGGTCTTCCTTGGCCGGGTTGGTGTCGTCGAAACGCAGGTGCGTGACGCCGCCGAACTCCTGGGCCAGGCCGAAATTCACGCAGATCGACTTGGCATGGCCGATGTGCAGGTAGCCGTTGGGCTCTGGTGGGAAGCGAGTGACGATCTGTGTGTGCTTACCCGAGTCCAGGTCCGCCTGGATGATCGGGCGCAGGAAATTGACCGGCACGGCCGGGCCGGTCTTGGAATTCGAGGTAGGGTCGACAGTGGGCTTGCTCATAGGATCCTTGAACAGACAAGTGCGCGGCCGGGTGCGGCCTGATAAATCAAAGCCCGTATCATAGCCGATGCTGTCAAGCACCTGACAGGCCAGGCCGGCAAACGATTGAATTTAATCGACGGCCTGATGAAAAACAGCCTCGAAATTCGTGCCCGGCACGCTAAACTGCCCTGCCTGGCCGATTACAGCCAGACCGGTTGCGGGCAGTGACGCCCCGAAACCCACGAATTCCTTGAAAGAGTACCGACCATGAGCAAAGTCAAACTGACCACCAACCACGGTGACATCGTTCTGCAACTGAACGCCGAGAAGGCGCCGCTGACCGTGGCCAACTTCATCGAATACGTCAACGCCGGCCACTACGAAAACACCGTGTTCCACCGCGTCATCGGCAACTTCATGATCCAGGGCGGCGGTTTCGAGCCAGGCATGAAGGAAAAGAAAGACAAGCGCCCAAGCATCCAGAACGAAGCCGACAATGGCCTGCCGAACAAAAAGTACAGCGTTGCCATGGCCCGTACCATGGAGCCGCATTCGGCCTCCGCACAGTTCTTCATCAACGTGGCGGACAACAGCTTCCTCAACCACAGCAGCAAGACCACCCAGGGCTGGGGCTATGCAGTGTTCGGTGAAGTGATCGAAGGCACCGACGTGGTCGACAAGATCAAAGGCGTTTCCACCACGTCCAAGGCCGGCCACCAGGACGTCCCGGCAGAAGACGTGATCATCGAGAAAGCCGAGATCGTTGAGTGATATTGCTGATTTCAGACTTGCATCTGGAAGAGGAGCGCCCGGACATCACCCGGGCGTTTCTGGATTTACTCGCCACACGCGCCCGCTCGGCGCAAGCGTTGTACATCCTGGGCGACTTTTTCGAAGCCTGGATCGGCGACGATGCCATGACGCCGTTCCAGCGTTCCATCTGCCAGGCCCTGCGCGAATTGAGCGACAGTGGCACGGACATCTTCCTGATGCACGGCAATCGCGACTTCATGCTGGGGCAGGCCTTTTGCAAAGCGGCCGGCTGCACCCTGC
The DNA here is from genome assembly GCF_001623525.1 of Pseudomonas fluorescens. Classification (NCBI taxonomy): domain Bacteria; kingdom Pseudomonadati; phylum Pseudomonadota; class Gammaproteobacteria; order Pseudomonadales; family Pseudomonadaceae; genus Pseudomonas; species Pseudomonas fluorescens. Next base: position 206,654 of record NZ_CP015225.1, on the reverse strand, counting down.
TCAAGGACCCGAGTGTCGTGCAGTTCAATGGCGAGCCGGTGCTGCTGATGCACGGCGACAGCCTCTGCACCCGCGACGAAGGCTACATGAAGCTGCGGCGCTGGCTGCGCAACCCGGTCACGCTGTTCGTCCTGCGACACCTGCCCCTGGGCAGTCGCCAGAAACTGGCGCGCAAACTGCGCAGCGAAAGCCGCACGCAGACACGCATGAAAGCCAATGACATCGTCGACGTCACGCCCGAAGAGATCCCGCGGATCATGCAGCAATACGGCGTGAAGACCTTGATCCACGGCCACACCCACCGCCCTGCCATCCACAAGCTGCAACTGGGCGAACACGCCGCCCGGCGCATCGTGCTGGGGGATTGGGACAAGCAAGGCTGGGCGTTGCAGGTGGATGAACAAGGGTTTGCGTTGGCGCCGTTTGGATTTGCCCCGCCGCCGCTGCTGCCTGCGCCTCACCCAACCTGAATCCCCCTGTGGTGAGGGAGCTTGCTCCCGCTTGAGTGCGAAGCACTCAAAAAAGGGACTGCTGCGCAGCCCAGCGGGAGCAAGCTCCCTCGCCACAGGGATTCGGGGGAATTTCAAGTGAACAGCATGCCCACACACTGCACTTCACTTCGTGATCAATGCCCCGCCGAAGCCGGCCCAGCCTTCGCCGCAAACGGCGGCTTCGCCAGCCACACCAGCACGATCAAGCCCATGAACGCCCAGCCCAACAGCGTGAAGTAATCCACGGTGGAAAGCATGTATGCCTGGCTGGTAAGGACCTGGTCAAGCCGGGCATAAGCCGGTGTGCTCGCGCCGCCAAGCTGGTTGAGTGCCTCGCGGGTGGCCGGCTCGAAGGTGCTGATGCTTTCGCTCAGGTAGGCATGGTGCAGGTCGGCCCGGCGGATCCAGATCCAGGTGGTCAGGGACGCGGCAAAGCTGCCGCCCAAGGTCCGCAAGAACGTCGCCAGGCCCGCGCCGTCGGCGATCTGGTGCGGCGGCAGGTCCGACATCAGGATGCTCAGGGTCGGCATGAAAAACAGCGCCACACCGATGCCCATGAACAATTGCACCAAGGCAATGTGCTGGAAATCCACCTCGTTGGTGAACCCGGCGCGCATGAAGCAGCTCAGGCCAATGGCCAGGAACGCCAGCCCGGCCAATACGCGCAGGTCGAACCGGTGGGCGTACTTGCCGACGAAGGGCGACATCAGCACCGGCAGGATGCCGATGGGGGCCACCGCCAGTCCGGCCCAGGTGGCGGTGTAGCCCATCTGGGTCTGCAACCACTGCGGCAGGATCAGGTTGATGCCGAAGAATCCGGCATACCCCCCCACCAGCACGATGGTGCCGATACGAAAGTTGCGGTAGGCGAACAGGCGGAGATTGACCACCGGATGGCGGTCGGTCATTTCCCAGATCACGAACACCGCCAGGGCAATGATCGAAATCAGCGCACCGATGATGATGAAGTTCGATTCGAACCAGTCCAAGTCATTGCCTTTGTCGAGAATCACCTGGAGCGCGCCGACGCCGATGATCAACGTGATCAAGCCCACGTAATCCATCGGTTGATGGCTGGTGACCACCGGCCGCGCCTTGAGCTGCTGTTGCACCACGAGCACGGCGAAAACGCCGATGGGCACGTTGATGAAGAAGATCCACGGCCAGCTGTAGCTGTCGGTGATCCAGCCGCCGAGGATCGGCCCGGCAATCGGCGCCACCACCGTGACCATCGCCAGCAACGCCAGGGCCATGCCGCGCCTGGCCGGCGGGTACACGGCAATCAGCAGGGTCTGGGTCATCGGGTACAACGGCCCGGCCACCAGCCCTTGAAGTACGCGAAAGCCAATCAGCTCCGGCATCGAGGTGGAAATACCACACAAGAACGACGCGAGCACGAACAGCATCGTCGCCCACAAAAACAGCTTCACCTCGCCAAACCGCCGGCTCAGCCAGCCAGTAAGCGGCAAGGCAATGGCGTTGCTCACCGCGAACGAGGTGATCACCCAGGTGCCCTGCTCCGAGCTGACGCCCAGGTTGCCGGAAATAGTCGGCAAGGCGACGTTGGCAATGGTGGTGTCGAGCACTTGCATGAACGTCGCCAGCGACAGCCCGATGGTGCTGAGCAACAGGCTGGGCGGCGTGAAAGACGCGTTATTGCTCATTGCGAAATCCTATGAAGCGAAGGTGGCGAAATCGTTCGGGGCAAGGCACAGAACCTGTGGGAACACACTGCCGTTCATCAAGGTCGCTTGAACCACCGTGGCGAGGGAGCTTGCTCCCGTTGGCTGCGCAGCAGCCCTTTTTGTGAGCGCTTCGCACTCAAGCGGGAGCAAGCTCCCTCGCCACAGATTCAGTGGTTCCCTTGAATGAACTGTGGTGGTGTGGGAGCGAGCCGCCCGGAGCAAGCTCGCTCCCACAGGTTCATGCCATGACTGACTAGCGCTGCGCGGTCTTGCTCGCAGCCGCACTGTTGTCGTGGATCAGGCGCGCGATCATCGCGTCAGCATCGGTCAGTTGCTGATCGTAGACCTGGGTGCTGAGCGAGGCTTTCTGCGGTGGTTGTTGGGCCAGTACCGGGCCGCTCTGGTCGTGCAGGTCGACGTTGACCAGGGTCGACAGGCCAATGCGCAGCGGATGCTTGGCCAGTTCCTGGGCATTGATGTGAATGCGCACCGGCACCCGCTGGACGATCTTGATCCAGTTACCGGTAGCGTTCTGCGCCGGTAGCAAGGCAAACGCGCTGCCGGTCCCGGCGCCAAGGCTGTCGATAGTGCCGCTGTACTTCACATCGCTGCCGTACAGGTCGGCTTCGATCTCCACCGGTTGGCCGATGCGCATGTCGCGCAGTTGGGTTTCCTTGAAGTTGGCGTCGATCCACAGCTGATCCAGCGGGATCACCGCCATCAACGCCGTGCCCGGCTGCACCCGTTGGCCGAGTTGCACGGTGCGCTTGGCGACATAGCCGGTGACGGGTGCGATCAAAGTACTGCGGGCGTTGGCCAGGAAGGCCTGACGCAGCTGCGCGGCGGCGGACTGCACGTCGGGATGGGACGACACCACGGTATCGTCGACCAAGGCGCTGGTGGTCTTGAGCTGTTGCCGGGCATTGGCCAAGGCGTTCTGCGCCGAGGTCAGGTCATCCCGGGCGTGAGACAGTTCCTCCTTGGAAATCGCCCCGCCGGCCGCCAGGTTCTTGCGTCGGCTGTAGTTTTCCTGGGCCTTCTGCACTTCGGCCTCTTGCGCATTGACCTGCGCCCGCATGCCATCGACGTTGCTGTACAAGCCACGCACCTGGCGCACGGTCCGCGCCAGGTTGGCCTGGGCACTTTGCAGCCCGACTTCGGCGTCGTTCGGGTCGAACTGCACCAGCACCTGGCCCTCACGCACCAGGTCGCCGTCGTCGGCCCCAATGCTCACCACGGTGCCGGTGACCAGCGGCGTGATTTCCACCACGTTGCCGTTCACATAGGCATCGTCAGTGCTTTCGCTCCAGCGACCATACAGTTCGTGCCAGGCCCAGACGCCCAGGCCCGAAAGAATGACCAGCAGCGTCAGTGTCAGCAGCATGACCTTGCGCTTGCGTGGATTACCGTCTTGCGCATGTTCGGATTGAGTCGTTTCGGCAGTCGCCATGACAAGTACCTCGAATCAGTTATTTGGCGTGGTAGCGGCCGGGGTGGCCGCCGCCAGGGTCTGGGCCTCGAAACCGCCGCCCAGGGCCTGCATCAGTTGGATCGACAAATCGATCTGCTCGGCATTCAGGTTCGCCAGTTGGCGCTGGGCCTGGAGCAATTGCTGCTCGATGCTCAGCACGTCCAGGTAATTCCCGATGCCCGAGCCGTAGCGCTGGACCACCGTGTCGTAGGAGCTCTGTGCGATATCGGTGGCATGTTGCTGGGCACCGATCTGGCGAGCGATGTCACGCAATTGGTTGATGGTGTCGCTGACATCCCCAAGGGCCGTGACCAGGCTTTTGTTGTATTGCGCCACCGCCAGGTCGTAATCGGCGTCCCGGGCATCCAGGTCCGCCCGCAAGCGGCCGCCATCAAAGATCGGCAGCGACACCGTCGGCCCCACATTGAAGAAGCGGCTGGCCGAACCGAACATCGCATCGCCCAGCAACGACCGGGTTCCGGCGGCTGCGCTCAAGTTGAGATTGGGGTAGAAGTTGGTCTTGCCGGCCTCGATGTTCTTGCTCGCCGCCTCGACCCGCCAGCGTGCCGCGACCAGGTCCGGACGACGCCCCAGCAACTCGGCCGGCAGGTTCGACGGCAAGGCGACCGCGCTGGCTTGCAGCACGTTGGGCCGGGGGATTTCATGGCCGCGGTCCGGACCTTTGCCCAGCAACACCGCCAGGGCGATCTTGGCGCTTTGCAGGCGTTTCTCTGCGTCGATCAGGGTGGCGTCGGCGCTGGCTTCCAGGCTTTCGGTCTGCTGGAACTGATATTCGCTGTCGATCCCGGCAGTGAGGCGGCGCTTGCCCAGGTCGAGCATCTGCCGGGTGCGCTTGAGGTCCTCGGAGGCCAGGTCATAAATAATGTGGGCCTGGCCCAGGTCGCTGTAGGCCCGGGCCACGTCGGCGGCCAGGGTCAGTTGCGCGGCCTGGCGATCGATCTCGGCAGAGCGGGCCTGGCCGAGGGCGGCTTCCCAGGCGGCACGCTGGCCACCCCAGAGGTCGAAGTTGTAATTGAAGTCCACACCTAACGTGCGCAGGGTGCTGTACGCCCCGCCCTGCCCTTGCGGGTCCTGGTCACGGGACAGGCGCGAACGGCTGGCGCCGCCGCTGGCATCCAGGGTCGGCAGGCGCGCCGCGTTGGCAGCATAGGCAGCGGCACTGGCCTGATGCACCCGGGCGCTGGCGATCTGCATGTCCGGGCTATCGCGCAGGGCTTCACGGATCAGGCCGTCGAGTTGCGGGTCGCCGAGGCTCTTCCACCAATCGCTTTTCGGCCACGCGGCCTGCGACAGCGTGACACCGTTCAGGGATTGCCCGGCCTTGAGGCTCTGGGCCTCCATGCTGACGCCTTCGGTCTTCAGGCCGCTGTAGCTGGCACAGCCCGCCAGGCTCATGGCCAAGACCACCAGGCTTAATCGGGTACGCAAGGTTTTACACTTCATTTTTCCCCCATTCGCGACACGGTGATGGGGTCACCGGCGGCGAGCAGAATTTTCTTGAGGATCTGTTCGAGGGTTTGCAGCTCCTCGGGGGCTGATGGCGCTGGCCAACTGGTTCATGGCCTCGGCACCGATAAACGGCAGGCGATCGGCAAGGGCCTGGCCGGCTTCGGTCAGCACCAGGCGCACTTGCCGGCGGTCCTGGGGCGGAGCGTTCACGGGCCAGGAAACCTTTCTGTTCCAGGCGATCGAGCATCCGCGTCATCGAGCCACTGTCCAGGGACAGGTAGCGACACAGCTCGGCCGGCGTCTCGATGCCGTACTGGGCCATGATGATCAACACCTTGAACTGCGCGGCGGTGATGCCGACGGGTTCCATATGAGTGTCGATGATCCGGTCCTTGAGCAGCGCGGTACGGCCGAGCAGCATGCCGAGATGGCAATTGTGAAAGTTGTCTGGAGTGAAATGCTTCATCTGACCACCGTTTGCTGCCTAGGCAGTGAATGTATGTCGAGATATTACTGCTTAGGCAGCGAATGTCAATCGAATAGTTAGCTTGCTATGCACTAACAGCCAAAACGCAGATAAACCTGTGGGAAAACGAATGTGGGAGCGAGCTTGCTCGCGATAGCGGTGTGTCAATCAACGAAGGTGTTGAATGTCATACCGCTATCGCGAGCAAGCTCGCACACAGGGGGTTGGGGAAAGGTTAGAAATCGCGCTTGTAGAAGATGTCCAGCGAGCTGGCGACGCCGCTTGCGGCTTCGAGGTAGACCTTCTTGCTGAGCTTGTAGCGCAGGGCGATGGTGTTGGCCGGTTCGAACACGCCAACGCCGTAGCGCAGGCTGAGTTTTTCCGACAGGTTGCCGCTGGCGACCACGCTGGTGGCATTGCCGCTGCCCTGGGTGTCGAGCTGGAAATCCTCGATCCCCAGATTATTGGCCAGGCTGGTGGTCACGCCCGAGCTGCCCATCAACCCCAGGCCCAACGCTGCCTGGGCGAGCATGTTGTTGTCCTCGCCGGTGGTGCTCAGTGGCCGGCCCAGCACCAAGTAGGACAATGCCTGCTCCTGGCTCATGGCCGGTTCCGAGAAAATTTGCGTGGCCGGTTGCTCGGCGCTGCCGCTCAAGCGGATGCCGGCGATCACGTCGTCGGTCTGGCGGATCGCTTCGATGTCCAGGTAGGGCTGGTCGATGGGCCCGGCGAACAGCAACCGCGCCCGTCGCACCGTCAGCCGTTGCCCGTAGGCCCGATAACGACCGTCGTTGAGCCAGAGCTCGCCGCGGGTGTCCATGTTGTCGCCGATGTGCACTTGCCCCTGGACGTTGGCCGTCAGGCCGAAACCCGAGAACGCGAGTTTGTCCTGGCCGACGATCACGTCGATGTCCATCGCCATGGCCAGCGGCGCCTTGCCCTCCTCGGTCTGGTGGCCGACGATCACCGTGTCATCCGACACCTTGACGGTGGACGGCGGCAGTTCGCGAATGGTGATCTCGCCTTTGGGAACCAGGACCTTGCCGGCAATGGCAAGCTGCTCACCGTGCAGGGTGATGGCGAGGTCGGGCGCCACGTCGAGCACCGCATAAGGCTCGACGGTGACCGGCAGTTGCGAGCCCTTGAGGGCCAGGTTCAGGGTCAGGGCTTCGCCCCAGCCGATGTTCCCGGTCAGGCTGCCCTGCCCGCTCTTGCCACTTTTCCAATTGCCATTGAGCTGTACCGCTTCGCCGGTAATCGTTGCCCGCATCTGCAAGGCTTCGAGGCTGACCGGCAGTTCCGGGCCAGACACTTCGCCGTCGCTGAGCACCAGGTTGCCGTTGACCTGGGGCGCAAGCAAACCACCGGACAAGGTCCCGCTGCCGTTCAGGTGACCGGTGAGGGTTTCCACCATCGGCACGAATGGCCGGGCCACGGACAGGTCCAGGCCGGTCAGGCGGAACGAGCCGCTGATGGGTTTGCTGGCGAGCATGGGGTTGATTTGTGCCTGGAGCATCAGTTCGCCGAGCCTGGCGCCGGCGAAATTCAGGTCGGTGTCGATACGCTTGGGGGTCAGGCGGCTGTTGAGTGTGAGGGTCTGGTACGGGAAGTCCAGCCATTGCGCCTTATCGCCCTCCTTGTCCCGAATCCGTAAAGTACCGCCGCTGGCGTCCACCAGGACCCGGCCGTTCGGGCCGCTGGCCGGCAGGTCCAATTGCAGGTCCGCGTTGAGCCGGCCCTGCCAGGCAAAATCCTTGGGCATCCACTGGGCCAGGCTTTCGATGGGGAATTGCTTGAGGTGATAGCGCAGCTTCGGCTCCGGCATCAGCCGCTGGTCTTCACCGCACAGGCTGGCATCAAAGGAACGCCAGCAATGAGCTCCGACGTTGAGCGTGCCATCGGCCAGGCGCTCCAGTTTCGCCGGAGCTTGCAGGCGCCAGGCTTGGCCGCCGGCCTGCACGTCGCCGCTGGCCAGGCGCCCGCGCCAGTTGCCCTGGTCGAGCGCGCCATCGAGGGCCAGGGTCGTGTCGAGCTGCGGCCCTTGCAGGTCCAGGTTGAGCTTCTGTTGTTTGATATCGCCCTGGCCGCTGACCGTCAGCACGCCCAGCGACGTTTCGCCGACGCGGATGCCGCTGGCCTTGAGGTCGAGCTTGCCGCGCTGGGCGCTGTCGAGGGTCGCGTCCAGGTTCAGGCTTTGCAGGCGGTTGTCCTGGAGGGCCAGTTGCGAGCCTTGCAGGCCGAGCTTGCCTTGGGGGGCCTTGAGCGTGCCGGCCACGTCGACACGGCCGATGACTTGGCCACGCAATTGCGGCCAGAGTTGAGCCAGGCGTGCGAGCTTGATGTCGATCTGGCCGGTCAGTTTCTCTTGCAGGCTGGCACTGCCGTTGATGCGGTTATCCCCCAGGCGAATGTCCAGCGCGCTGAGCGTCCACTGCTCGCCAGCGCCGCTGGCCTGGGCCTGGAGCACCGCTGGCTGGCCGCGCAGTTTGCCCTTGAGGTCCAGGTCCGCGTCGAGATCGAGGCGGTCGTTCTTCATCGTCCCTTTGCTGCGCAACGGCCCAGCCAGGGTCCCGGGCAGTTCGCCAAGCCAATACGCCGGGTTGATGGCCGACAGTTGCAGCGCCGTATCCCAGGCAATGCCATCGGCAAATTGCAGGCTCAGGTGCCCTTCGGCCTTGCCCTGCCCCGCCGCGAGCTTGAGCTGCGGCAAATGGATTTGCGTCAGGTCGCCGCTGAACGGGCTGCCCAGGCTGAAGGCCCCGGCGGGTCCGTCCAACGCGGCCTGGAAGTTGCCCAGGTATTGGCCATCGGTGTAAGAGACTTCGCCGTCAAAGCTACGCAGCGTCACCTGTGGCTCGTCGATCAGCGGATAGAGGCGATGCCAGGGGAAATCCAGCCAGGCAACCTTCGCTTCGGCGCGCAGACCTTCGCGCCAGTCCAGTTGGCCGCTGAGTTTCAGGCTTTGCTGAGCGCCGGCATCCAGATCCAGGCCGGCGATCTGCGCGCCATTGGCGTCCACCGTGCCTTGCAGCAACAACGCCACCGACCCTTTTTCGGCGGGCAGCGTCGCTTTGCCGAGCAGTTGATAGCCGTTTTTCAGATCGCCTTCGCCGGTCAATTCCAGCTGATTGAGCACCAACGTGTCCGGCAGATCGGCACTGGCCTTGAAGCCGTCGGCGCTGATGCGCACCTTGGCGGGCAGGTTGTCCGCCAGCGGTTGCAGTTCACCGCTCAACTGGCCTTGCAGGTAGCCGCTACTGTCGGCTTTGAGGTTGAGGGTCTTGAGCAGGTTGCCGTCGACTTTCAGGTCCAGCGCCCAGGGTGTGGTGCCCGGCGCCGGCAAGGTCAACCGGCCCTCGGCGCGCAACGGCCAGTCGCCGCCCGGTTTCAGCAGGCCGGAGAGCTTCAGGCTCAGTTCATCGCGCTGCAATTGCACCGAATCGATCTGCATGCCCTCGGCGGTCCAATGGGCAACCAATTGCAGCCCTTTGAGCTGCTCGCTGCCGTTGAACGACAGGCTGCCGACCTGCACATCGCCCAGTTCGATGGCGAGCGGCAAATCCAGGTCCGGCAAGCTGATCGGGCCGCTGCTCGGTTCATCGGCAGAGGCAGGCAATTGCAAGGCGACCTGGTCGGCCTTGAGCTGTTCGACGCACAGGGTCATGCGCGCCAGGCACAGCGGCGACCAGGCGAATATCAGCCGATCCACCTCCACCCGACTGGCGTCCTGCTGCCACAGCACGTGATCGGCGCTCCACTGCCCGCCCAGCCGGCCCTGGAAGTTCTCCACGGTCAGCCCCGGCACCAGGCCAAGGGCCCAACGGCTGCCGAATGCCGTGCCCAGCACAACGCTCAAGGCCAGCACGACCCCGGCGAGCGCCAGCAGCATTATCTTCAAACCACGCGTCACAGCTCAGGTCCCATGGAAAAGTGCAAGCGGATGCCGCCGTCGTCGTCCATCGCATGAGCCAGGTCGAGGCGGATCGGCCCCACCGGCGACACCCAGCGCACGCCGACCCCCACGCCGGTCTTGAGGCTCGGCAGTTCCAGGCTGTTAAAAGAGTTGCCCTGGTCGATGAACGTCGCCACCCGCCATTTTTCCGCGATGGAATATTGATATTCGAGGCTGCCGGCGACCATGTAACGACCACCGATACGGTCGCCCTCTGAGTTTTCCGGCGACAGGCTCTGGTAGTCGTAACCCCGTACGCTCTGGTCGCCACCGGCAAAAAAGCGCAGGGATGGCGGGATGGATTTGTAGCCATTGGTGGCGCTGCCGCCGATCTGCGCCCGCGCCAGCAAGCGATGCTTGTCGAACACCGTGGTCAGGCCCTTGACCATGGCGGTGCCGTATAAAAGATTGTTGTCCGAGCCGAGCCCTTCCTTGGCGACCTTGGTGTCGAACTGCAAGCGGTAACCGTTGTGTGGATCGATGCGATTGTCGCTGCGCAGGTAGGAATAGCTGAGGCCCGGCATCAGCAATGTGCTCAGGCCCGCATCGTCGCCGAGGCGATATTCCTCGCGTTGCCACTTGAGCGACACCACCCGCTGCCAGCCGCTGGGCAACTTGCTGTGCCATTCCGGGCCCACGGTGAGCAGTTTGCTGAGGCTGTCGGTGCCGGCCAGTTCTTCATATTGATAACCGCCGGCGTAACGTATCTTGTCAGTCAGCGGCGGATCCAGCGGCACGTCGTACCACAAGCCGACGTTCTGCCGGGGCGCCGACACTTCCGCTTCCCAGCCATAACTGTGGCCCTGGGGGTTGACCCAGTGACGCGTCCAGTTGGCTTTGACCCGTGGGCCGACATCGGTGGAAAACCCCAGGCCCAGGCCCATGGTGCGCGGCTTGCGCGTATCAAGCTTGACCGCCACCGGGATCACGTTGTCGGTGGCCGCCGTCGGTGCGGCATCCACCCGGACGCCTTCGAAATAACCGCTCGATTGCAGGGCCTGGTTGAGCTCTGCAATGAGTTCGGAGTCGTACGCCGTGCCGGCCTTGAACGGCACCATGCGCTGCAGCAGGTCTTCGTCGAACGGCGTGTCGCCCTCAAAACTCACCGGGCCCAAGGCATAGCGCGGGCCGCTGTCGTAAATCAGTTCGATGTCGGCGATGCCCGCCTGGGGGTCAACCAACAGCTTCTGCCGAGTGAAGCGCCCACTGAAAAAACCATAACGCGAGGCCTGGTTCTGGATGATTCGCTTGGCGTCTTCGTAGCGACCATGGTTGAGCACCGCGCCGGGCTTGAGGGCGGCGTTGCTGGGTACGCGAAAGGCTTTGAGCGATGCCGCCGGGCCATCAATGCGCACGGTGACGTTGCGCAAATGCACAGGCTCGCCGGGGTCGATGGTCAGTACCAGGCGTGGGTCCTTGCCGCCCTTGACCTCACTGTCGATCTGCGGCTGGTAGTAGCCCAGCGCCTGGGCGGCTTTGCGCGCCTGCTCCTCGGCACCACGGCTGAAGCGCAGCAAGGCCTCCTCGTCACGATCACCCACACCGCCGATATAACCTTCTACGTTGGCCTTGAGTTCATCGTTGGACGGCTTGACCCGTACTTCCAATTCACTGTTTGCCAGCGCCACGCAGCTGAGGGACAGCAAGAGCGCGCCACTGGTCATTCTTCCTGGGAGGTTCATGGCGCGGATGCTATCACGAGCGTAGGTGCTTGATAGAGCCGGACATTTCGCAAAAGTTCGGCCGACTATGCCGTTGCGCTTTGCAGAACCTGCGGGTTGGCGTGGAAGAACACATGCTCGCGGATCGGTCCTACCGCCACTTCGCCGATTTCCTCATAACCCTGGCGTTTATAAAACTCAAGGTAACGTGGGTTGCCGGTGTCCAGCACCACGCCCTGGGAATGCTCGTCCACCGCACACCAGTTATGCACCGCCTCGAGCAACTGTTCACCGAAATGCTTGCCCTGGAACTGTGGGTGCACGCCCAGCAGAGGCAATACATGGACCGCATCCGACGGCAGGCAGGCCAGCACCGCCGCGTGGTATTCCAGGTAGCGCCGCGTGCAACGAAAACCAGTGCTCAAGACCATGCGCAGGCGCCAGGCCCAGCTTTCGGTGATGCCCAGGCGCCGCTGCGGCGGAGCGATCAGGGCGATGCCGATCAGGCGGTCGTTGACCAGCAAGCCGATGGCCGGCAAATCCTGGAGAAAATGCTGCTTGACCAGCTCACGCACCGTGGCCCGTACCCGCTGTTCATAACCGGGACGCTCGGATTCGAACAGGTAGCTGAAGGTCGGCTCGTGGCGATAGGCCTGATACAGCAACGAACGGGCTTCACGGGAATAACCACTGTCGAGCATATGGATGTCGGCGATGGCGGTTGCAGTTTCGGGCATGGCGTTGGATCTCCTGGGGCGAGGCTCGGTGAGGCCCTGCTCTTATTGAGTACGAACCCGATAGGGTCGTGATCGTTCCTACATGCAAAGGACATTAGCAGCGCATTTGTCCTACTGCCACGCTGGCTCCCTTCCCACATGTCAGCTAGCATCGCAGTTTTGCCAGGACAGCCGACCATGAAGATCGTCTCCTTCAACATCAACGGGCTGCGCGCCCGTCCCCATCAGTTGGCGGCGCTGATCGAGAAGCACCAGCCGGACGTGATCGGGCTGCAGGAAACCAAGGTCCACGACGAACAATTTCCCCTGGCCGAGGTGCAGGCCCTGGGCTACCACGTGCATTACCACGGGCAAAAGGGTCATTACGGCGTCGCCCTGCTCTCCCGCCAGGCGCCACTGAGCCTGTACAAGGGCTTCGAGGGCGACGACGAGGACGCCCAGCGACGCTTCATCTGGGGCACCTTCGCCGATGCCAACGGCGTGCCGGTGACCATCATGAATGGTTATTTCCCACAAGGTGAAAGCCGCGACCACCCGACCAAATTCCCGGCCAAGGAACGTTTCTACAGCGATTTGCAGCAGCTGCTGGAAAGCCGCTTCAGCAACGATCAGCCGGTGGTGGTGATGGGTGACGTGAACATTTCCCCGGAAGACTGCGACATCGGCATCGGCCCGGACAACATGAAGCGCTGGCTGAAAACCGGCAAATGCAGCTTCCTGCCGGAAGAACGCGAATGGATGGCGCGCCTGAAGAACTGGGGCCTGGTGGACAGCTTCCGCCACTTGAACCCGGACGTCACCGACCGCTTCAGCTGGTTCGACTACCGCAGCCGCGGTTTCGAGGACGAGCCCAAGCGCGGCCTGCGCATCGACCTGATCCTCACCTCCCACGGCCTGCTGCCACGGGTCAAGGACGCCGGCGTCGACTATGAGCTGCGGGGCATGGAAAAGCCGTCGGACCATGCGCCGATCTGGTTGCAGTTGAGCTGATCGAGTCCCCTGTGGGAGCGAGCTTGCTCGCGATAGCGGTCCAGCCGTCACATTGGTCTTGAATGTGCCGCCGTCATCGCGAGCAAGCTCGCTCCCACATTGTATTTGGGTACTCCGTCGCACCCCTGTCACCTTTCAGTAACCTGACTGACTTAATCTTCCGGCACTTCCTCAGGTTCAGAAGGTGCCAGCATGCAGCTGTGTGTTGTGGTTTTCATGGGCCTCTGGCTGCCGTTCTTGGCATGGGCCGGCCATTTGCCCATTCCCGAACAGGGCCCAGCCTTACGCCTCCAAGGCTCCAATACCATCGGCGCGGCGCTGGGGCCGGCTCTGGTCAGAGGTTTGATGGAGGATCAGGGCCTGCTCAGGGTCAGCAGCGAAATCACCGGGCGCGACAACGAGCAGCGCATCGTCGGCCTGAGCGCCGATGGCCGACGGGTGGAAGTCGACATCGCGGCCCATGGTTCGAGCACCGGTTTCGCCGCCCTCAAGCAGGCCAGCGCCGACCTGGCGGCCTCTTCCCGGCCGATCAAGGACAACGAACGGAAGGAATTATCGTCCCTCGGCGATCTGAAAAGTCCCACGGCCGAGCAGGTCATCGCCATTGATGGCCTGGCGATTATTCTTCATCCGCAGAACCCGTTGCGTCAGCTCGATACCCTGCAACTGGCGCGGATATTCAGTGGCGAGGCAAAAACCTGGGAGGCCGTGGGCGGCGTCGGTAGGCCGATTCATCTTTATGCCCGGGATGAACAATCCGGCACCTACGATACCTTCAAGGAACTGGTCCTCGCCCGACAGGGCAAACGGCTGGACACTTCAGCACGGCGCTTCGAATCCAGCGAACAATTGTCCGACGCTGTCAGCCAGGACCCGCAGGGCATCGGTTTCATCGGTTTGCCCTATGTGCGCCAGGCCAAGGCACTGGCGATTGTCGACGGTGATTCCCAACCCATGTTGCCGTTGAACAACCTGATCGCCACCGAGGACTACCCCCTGTCCCGGCGCCTGTTCTTTTATTTGCCACCCCAGGCAACCAATCCGTGGGCCGAGGCGCTGGTGGCGTTCACTCAAAGCGACAAAGGCCAGGCCATCGTCGCCGCCAATGGGTTCATCGCCCAAACCGTCCAGGCCATGGCCGTCACGCCGAATGCATTGATGCCCGAGGGTTACCAGGCCCTGAGCCGCCACGCCCAGCGCCTGACGGTGAATTTCCGCTTTGAAGAAGGCAGCGCCAGCCTGGACAACAAGGCCCACCAGGACCTGAGTCGGGTGCTCGACTACATCCAGAAACACGGCAAGACCGAGCGCCGCGTGACGCTGGTGGGTTTCGGCGACGCCAAGGACGACCCGGCGCGGGCGGATCTTCTGTCCAAACTGCGGGCCATGGCGGTGCGACGTGAACTGGTCAAGTACGGCGTGACCTTGCGGGAAGTGCGCGGCTTCGGCGCGCTGATGCCAGTGGCGGCCAATAGTGAAGATGAAGGAAGGATCAGGAATCGGCGAGTGGAGGTTTGGGTTTACTAGGGTCCAAAGGCCGGACACCTCTCCCACGGCAAACCTCATTCCCGTGGCGAGGGAGCTTGCTCCCGCTGGGTGGCGAAGCCGCCCCAAAATGGACTGACGTGGTCTTTCCGGTGGACCGCATCAGCCGGTTTTACGACTGCTTCGCAGCCGAGCGGGAGCAAGCTCCCTCGCCACAAGAGCCGTGTGTTTATCCCGCTGATTTCGATGTAGGACCAAGCTCCGTCGCCTTGCGCCATTACCTACAACTACGCCAGAATCCGCCGGCTTGTACGCCTTAGGGGCGGGCACAACGTCGAACCGCGCTAGCCGCCCCACCCCATTGATCGTTCCCACGCTCTGCGTGGGAATGCATCCCGTGACGCTCTGCGTCACGTGAACTGGTCAAGTACGGCGTGACCTTGCGGGAAGTGCGCGGCTTCGGCGCGCTGATGCCGGTGGCGGCCAATAGTGAAGATGAAGGAAGGATCAGGAATCGGCGAGTGGAGGTTTGGGTTTACTAGGGTCCAAAGGCCGGACACCTCTCCCACGGCAAACCTCATTCCCGTGGCGAGGGAGCTTGCTCCCGCTGGGTGGCGAAGCCGCCCCAAAATGGACTGACGCGGTCTTTCCGGTGGACCGCATCAGCCGTTTTTACGACTGCTTCGCAGCCGAGCGGGAGCAAGCTCCCTCGCCACAAGAACCGTGTGTTTATCCCGCTGATTTCGATGTAGGACCAAGCTCCGTCGCCTTGCGCCATTACCTACAACTACGCCAGAATCCGCAGGCTTGTACGCCTTAGGGTCGGGCACAACGTCGAACCGCGCTAGCCGCCCCACCCCATTGATCGTTCCCACGCCACTCTGCGTGGGAACGATCGAAGCGCGCTAGCCGCTGCAGCTCGCTCCCACAGGACGACATAGCGCGTTATCGCCCCGCCAACTCCATGATCATCCGCGACAACAAATAAATCCTTGGCACCACGCTCTCGACTTCGGCGTATTCCTCCGGCGTATGGATGTTGCCACCGACGATGCCAAAACCATCCAGCGTCGGCGTGCCTACCCCGGCCGACAGACTGGCATCCGCCGCTCCACCGCTGCCTTCTTCAGTCAGTTTGCGCCCCAGTTCGCCATAGATGCCTTGGGCCATGGCCATCAACCGGTCCGACTCCGCCGTCTGCGGCATCGGTGGCAGGCCGCGCTTGAGGCTGGTGGTGACTTCGGTGTCGGCGATCAATTTGTCCTGCGACACGCGGGCCAAGTCTTTTTCGATGCGGTCGAACTCTTCCGGCACCGCTGCCCGCACATCCGCTTTGGCGCTCGCCTGGTCGGGGATCACGTTGGTCCGGTCACCAGCCTTGATCACCGTGAAGTTGATGGTGGTTTTCTTTTCCGCGTCGCCAAGCTTGCCCAGTTGCAAGATCTGGTGCGCGGCTTCCATCGCCGCATTGCGCCCCAGTTCCGGTGCGACACCGGCGTGGGACGCCTTGCCCTTGACCTCCACCAGCGCCGTGGCACTGCCCTTGCGCCACACCACCAAGCCATCGGCCGGGCGACCCGGTTCAAGGTTGAGGGTCACGTCATGGGCCTTGGCGGTTTTCTTGATCAGGTCGGTGGCGGCGTCCGAGCCGGTTTCTTCGCTGGCGTCGAGCAGGAAAGTAATCTGCGCGTAGTGCTTGAAGTCCAGGTTCTTGAGCACCTTCAAGGCGTAGATCCCGGCGACGATGCCGCCCTTGTCGTCCATCACCCCCGGACCGTAGGCCCGGCCATCCTTGATATGGAACGGCCGTTCGGCGGCCGAGCCCTCCTTGAACACCGTATCCATGTGGGCCATCAGCAGGATTTTTGCCTTGCCGGTGCCCTTGAGGGTCGCCAGGATGTGCTGGGTACCGTCCGAGTTAGGCACCTTTTCGATGGTGGCGCCCAACTTCGTCAATTCATCGATCGCAATATCACCGACCTGGGTCAACCCCGGCACATAGCCTGAGCCAGAGTCGATGTTCACCAACCGCTCGAGCAGTTTCAGGGCCTCGCCCTTGTACTGTTCGGCGTCGCTCAGGACTTGTTGATGGGGCTGTGCGAAAGCACCGGGGGCGAAGGCGCCGAGGGCCAGGCTCAGGCCAAGACTGACGGCCAGACGGGAGCGAAGAGCGGTCATCATCATGATTTCATCCTTGTTCCGTATCGAAAGAGTGCCATAGGCACCCTACCCGACAATGGGTCAAGGCTCTAGACCGCAGGTGGCCACCTCAGGGAGACATGACCGATTCTTCCAACACCTGCCGATGCCGAAAACAAGTGACTCGGTTGCGCCCGCCGGTCTTGGCCTCGTAAAGCGCCTGGTCGGCATCATTGAGCCAATGGGTGGCATCGCCATAAGCCGGGTTGAAGGCTGCCAGGCCAATACTCAGGCTCACCTTCAGCGCCGGGTTCTGTTCATAGCTGAGCGTCGCGAAGCGCTCGCGCAACCCGTCCATGGCCTGCACGGCGTTGTGAAGCGTCAGGTCCGGCAAGATCACACAGAACTCGTCCCCGCCATAACGCCCGACCACATCGGCGGCGCGCAGGTTTTGCTTGAGCATCTTGCCAAGCTGGCGCAGCACGACGTCGCCGGCGACATGGCCATAGGTGTCATTGATGGCCTTGAAGTGATCGATGTCGATCAGCGCAATCGCGCCGCGCCCTGCCCCGTCATTCGGGTGACGCTGGCAGCGCTGGAACTCCTCGTTGAGGCGATCTTTCCAGGCGCCATGGTTAAGCAAGCCGGTCAGGCTGTCGGTGCGACTCAGGGCCAGCAATTCGCGCTTTTGCCGGCCCAGGGTGTAAGCCTGGCGATAGCAGAACCAACCCAGCGCCATCGGATACAGGCACAGCAACGGCAAACACGCATAGATCTGCGCCGGACTGGTCATGGGCACGCTGGTCAGCGGGAAGATCAGCACGCCCACGACAATGCCGGCCACCTGGGCCAAGGCCCCAATGAGCAGGAAACGCAGGCCACCAATGGCGACATTGTTCATCGCCATCATCGCCAGCGTGACAGCCGCGGGCAGCGGGTTGAACTGCATTGCCGCGACCCAGAAGCCGCCAAGCACCGCATCGATCAATAAATTGAGGTGTTCGGCGTGGTAGGGCATCGAGCAACGTCGGGCCCACCAGTAGGACAAGTGTGGCCAGAGCAGGCCATTGAACAGCATGAAACCCCAGACCCACGACGCCGGTCCGAGAGGAAAGATGGCAGCACTCACCAACAGCAACCCCAGCGTCAGGCCCAGAATGCGCGATATATAAAGCCTCCTGGCCAGCGTCCGTCCCTTTTTTCCCGTTTTTTGCATAGGAACCTCTGCACCGCGGGTTTCCCAAGTCATTGGGACGGGGGGTAGCTTGGAGTCTATCAGGGCAGCATCAAATAGCCACCACTGAATGAAGGGGTATTTATTCTCCTTCAAATGTCGGGCCCTGCCGCGGATTTTGGCTATACATGAGTCATCCGGCGGCTGTCATAGCAAGTAGCAAAGCAAATGCGCTACGTCATCGCGATGTCCTCGGGTTTCAGCTTCACTTAGAGAGTATCTGACCCGTCGGCTCAGACTGGCCGATCACATTCTGTCCTGACCCATGGAGGGCAAAACATGCTGGTGTTGTGGGTAGTCCTTGCCGTGTTTATCGCCTGGAGCTGGTTGACGTATCCAGGCATCGGCCATGTGCTGTACGACATGGGCATGGCGCTGGAGGCACGTCTCTACCGGTTGCACAAGATCACCGTCCCCATCAGCGAGATGACCGTCTCGACCTGGCAAGGCGGGCCCTATGAAGCGTCCGGCAGCATCCTGATGCTGCATGGCTACAGCGCCGACAAGAATCTCTGGCTACGCTTCGCCCGGCATTTTGTCGGCGACTACCGGGTGGTGGTGCCCGACCTGGCCGGCCATGGCGAAACCGGCTTCAAGGCCGGCGGTGGCTATGACATCCCGACCCAGGCCCGGCGGGTCATCGAGTTGCTCGACGCCTGTGGCCTGGACAAGGTCCATGTGATCGGCAATTCCATGGGCGGTTACCTCGCCGCATGGCTGGCGGCCACGTCGCCCGAGCGCGTGCTCACCCTGGCGCTGATCGATCCGGCCGGCGTCACCGCCCCCCAGGCCAGCGACATGGAACGCCACCTGGCCGCCGGGCATAACCCGTTCCTCGTCCACTCGCGGGACGATTTCGCGCCGTTCTACGCAATGACCATGGCCTCCCCGCCCTGGGTGCCCAGCGTGGTGCTGGCGGCAATGGCCGAACGTTACGAACAGCGCCGCGATGAACTGGCGGAGATCTTCGTCGATTTTCGCGCCAGCCCGCCGATGGAACCGCACCTGGCCGACATCCGCGCCCCTTCGCTGCTACTCTGGGGGCGCAAGGACCGCCTGATCGACGTCAGCAGCGTGCCAGTGTGGAGCAAGGGCATCGCCGATTTGCGGGTGGAAATCTGGGACGGTATCGGCCACATGCCCATGGTCGAACGACCGGGGAAAACCGCGGCGCTGTATCGGGAATTTCTCAAGGGGTTGGGGCAGTGACGGCGATGCAAGAATAACAAAATGAACCCTATGTGGGATTCGAGCCGACCCAGAGGTATCGACTTCATGAACATCCTCTACGACGAACACCTCGACGGCCCCTTGCCCAAGGTGGACAAACAGGCCCTGCTTCAAGCCTTGCAGGCACAGATTCCGGACCTGGACATCCTGCACCAGGAGGAAGACCTCAAGCCCTATGAATGCGATGGCTTGTCGGCCTACCGTACCACGCCCCTGCTGGTGGCATTGCCCAGGCGCGTCGAGCAGGTGCAAGCGCTGCTCAAGCTCTGCCATGGGCTGGATGTACCCGTGGTCGCCAGGGGTGCCGGGACCGGTCTGTCCGGTGGCGCCCTGCCCCTGGAAAGCGGCGTATTGCTGGTGATGGCGCGGTTCAACCAGATCCTGCACATCGACCCCGACGCCCGCACCGCGCGGCTTCAACCCGGTGTGCGCAACCTGGCGATCTCCCAGGCGGCGGCACCGTTCGGGCTGTATTACGCACCGGATCCCTCATCGCAGATCGCCTGTTCCATCGGCGGCAATGTCGCGGAAAACGCCGGTGGCGTGCACTGCCTCAAGTACGGCCTGACGGTGCACAACCTGTTGAAACTGGAAATCCTCACCATCGAAGGCGAACGCCTGACCCTCGGCAGCGAAGCCCTGGACTCGCCGGGCCTGGACCTGCTGGCGCTGTTCACCGGCTCCGAAGGTTTGCTGGGGGTGATCACCGAAGTGACGGTCAAATTGCTGCCCCGGCCCCAGGTCGCCAAGGTGCTGCTGGCCAGTTTCGATTCGGTGGACAAGGCCGGGCGAGCGGTGGCCGACATCATCGCCGCCGGGATCATTCCCGGCGGCCTGGAAATGATGGACAACCTGGCGATCCGCGCCGCCGAGGACTTCATCCACGCCGGCTATCCGGTGGAGGCCGAAGCAATCCTGCTGTGTGAACTGGATGGGGTCGAGGCCGATGTCCATGACGATTGTGAACGGGTCCGCCAAGTGTTGGAGCAGGCCGGTGCCACCGAAGTGCGCCAGGCGCGGGACGAGGCCGAACGGCTGCGGTTCTGGGCCGGGCGCAAGAACGCCTTCCCGGCGGTGGGTCGCCTGGCGCCGGATTATTACTGCATGGACGGCACGATCCCGCGACGCGCCTTGCCCGAGGTACTGCAGCGCATCGCCAGCCTCGGTGCCGAGCATGGCCTGCGCGTCGCCAACGTCTTTCACGCCGGCGACGGCAACATGCACCCGCTGATCCTGTTCGATGCCAACCAGCCCGGCGAACTGGAGCGCGCCGAAACCCTGGGCGGGAAAATCCTCGAGCTGTGTGTCCAGGTGGGCGGCAGCATCACCGGCGAGCACGGTGTGGGCCGGGAAAAAATCAATCAGATGTGCACGCAATTCAACAGCGACGAACTGAACCTGTTCCACGCGGTAAAAGCAGCGTTCGATCCCCAAGGCCTGCTCAACCCCGGCAAGAACATCCCCACCCTGCACCGCTGCGCCGAATTCGGTGCCATGCACATCCACGGCGGGCAACTGCCGTTTCCTGAACTGGAGCGTTTCTGATGAGCCGCGAAGCCGACCAGGACGCCAGCGACCTGCTGCTCGAACAGGTCAATCGCGCCCGGGCCAACGCCACGCCGCTGCGTATCCAGGGCTCGAACAGCAAGGCCTTCCTGGGACGCGAAGTGGCCGGCGAAGTGCTGGACACCCGCGTGCATCGTGGCATCGTCCACTACGACCCCACCGAACTGGTCATCACGGCCCGGGCCGGCACCCCGCTGCTGGAACTGCTTGCCGCCCTCGACGCCGCCGGGCAACGGCTGCCCTGCGAACCGCCAGCATTTGGCGATGACGCCACGGTCGGCGGCATGGTCGCCGCCGGGCTATCGGGGCCGCGTCGCCCATGGGCCGGTTCGGTGCGCGATTTCGTCCTGGGCACGCGCCTGATCAGTGGCCACGGCACGCTGTTGCGTTTCGGCGGCGAGGTGATGAAAAACGTCGCCGGCTACGATCTGTCGCGCCTGTTGGCCGGCAGTTTCGGTTGCCTGGGGGTCATCACCGAAGTTTCCTTGAAGGTCCTGCCCAAACCCCGTCACAGCCTGAGTATCCGCCTGGAACTGGACAGCACCGAGGCCCTGGGGAAACTCGCCGAATGGGGCCGTCAGCCCCTGCCCATCAGCGCCGCCAGCCATGACGGCGACTGTCTGCACCTGCGCCTGGAGGGTGGCGAAGGCTCGGTCAGCGCCGCTCATCAGCGTTTTGGTGGAGAGGTGATCGACGATCAATACTGGACGGCACTCAATGAACATCAGCTGGCCTTCTTCGATGAAGGCTTGCCGCTGTGGCGCCTGTCGTTGCCCAACCATACCGGGCCGCTCACCCTGCCGGGCGCGCAACTGATCGACTGGGCCGGTGCCCAACGCTGGGTGAAAACCGAGGCCGACACGGTGCAAGCCCTGGCCCATGAAGTCGGCGGCCATGCCACCTGCTATCGTCAGGGTGCCAGTGACACACCGTTCCAGCCACTGGCCCCGGCGCTGCTGCGCTATCACCGGCAACTCAAGGCCCAGCTCGATCCCCTGGGGCTGTTCAACCCTGGTCGGATGTACCCGGAGCTTTAGTGCCCTGTGTCGCAAATGCGTTCCTTTTTTGACGAGTGGCTGTTGTCGTCAGGCAAGGCGCCGCGACGAGTCATAGCCCGCTATGGCGAGGAGCGGCAACGCAGCATGACGACAACAGACGCCGTCAAAAAGGAACAGCATTTGTGATACAGGACACTAACTATGCAGACTCGCTTCAGTGAGGAAAGCAAAAACCTGCCCCGCGCCGAAGAAGCCGAACGGATCCTGCGCAGTTGCGTGCATTGCGGTTTCTGCAACGCCACCTGCCCCACTTACCAATTGCTCGGCGATGAACTGGACGGCCCGCGCGGACGCATCTACCTGATCAAGCAAGTACTCGAAGGCCAGCCGGCGACAGCCAGCACCCAGTTGCACCTGGATCGCTGCCTGTCCTGTCGCAACTGCGAGACCACCTGCCCGTCCGGTGTGGATTACCACAACCTGCTGGACATCGGCCGGGCGGTGGTCGACCAAGCCGTACCGCGCCCCGCCGACCAACGTGCGCTGCGCCTGGGGCTGCGAAGCCTGGCCGCCAGCCCCGAGCGGTTCAAGGCCCTGCTGCGTCTTGGCGCGGTCTTCCGTCCGTTGCTGCCGGCGAACCTGACCGCCAAGTTGCCCCGCCCTTCCCCGTCTCGCGGCGAGCGCCCGCCTCTGCGGCATCGGCGTACGGTGTTGATGCTCGAAGGTTGCGTGCAACCGGGCCTGTCGCCCAACACCAATGCCTCGGCAGCGCGAGTGCTGGATCGACTCGGCATCAGCGTGATCCCCTGTGCGCAGGCCGGCTGCTGCGGTGCGCTGGAGTATCACCTCGACGCTCAGGCCACCGGATTGGACCGCGCCCGACAGAACATCGACGCCTGGTGGCCGCACCTGGAAAACGGTGCTGAAGCCATCGTCCAGACCGCCAGCGGCTGCGGCGCCTTCATCAAGGACTACGGGCACCTGCTGGAACACGACCGCGCCTACGCCGCCAAGGCCAGACAGGTGAGTGAACGGGCACTGGACCTGGTGCAAGTGCTCGGCAAGGAACCGCTGGAACAGATCTGCGCGGCCAGGAACCAGCGCATTGCCGTGCATTGCCCCTGCACCTTGCAGCACGCGCAGAAACTCGGCGGCAGCATTGAGGCGCTGCTGACGCGGCTGGGTTTCAACCTCACCGAGGTGCCCGACGGCCATTTGTGTTGCGGCTCGGCCGGCACCTATTCGCTGACCCAGCCCGCCCTGGCGCGGCAATTGCGCGACAACCGCCTCAATGCGCTGGAAAGTGGCCAGCCGGAGCTGATCGTCACCGCCAACGTCGGCTGCCAGAACCACCTCGACGGCGCCGGGCGCACGCCCGTGCGGCACTGGATCGAGCTGGTGGATCAGTCCCTGGCAGAATGAAGTCCTGAAGATTCTTCGTTTGCCGGGGCCGGCGAAGGCTGCGATCTTTCGTCCAACTTTCCCACAGCCCTCGCCAGGAATTCTTACGATGAGCTTCGTCAGCCCCGACCTGATCCGCCAACGCTTCTCTAGAGCGATGTCCGACATGTACCGCGACGAGGTGCCGCTGTATGGCGCCCTGATGAAGCTGGTGGAGCACACCAACGCCCAGGTGCTGGCCGAAGACCCGATCCTGGCCGCACACCTGCGCAGCACCGGCGAACTCGAACGCCTGGACCTGGAACGCCACGGCGCGATCCGCGTCGGCACCGCCGCCGAGCTGGCGACCCTGGGGCGTCTGTTCGCGGTCATGGGCATGCAGCCGGTGGGCTACTACGACCTCACGCCTGCCGGGGTGCCGGTGCATTCCACCGCCTTCCGCGCCGTGCACGAAAGCGCGTTGCAGGTCAGCCCGTTCCGGGTGTTTACCTCTCTGCTGCGCCTGGAACTGATCGAGCACGCCGAGCTTCGGGCCTTTGCCGAATCGGTGTTGGATAAACGGCAGATTTTCACCCCCAGGGCCCTTGAGCTCATCGAGCAGGCCGAATACCAGGGCGGCCTGAGCGAGTCCCAGGCTGAGGACTTCGTCCTACAAGCCCTGGAAACCTTTCGCTGGCACCACAGCGCCACGGTCACCGCCGAGCAGTACCGGCAACTGAGCGCCCAACATCGCTTGATCGCCGATGTGGTGGCCTTCAAGGGCCCGCACATCAACCACCTGACACCGCGCACCCTGGACATCGACATCGTCCAGGCCCGGATGCCCGTGCATGGCATCACACCCAAAGCCGTGATCGAAGGCCCGCCTCGCCGCCAATGCCCGATCCTGCTGCGCCAGACCAGCTTCAAGGCCCTCGATGAGCCGGTCAGCTTCACCGATCAATCACCATCCCAAGGCAGCCACAGCGCTCGCTTTGGCGAAATCGAGCAACGCGGCGCCGCCCTCACGCCCAAGGGTCGCGCGCTCTACGATCGATTGCTCAACGCTGCGCGGGATGCGTTGGGGGATTTCCCCAACGAGGCCAACGCCGAACGCTACAACACGCTGATGAGCGAGCACTTTGCCCAATTCCCCGACAACCACGATGAGCTGCGTCGAGAAGCACTGGCGTACTTCCGTTATTTCGTGACGCCCAAGGGCCTCGCCGCCAAGGGCAGCGTCGAGCGCACGGCCTCGCTGGAACGCCTGTTGGAGCAGCAATACCTGCGTGCCGAACCCTTGGTGTATGAAGACTTCCTGCCGGTCAGCGCCGCCGGCATTTTCCAGTCGAACCTTGGCGATGCTGCCCAGAGCCACTACGCCGGGCAGTCCAATCGCCACGCCTTTGAAGCAGCGCTGGGGCGGGCGACCATCGATGAGTTGGGGCTGTACGCCCAGACGCAACAGCGCTCCATCGATGAGTGCAGGGCTGCATTGGGCGTGTAGGAATAAGCCGAAGGACAAAACGGCAAAAAACTGCCTGAGAGGCATGCACGCGGCGCGCCTTTCTTGGCCTGCCGACCCGGGCATCGCGGTGCCTGGTGGAACCGCGAGGCACTGCAATGGGCCGGGCAAGTCTTTGAGCGCTTTCTGGTCTGTTTGGAGGAAGGATCAGCCCGATACAAAATCAACTTATTGATATTTATAGTTTTTTTAAAAATGGCATAGCTCTTGATAATCGTCAGGCCACCTCGGGCGAATCCAGTCCCAGGCCCCATCGTTATCCAGGAAGGAGAGCATCCATTGGCTACCCCCGCGTACATGACCATTACAGACAACAGTCAAATATTACTGACCGAGAAGGCGTTTACCGCCGACTCGGTGGGTAACATTTATCAGGAAGGTCATAAAGACGAAATCATGGTGCAAGGTTTCCAGCATCAGGTGACCATTCCACGAGACCCCCAGTCCGGTCAGCCAACTGGTCAACGCATACACCAACCCTTAGTCATCACTAAAGTCTTTGACAGAACCTCACCGATGCTGCAGGAAGTCCTGTGCCGCGGCGAAACCCTGGCCAAAGTTGAAATCAAGTGGTACCGCACTTCAGCCTCCGGAACCCAAGAGCATTACTACACCACTACGCTGGAGGACGCGATTATCGTCGAAATCAAGGACTACATGCTCAACTGCCAAGACCCGGCAAATTCACATTTCACTCACCTGCAAGATGTGCACTTCTCGTACCGCAAGATCACCTGGAATCACATAGCCTGCAGCACGCTGGGCGTCGATGACTGGCGTGCACCGGCCGCCGGTTAAGTCCGCGCATTCGTCAATGCACCGGCCAGTCCTGCTGGCCGATGTGCATTGAAGTAAACAGGGATATTTTCCCTCAGAGGTGTTCGCCCAGTGCGACGGCCTCGGCAATCCATGCACTGGTAAAGAGCCTGACACTGGGCGAACGGCACAATATTAGTGGAACTTGCAGGATATTTCCGCGAGTCCATTTAAATAATTATTTATCCTTGATGCGCCACCTCAACCACGCCGACCGGTTTTCTGCGCATCGGTCTCTCCCGCTTCCGCATCCCCCTGCTGCTGTTTGCGCTTGGCGGGATCGTTGGGGCGCAAGGCGTCGTTGTCGCGTTCCACTTCGCCAGGCATCGCCGGCTCGTCAGGGTTGTGCGGCGTTTGATCGGAACGGTGGTTCATGACGAACTCCTTGGTTGTTCAAGCCTGGCAATCAGGCATCAGGGTCGGCGACTTCTTCAGCGACGTTGGCATCGGGGGAGCGCTGGTGCAGTTGCTCAGCCTTGGTCTTCAGCGCCTGCCACTGCGCCAGGTCGATGGCACCCTGGCCGAACAGGTCATTGGCCACTCGCATCAGCTCGGTGAAATGAACGTCGGGTGATTGTTGCCAATAAGCCTTGTCGTCGAACAGCCGCTGCCAATCGGCCAGCGACGGGGGTTTGAGGTCATCGCTCATGACGGGCTCCTGCGAGGCATTCATAAGGTATGAGGGCTGAGATTCGTGGGGAGTTCCGGCGATTCTCAGTAGCCGGTCATTTCCAGGTAGCCGTTGCCGACGTGGCTACCGTTCAATCGCACCGGCCCTTCCCAATAAGGAATCTGCAAGTTCATCCAGGCGTTGGGGTTCAAGGGTTGGGTCGTCACGTCGAGCTGCCTGGCAGGGATCTTGATCGACCAGCGCACCGGCATCGACCGCCCGGCGACCTTGGCGCTTTCCAGTGGCGCCAGGCTGATCTGCCCGGCGTGCAGGGTTTGCGCTTGGCCCTGGGCGTCGATCCAGGTGCCCGTGAGATACGGCGCGCCGTCCTTGTGGCGCATGCGGTAGAGCATCAGGTGCTCGCCGCTGTCCAAGTGCAGGGAAAACCAGTCCCAGCCAGTCTGGTTTGCACTCAGGGGCTGGCTGCTCCATTCTCGGTCGAGCCAGGCCGGGCCGCTGACCGCGTAACGCTGGCCATCGATTTCCAATTCACCGCTGGCCTGGAAGAACGGCTGGCTGTAGTAGTACGACGCCTGCCCCTGTTCGGATTTCTGGCTGAAACCGTGGTCGCCCTGCAACACCAACGGACGGGTCGAAGTGAGCCGCAACGCATAGCTGAAGCGCGGGTCCCGGGCCTGCAATTGCATATCCGCCAGCGGGTCGACGCCCGTCGTTCGAGTGCCGAAGCGCCAGTCGTCGATCCAGGCCTCGAAGGGTGTCGTCCGTACCCCGGCCTGCCCCACCCCGCCTCGTGCATAACGCTCGGCGGCATGGTGCACGGTGGCGGATGTGACCGCCGCGTGGCCGAGCCAGATCGTCTGGTTGCGCCAGCCGCCGGCCTGGGGCGCGGCATTCAAGGCGCTGCGAAACAACGTCCATTGCACGCCGAACTCATGCCCCTGGGCATCCTTGAGATTGGCGGTGACGTACCACCACTCGATACGAAAACCTTCATGAATCCCGTGGTCGGCGGGGAAACTGAATACCCGTCCAGGCACCACCGGGGTGAAGGCCACAGCCTGGTCGCCGAGGCCGGCAAAACCCTTCTGCGCTGGCGCGGAGTCATCACAACCGCTGAGCAACGCCAGCAGCAACAACACGCCGACTCTAATCTTCATGGGCAAAGGTCCTCAGCAAATCCGCCGGCTGCGTGCGGTACAACGCATACAGCGGCCAGGCCGATGCCAGCAGCGTGGCGAGCATCGCCAGGGCCAGCAATTGCACCAATTGCAACGGCAACACCCGCAATGGCAGGCGCCAACCGAAAGCCTGCACGTTGATCACCGTGTCCAGGCACCAGGCCAGGGCGATGCCCAGCGGCAACGCCAGGACCAAGGTCAGCAGCGCCAGCAGCCAGGTCTGGCCGAGGTTGAGCAGCATCAACTGCCGACGCGTCACCCCCAGCGCCCACAGCGGCGCCAACTGAGCGAGGCGACTCTGGCTCTGGGTCAGCAGACTGATGAACAGCGCCACCCCGGCCACCGCCAGGGTCAGGCTGTTGAGGGCAGCGGTGGCGGCGAAGGTGCGTTCGAACACCTGGGTCGACCAGCCCTTGAGCCGGGCCTGGTCGACGATGCGGCTGTCATCCAGGCTGAACCGGTCTTGCAACGCTGTCAGTAGCGCCGGGATCGCGGACGGTTCGATGCGCAGGTTGAAACGGTTCGGCGTCAGGTTCGGCCAGTGCGCCAGCAAGTGATCGACGTTGACCAGCACATGGCCCTTGGGATTGCCGTAGTCGGCGTAGATGCCAACGATGCGCAGTGCCCATGGCCCCTGAGGTGTCGGCAGGGTCAACTGATCGCCGATACCCACCTTGAGACGCCGTGCCAGTTGTTCGCTGAGCATGAGGGTGTCGGCGGCGGCCAGTTGTTCCCACGGCTTGTCGCCGGCCGAATCCAGCAGCGGCCAATGCTGTCGATAGTGGGGGTGATCGATGATGCCGTGGATATCCGTCGGCCAGCCCTGCAACGGGACCGAGACTTGCCAGAGGGGAACGACGGCAGTGATCGCCGGTTGTTGCTTGAGCCAGGCGTGCAGTTCGTCCGCCTGGGCCGGGGTCTGCGGGTTGATGTACAACTCGGCGGTCAACCGTTGTTCGAGCCAGTTGCTGAAGGTCTGGCGAAAACCGGCGGTCATGCTGCCGGCGCCGATATTGGCCGCCAGCGCCAGCAACAAAGCCATCAGCGCCAGGCTCAATGTCGGCAATTGCTGGCGGCAATCGGCAAGAAACCACTGCCCGAGCACCGAGCGGCTGCGGCTCGACAACCGCTTCAGCGCACTGTTGAGCAACACCGGCAAGGCCAGCGCCGCGCCCAGCAACAAGGCGGTCATCAGGACAAAACCACTGGCCAGGCTATCGCCCCAGATCAACGCCGAGGCGGCAATCAATGCCGCCACCGTCGCCACCCAACCC
Organism: Pseudomonas fluorescens; assembly: GCF_001623525.1. Taxonomy (NCBI): domain Bacteria; kingdom Pseudomonadati; phylum Pseudomonadota; class Gammaproteobacteria; order Pseudomonadales; family Pseudomonadaceae; genus Pseudomonas; species Pseudomonas fluorescens. The sequence continues at coordinate 178,275 of NZ_CP015225.1, read as the reverse complement.
TGGCGTCGCAGCCATTGGGCATGGGCCTGATGCCAGGCCTGGGGGTTGGCCAGCGCCAGCAAGGGCAGGCGCGCCGCCCGCAAAAGGCTGTCAGCGCCGGCCAGCAGCGCACCGAGCAGACTCAAGCCGACACCGCTGAACCACCACCATGGGCTGAGGTTCAAGTGTCCGGCCACTTCGGCGCCATACAAACCTCGCAGGCTCGCCGCGACATCGGGCAACAACAGGCTCGCCAGCCAATAGCCGCTGAGCACCCCGGCGATCCCGCCCAGCAAGGCCAACGCGCCCAGTTCGATGGTCAGGCTGGTGACCAGCACCCGCGCACTGACACCACAGGCGCGCAGGGTCCGCAACAGACTGCGGCGTTGTTCCAGGGCCAGGCCGATGGCCGCGTGAACGATGAACAGTCCCACCACGAAGGATAAAAACCCCAAGGCATCGAGGTTCAGGTGAAAACTTTCGGTCAGGCGCGACAGGTTGTTTTCTTCATCGGCGTGCTTGAGTTGCAGGCGACCGGTGAACGCTTCCGGTAATGCGGCACTGAACGTGGCGGGCAGCAACAGTCGCGACAATTGCTCCGGCAACCCGAGTACCTGTTGGGCAAAACCGATGTCCATCAACAGCACGCCCGGCGCCATGTCCTCCTGGGCATGCAACGGCGGCAGGGTTTGCCCATCGACACTCCGGGGTCGGTCGCCCTCGGTCAGCCCCAGGGCTTGCAAGGTTTGCGGGGCGATCCAGGTGCGGCCGGGGTCGGTAAAGAACGCCACCACCTCAGTCATCTCCCGCGCCTGCCCCGCCAGCGCGGCACCGGGCGGCAGCGACACCGGGTCGATGCCGGTCAGTTGCAGGCGCTGATCCTCGTGGTCCTTGAGCAGCACCCGAGCCTGCAACACTGGCGACACCGGCCAGCCCTGACGCCGCAGCTCGACAAACCATTGCTGGGGAAAGGTGCCGCCACCGGGCGCACTGAGGCTGGCCTGGGGTTCGCCGCCGATCAGTTGGCTGGCCCGAGCGTAGCTGTCCCGGGCCTGGCTGTTCAGCGCTTGCACGCCAGTGAGCAGGCTGGTTGCCAGCCACAGGCCGGTCAGCACGCTGAAGAATTGCACCGGGTGTTGGCGCCAATGGCTGAGCAGGGCTTTGAGGGTCTGGCGAAAAATCATCACCCTTGGGTCACCTGCGCCAACCGCCCGCCGTGCAATACCACGCGCTGGGCCAGGCGAGCTGCCACCCGTGGACTGTGGGTCACCATCAGCAGGCTGGTGGGGCTGCCCTCCAGCAGTTCCAGTAGCAGTTGCAGGACTTCGTCGCTGGTGGCTTCGTCGAGGCTGCCGGTGGGTTCATCGGCCAGCAACAAGGGCGGTCGCGAAGCCAATGCCCGCCCCAGCGCTACCCGCTGTTGCTGGCCGCCGGACAGTTGCTCGGGATAACGCCGCAACAGCCCTGAAAGCCCGAGCCGCTGTACCAGATGGGCTTGCCACGCTGCGTCATGACGGCCGCACAGACGCGCCTGGAACGCCAGGTTGTCCTCCACCGACAAGCTGCTGATGAGGTTGAACTGCTGGAACACCAGGCCGATTTCCGTGCGTCGCCAATTCGCCAATTGGCTTTCGCTCATGCCGTCGAGCCGATGTTCGCCACTGCGGATGCTGCCGCGATCGACTTTGTCCAGCCCGGCGACCAGATGCAGCAAGGTGCTCTTGCCACTGCCCGACTCTCCCATCAGCGCCAGGCTGCTACCGGGCATCAGCGTCAGGTCGATGCCTTGCAGCACTGGCAATGGGCCCTGAGGCGTGGGATAGCTTTTGTGCACTTGGCGGACTTCAAGCATGGAAAGGCTCGACGGGTGGATTTGAGGTTCAGGATAGCGGAGTTGAGTGATGGGCCCCATCGGCCAATACAGCTGTGAGCCTTGGTATTTGCTCGTCGGGTGGGGGGTATATCCGTTGCGGCGGTAACGGCGACTTAGGGTTCCGCCCTGACGGCGGGTCACTTTCGAAAAGCGCGAAAGTAACCAAAGCGCTTCAGCCCCACCACTCGGCACCTCGCCTAGGCTCGGTGTGCCCTCACTCCGGCATTGCTCCGTGGGCCCGCTGCGAAGGGCCATCCATGGCCCAGGCTGTGTAAAAACGTTTTTGAGCGCGACAGGTACTCAAAATCGGACTGGAAATCGCGTTTCTACGCGAAATCCACATCTGCTGACGTGCCGATAAATTTCAGATTTAACGTAGGTGCGCATACTTCAATTTTGGTGAAGCGTTTTTACACACTCTGGGCCCAGCGCAGCTATCCCGGCATCCATGCCGGGATGCCCACTCCACAATGCCTGCGTTCGGCCAGCGTGGTTAACGGGGCGCCGAGATCAACATCCGCCACGAGGCGGCCTGATAGCCGACCTGGTTCTTGGTGGGACCGCGTTTCTCCTGTGGGAGCGGGCTAGCTCGCGAAGGTGGTAGATGAGTTTGCAGTGATGTTGAGTGTGCCGGCGTCATCGCGAGCAAGCTCACTCCCATCAAGAACTCAGCTCCAGTCAATGCCCCACCGCCATCTCAACCTGGCCGGACTGCGGTGTCACGATGTCGCCCAAGTCGATGTGTTTCCAAGCCGGTTTCGCCCCCAACCGCGCATTAAAGCGATAGTTGAAAGTGAAATCATCATCGGTTGGTTGGCTCAGGGATTTCCCATAGGCCGATTCAACCCCGGCCGGGTCGTAACCCATCAACTGCAACAGCGTCGGGAAGATGTTGTAGTGGCTCGAACGGTCCTTGTTCCGAGCCCAGGCATCACGCCAATCAAGGGTGTGCAATTGGCTGCCCTGGATCACTACCAACGGCACCAACCCCTCCTCCGCCACCGGATCACCGCCGCAATGGGTGTTGAGCCCGGGGTTGCCACGCTCGTGCAGGTCCTGGCCGTGGTCGGAGGTGTAGATCAGCACGGCATGGCTCAAATCGGCCTGCTGGAAGATTCGCTTGAAGAACTCGCCGACGTTCCACAGCAAGGTGTTCTGGTAAGCATTGCGATACAGCAACCAGTCATCTTTCTGGCCATTGAAGCCATCGCGGCTAGCGGTGTCGGCCACCTCCTGGAACTGCCCTCGCGGCAAGGCCGGGCGGTAGTTCATGAAGTCGTCGGGGTATTTGTCGTGTACCGGGAAATGCGCCCCCACCTTGTTGATCACCACCAGTTCGGCCTGGTTGTCGCCCAGCAGTTCGATCAACTTCGCCGCAGCCGCCATGTCACGGTCGCGTACGCTGGCCTGGTCGAACTGGACGAATTCGTCGATGTCCTGTTTTTCCAGCTCGGTCATCAGGTTTTGCAGGTAGCCACCAGTGCGTTGGGCGTCGATGTAGACGGTACGCAAACCCGCCTTTTTGGCATATTGCCAGATCGACGGCCGGGTGCTGTTGATGCGTATGTAGTCGGCGCGCGTGCCACCATAGCGCAGGGTGACGTTGGTGTCGGCGCTGCAATTGGCGATGGAGGCCGCATAACCGAAATTGAAGATGTCCACGCCCTCGGGCGGCGTCTTCAGCCCGGTGTGCACGCCGAATGGCGCGTTGATATCCAGGTAATTGCCGCCAATGCTTTCATCGATGATCAGCACGATATCCTGCTCGATCAAAGACGACCGTCGCACCAGGGTGACCGGCTCCCGGGGACCGATGGTGCTGTGCAAGGACTCGTAGGCAAACAGATTCAAATAGGCCAACGGCGTGTACATCACCGGCAGGCCGCGCGCGCCCTCGCCCGCCCGCACGAACAACACGCCACTGAGCAACAACATGCCCAGCACCGGCGCCGCGATGGGCAAATAACCGGGCAACCGCACCGACCGCCGAGGCTTGAGCGCGATGCCGAATAACAGCAGCAAGCCGCTGATCACCGCGCTGATAATCACGTCGCGGTACTGATAAGCCGCCTCCTGGATAAATCCCCCCGAGTACACCAGCGAAACGAACTGGCTATAGGTCAGGTAACTGTCCGTGACCCGGGTGTACACCTCGAAAAACACCGCTGAAACAAACATCGCCAAGGCAAACACATGCCTCACCAGGGTCTGGCGTATGTAGGCACTCATCCACAGCGCCAGCACCAGCACCGTGAACATGGCGCCGAACAGCAACGTGGCGAACCCCAGGCCCAACGCGCTGAGACGGTCGAGGTAATAGTCGTATCCCTTGAGCAGGTACAGAACCAGCAGCAGTTCCTTGAGGTAACGGGCCATGTTTTCCTCGACCAGATCGCCGTATCCAAAGCACTTCGTTCCTGCACGTTAGCAGCCGATTTTCAAAGCGCAAGAAATGCTTCATCCGAAGCGCGCGTCAAAAAAAAGTTACCCCAAAAATGACACGAAAACGCGTCACAAAATGTAAAAAACTATGGGTTACTACCGTTTATCGCTTTGTCAAATTCCCGTAAAGCCCAATAAAACAGCCACTTTACTAAGGCAGTCAAGGACTTGATATCAAAAGGCCCGACTTCACTTGAATTGCCAACACTGACAACTGTCATTTTGCTGACACGCTTTTCTGAAGCTGCGCTATACCCCTCTAAACAGTTTCATCCGAGTTACATCATTCGGTTTGCGAGGCGCGCCAAAAATGGACGTGAGTGTATTTGGTACGGGGTATGTCGGGCTGATCCAGGCCGCCGCCATGGCCGACGTCGGACATCGCGTTTTGTGCATCGATATCGACCCGAACAAAATCCGGCAACTGCAACAGGCCGTACCGACCATCAGCGAGCCGGGGCTGTCCAGCTTGCTCGAAGACAACATCAAGGAAGGACGCTTGTCGTTCAGCTCCCAGGCCAGCGACGCAGTCAATCATGGCGAGCTGATTTTCATCGCCGTCGGCACCCCCGCCGATGAAGACGGCTCGGCAGACCTGAGCCATGTGCTGGCCGTCACCCGGCAAATCGCCGACTTCATGGACAGCGACCGCACCCTGGTCATCAAATCCACGGTGCCGGTGGGCACGGCCGACAAGGTGGCCGAATGCGCCCGCCAGGCGCTGGCGCAGCGGGGCCTGAAACAGTTGAACGTACGCGTGGTGTCCAATCCCGAGTTCCTCAAGGAAGGCAGTGCGCTGGCCGATTGCATGCGCCCCGACCGGATCATCATCGGCACCGCCGACCCGCTGGCCCGCGACCAGATGACGGAGCTCTACGCGCCCTTTTGCCGCAACCACGAAAAACTGATGTTCATGGACAACCGCAGCGCCGAACTGACCAAGTACGCCGCCAATGCCATGCTCGCCACCCGCATCAGCTTCATGAACGAACTGGCCAACCTCACCGAACGGCTGGGCGCCGACATCGAAGCCGTGCGCAAAGGCATCGGCTCGGACCCACGCATCGGTTACCACTTCATTTACCCCGGCTGCGGTTTTGGCGGCTCATGCTTTCCCAAAGACCTGCGGGCCTTGCTGCACACCGCCGAACAAAGCGGCATGCCACTGCGCTTGTTGCGCAGCGTCACCGACGTCAATGACAGCCAGCGGCATATCCTCTTCGAGAAACTGGCGACGCAATTCCAGGAGGGCCTGGCCGGCAAATCGATTGCCATCTGGGGCCTGGCATTCAAGCCCAACACCGATGACATGCGCGAAGCCCCCAGCCGCTACCTCATGGAAGCGCTGTGGCGCGAAGGCGCCCGCGTCCACGCCTATGACCCGGAAGCCATGTCCGAATGCCGGCGCCTCTACGGCTATCGAAAGGACCTGAACCTCTGCGCCACCCGCGACGACACCCTGGAAGACGCCGACGCCCTGGTGATCTGCACCGAGTGGAAGAATTTTCGCGTGGTGGACTTCGACCTACTGGCGAGCAAGTTGCGCGCCCGGGTGATCATCGATGGCCGCAACCTGTACAACCCCGAACACCTGGCCGCCGCCGGACTGCTGTATCGCGGTATCGGGCTGCGGCACACCGTGCCGGGCACTCCGCTACCCGGGCCGCAAGCATGAACATCCTGGTCACCGGCGCGGCCGGCTTCATCGGCGCCCACGTCGTGCTGCGACTGCTGCGCGACGGCCATCGGGTGTGCGGGCTCGACAACTTCAACGACTACTACGACCCGCAGCTCAAGCACGACCGCGTGACCTGGGTAAACGACCAGGCCGGCGAATTTCCCCTGGCGCGGATCGATCTGGTCGACGCGCCGGCCATCGATGAACTGTTCCAGGCCCGGCGCCCGGACGTAGTGATTCACCTTGCCGCCCAAGCGGGCGTGCGCTACTCGCTGGAAAAACCACAAGCCTATGTCGACAGCAACATCACCGGGTTCCTGAATATTCTGGAAAACTGCCGCCGCTATCCGGTCAAGCACCTGATCTACGCCTCCTCAAGCTCGGTATACGGCGCCAATTCGCGCACGCCTTATTCGGTGCAGGACAACGTCGACCATCCGCTGTCGCTGTACGCGGCCAGCAAAAAAGCCAACGAACTGATGGCCCACAGCTACAGCCACCTGTTCGGCATTCCCTGCACCGGCCTGCGCTTCTTCACGGTGTACGGCCCTTGGGGCCGGCCAGACATGTCGCCGATCCAGTTTGCCCGCGCCATCGTCGAAGACCGTGTGCTGCAACTGTTCAATCACGGCGAGCACCAACGCGATTTCACCTACATCGACGACATCGTCGAAAGCATCGCCCGCCTGCTCGACCGTGCGCCCCAGGTCACGCCCCTGTTGGATCACGAACAACCGGACCCTGCCACCAGCCGTGCGCCCTGGCGGATCTACAACATCGGCGGGCAGCACCCGGTGGCGCTGCGCACCTATGTCGCACTGCTGGAAAAGCACCTGGGACAAACCGCCCGCATCGAACTGCTCCCCCTGCAAGCAGGAGATGTGCTCAACACCTGCGCCGATGCCAGCGACCTGGCACAGGCCACCGGTTTCAAGCCGTGTATCGAACTGGACGACGGCCTGGGCCGCTTCATCCGGTGGTTCCTCGATTACTACGCACAGCCTGCCCACGCACCGCACGCAACTGAACGCTTGCGGCCCAACCTCAGCGGAGGAATCCATGACCCGACATGAGCAAGTCATCGAGATCAACGCCCCTGGACGCGACAAGCGTGTCGATCCCGACCACCGCAGGCGCCTGGACGCGGCCATCCACCGCCAGGGTCGAGGTTGGTTGACCGGTCGCGACGGCGGCCGGCCCTGGACGGTCTCGCGCACCAATCGCATAGTGGCCTGCCTCGGCGCGCTGGCGATCCTGCTGCTGTTATGCCCGCTGCTGCTGGGCCTGGCGCTGCTGGTCAAGTTCTCCAGCCCCGGTCCCGTGCTGTTCGTGCAAAAGCGCACCGGGTATCGCGGCCGAGTCTTCGGCATGTACAAGTTCCGCACCATGGTGGCCGATGCCGAGGCGCTCAAGGAGTCGCTGCGCCACCTCAACAAACACGGCGCCGATGCCATCGACTTCAAGATCGACAACGATCCGCGCATCACGCCCATCGGCCGGTTCCTGCGACGCAGCAGCCTCGACGAACTACCGAACCTGATCAATGTAGTGACCGGCGACATGCGCCTGGTGGGCCCCCGGCCGACCTCGTTCAACGCCTATCGCTACAAGGACAACCATCTTGTGCGCTTGAGCATCTACCCCGGCATGACCGGCCTTTGGCAGATCTCCGGGCGCAGCAATATCGACTTCGACCAGCGTGTGGAATTGGACCTCAGCTATATCGCTGAACAAAGCCTGTGGCTGGATTTGAAGATCCTGATGATTACCCCCTTCAAAGTGTTCAGCGGCCACGGAGCGAGTTAAATGGACGGTTCAACGAATATCCTGACCATAGCCAGCCCGAGCGAGACCAACCTGACCTCGACCGTGCTCGACCCTTCCCTGCGGATCCTGCTCTTGACGTCCGCCAACACAGGCACCGGAACCAGCACCAGCGCGATGGCGCTGGCCGCTCAACTGGCGCAGATGAGCAACGGTCGCGTACTGCTGGTGGATGCCAGCCAGTCACCGCGCAACCTCAGCCAGCAACTGTCGTTGCACAAAGAGCGCGGTTTTACCGATCTGTTGTTCAACAGCCTCGCCCCGCCCTTGCTGCAGGACTGCGTGGTGCAGGCGTCCAGCCTGCCCTTCGACGTGTTGCCCCACGGGCGCCTGGGCCGCAATGCCGAACGCTTGAGCCCCGAGCGACTGCGCCCACTGTTCAGGCAACTGGCGGCGCAATACCGCTTTGTGGTGATCGACGCCGACGCGGTGTATTCGGCCAGCGACACACTGGTGCTCAGCACCCAGGTCGACGGCGTGGTGCTGGTGGTGCGCGGTGAAGACACCCGCTGGGAAGTGGCCCAGGCCGCCCGCCAGCGCCTGTCCCAGGCCGGCGCGAAAGTGGTCGGCAGCGTGTTCAATCGCCGCAAGTACTACATGCCCAAGTGGCTCTACAACAACCTGTAAGCCTGCAAAAGGATGACGAGATGAACGCCAGAATGCTTGTCCTGCTGTTGCTGCCGCTTGCCGGTTGCTCCAGTACCAGCGATACCCGCTCGATGCCGGTGCAGATCCTCACGGCCGCGCCGGCCAACGCCCAGGCCACCGACATGCCGAAGGTCGAACAGACCTTGCGGCCCCAGGATGTGCTGGATGTGATCTTCCACATCGGCACGACCTCCTCCCAGGCATATCGAGTGCAACCGGGCGACCAGGTTGCCCTGAACTTCACCGCCGCCAGCCAGCTCAATGGCACGCAACAAGTGATGCCCGACGGCACCATCGAACTGCCGGGCGCCAACACTTCGGTGAAAGTCGCCGGATTGACCACCGACGAGGCGCGCCTGGCGGTGCAGCGTGCCTATGACCAGAAGATGCTGTTCCAACCCAATCGCAACCAATTGACCGTCCTGGTGACCAGCCCGCTCTCCGGCGAGGCGAACCTGCGCAACACCCTGACCCACCCGGCCACGGGCATGAGTCGGGAAATCATCGTGGGCCGGGATGGCTACGCCAGCTTCCCGGAAATTGGCTCGGTGCCGTTGCAAGGCATGACCGTCACCCAGCTGGAGACCTTCCTCAACGAGCGCTACGCCCAACTGCCCGGCCACATGACCGTGGATGTGCTGCTCAAGTCCACCGCCGGCAACGAGATCTATGTACTCGGTGAAGTGGCCCAACCCGGCGCCTATGCGATCCGCCGGCCGATCTCGGTTCTCGAAGCCCTGACCCTGGCCCGTGGCACGAACGTCAAGGCCCGGCTCGACTCGGTGATGATCATGCGCCGCAACGGCAACCAGGTCGAAGCCCGTCACTACGACGTGGAAAAGGCCTTGAGCGGCGACGCCTCGCAGATCGCCTACCTGCAGCCGGAGGACATGTTGTACGTGCCCAAGACCGGACTGGCCAAAGCCGGCGAAACGGCCAGGCAACTGGCCGACGTAGTGCTGTTCCAGGGCGTGGGGTTCGGCTTCGGCTACCGCGTCGACAACAAAGGCAGCGACAACTGAAACTCAGGTGACCGATCATGAACCCCAAGGAAAACTATCTGCACGAGTTCTTCAGGATCTTCTTCGCCAACAAGCAGTGGGTGAAGCGTATCTTCCTGATTTTCGCCGTGATCGCCCTGGTGCTGCCGTTGATGCTCAAGCAGAGCTTCGATATCACCGCCCAGGTGATCGTCCAGTCGAAAAAACTCTCCCAGGGCGACGCCACCACGTCGCTGAACCAGGAAAACGCGACCTTCATCCCGCCGTCCCTGGCGGACATGGAAACCGAAAGCAATATCCTGCGCTCGCCAGCGTTGATCCGGCAGACCATCAGCACCCTGCGCGACCAGGGCGAATACACGCCCAGCCCAGGCATCTTCAACAAATGGGTGAGCGATCCCTTCAAGCGTTACATCACCCAGCCCCTGCGCGAGTACGTCATCAACCCGTTGCGCGATGGCCTGGGGCTGGAAGTCGATCCGGTGCGCGACACCGTGCTCGATACGCTGACCGACGAGGCCATCGAAAACCTGAAGATCGAGACCCTGCCCGGCTCCAACGTCATCTCCATCGTCTACAGTTTCGGCGACCCGGCCCAGGGCACCCGGTTCGTGGCGCAACTGCTGCAGAACTACCTCAGCAGCCGCCAGGACCTGCAATCGATCGAACTGCCGCAGACGTTCTATGAGCAGAAGAAAGCCCAGTACCAGACCCGTCTCGACGGCCTGGAAAGCAACCGGCTCGGGCTGCTTGAAAACATCGGATCGTCCGATCCCAAGGAAGAAGTCACCTTCCGCCTGAACGCCATCAATACCGAAGAGCAGGCCCTGAACCTGTACCAGGATCGCCTGCTGCAAAGCCAACGCTGGCTCGATTACCTCAAGACCAGTCTCGCGGCGGCGAACAGCTCGCGGTTCAACGACTACACCTTCCCGTTCACCTTCACCACCACCGTGGACAACATTGCCTTCGAAGACCGGGAAATCAGACAGCTGGGCGAGCAACTGACCAGCCAGGTCAGCCGCTACATGAATGACCTGGCGATCTTCCAGCCCAGCAGCGAACCGATGCTGCTGGCCCGGGAACAGATCGTCCGCACGCGCCAGCAGTTCCTGAAGGTGGTGAACAACCGCATTCAGGAACGCACCACCGATCTGGCGGTGGTCAGTTCGGTGATCAATCAGAAGATCGAACGCATCGCCGCCTTCAAGCAGCGCATCCATCAATTGCAGGAAACCCAGAGCAAGCTGCGGCAGATGGACACCGAGATCAACGCCCTGCATGCGGCCTTCTCCACCTACGCCCAACGGTTCGCCGAAGCCAGCACCGCGCGTTCGCTGGACAACGACCTGTCCAACGCCCGGGTCCTGAGCCCGCCGTTCGAACCAACCGCTGCGGCCTTTCCCAAGCCGATGCTGATCATTGTCTTCGGTATGTTCAGCGGCCTGCTGCTGGCGATTGCCCTGGTCTATGTGCGTGAGTTCTTCGACCATCGCTTCAAGCACCCAGCACAAATCACCCAACAATTGGATGTGCCGGTACTGTTGGTCATCAACGAGCAGTCCCCCGACAAGGTCAACCCGCACCGCAACTGGAGCCTGCCCAGCCTTGTCCATTGGGTGCGAAATTGAACGCGCCGTTCGGCCCGACCCGCCACAGCAGTCCCCTGTCGATCATTCATCTGCTCGACAGCGGCGGCTTCTATGGGGCCGAGCGGATGCTGCTCGATCATTGCCTGGCGACGCCTGGGCAGCACCAGGTGCTGTTCCTGGCGGCGCCCCCCACCTTGATCAAGCGTTTTCGCCAGGCCGGGGTCGATTGCCGTCATTGCGCCAGTTGGGCCGAGTTGTTGCAGCACTTGCGCCAGCGCCGGGACGAGCGGCCGCTGATCAACACCCACAACTTCAAGGGGCTGTTGTTCGGCTGGTCCGCCGCCACGCTGCTGGGCCTGCCGCTGGTGATTACCCAGCATGGCTTCACCCCACGGAGCCCCAAGCAGCGCTTCTATACCTGGCTGAGCCTGCAACTGTGCCGCACCGCCTCGGTCAAGCGGGTCGTCTGCGTGGCCGAGAGCATCGCCACGCTGCATCGCCGAGCCAGCGTGCAGGCGGAAAAACTCGACGTCATTCCCAACGGCCTGCCAGCGGCCAGCACGCCGCTGGCCCATCGCGCCGACAAGCAACGCTGGCGGGTCGGCTACGTCGGCCGCTTGAGCAGCGAGAAAGGTCCTGACCTGTTTCTCGACGCCATGATTCCGCTGTGCCAGAAGCATGCATCGCTGCACGCGGTGATGCTCGGCGACGGCCCTGAGCGCCAGGCGCTACTCAAGCGCATCACCGACGCCGGACTGCCCACGCGTATCGAATTGCCAGGCTACCAGACCGACATGAACGCCTGGTGGAGTCGCCTCGACGCCCTGGTGATCAGTTCGCGCACCGAAGGCACCCCGATGATTCTGCTCGAAGCCATGCAGGCCGGCGTGCCGGTGGTGGCGTTCGGCGTCGGCGGCATTCCCGACGTATTGCAGGACCGTCATAACGGCCTGCTCGCGGCACCGGCCAACAGCGCGGAACTGGCGGCACAGATCGAAACGCTGTTCAGCGAACCGCACCTGGCGCGGATCCTGGCCGATAACGCCCGCCGTACCCAACGGGACCGCTACGACCTGCGCACGCTGGCCGAATGCTGGTCGCAGCTTTACATCCGCACGGCACGGGAGGCTCGCTCATGATTGTCCCGATCTCGATCGTCAGCCTGCTGGGCCTTGTGTGCCTGGCGTTGCTGGCCAGCCCTTATCCGTTCCTGGCACCGGGCGCGGTGCTCGGCCTGGTCGGCGTCGCCCTGCTGTACCGCAAGCCCGGCTGGGGTTTGCTGGGCATTGCCGCGCTGGTGCCATTCGAAGGCCTGTTCAAGGACAGCGCGTTTTCCGGCAGCAAGTTCCTTGGCCTGGCGCTGATCCTGATCTTGATGCTGCAACTGGCGGTGCACCAGATTCCCGCGACACGCCTGCGCAGCAATATCTGGCGGCCGCTGATCGGTTTCATGGTGCTCTATGGCTTGAGCCTGATGTTGTCGGAAAACATGGGCCTGTCCATGACCCATTTTCGCGAACTGGGGGTGGGGTTGATTCTGTTTGTGATCACCTTGCTGATCGGTCGTGAATTGAACCTGGACCTGTTCTGTCGCCTGATGACCTTGAGCGTCACCACCACCTGCGTGCTGGCGATGTTCTCAGCCAAGTACCAGAACCAGGGCCGTGCGTCCGGCCTGCTGGAAGACCCGAACACCTTCGCCCTGCTGATCGCCTTTACCGTGCCACTGGCGTTGCTGCTGGTGGTGCGCGGCCCGAGCTTGCTACACCGGTTGTTCTGGGGAGGTTGCTTCATCCTGCTGCTGGGCGGCATGACCAAGACCGAATCGCGCTCGGGGCTGGTGGTGTTGATGCTTAGCCTGATGATCGGGCTGTATCACTACCGCGCGCAGTTGCCGCGTATCCGCCCACGGCACCTGGGTTTCGCCATGCTCGGGCTGGCGATCATCATTCCCCTGGCAATCGCCGTGATGCCTGCCGGCTACGTCGCCCGCATCCAGTCATTGAGCATCCTCAGTGCCGGCGCCAGCGCCCACCAGGACGAATCCCTGGGCCGCCGCGCCTCGTACATCCTGGTCGGCAGCCAGATGATCCGCGAAAACCCGATACTCGGCTCAGGCCCGGGGACCTTTCCCCTGCACTACGCACCCACCGGCTATGCCAAGGCGTTCTCGGCCAACCGCAAGCTGGGGGACCTGTATCGCCGGGCCCATAACACCTACCTGGAAATCTTCAGCGAAATCGGCGTGCCGGGCGGGCTGATGTTCGTCGGCATGATTGGCCTTGGCCTGTACAACCTGCTGCACGCCCGACGCCTCTGGCTGCAACGCCGGGACTGGGCGCAAGCCGACCTGCTGACGCACCTGGGCACGAGTTTCCTTTCGCTGGCGTTGTTCCTGATGTTTCTCAGTGCGCCGAACCACAAGTTGCTGTGGATCATGCTCGCCCTCACCAGCGTGTTGCGCTACGACGCCGAACGGGCCGCGCCACTGGAGGCTCGCCCATGAGCCGGGTCAGCATTGTGATCCCGATGTACAACGAGGCGCGTCACATCGGCCGCACGCTGTTGGCTGCGCAGGAAGCCGCGCGCCAGGCGCAGCTGGAGTGCGAATTGATCGTGGTGGACAACGGTTCCGACGACGCTGGCCCGCGCATCGCCAATGAGTTGGACGCGCGGGTGCTGATCGTACCCGGCGTGCACATCGGCGCCCTGCGCAACCGCGGCGCCGCTGTCGCCAGTGGTGACTGGCTGGCGTTCATCGATGCCGACATCGAAATGCCGGCCGACTGGCTCAAGCTGTTGCTGGAGCTCGAAGGCCACCAGGGCGATGTGCTGGGCCTGGACCTGGACACGCCCCGGCAAGCACCGTGGTTCGCCGAAGCCTGGCAGCGCCGCAGCCAACGCCCGGCATCACGCCTCCTGCATCGGGTGCAGTGGCTGCCCAGCGCCAACCTGTTGATGCGCCGCAGTTGGTTCGAACGGGTCGGCGGCTTCGACGAAACCCTGCGCACTGGTGAAGACAAGGATTTCTCCTGGCGCCTGCGCCAGGCCGGAGCGCAGCTGTTGCTGGTCAACGAAAGCGTGGCCTTGCATTGGGGCTACGAAGGCAGTTGGCGCGAGTGGATGAGCAAGGAACTGTGGCGCCAGGGCAGTCATTTGCAGCTGCTGCGCAGCCATGGTCCGAGCCTGCGCCTGCTGCGCTTCCCGGCGCTGTCCATTGGCGCCTGGGGCTTGGATTTGCTGACGTTGGTGGCGCTGCTGCAGGGGCAGCTGCGTCTGGCGCTGATGCTGTTGCTGATCACCTCGCTGCCGGCCTTGTTCCTCAGCCTGCGCCAGAGTCGGCGCGACCTGCGCCTGACGCTTCAACTGTGGGCCTTGCATGGGGTGCGCCTGCACCTGACCGGTGCCGCACTGCTGCTCAATCTGTGTCATTGGAATGCCAGGAGACCTGCCCGTGGCTGAATTCATTTACTGGTCGTGCCTGTTGCTGCCGGTGTACGCCTACCTCGGTTATCCCTTGATGTTGAGCCTGCTGGCGCCGCTGTTTCCGGTAAGGCGCTACGGCAAGGCGCTTCCGATGGACGTGAGCATCGTCATTGCCGCCCACAACGAGGCGCGGCACATCGAGGACAAGTTGCGCACCTTGCTGGCCCAGGATTATCGGGCCCATTCATTGCGAATCATCCTCGCCAGCGACGGCTCCACCGACGACACGGTGGCCTGCGCACGCAAGGTGATCGACCCGCGCATCACCGTGCTCGACCTGCCGCGCCAAGGCAAGGCCGCCGCCCTCAATACCGGTGTCGCCCACAGCAGCGGCGAGATCCTGGTGTTCACCGACGCCGATAACCAATGGGCCAACGACACCCTCAGCCATCTGCTGGCGCCCTTGGGCGATCCGGAAGTCGGCGCTTGTGCCGGGCACATGGAAATCCCGGTGCCGGGCAAGGGCCTGAGCCTGGGCGACAGCCTGTATCGCCATTACGAAGGCTGGTTGCGTCGGGTGGAGAGTCGCACCGGTTGCATGGTCTCGGCCGACGGCGCGCTGTTGGCCCTGCGCCGGGTGCTGTTCCAACCGATACCGGCCCAGGTCAACGATGACTTTTTCCTCAGCACCTGCGCGCCAGCTGCCGGCAAGTCCATCGTCTATGCCCCCATGGCCCGGGTGACCGACCAGGGCGTGGACGAAGCCGACAAGCAATTTCGCCGGCGCCAGCGGGTCACCGTTGGCGGGTTGCAGAGCCTGGCTCAGCGCCGGGAACTGCTCAACCCACTGCGCCATGGGCTCTACGCCATCGGCTTGATCAGCCACAAGTTGATCCGCCGCCTGGCGCCGGTGTTGCTGCTGCCGCTCTTGCTGAGCAATGCCTGGCTGTGGAACGACCATCCGTTCTATCGCCTGAGCCTGGTGGCGCAACTGCTGGGTTACGCCATGGCGCTGATCGGGTTGATGGACGCGCGCCACCGCCTGCCCCGGCCCTTTCGCCTGGCCGCATTCGTGCTGGTGACGCTGGCGGGCATGAGCATCGGGCTCTGGCAGTTCCTGCGAGGCCAGCGCTACAGCCAGTGGAACCCCGAACAGAACCGCTGAGGAGGACGGCCCATGTCAATCAAACAAGTCTTCAAGCGCACCGGCGGCTGGCTGTACCTGAACACGTCCCTGGGCCGCCACCCCCTGCGTGGCGCCGGCGTGATCCTGATGCTCCATCGTGTACTGAACAACGACCGCGCCGCCGAACTGCCCCACCGCAACGAACTGTGCGTGGGGCCCGAAGCGTTTGAACATTTGCTGATCTGGCTGCTACGGCATTTCGAGTGCGTGCCGCTGATGACCTTGTTGCTGGCCGATCCCGAAACCGTTCCGAACCGTCCGCGAGTGGCCCTGACCTTCGACGACGGTTGGCGCGACAACGCCATGAACGCCTTTCCGTTGCTGCGCCAATACCAGGTGCCGGCGAGTATTTTCCTCTCCACCGATTTCATCGGCAGTCGCCAGCACTTCTGGTGGGAAAGCATCGGCGAAACCCTCTGGGGCAGCCATGGCCAGGTGGCACGGCGCTCATTGATCGAGCACTTGCAGCACGTCGGTCGACCGTTGCCGGTGCTGCTCGATGACATCGACGACGAGCGCCGCAGCCTGGCACTGCTGCATTACCTGCAAAGCCTCAAGAGTCTCGATACCCACACGCTGAGCGACCTCACCGACGCCTGCCCCCAGGGTTCCCAGCCCCAGGCCCTGGACTGGCCCCAGGTGCGCATGCTCGAAGATTCCGGGCTGATCCGCTTCGGTCCCCATGGCGCCAGCCACGCGATCCTGACCGGGCTGGATGACCAGCGCCTGCACGAAGAACTGACGCGCAGCTGGATCGCCCTGGAAAACGGCTGTGCCCATCCGTTGCCGGTGTATTGCTACCCCAACGGCGATCACGATGCCCGGGTGCGCCAACAGGTGGCGGCCCATGGGTTTGCCTTCGCCCTCGGCACCGAGGCGGGGCTGTATCGCAACGATGGTGACCCGCTGAACCTGCCGCGCTTCGGCGTCAGTCAAAGCAATGCCCATCACCCTGAATTGCTGGCCTGGCGCATTCGCCGCGGGACACGCCCATGAGCCGCGCTCATTACCTCAAGCACTTGGCACTGAGCATGGGCACGCGCCTGGCGATGATCGGCCTGCGCCTGCTGCGCAATGTGCTGCTGGCGCGGATTCTCGGGCCTAGCGAACGCGGGCTGTTTGCCTTGCTCAGCACCCTGCCGGACCTGATCAGCGCCGCCACCAGCGGTGGGCTGAATTGCGCCGTGGGTTATCAGGCGGCGCAACAGCGCTCGATGGGGTTGTTGCTCAGCCAGGTACTGGTCTTCGGCTGCCTGTTGGCCGGCTTGCTGACCTTGCTGGTGGTGGCGTTGGTGCGCGAGTTCGGCGGCGAGCTGGACATCACCACGCAATTGGGATTGCTCGCCTGGCTGCTGTTGCTGGCCGTGCCGTTGACTGTGCTCAAGAGCGGTCTGCTGACGCTGCACAACGCCTCCGGCGGCGTGGGTGCCTTCAATGCCTTGCGCCTGATGGAATCCCTGGCGCCACTGGTGCTGTTCCTGGTGTTGTTCTGGATGTGGAAAGATGCGGCCCTGGAAGCGGCGCTGATCAGTTGGCTGGCGGGCCTGAGTCTGGTGGTGCTGGCCGGCTGGATGTGGTTGCGTCGCGATCATGTGGTGACCCTGCGCTGGGATCGCCCCCATCAGAACGAACTGCTGCGCTACGGCGCCCGCAGCCACCCGGACCTGCTGTTCCAGCAAGTGCTGCTGCGCTCGGACTTCCTGTTCATCGGTGCCCTGCTGGGCAGCACGGCCCTGGGTCACTACGCCATGGCCAGCGCCGCCGCCGAATTGTTGCTGATCGTGCCGGAAGCCGTCACCACGCCGCTGATGAAACGCCTGTTGCAGCAGGACCGCGACATGCAGCGCCTGACGCCCCTGGCCTTGCGCCTGACCGCCACGGTGATGCTCGGCGCCTGCCTGAGCATGGCGCTGATCGGCCAATGGCTGATCGTTACCCTGTTCGGCACCGCCTACCAGCCGGCTTATCCCGCCTTGCTGGCGCTGCTGCCGGGGCTGTTCGGGCTGTGCTACGCGAGCATCCTGCGCCTGGACCTGCTGGGCAAGGACCGCCCCGGCACGGTTTCGCTGCTGATGGGCGTGGGCGCGCTGCTGAACCTGGCGCTGAACCTGATCCTGATTCCCCGCTACGGCATCGTCGGGGCCGCCGCCGCGTCTTCAATCGCCTACCTGGGCGTGACCGTGGCGCTGCTGGCCATGTACTGCCGCCTCAGCGGCGTGGCGCTGTGGCAGACACTGATTATCCTGCCCAGCGACTTGCTGCCGATGCGCCAGATGCTGTTGGGGAAATCGACATGAGTGTGGTTGCCTGCCAAACCGCCATTGCGAATAAGCTCGCGATCGGGCCAGTGCAGCATTGGTGGAAAGTGGCTGCAGGCCTGTGCCTTTGGAGCCTGGCCTTTTTGGCCCAGGGCGCGGTGATGCAATGGACCGGCATCCGCGACGGCAGCCTGTACCTGCAGACCGACCGCCCGGATTACGTGACTGTGCGCTGGGTGCCAGCCTGGCAGGCCAACGCCAATAGTGAGCACCTGTACCTGCTCAACGGCCAGGGGCGACTGGTGGGTGCGCGCTTGATCAAGGCCGCCCAGGAACGTGGCGAGCAGCAGTGGCCCTTGCTGCCGGGGGCCGCCAGCTATCGACTGGAAATTCCCGGCTACAGTTTCCGTCGCTACACCGTCGAGCACGACGCCCATACCCAAGCGATGTTCGCTCCGGCCAAGGTGCATTTCAGCGCTGAAACCCATGACGGCGATGAGTTGTACTTCAAGGTCGCCCCCGGTGAGCAAGCCATGCTCGCGGGCAAGTTCCACGGCGGTGTGCGCAGCCTGCAAGCCCGTCGCGTCGCCGATGGCAAACAGCTGCAATTGAACCTCAAGCCATACCCGGCCTATTGGCAGTTCGACCAGGTCGCCCTACCCGTTGCCAACGTCGAGCAAACCTGGCGCTTGCAGTTGCAGGGCAACGGCAAGGCGGCGTTCTGGCTGGACGGCACGGCGAACCTGTTCGCCCAGACCGCCGAGCATCTGCACCCGCTGCGCCAGGACCCGGGGCAGGCGCACCTGAAACTCTATGGCGATGTCCTGGGAACAACTCCGAAACTGGGTATGTCCCTGCCCTACGCCATGCCCCCGCCCTCCGCTTATCCGGTAATCGATGCCCTCAAGCCCCAGGCCGCCACTTATTACAGTTTTGTCGACGTTACCGCCGCCAAGCCGGACCATGAAGATGGGTTCCGGCGCCTGTACCAGGACCGCTTCGGCATCACCCGGGACATCACCCTGCTGGCCGGTAGCGCACGCAAGGCCGACCTGCAGGCCGACCGCGTCAGCAACAGCGGCTTGCAGGCCTGGCTCAAGTCGACCCGCGCCATGGGCGGCAAAGGTATCCACTACCTCAGTTTCGCCGATGAGCCGAACCTCAACTACCCGGATTTCGCCAGCTTCCAGCAGGTGTTCAATAGCATGGCCAGCCAGGTTCGCGCCGACCCCGCCAACACCCGCGCCGGGGTGCGCATTGCCATACCGCCCAGCTCTCGGTTCACCAATGGTCCCCTGGCGGAAAACGCCGCTGACCGGCGCGGGATCGACTGGGCGCGACGCTTGCTGGCCGAATCCAGTGACCAGATCGACGCCTTGGCCTGGCATGAATGGATGATCCGCGACCTGCTGGCGACCCGGGTCTATCGCAACAGCGTGCGCCGCGCCGCGGATCTGGTGGGCCTGGACAGCAAGGGCCGGCCGAACAAGGCCTTGCTGCTGGACCAGACCAACATGTCCAGCGGATCGAGCCTGAGCCCCTACGACCAGGAAACCCACTACGCCGCCCTGTGGTGGACGTCCGTGGTGATCAACGCCTCGGCGGACGGTTGGCTGGACATGCTCAACTGGTTCCAGTCCGCCGACGAACCGGAGTACCCAAAAGGCATGGTGCGAGTGCTGGACAACCAGCGTTTGGAACTCAAGCCGGTGGGCCTGGCCCAGCAATTCATCCAAGCGCATTGGCTCGAACAGGTGTTGCGCCTGGATAACGACGCCTTCGAAGTCGACGTACTGGCCATGGCCACCGACGCAAGACGCAGCCTGCTGGGCGTAAACAAAAGCACGCGCCTGCAACAGGTCAGCCTGGACGGCGTGCCCTGCCCCCAGGCGAAAGCCGAGTTGGCGTATTTCGGCCCCGACAACCATAGCCGCAGCGCCCCGTTCAATTGCGAGGCCGGGCAAATCCACTTTCTCCTGCCAGGAGAAACCCTGTTTGCCCTGAGCTGGACCGCTTCCGTTTCCCCCCACCCCGCCACCCGTCAGGAGGCACCATGAACGTTCTGCAGAAATTGCGTGATCGCATCCAGAAAAAAGGCCTGCGCGCCGTCCTCAAACAGCTGTTCAGACGCTACGTGTTTCTCCACTCGCAACTGGTATGGCTGGAGCACGATGTGCGGACCCCACTGCCCCCGCATAATCTCAAGGCCTACCCGCCGATGCGCCTGGAGTTCATCACAGTCAACAATGCCGACGCTTTTGCCCGGTATTTCGGCGACCGCGTCAAAACCATGCACGAGCTGGCCGCCGAAGGCTACACAGGCTTGATGTACCTGGACGGTCAAGGCGACACCGTGGGGTTCGCCTGGGGCAGCACGCGAGACTATTTCGACCGTCATTTCTATCGCTGCAACTTCCCGATCAACCCCGGCGAATACTTTCAGTTCGGCGGCGAGATGACCCGCGCCTACTGGGGCTCCGGGATGTCGGCGGACATGCAGCTGGAGATGTGGAAAGTCATGGCGGACAAAGGCTGCGACACCATGGTCGATGTCTGCGACATAGAGAACATCCCAGCGATCAAGATGCATATACGCATGGGCTTCCAGGAACGCGGCAAGATCACCCATGTGTATCGCCTGTTCGGTCGCTGGCGTTTTTTCCGCGACACGCTTTACAACGGCTCGGCACTGGACGCCTTCCGTAAACCGGCCCAGCCGGTTGCATCGACTGCAGCGGCCTGACGCCCATGGCGATCCGGTTCCAATGGTGTCGCTCCCTGGGCGCCGAGGACTTTCCCATAACGGCCTATGACCAGCTGCGAACCCAGGTGCCCGACGCTACGCCCTTCAACACCCTGGCCTGGTTGCAAGCGGCGGAGTTCGCCCTGCTGCCGGACCAGCAGTTACAGGTGTTGCTGGGCTGGGAGGACCAGGCGCTGTGCCTGTGCCTGCCCCTGGTATCGGGGCGTGAGCGTATCGGCGGGCTGCGGTTCCGGGTGTTGCATCACTTGGGTTATCCATTGGCCGACCGCATCGCCTTGATGGTGCGCCTGGACGCCGAAGGCATGGGACAGGCGTTGATGCAGATCCGTCAGCACTTGCCCCACGCGCTGCTGCAATTGAACGAGGTGGTCGAGCCGGTCGGTGAGCAAAGCGTCCTCAGTGCCTGGATGGCACTGAGTTCCACCGGAGAACGACGCCTGAGTTGCCGGGTGCCGGTACATTTGATCAGCGACAGCGACCATCAGGAAATCTCCGGCGACCCACGCTACAAATTGCGCCGCGCACGCAAGCGAATCTCCGCCTGTGGCGCCGAGATCCGCCGGGTGAAACCGGATGCCATCAGCATGGGGCAGTTGTTGCGCAACCTGGCCGAGGTCGAGGCGGCCAGTTGGAAAGGCGAGGAAGGCGTCGGCATCTTCGCCGACCCCAGGCGCCGGCAATGGATGAACCACGCCTTCACCGCCCTCGCCGCCCAAGGCCTGGTGCGGGTGGTGATGCTGGAGCTGAACGGCGAATGCATCAGCTATCGCCTCGGTTTACTGGATCAGGGACGGCTGTATGACTACAACCTGGCGTTCCTGCCGCAGCATGCCGACCTGGGCAGCGGCCGGGTATTGCTCGAAGAGTGGATTCGCTGGGGGCTGGACGAGAACTGGCACTGGATCGATGCCTCGCGCGTCAGCCTGGAGAACTCCAGCCATCAGCTACACGAACGCATGACTGGCCAACTGGAACACTGGCGCTGGAGTTTTTACTCCTGGCAGCCCGGTGGCTTGCTGCTGGGGTTTGCCTTGCGGCTATGGAAAAGCCTGAAGCCATGGTTCGGCAAAAGCCGGAGCAAACCGACCGCGACGACGGCATCGTCCCCTCCAAAGAACCAGGAGAAGACGGATGCCGCGCCAAGTGATCGTCAACGCTGACGACTTCGGCCTCAGCCTCAGCGAAAACGCGCTGATCCTGCGGGCCTTCGAGACCGGAGTGATCAGTTCTACCACGGCCATGGCCAACATGCCGGGTTTCGATCAGGCGTGTGAAATGGCCCGGCAACCGTTGCTCAACGGCCACGTTGGCCTGCATTTCAACCTCAGCTACGGCCCGCCGCTGGGCCAGGCGATCACCTCACGAGCGGTTTTTTGCGACGCCAGTGGCCAGTTCGACCTGAATCTGTCGCGTTATTGCCTGCGCCTGGGCTCAAAGGATCTGGCGGCAGTGGAAGATGAACTGCAAGCGCAATGGCAACACTGCCTGGACCACGGCCTGCGACCCAGCCATCTCGATTCCCATCAACATGTGCACAACATCTGGCCCATCGGCGAACTGGTGGCCCGCTTCGCCGCCAGGCAAGGCGTGCCCATACGCCTGGCGCGCAACCTGGGGGCAAACTTGAACCTGCCCAAACGCATCTTCAAGACCCTGCTCAACCGGCGCATGCGCAGCCTGTGCGGCGCGACAGCGGACTACGTCTGCACCCCAGCCGACCTGGACCACGCCGCGCCACCGGCATATGGCTCGCTTGAGGTCATCGTGCATCCGATGCAATTGGACGGGGATTTTGGCGATGCCAGCTTGAGGCCAGGCGAGTCTTTGACCCAAGTACTGCACAAGCGCCTGGCGGGCGTGCCCAAGGTCGCATACGGCCGGAACGCACGGGTGTTGACGGTGGTTGAGTACGGGGATGTGCACTGACAGGAGCGCGGTGTTTACCTGTGGCGAGGGCGTTTGCTACCTCGCCACGGTCGTCCGAAATCCCGGCGCCGCTTGCGGAAAATCTGCTACAAGGCATCTTCTGTTTCGAGTTGCGAATTGCGTCGATGCCTTTACCTTTATTCTCTCGCCTTCGGCGGCGCTGGCTGGCCTTCCTTGTCATGAGCGCAATGGTGGTCGGGCTGCCGGTGGGCTGTGCAGTGCTGCAACATAAGGAACGCGAGCTGGTCTTTCGCATCGAGCCGGGGACCGCGAGCTGGTTCAGTGGGCTTCCCAGCGGCGTGCAGGAATTCGATCTCAAGCCCAAGAGTTTCAAGGCCGGGGAAAATATCCACGGCTGGTGGTGGCCGGCCGAACGCAAGAACGCACCGACGATCCTGTACTTGCACGGTGTGCGTTGGAATTTGACCGGCCAGTTGTTTCGTATCCAGCAACTGAGGGCGCTGGGTTATTCGGTGCTGGCTATCGATTATCGTGGCTTTGGCAAAAGCCATGGGGATCTGCCGTCGGAAGCCAGCGTCTATGAGGATGCACGCATCGCTTGGGAACGCCTCAAGGTACTGCAACCGGACCCGGCCCTGCGGCTGATCTACGGTCACTCTCTGGGCGGTGCCGTCGCGGTGGACCTCGCTGCGCAGTTGGGCCAGGAGGCCGCGAAGAATGGCGCTGCCCAGGTCCGCGGCCTGATCATCGAATCCACGTTCACCTCCCTGGGCGATGTCGCCACCGCAATGGCAAATACGTCCCTGCCGGTGCGCTGGTTGTTGTCACAGAAATTCGACTCCATCGACAAAATCGGCGAGATCAACATGCCGCTGCTGGTGGTCCATGGTTCTGCCGATCGTTACGTCCCGCCGCGCTTCAGCGAGCAACTGTTCAACGCCGCCCGGGAGCCCAAGCGCCTGCTGCTGGTGCCGGGGGCGACGCATAACAACAGCATGAGCCTGGCGGGCAAAAACTACGGGCAGGCATTGAATGCCCTGATGAAAAGCCCACCATCGCCCGTGGCCGGAAACGCCTTGGCCAGCCCGGCCAAAGCGGGTTGATCACTCGCCCTTCAGATCACCACAATCCCCAGTGGGAGCCGAGCTTGCTCGCGATAGCGGTGCAAGCGCACGCAAAAAAACGGCACCTTTCGGTGCCGTTCGTTTTCACGCTTGGGGCCTTACTTGCGTGCTGCCTCCCACGATTTCAACAGCTCGGTGTAGCTCACTGTTTCACCTTTAGGCTTCTCGTTCGCCAGTTTCGGCTTCGGTGCGCCCGGTTGGTCGAACCAGTATTGCGCGTCGCGCTCGGGGTTCATTTTCGGGGCGCAGGTGGCTTGGGCCTTGGAGCGTTCCAGGCGCGTCATGATCGCATCCTGGTCCTTGGCCAAGCCATCGAGGGCCTGCTGCGGGGTCTTCTCGCCACTGGCGGCTTCGGCGATGTGGCTCCACCACAGCTGAGCCAGGCGCGGGTAGTCCGGCACGTTGGTCCCGGTCGGGGTCCATTGCACGCGGGCCGGGCTGCGGTAGAACTCCACCAGGCCACCGAGTTTCGGCGCTAGGTCGGTCAACGCCTGGGAGTTGATGTCCGACTCACGAATCGGCGTCAAGCCAACGATGGTTTTCTTCAGCGACACGGTCTTGGACGTCACGAACTGCGCATAGAGCCAGGCCGCGAGCTTTTGCTTCTCCGGCGTGGATTTCATGAATGTCCAGGAACCCACGTCCTGATACCCCAGCTTCATGCCCTCTTCCCAATACGGGCCGCGTGGCGAAGGTGCCATGCGCCATTTCGGCGTGCCATCGGCGTTCACCACCGGCAGGCCCGGCTTGGTCATGTCGGCGGTGAAAGCGGTGTACCAGAAAATCTGCTGGGCGATGTTGCCTTGGGACGGCACCGGGCCGGACTCGGAGAAGGTCATGCCCGCAGCTTCCGGCGGTGCGTATTTCTTCATCCAGTCCACGTACTTGGTGGTCGCGAACACAGCCGCGGGACCGTTGGTGTCGCCGCCACGGGTCACGCTGGAACCGACCGGATGGCAATCCTCGACGCGAATGCCCCACTCGTCCACTGGCAAACCGTTGGGCAGGCCCTTGTCGCCGCCGCCGGCCATGGAGAACCAGGCATCGGTGAAGCGCCAACCCAGGGACGGGTCTTTCTTGCCGTAGTCCATGTGACCATAGACGCGCTTGCCGTCGATTTCCTTGACGTCTTCGGAGAAGAACTTGGCAATGTCCTCATAGGCCGACCAGTTCACCGGCACGCCCAGCTCGTAGCCGTATTTCTCCTTGAACTTGGCCTTCAGGTCCGCACGTTCGAACCAGTCAGCGCGGAACCAGTACAGGTTGGCGAATTGCTGGTCGGGCAGTTGATAGACCTTGCCGTCCGGCGCGGTGGTAAAGGAGATACCGATGAAGTCCTTGAGGTCCAGGGTCGGCGAGGTGAAGTCCTTGCCTTCATTGGCCATCAGGTCGGTGATCGATTCGGTCTTGCCATAGCGGAAGTGCGTACCGATCAAGTCCGAGTCGTTGACCCAGCCATCATAGATATTCTTGTCCGACTGCATCTGGGTCTGCAGCTTCTCCACCACGTCGCCTTCCTGGAGCAGGTCGTGGGTCAGCTGGATCCCGGTGATTTCGCTGAAGGCCTTGGCCAACACCTTGGATTCATATTCGTGGGTGGCGATGGTTTCCGACACCACGTTGATTTTCATCCCACGAAACGGCTGGGCGGCCTTGATGAACCACTTGAGTTCTTCGAGCTGCTGCTCGGCTGTCAAGGTAGACGGCTTGAATTCACTGCCGATCCACTTTTTAGCGGCGTCTTCATAGGCGTCGGCCCAGGCCGCAGCGCTCAGCCCGCTGAGTGCCAGCATGGCTGCCAATGAAACGCTATGTCGCAGCTTATTGTTTTTATCGAACATAGAGACCTCCTGTTTGGGTTTAAGAGCCTGATCGTCGAATTGTCGCGATTAGCCCCACCGCATCACTGCCAACAGCCACACCACAGACAACGCGAACGCTATCCAGATGCTCCAGTCGGTAACGCCAATCACCAGCAGATGCAGATAGGCGCTACCGAGAAGACCGATAAACAACCGATCGCCACGGGTGGTGGCAATCGGCAGGAAACCACGCCGAGGGATACTCGGCGAACGCAATTCCCACGTGGTCATGCCTGCCAGCAGCAAGGCGATGACCCCAAAGAACGCCGCCGTGGGGGCGGTCCAGTTCATCCATTCCATCATCGACTCCTCAGACCCGGCCCAGGGCAAAGCCCTTGGCCACGTGGTTGCGAACGAACCAGATCACCAGCATGCCCGGCAGGATGGTCAACACCCCCGCCGCCGCCAGCACGCCCCAGTCGATACCGGACGCCGACACCGTACGGGTCATGACCGCTGCGATCGGCTTGGCATTCACCGAAGTGAGCGTGCGCGCCAGTAACAGCTCTACCCAGGAAAACATGAAGCAGAAGAACGCCGTGACGCCGATGCCGGAGCCGATCAACGGAATGAAGATCTTGGCGAAGAACTTGGGGAAACTGTAGCCGTCAATGTAGGCGGTCTCGTCAATTTCTTTCGGCACCCCGGACATGAAGCCTTCGAGGATCCACACCGCCAATGGCACGTTGAACAGGCAGTGGGCCAGGGCCACGGCGATGTGGGTGTCGAACAACCCGATGGACGAATACAGCTGGAAGAACGGCAACAGGAACACCGCCGGTGGCGCCATGCGGTTGGTGAGCAGCCAGAAGAACAGGTGCTTGTCCCCCAGGAACCGATAGCGGGAAAACGCATAGGCGGCCGGCAACGCGACGCCCAGGGAGATCACCGTGTTCAGGCTCACGTAGTACAGCGAGTTCAAGTAACCGGTGTACCAGCTCGGGTCGGTGAAGATCACCTTGTAGTTGTGGAAGGTGAAATCCTGCGGCCACAGGGTCAGGCTGCCGAGGATCTCGGTGTTGCTCTTGAACGACATATTCAGCAGCCAGTAGATGGGCACCAGCAGGAACAGGATGTAGATCAGCAGGGGTATCAGCTTTCTCTTGCTCATCGTGCGGGCCTCAACGGTTGGCGTCGGAGTGCGTCATGGCGGTGTAGAACAGCCAGGACACCAACAGAATGATCAGGAAGTACACCAGGGAAAACGCCGCCGCCGGGCCCAGGTCGAATTGGCCGATAGCCATCTGCGTCAGGGTCTGGCTGAGGAACGTGGTGGCGTTGCCCGGCCCGCCGCCAGTGAGTACGAACGGCTCGGTGTAGATCATGAAACTGTCCATGAAACGCAGCATCACCGCGATCAGCAGCACGCTCTTCATCTTCGGCAACTGGATGTGCCGGAACACGGCCCAGTTCGACGCCCGGTCGATCCGCGCGGCCTGGTAGTACACGTCGGGAATCGCCCGCAGCCCCGAATAGCACAGCAGCGCCACCAGCGAAGTCCAGTGCCAGACATCCATCACCAGCACGGTGACCCAGGCGTCCATGGTGTTGGCCGCATAGTTGTAGTTGATGCCCAGGCCGTTGAGGGTCGAGCCCAGCAAACCGATGTCAGCGCGGCCGAAAATCTGCCAGATGGTGCCCACCACGTTCCACGGGATCAGCAGTGGGATCGCGAGGATGATCAACACCAGGGACGACCATTTGCCCTTGGTCGGCATGGTCAGGGCGATGGCGATGCCCAGGGGGATTTCAATCAGCAGCACGCACGCTGAGTAGATGAACTGGCGTAGCAGCGAATCGTGCAGCCGTGGATCGAGCAGCACCTGCTTGTACCAGTCGGCGCCGACGAAGTAGCGGCTGGACTGGTCGAAGATGTCCTGCACCGAATAATTGACCACCGTCATCATCGGGATCACGGCACTGAAGGCCACCAGCAGGAACACCGGCAATACCAGCCACCAGGCCTTGTTGTTCTGCACCTTGTTCATGGCTGCACCTCGCTCAGCGGTTCCAGCAAATACTCATCGGCATAGACCATCAGCCATTGGCCCGGAAAACTGATGTACGCGGTGCCTTCGGGCACGGGCTTGTCTTCGGCCAGCCGTACTTTCAGCGGTACGCCATCGAGGTTGAGGGTCAGGATCTTGTAGGTGCCCAGGTCTTCGACATGGACCACGTCAGCCTGCATCGCGTCGTCGTAAGGGCCATCCCAGACATGCACGAACTCGGGACGGATACCGACCTTCAGGCTTTTGCCTTCGGCTTCGGCGACCCGTCGTTGCAAGGTTTCCGACAGCGGCAAGTGCGTCGAGGCGAAGCCGACGCCACCGGGCTGTGCCGTGACCTCGATCAGGTTCATCCCCGGGCTGCCGATGAAGTAGCCGACAAAGGTGTGGCTCGGGCGCTCGAACAAATCCCGGGGCGTGCCGAACTGCACGATCTGGCCGCCGTACATCACCGCGATCTTGTCGGCGAACGTCGAGGCTTCCAACTGGTCGTGGGTGACGTAGACCATGGTGATGTTGAACTGCTCGTGGATCTGCTTGAGCTTGCGCCGCAGTTTCCATTTCAGGTGCGGGTCGATCACCGTCAGCGGCTCGTCGAACAGGATCGCCGACACATCGTCGCGCACCAGCCCGCGGCCCATGGAGACTTTCTGTTTTTCGTCGGCGGTCAGGTTGCGGGCCTTTTTGTCCAGCAGGTTCTGCAGGTCCAGGACCTCGGCGATTTCCTGGACCTTGGTGTGGATCCTGGCCTCGGCCATGCCCTGGTTACGCAGCGGGAACGCTAGGTTGTCGAACACGGTCATGGTGTCGTACACCACCGGGAACTGGAACACCTGGGCGATGTTGCGCCGCTCCGGGGTCAGGTCGTTGACGACTTTGCTGTCGAACATCACCTGCCCCTCGGAGGGGCTGAGCAGTCCGGAAATGATGTTGAGCAAGGTGGACTTGCCGCAGCCCGAAGGTCCGAGCAGCGCATAGGCGCCGCCCTGCTCCCAGATGTGGTTCATCTCGCGGATCGCGTAGTCCTCGGGGCCCGCCGGGGTGCTGGTGTAGCTGTGGGCGAGGTTCTGCAAACGAATTTCAGCCATCAGGCAACCCTCGCGATACGCTGCCCTGGGGCTTGGACCAGCTTGCCCTGGGCGTCGAAGACAAACAGTTTATGGGTCGGAATGTAGATGCGGATCGGCGCATCCACGTCGTACTCATGCACTCCTGGCAAGTGCAGCACCAGCAGGAAATGTTCATTGCGCACGTGCAGGAAGGTCTCCGAGCCACTGATCTCGGCCACCTCGACGGTCACCGCCAGTTCGAGGTCGTCGTCGTTGCTCGGCACCAGGGAAATATGGCTGGGGCGCACGCCGAAACGGAACTCACCCTCGCCCACCGGGCGCAGGTCGACATTCAGCGGAAAGTGCACGAAATTGGCGAAGCTGACTTCGTTGCCGGCGATACGACCCGGCATGAGGTTGATCGGCGGTTCGGAAAACAACTCGGCGGCCAGCACGGTTTGCGGCTGGTGATACACAGAGGACGATTTGCCGCTCTGGATCACCCGGCCCTCATGCAGGATCGTGGTGGTGCCCCCCAGGGCCAACGCCTCGTTGGGCTCGGTGGTGGCGTAGACGGCGATGGTGTGGCGGGCCTGGAACAATTCGCGCATTTCCTGACGCAGCTCTTCACGCAGCTTGTAGTCCAGGTTCACTAGCGGCTCGTCGAACAGGATCAGTTCGGCGTCCTTGACCAAGGCCCGGGCCATGGCCGTGCGCTGCTGCTGGCCGCCGGACAATTCCAGCGGATGGCGCTGCAGGAATTTCTCGATGCGCAGCATCCTGGCGGTTTCCAGCACCTTGCTCTGGATCACCTCGTTGGACACACCGGCCTGGCGCAACGGCGAGGCGATGTTTTCGAAAACAGTCATGGTCGGGTAGTTGATGAACTGCTGGTAAACCATCGACACATTGCGCAGCCGCACCGGGCGGTGGGTGACGTCGACGCCGTTCATCAGGATGCGGCCGCTGTCGGGCTTGTCCAGACCGGCCATCAGGCGCATGAGACTGGTCTTGCCGGACAGCGTACGGCCCAACAAGACGTTGAAGGATCCGGGTTCGAAACTCAGATTGGCATCGTCGATCCAGGTCTGGCCTTCGACGGTGCGACAGATGTGCTCAAGCTTTAATGACATGGCTCGGCCTTTTTATTATTGGAGTCAAGCGACCCGAGTTAGAAAGCGAAAGCCGTGCCAGAAATCACAAGCCATTGTTCTAAAAGAAATTTCTACTTATCCGTAGGAAAAAGACGTTCGTTGATGAACACAAGTGAACAATCAGGAATGAACAACTGAACAACGAGCGGGTTGACAATGAACAATTTTGAACAACACTGAAAGAACGTTTTCGGCTAGCCTGGCCATGCCCTTGTGGGAGCTTGCTCGCTCCCACAAGGGCATGTGTATGAAGTGGTATTCAGGCCTGCCCCAGCACAAGGCGTCTGTGCGAGACTTGCCACAACAATAAAAACAGCTCCTGCGAGAGTGCCCCATGGCCGCACCTGCTCCAGCCTTGTCCCACGAGGCCATCATCCAGGCCTCCTGGTCCCGTTGCCGCGCCTTCGGCCTGAACCATCAAAGCGTGCCGGCCTTCGACCAGTTGCCCGCCCAAGGCATCGCCCAGTTGCTGGAGAGCCAGCATTCGCTGGTGCAGACCACCCACCAGGAAGTCTTGCCGTACTACGAAAACATCCTGAGCAACTCCAACTGCCTGATCATGCTGGCCGACAACCAGGGCCAAGTGCTGACCTCCTGGGGCACCCAGCGTTTCATCGAGCCGAAACTGGCCCATGGCTTCAGCGCCGGGGCGAGCTGGATGGAGCGCTGCACCGGCACCAACGCCATCGGCACCGCGCTGGCCTGCGAACAGGCGGTGCACATCGAACACGATGAACACTTCCTCAAGGCCAACCGCTTCATGACCGGCTCCGCCGCGCCGATCTTCGATGCCGAGCGCAAGGTCATCGCCGTGCTCGACGTCTCCAGCGACAGCTACCTGCCGCCCTCCCACACCCTGGGCATGGTCAAGATGATGAGCCAGACCGTGGAGAACCGGCTGATCCTCAACCTGTTTCGCGGTGAACACTTCCAACTGACCTTCAACACCGGCCTGAACAACCTCGACAGCCAATGGGCCGGACTGCTGATCTTCGATGAGAGCGGCCAGGTCCTGTCCGCCAACCGTCGGGCCGACAACCTGCTGGGCCTGAGCCTGTCACGGGTCAGTATCGAAAGCCTGTTCAAGGTCTCGCTGCTGGAACTGCTGAACCAGCCCGACGGCCTGCCGTTCGCCCTGCAAGCATCCGGTAGCAACCGTTTCCAGTGCTTGCTCCGACGCCCGAGCCAGGTGTCGATCAAGGCTCGCGTGTTCACCGAAACAGCACCTGCGCCGGCCCCCGCCAGCAACGCTATCAGCCTCAACACCTTGCACTTCGGTGACAGCCGCGTGGAGAAAGCCGTGCGCCAGGCCGAGCGCTTGCTGGAGAAGGACATTCCGCTGCTGATCCACGGCGAGACCGGTGTCGGCAAGGAAGTCTTCGTCAAAGCGCTGCACCAGGCCAGTTCACGCTGCAAGCAGCCGTTCATTGCCGTCAACTGCGCAGCGATCCCCGCCGAGTTGGTGGAGTCGGAACTGTTCGGCTACGAAAAAGGCGCCTTCACCGGTGCCAACCAGAAAGGCAGCATCGGCCTGATCCGCAAGGCCGACCGGGGTACGTTGTTCCTCGACGAGATCGGCGACATGCCCCTGCCAACCCAGGCCCGGCTGCTGCGGGTCTTGCAGGAACGTTGCGTACAGCCGGTGGGCAGCGCCGAGCTGTTCCCAGTGGACATCCGCATCATCTCCGCCACCAACCGCTCGCTGCGTGAACAGGTGCAACTGGGGCGGTTTCGCGAAGACTTGTACTACCGCATCGGCGGCCTGACGCTGGAGCTGCCACCGCTGCGCGAACGCAGCGACAAACAGGCCCTGTTCAAACGCCTCTGGGAACACCACCGCGAACCGACCCAATGGGCCGGCCTGAGCCGCGAGGTACTGGACCTGTTCGAACGCCATCCATGGCCGGGCAACCTGCGACAGGTCAGCAGCGTGCTGCAAGTGGCCCTGGCGATGGCCGAGGAACAGCCGATCCGCCCGGAACACCTGCCCGACGACTTCTTTGTCGACCTTGAAATGGAACCGGTGGAAACGCCTGAGCCGCTGACGGTGGACCTGAACGATGCCGAGGACCTGAACCGTCAGTTGCAGGCAGTGGGCGGGAACATTTCACACCTGGCGCGACGGCTGGGCGTCAGCCGCAATACCTTGTACAAACGGCTGCGGCAACTTGAAAGCTGATACGAAACCTGTGGGAGTGGGTGGGCTTGCTCTTGTTGATTGAGTACATATCCATTGCTGCGGTAACGGCCACTTAGGGTTCCGCCCTGACGGCGGGTCACTTTCGAAAAGCGTGTACGGACCGGACACATGGTTAACGGGGCGCCGAGATCAACGTCCACCGCGAGGCGGCCTGACAGCCGGCCTGGCTCTCCCAGTCATACTCCAATCCAGTTGTGGGAGCGAGCTTGCTCGCGAAGGCGTCGGCACAGCCAACATCATCGCTAACTGACCCACCGCTTTCGCGAGCAAGCCCACTCCCACAGGTGTGTTGCTTAACTGATTGGCATTACTCCGACTTAGTCGAACGCGCCATTGAGCACTTCATAGATGATGCCAGTGGCGATCGCCACCAGGATCAGGTCCGTGCCGACCTGTTGCCACTCATAACCGTCATAGTGCGGCAACCGCCCCAGCAGTCGCCCATCGAGCTTTTTGGCGATACCGGGTGGCAACGGCTTGCCTCGTGCAAGATTTTTCTGGATGCCTGGCGGCAACGCCGGGCCGGGGCTCCAGTAATCGCGATAGCCGCCAATCACACCCAGGATGCCGCTGCGGTCGAGGCTCGGGCCGTTATGCCAATCGCCGCCGCCACCACCTTGGTTGCCTTTGCCGCCCTGGTTGCCCTTGTTGCCGGGATTGCCTTGACCGCCCTTGTTACCCTGCCCGCCTTTACCTCCCTGTCCATGACCGGGGCCTTGATCGAATTGAGCATTCCCCTTGCCGTTGCCCGGGTCCGCGACAACAATGCCAGGGCCAGCCGCCAGGGCGAAACACGTCACTGCAGCAATCAACGAGCGCGATTTGAACATGGCAGTTCTCTCAAAAAAGGGATGTCCCCTGTAAAGATATAGAGACTAACGGTGATATTAGTTCCATATCACACTGCGCGCCGCTTGCCTGGACCGGATATACCTGAACACCGCAATCAAGGAGTTTCATGCGCAAGGATTACCTGGCTTTTTTCGTCTCGATGTTCCTCTCCCGGTTGGCCGACCAGATTCTGCTGTTCATCGTCCCGCTGATTGTTTTCCAGACCACCAACAGCGTCTCCTGGGCAGGCCTGGCGTTCTTCGTCGAGTCCCTGCCACGCTACCTGTCGTTCCCGATCTGCGGCGCGCTGTGCGACAAGTTCTCGCCGATTCGCATCCTGCACATCAGCCAGGTCTATCGCGCCGTCGCCTGCGGGGTGGCGGTCGTGCTCCATGGCGTCTTCGGCGGGATCTATTGGATCGTCGCGCTCTCGGCCCTGTGCGGCGTGCTGACCACCCAGGGCATCATGGCCCGCGAAGTGGTGATGCCGTACATCTTCAAGCACTACACCTACACCAAGACCCTGTCCTACTCGCAAATAGCCGACCAGACCGGCTTGGTGCTGGGCCCGCTGATCGCTGCGCTGCTGCTAGAGGTGTGGGCGTGGCACTGGGTGGTGCTAGCGATTGCCGGGCTGTTCCTGCTGGCAGACCTGGCGATGCTGTATTGGCAGCGCATCAGTTCGGTCACCCTGGAAACCTTCGAGCAGCATCATGACCTCTGGCTGAACCCGCTGCGCATTGCCTTCGGCCACATCCGCAACCTGGCAGAACTGAAAAAAATCATCAGCCTGGCAGTGGGCGTCAACCTGATCATCGGCGTCACCCTCGCCACCTCGGCGGCCATGGTCATCGGCCATTACGGCGCCGGCAAGGATGACTACGCAGGCCTACAGGCAGCCGGTGCCGTGACCACCATCCTCATTCTGTTCCTCCTCGCCCGGCTGACCCTGCCCTTGAAACTGCTGGGCGCCCTCTCCTACACGCTGATTGCCGTCGGCGCCTTCATCACTGCGCTCAGCCCGAACACAGGGGGCTACGTCGTCGGTTTCTTGCTGATTGTCGGTTTCGACAAAATGTTCAACGTCTACTTCCGCACCCTCCGCCAGCAAGTCATTCCGCCCCAGGACTTCGGCAAGACCGTCGGCGTCATCACGCTGCTCAACAACCTGTCGCAACCACTCGCAGGCCTACTGGTCGCGGTGCTGGCCGCGCCTATTGGAACGCAGCAGGTGATTCTGCTGCTGGCGGTTGCCACCAGCCTGATCGGAGCCGGGGTGGTTGTGGTGCACAGGTATTCGACACACCGGTCAAGCATCTACAGCGCCGAGACCGACTGACCCTGCCGGGGAGCGGTTTGTATTATCAGTGACTTATTGTTGAGGCATGGTTGCAACGTTGCCGCCGTCAATGCACGTCTGCCCCGCCATTCGTCACCTGTCCAGTGGCGGAGCCAACAGGCGGCCACGTCTGGCTCAGGGCTTGCACTGACTTGTCTCAGCAGCCAAGAACGACGTAATTCTGACGCGGCGGCAAATTAATCAATGCTTGGTCAGCAAACGGAGATGTACCGTGTCAACTCTCAACGAAATCGCAGCGAATCACGCGAGAATGGCAAAGTTAAAGGAAGAAGAGTCGATGCGGCTGAGTGCGCTTCAGGGGCAGGTGGTGGGGAGTTTTGAAATTCCGCCCATCGAGGCGCCACAGGAGATGTCGCTGCACTTTATGACGGGTGTACAGGATCACTCGTTTGGGGAAGCGGCGGCGCTGAGTTTTTGACCTGGGTGTTGATGGGGTTTCGTCGCTCGCTTGTTCGCGGGCGACTCGACCATTCAGAACTGCCTGGCTAAAGCCGCTGCAAGTATGCCGGCCGCAATTGCCGGCAACGGTTTTTTCAGTATCAGCATGACGATCGCCGTAGTCAGCAAAGCCAGGCGTGCGCCGTTATCACCTTTAACCGCCAGCGGAGCCAACACCGCCACCAACACCGAACCGGACATGGCCGTGATGAATTGTTGCACCCGATAGTTGATCGGCACGAACGACATCACGAAAACACCGCCCCACCGAGTCGCCAATGTCACCGCGGCCATGATCAATATGACAATCAGGGTGCCGTAACCCGCCGTTTCAATGCTCATTGTGTTTTCTCCATCCACAGCGCACCCAGAATGCCCCCCGCCAAAGCGCCGACCACGACATGACTGTTCGCCGGCAAGTACCAGTAAGCCAACAGCGATGAGCAGGCCGCCACGGTCCAGATAATGAACATGCGCAGGTTTTTCTTCCCGCCCACGACCATCGCCAACAAGAAACAGCCCATCACCATATCGAGTCCGAAACTGACCGGGTTCTCAATGGCGCTGCCGAAATGAAGTCCCAGCCAACTGCCCAGGATCCACGCGACCCAGAGCGCAATGCCGCCGCCGAATAAAAGCCCGAGCCCCGGCTTGCCACGACTGAGCGCCTGCATCGCCATGGCCCAGTTGGCGTCAGAAACAACCAGCATGACACCGTAGCGTTTGGCAACGGGCAGCTCCCGCAGCCACGGGTAAAGCGTCGCGCCCATCAACAAGTGCCGGGCGTTGATAGCGAAGACGGTGATCATCAGCGGAACGACCGGCACTTGCTGCCCCCACAGATCCAGTGCGGCAAATTGAGAAGCGCCGGCAAAAACCAGCGTGCTCATGAGTACGGCTGACGTATCACTCAAGCCCGTTTGCGCAGCCGCCAGGCCGAAAGCAACGCCGAACACGACGACGAAAAGAGAGATTGGGATCAGCTGTTTGAAACCGTCATAGATGTGATTCAACGTCAGCGCGTGCAACTGGGGTTCAACATTCGACAAAACAGGGCCTCATCTGGATATCTACAGTGCAAAAACCGAGAGTATGGGGCTGAATCTGCTTGCCGAACACTTTTTGGCGGGGCTATGGGCAACTCAACCCACCGAGATCAGGTCATAGGACAGCTTGCTGATCAGAATCACCAGCAGCACCAGGAACAACGCGCGGACAAAGGGCACACCCTTGCGCACCGCCAGCCAGGTGCCGGTCAGCGCGCCGAGGATATTGAACAGCGCCATCGGCAGCGCTACCAAGTAGAGCACGTTGCCGCTCGGGATAAAGAACAGCAGCGCCGCGACATTGGTGGCGATATTCACCAGCTTGGCCGACGCCGAGGCGTGCAGGAAGTCGAAGGCGAAGCAGCGAATGAACAGGAAGATCAGGAAGCTGCCGGTGCCCGGTCCGAACAACCCGTCGTAGAAACCGATGGCGCCACCGACCAGTACCGCCAGCAGCTTCTCCTTGGTGCCGATGCGCATGGGCTTGTGCAGGCTGCCGAAGTCCTTTTTCCAGAAGGTGTAGATCGCCATCAGCATGATTAGCACCAATACCGCCGGGCGCATCACGGCCTGCGGCACGAGCGATACCGTCGCCGCGCCAGCGAAGGCCATGACAAAGGCCGCGCCGGCGGCAGGAACCACCAGGCTCCAGTCGATCACCACCTTGCGCACGAACGAGCGCGCGGCAAAGGCCGTGCCGCAGGCCGCCGCGACCTTGTTGGTGCCGAGCAGGGCAGCGGGCTGGGCGCCGGGCAGCACATTGAACAGTGCCGGGATCTGGATCAGGCCGCCGCCGCCGACGGCCGCATCGATCAGGCCGGCGGCGAAGGCGAAGACACATAGCAGGACGATATCGAACATTGGATCAGGCTCTGGCGATAAAGGGGTGGGTGGTCGAGAGCGGGAGCAGGCGCTTGCGGTCGTTGACGCCGAAGACCCGCAGCATCCAGCGGTCCAGGCCGTCGTAGCGCGGCGCGAAGCCATCGCGTGCGTGCAGGGTCTGCTGGTTCTTGAAGATCAGCATGTCGCCGGGCTGCAGCAGTACCGAGCGGACTACGTCGGGGTGATTGGCAGCGGCGGCGAACAGTTGCAGGGCCAGTCGCGAGTGCTCGCAGTGAGCGCTGATGCTGGCCATGTTGTAGCGACAGTGCAGGCCGCCGCTGCTGGGCCGGTAGAGCAGCGGGACTTGTTCCAGGACCGTGTCCTGGCGGGCGAACGAGTCCGGCCGGCGGACTGAAAAGCTCGGGCGCAGCAGTTCCTGCTCGACGAAGTCCGGCAGCATGTTGAGCACGTCGGCAATCGCGACGATCCGCGTCGGCACCGTCAGCTCGCAGCGCAAGCCGGTCAGGCTCAGGTACTCGGGGCAGGCAGACAACTGCTGCACGGCCTCGCAACTGAGCGGCAGGTGTGGATTGTCGACATGCATGCCCAGGTCCAGGCGCGAGCCATAAGAACTCCTCTCGGTTTCCCGCTGCTGCTTGGGCGAGACATGGCGAAATATGCTGTCCTCGCTCTCGCCCTGGTAGCCCACCGGGCAGGTGCCGAGCACGGCGAGTACCGCGAGGATCGCCCCGGCGACCACCGGCAGTTCAGCAATATCCGGGTTGCCACCGTAGGGCGTCGCCGGCAACTGCGCGTCGACCGGCAGGCCACGGATCACCAGCGCCACCTCGTCGCAGTGCTGGAAATCACGCAGCAAGCGGGATTTTTCCGGAGCCAGCAGTTGTTCCAGGCAGCGTCCGAGGGCGGGCATCTGCCGCAGGCCGCTGGCGCTGTCGCCGATCGCGAAATGCCTGAGTTCGTTGTGGAGTTTTCT
The DNA here is from genome assembly GCF_001623525.1 of Pseudomonas fluorescens. Classification (NCBI taxonomy): domain Bacteria; kingdom Pseudomonadati; phylum Pseudomonadota; class Gammaproteobacteria; order Pseudomonadales; family Pseudomonadaceae; genus Pseudomonas; species Pseudomonas fluorescens. Next base: position 140,831 of record NZ_CP015225.1, on the reverse strand, counting down.
TTTTTCTTCGTAGGAAAGCTGTAATTCGACCAAAGGCTTTTCTGTCGAGAGGGGGGCTTTTGGCACCAGCCATTCGTGGGTCGCTTCGCCCGCAAGGGCGGTTGCTTTTCTGAGCGTTTCATCCAGCGTTGACATATCCATCGCTCCTGTCTACCTACGTCCTTGTGCTGAGAACGGGAAGGCTAACGGAAGGGGCTTTTTTGTGTTGCAATGTCATATTGTGAAAAGTGCAATGAGGTAGCCGGTGGCACTGGATATGTTGGCTGATCTTGAAGCCTTTGCGACGGTGGCCCGCAAGCGCAGCTTTGTCGTCGCAGCCCGCAGCCTGGGGCGCTCCCCCAGCTCGCTGACCCGCGTCATTCAAGGGCTGGAAGAACGCAGCGGGGTCAAGCTGTTCAATCGCTCGGCCAATGCCGTGACGCTGACCGAGGCCGGCGAGCGGCTACTGCCCCACGCCCACAGAATGCTCGATCTGCAACGTGAGGCGGACGAGGACCTGGCCGGGCTCAGCGGCCTGGCCACCGGCTGGATCCGCTTTTCCGCACCGCAATCCTTGGCCCACACGGTGGTCCCCCAGTTGATCACCCAGTACAGCCAGCGTTATCCCGATGTCAGCGTGGATGTGATCTTTACCGATGCGGCGGTCGATCCGGTCGAGGGCAAGCTGGACTTTTCGATTCGCGGCGCCTTCCCACAATCCAGCGACCTGATCGGCTACCCGCTGTGGAGCTATTCGCGCTACCTCTATGCCAGCCCTGGCTACTTGGAGCGATGCGGGCTGCCGACATCCATCGAGGCGCTGGAACAGCACGCATTGATCCTGCACACGGCGCCGCGGATTCTCAAGGAATGGAATTTTCGTGGGCCGGGCCAGGCCGGCAGCTTTCGCGTGCACCCCAAGTTTCGCTTCAGTTCCGGCGCGGCGGTGTTCCAGGCTGCGCTGGCCGGTGCCGGGATTGCCCGCCTGGCCGACTGGCTGGCGGAGCCGGAAGTGGCTGCGGGACGCCTGGTGCGGGTGTTCCCTGAGTACAAACTAACCTCCAGCACGGGTGAAGACCCGCGCATGCATGCGGTCTATCCAGCCGGCAACCTGCCGCTGCGGGTCAAGAACCTGCTGGACATGATCCGTGTCTACGGTGACCGCGTCAGCCGCTCCTGAAGGTCAACCGTCTAGTTGTGCTGCTCTGTTCTCGACCTGCTGCTCCCGATCCGGATTCAGCACACCGGGGGCCCCATTGAAAAAATAGGGTGAAGCACGTCACAGACCAGGCGACCGTTCCAGCGGCCAGTGCGGAATGTTCCACACCAAGGCCCATAAAACGGCAAAATAAACACCTCAGGCGACTCACTCGCGCCCTTTGTCAAAGATCAAAGCAATCAATGCGCTAGAAACAGAGCACAGGATTTCTTGGAAGAAAGAAAAATCACTAATGGAAAGCAGGAGCCTTGCAAAATGAGCACAACTGAACAAGTACAAAGCACGGGTAAATACAGCGCCAAGTGGCAGGAACGCTTTGACTTCTTTGAAACCTATGGCGCACCAAACGACCCGCGCTATAAGGAAGCCGTCAAGACGCTGCCAGGCGTCAAGAAGAAAATCCTCATCAACGCCAACGTGATTGCGTTTTTCTTTGGCCCTATCTACCTGTTCGTCCTCGGCCTCTGGAAGAAAAACCTCGCCCTGCTGGGTATTTTCCTGGCGATCAATATCGCATTGAGCGTGATTTTCGCGATCCTCGGCATGGAGTTTCCGCGGCCGTTGAGTACAGGCCTGAGCATCGCCATGTCGATGATGTACGCACTCATGGCCAACTACGCCTACTACCTCAAGGAAATGAAAGGCGAGCAAGGCTGGAACCCGTTCAAAGGCATGCGTCTCTGATTGCAGGCTTGGGTCATCGAGAGCCCGCGCCTCATCATGAGTGTGCGGGCTTGTTGTTTCTGGGGATTAAAAATTCTTGGGAAGCAGCATCAGCCGATGCTTAACTGCCCCGATGAGCTGAATGTTGTTTTTTTACACCATTTTTAGTCTTTCGCTCAAAATAGGCGTGAGCAAACCACAGCGCCAGGGCAAAGCCTGCAAAGCCAAAAATAAATAGCAACACCTCTATTGCAGCACCTTCATGAGAAAACATTGTGTTCACCTCATCCTTAAGTCGGTTGACCGAAAATCGCCACGCTTGAATTTTCTCGTAACAATCCAAACATTTTCAGGGTAGTTGCCAACAACCTGAGTGGCAACCCTTGACCCGGCATAAACCCCCGGTCTAGACGAGTCGCCGACCAATGACACCCTGCCACGGCGGGCCAATGTGTGGTTTCATGACGGTCGACCCAGACCTTCCAAGGAGCTGCGGTGCCCCCCAGGACGAATCAACCACCACCCCGTTACACGCATCGATACCAAGACCTGGCGCTGGCAACTCGGGACATTGCCGAGGGGTTGGGAGAACAATGGGTAGCGCCGTTTCTGCGGCGATATGGAGTGATCGAGGTTGATCGGGATAGAATTTATTTTTATCGGCTTCTGGATGAGTTTTTTAGCATCGGCACCCGGTTATGACTGACGATCAGCAACAACCAGGCGCAATGTCACGTCGTGCAACTGACTCAGCGGGCGCTGGACGCAGACCCCTGATCGGTCTGCGCAGAAAGCGGAACATCGAACACTCGATCGAACACCCATTGAAAAACCAGTGCGTAAAAAAAGAAAAATACAAACAACCCCAGATTGGTCACCAGCGCCAACCACAGGCTGATGCCCAACCACGCGGCAATCACCGGGGTAAGAATCAACGTCAAGCCGCCTTCAAATCCCAGAGAATGGAGTAGTCGCCGCTGCCAGTTGCGATAGCGGCTGGGTTGGCGGCGCTCCCACCACTCGAACAGGCCGTTGAAAAGCATGTTCCAGGCCAGCGCGACGGCGGAAATCACCAGCGACAGCAGGGTTGAATAACCCATGCCTTGACCGTAAGTCAGCGCCAGCGCCGGTGCCACGAACAGCACGCCACCGGCTTCGTAGAGGATGGCCTGGAGGATTTTACGGGGCGTACCTTGCATCGCTGGGCTCCTGAGCCGGTTTGGAAGACCCCAGCCTGGCAAGTTGAGCACCCGCGCACAATTGAGCTAAATTGAGCCACGCTCAACCTGAGTAACCTACCCGCCCATGTTCGCCAAACTGCCCCTCACCGCCTTGCGCGGCTTCGAGTCCGCTGCGCGGCTGGGCAGCTTCAAGGCAGCGGCCCAGGAACTGAATGTCAGCCCGGCGGCGATCTCCCACCAGGTCAAAAGCCTTGAAGCCTTCCTTGGCGTGCGGCTGTTCGAGCGCTCCAGCCAAAACGTGCGCCTGAGCGCCGATGGCGAGCGCCTTCACCCTTACATGTACCGCGCCCTGCTTGATATCCAACATGGCCTGCAGGTGCTGTCACCGCCTTGTGCGGCACAGTCTCTGGTGGTGAGCACGACGCCGGCATTCGCCAGCCTGTGGCTGATACCGCGGCTCGGGGATTTTCATCGGTTGTACCCGGAGATCGACGTCAGGCTGCATACCAGCAACGACGTGGTCGACCTGCAGCGTGACGCCAGCATCGACCTGGCGATACGCGCCCTCTTCAGGCCGGACCCACAGCTGTTCGAACAGCCTCTGTTGGATGAGCACTTTGGCGTTTATTGCCGCCCCGGTTGGCAACCACCCGCGGCGGGCTCACCCGTCGAACTGATCGACGTGCCATGGCTGAGCAGCGCAAACGTTGCAGTCGACTGGCCTGCATGGTGCGCCAAGGCCGGCACCCTGGGCTGGCTGGAGAACGCGCGTTTTCGGCGTTATGACGAGGAACAGCACGCCCTGCAGGCGGCGATCGCCGGGCACGGGCTGGTGCTTGCCAGCAATGTGTTGGTTGCTGAGGCTGTTGCGCGTGGGGAGCTGGTTGAATATCGCCCTGAGGTTCGCTTGGCGGGTGCGCGGTATACCGTGGTGTGCGTGCCAGGGCGGGAGCGGCAGGCGGCGGTTCGGGGGTTTAGTGAGTGGTTGTTGGGACGGAGTATTGGTTGAATTAGTTCTGCCTGCGTCCCGACGAATCAAGACGCTTGCAGCCTCGGGTGCGTTGTTAGCCAGTGGTTTAGACTCTGCGAGTTTAGGCATCACGACTTCCTAATCATCGCGCCTGGCCACGCTTCCCAGCCCCAAAAACCACTACGGCTGTAGAAAAAAATACTTGTAAGGCGGCACAACGATAAAACCTTTCCTTTTGTTAGCCCTCAAATTACTCCCGATCATATCATGCATATCCACTAGCACACGCGCCGAACTACCATAGTTCGAATGCCCAAGAAGATCATCAACACCTCCCGCACGAGTTATATCAACAGAGTCAATTCCGGGAAAGAAAAAACCTTCAGAACCACTAAAACCAAGCATTCCTCGATCAGCAAGATAGGTGCTAGAGGAAACCTTGAGCGCCTTATCCTCCGACGACATATAGATTGTCGCGCGGCCAAACTTACTAAACGCGGCCTTATATTTTAGAATAAACGTCTCCCTGGGAAAATCAGGCGCAGCCAGTATGATATTACCCAGTTTCTTATCAAATAGTTTTGGATGAGTAGAATAGAGTCTCGCCAGTGCAGGAATGACTACTTTTGACCCCATGCTATGAGCCAGGACATGAACTCTCTTTCCCTGCGTAGAGGCCACCAGCTTTAACATGAAGGTTTCGAAGTCATCAACGGAGTCCAACGCCCTACCGAAATCGCGATTGTACTTTAACGGATCCCCAATAGAAGGCCAGCTGAACACCACCGGTTGCAAATCAGGATTAATATCATAGGAAACTTGAGCTGCACGCTTCACAGCGTCTTCAAACTTCACATTAAAGCCATGTACGAAAAGCAATACATCACCGCTTTTAAAACCTGTCGTTGACTTGAACTGCTTAAAGAAGTCAGCCTCAGTCAACGTTAGCGACTGGTCATTAAGCAAGGTAATAATCGGATCATCCTGCTCATCCACGACCCCAAACTTCATTAACATCTTAAATGCAGGGCTATGTGAATCTTTAAAGCTTCCTACATCCCGCTTGAAAGGAATCAGAACGGTCTCCTGACCATAAGACAGGGGGTCACCGGACACATTCAACTCAGGTAATAGACTGCCATCCGGCGCTTTTCTTCTATTTGTTGCATAGCTGACCTTCACTGGCGCAAAAACTTCAGTCCTGTATTCCGGCGTGGGATAAGGTAACTGCTCAGAACTGGAAGTTGGAGCCGGATACGAAACTGAAGATGCACACCCGGCAAAAAATAGGCTGAATGATAGAAGCCAGATAACACCTAACAAAGAAAACCTCATTATTTTTCCATCCTTTGATTTTATTTAGCGCAAACAAAAAAAACAGAAAGCAATCCAAATCTCTTTCAGCAAAAAATACTGTCCACCTCAAACCTCACAAAAACAAATAGCATCAATTTGCCATTAGTCAAGAAATTTGATGACGAATATTTTCCAAGACTTGGGTCATGGTTTGGATGCCGTACGGCATTGACCTTGCGTCGAGGTGCGCCGGTCCTGCAAGCAGCGCTGGATGCTGCTACGGCAAGAATTACCGAAACACCCAAAACGTCCGCAGATTCATGGTGGAGCACTGCAGTACGAACTTTAAATTTGATAGGGGCTTTATGGCCTGGATACGTAATGGCGTACCTAAAACGCTCGGAGAAGCCGTCAATGATTGGCTGCAGCGCGATCGCGCCCCCCCTGAACGTCCCATGGGCATCAGGCCCAACACTCTGGATGTTCAAATGGGCGTCCATGTGTACGGCAGGATTAGAATCGGCGACAGGCCACGATTTGAGCTCACCTGTTACCAGCCCGTCTCATAATCGTGGTCTGCCTTCGTTTTTTTTGAATCTGTGGCCGTCCGAGCGTAACTGTCCCCCGTGACGCCTGTAGCGCGGAAGAACAGAGGAAATCGCCAGACCCTTTCCTTCCGCCCGTTTAGGGAAGAGTCGGATTCGCAGCGAAATCCGTAGGGATATTGAGAAAGGAATGCCAAGCATCTACAGCATCATGATGCCGCTGGGCAGCATCCTCCCAAAAAGGACCGGATACCTCTTTCGCAGAAACCAGCATCATCATTTTTATCGTCGCAGCGTCTAGCTCTTTGAGAAGCTCATGGGATGTGGCCCTGAATTCTTCGAACGACGTCATTCCATTTACCTCGGGCGGAGTTCACCGCAATTGAGAAATACATATTTCTCTATGAGTGGAGTCCCCCGGGCGACAGCAATTCCAAAAGGTCGGACCGCCGGTAAATTCATTTCGTAGCCGCCTTTAACCGGCTCCGGGCGACCTATAAGTCGCCCGTCTTCATTATTCCGCCGCCTGCGCACGCAATTATCTTCCAATTACATCCGTGACATCACAACCATCGCGTAACGATGTAGCCAGCAATTTACAAAAATCAGTCAGCACCACCGTGTCTATTGATGATCATCGCGACCGCTTGCACCGGAGAAATCAGAGCTGTGTCTATGCAAAACGTAGCTTCATTCCACGGCTCATATTCGTGATCCAGTACCGACTGCCAGGTGGGTGGCGTCAACCCGGGAATATCAACCCTCCTTGTTTCGACCCGACGCCGATGTTCATCTTTATCGGAGCAAATCACTTGGATGTTTACCAATCGAATACCCGCCTGTGAGGCTATTTCGCTCCACGCAATTCGGCTTTCGAGGACGGGATTGACACAATCAACGATGACTGTGCGACCCAAACGAAGGTTGCTCAGGGCAAGCTCATTGGCGACCATGTAACCACTTCGCCCTACATCTTGCGCAAGAACACCCGAGTTTCGAATCGCCTGTTCAATCGTATCGATCCGCAGGTACACGGCGCCTGTCGTAGCGGCAAGATCATTGGCAATAGTCGTTTTTCCGGTGCCGGGAAGCCCGCTGAAGACGATGAGCATTCCATGTCCTTCTATTAATGAGCTAATCCAGTGTAGGCGGCAGCCGGTTATGCGGCAGCGATTGGTCGATTTCACTCGCTCGCCACGTCGACAGCGGGATCAACATTTCTTTAATGGAGCCAGGAGCACCACGATTTTAAAACTCGTACTGAACGCAATCTTTCACATTCCTTTCACAGCCGAGCGCCTATGGTTATCTCAGCTCCTAGTGAAACCCTTTCAGCCCGGCCTCCCCAGTCGGGCTTTTCTTTGCGTGCCAAAGGTACGCCGACGCCTAGAAACCGTCGACAATCCACGATGTTGAGTTTATCTGTAATCAGCCCCTCCCATAATCGTGGTTTGTCCCCGCTTTCCCGTCCCGTTTCCCCCTGGGGCTAGAGCACTGCCACTTCCAGCTTTGGCCAGTTAAATTTGTAGTTGAGAGGAGGCAGCTCGAAATGCTGGGCCAAATAGAGGGCCAACATCTCCCCTTCTTTTGCATAGGCGGCTGTCTTATCGAGAGTCGGACACCAGCTAACCCAAAGTGTGTCCAAAGGGAAAACGGTTTCGAAAGAGGCGTAATTAAACCGCCAGCCCGCCATATGCCCTGAGACTCCGGGATTCCTTGCGCAGCGCACAAACGCAGCAAGACGCCGCCGTAAATTGTCCGATTCGCCAATAGTCAAGATACCGTGCTCGTCGGAACCGACAGCCCGGCGAATCTCGTGGTCTGCACAGATTATGTAGGCGCCGGGTGCCGCCGGTGCATTGAGGAAATGCTCAGTCAGCCTAAGCCACTCGGGTTCCCAGCCTTGCCAATTATCGACTTTCATCGCTTGCCTCCATTGCTAAGTAGCAGAACGATATCACGACTTGCATGGGCTTGATAAAACGCCAACAGACTGGCCAGGCATCCACCAAGGACAAAAGCCCAGTGGTTGGAGGGGATGGAACTGGGGGACAGACTACGGTTCTAGCCCCTTGCAATCGGCCCGTTTCATATCGTGTCTGTCCCATTTTCCTTCGCACTTCAATGAAGAACCCTGCGGCTCTCCCCAATCCTGATCCTATCGAGCGCCCTGTTTAAAGCATCCAAGGCATCGAGCAGGGCTTTCGCCTCAGCCTCCCGACCATCGCCCCAGAGGCGTTCAGCCATCTTGTTCAGTGCCTGGATAGAGCGCTCAATGTCAGCAGCCGTCGCTGCTTTGCTTTCCTGAAGTTTCTTTGGCATTGATTAACCTTCCTCGGGCCCGTTGTTTCATCAGCTTCGACGCGATTACATCACACGCCAGAACACTACGCAGGTGTCCAGACCCGGCTAACGGCCAACCATTCGCGCTCTCGGTACAAGACTGAGCCACAAGGTTTCGAGCAAAAAAGAAAACTGGGAACACACCACAATTTTGAGCTCACTTGCAATCGGCTCGCCCCACGATCACAGCCTTACGATTTTTCCATACGCAGCTATGCTCCCAGTTCGGAGAGTTGGATAGCTAAGGACCACTCTCACAAGACACCAGCGTTCGTGACCTGTCGTGGTATCGATCATACTGGAGCCTTGGTCTACTCCACCGGTGATCAGGCGTTCAACCATGAGTCAGCTAAGGTTCTTGGAGTCCGAAAAGTAATACCTCCTGGAGATCGCACATATGGAATTGATGAAAGACAAACCTAGAATCGCAATAGTTTCTCTGGACTTGCCTAGCAGAACACAAGGAAGAGATGTAAGTTGGAAATGCTCATTTGCCATTAACAACCCCACATCAGATGGATATCTAGTACAAAAAGTCACCATTACAACAAGAGAATTCTCATTGGTAGACAAAGTTTTTATAGAAAAAACCCCTAACAAAACCATAACCTACTGGGAATCATGGAAAGTTTTCAAGGGGATCAACGCTGCAGGAAACTACAGCGATACGGACTCTTTTTTAGTCCGAGACTTCAATGACATTTATCAATTTCCGTCCGCATCACCTCACACTCGAAAAATAGAATACGTTATTGGCCACCTAGAATTCTATACAGGAAATCTAACTGAAGACTTCAAATCAAGAAACGATCAAACATTCGCTGGCCCAATACCATCCACCACCACCAAGCCCCATGACTGGCCCGAAACGCGCCCCCCATTTCACAACATGTATGTATGCCACCTTGAAAATGACGAAACCATTGTCGCCACATACGCAGAAGAACTAAAGCTTTTTCATTTCAACAGCCTCAACGACATGAAAATAATCTCCGGCTTGCAACCGAAAGACATAATAAGCTACTTCAAAACCTCAAACGGAGACATTGAAAAACTAGAATAGAGGACTAGCCACGCACTAAAAACTAGAACAGACCACGATTTTGAATTCATCTGAATCTCATAATCGTGACCTGTCCCCGTTTTCCCTGTTACCTATCCGCTTTCCGAAAGATCAACAGCGGCGTGCATCAGATTGACACCGCCCCGGTCATCGCCGCTGATTAGCCAGGATCGCATTACTTGGCTTTTGCGCTCTTGATATCACTGATGATTTTCTGAGAAATAGCCTGGACCTGCTCTTGAGTCATAGCCGACATGACACCCTCCCAAGCAGACGAGGACGTGTCATAGGTGCGAGTTCCAATCAGGCGGCCCGATTTCAAGTCCGAGTAGTCTGCACTGGAGTTGACCCACGCATTTCCCACCATGACCCCGGCCCCGTAACGCGCGCCAGGGGTCAGGTAACGGAAATTGGTCACGTTGATCTTGATACCGACACCGTCCTTGCCCTCGAGGCTTGATGCCTGAGCCTCTGTAAGGCTGTAGCCAGCGCGAGTCGCTTCGACGTGCAGGGCCTCATTCCATTCTTGCTTCAAGCGAGGCCAGTCCTCGTTCTGTTGAACCTTGCTATTGCCTTGAAAGTTTACGACCAGGTTCTGCTTGGCTGACTCTTGAATGACGAGCGTTTCAGTCCCACCGCTTTTTACAGAGGCAGCGCATCCGCTCAACATCAAAACAGCTACAGCGCAGGACAGCGTAATCGAAAGCTTGGATGTGCTCATTGAATTTCCATATCCACAAAATCGGTTGAGAGAGGCGTTAAATATCCCGCCGAGCCAGATGGGCCCGCACGCTGGACGCGCAGAATTTAGCACCAATACTTCGCTGCTACGAGGCAAGGACGAGGTCAGCAAAGACTGGCGACAGACCATGGTTTGAGTTCACAGGTCATGGGCTGCCCCCATTTTCTTCCCTACCCCACCCCCCCGGGATGACCAGCATCGGCATCTTGACTGCCAGTATCCAGCTGGATACGGTCCATTCATAAATGATCTCATCCAGCAAATGCAGACGCTCGCTGCTTGGCATTCATCGGTCCGTGATCTGCGAACAAAAATCGCTATCGCCCGCCGCATTGATCGCGCCGCAGCAGGAACCTGGGCGATGTGAAACCTGTCGGTGATGGTATTTCAGAGTTGCGTGTGGATGTAGGCGCTGGCTACCGGGTCTATTTCACCATGCGCGGTGGAGTGGTCATCGTGCTACTGGCGGGTGGTGACAAGTCTTCACAGAGTGCTGATATCCGGCGAGCGAAGAAATTGGCAAAGGAGATTTGAACATGAGCCAACACCTGACGACATTTGACATGGCGGCACTACTCGATAGCGACGAAGCCACCAGTGAATACCTTTCCCAAGTGCTGGCTGACGGTGATAGCGAGGAGTTTCTCCGAGCGATCGGCTATGTCGCCAAGGCCCGCGGCATGGCGCAGATCGCTAAGGACTCTGGCATGGGGCGAGAAAGCTTGTACAAGGCGTTCGCACCCGGATCAAAGCCGAGATTTGATACCGTACTCAAGGTCATTCATGCGCTAGGCATTGATCTTCATGCGCAGCCTGGGCGTGCAGCTAATCATTCACCTGCCTGACGAACGGATTAGACACCGGGACAAACCACGATTTTGAGTTCGCTTGTAAAATCGGTCGGTCTCATAATCGTAGTCTGTCCCTGTTCTCCTCTTATGAAACGGGGCGGCTTATAAGTCGCCCGTCTTCATTATTCCGCCGCCTGCGCCCGCAATCGTCTTCCAATCACATCCATGACATCACAACCATCACGTAACGATGTGGTCAGCAATTTACAAAAATCAGTCAGCACCACAGTGTCTGAGCTGATGTCCGAGCGAAACGCGATATTTTCCAAGACTTGGGTCACCGTGCGGATGCGGTAATCGGCGGTTTCGAAAAGGACGTCCAGAGGCGCTTCGGTGTCGATGAGCAGGGTTGCGGGGATGCAGTCGATGCCGGTGATGGGCATGTATCGGGTCATGAGCAGTACCTTCATTCAATTGATTTAGGAGCAGGAGCTTCTGCGCTTCATTCAATCGAGTCGCCAAACCCGAATCGCCATCTGTGCGACACAAAGACAATAAGTTGCATACCCAAATGCTGCAATGCGCTCGTTTCCGAGGTTTGTGTAGGAATTTGCGTCAATGCCTCTCGCAACGCTCGTTTGAGCCCTCATAGCAGCGCTGCCGCGAGTTCTAAAGATAATTATCTTCTGGTGTGATGCTTCGCTTAGCTCTTGAAAAGCTCATTGCACCGGGTACACCACCCTTCAGCTGCGCTCCGGTTCATTGGAAAACGGAAGGGAGGATGACTTGTATCGGCAACCGTCAAAACCAGTGAGAATTTTATGAATTTACGCCGAAGCTCATCGATAGGAACGCTCATGCCTGCCCCATCGACTATTTGCAGAACCCCGCCCGACACCCGGCTGTCAATCCGTAGCCACTCAAACTGCCAGCCTGTCACCCACGTGAAGTCTCGAATTTGATAGTCGCCGGTGGCGCTTTGGCATTGAGCGAGTTTCTTGTTGGAAAGGTCAAAGACAAAAAATAGGGGGCTTGGATAGCCGAGCAGCCGAGTGTCGTCAAGGTTCAGACTTTCTTTCAGGTTGATGGAGGCTACAAGTGCTTTTGCTCGTCGCTTGCGCCGTATCAAGTGCCATATGGCGAGAAAAAAAATAAAAAAAGAAGCCAGGAAGAGCTGACGTCCTTCGACTGTAAGCTTATCGGGCCAAAACACTATCATGCCCCACAAGAGTCCTATCGTCACAAGCCCCGATAACCAAGCGGCCGGGATCACTATACTGTCAGCGAGGCTAGCTCCGAGCGCCCTCAAACAGCGTGTCATAACTGTATCCAATATCATTTATAGAAGAGCTCGTAGACTATCACTTACAGGGCGCTAACTTATAGGACTTGGCCCGCAAGGCGCGGGTACCAAAATAAATCTGAGAATTTTTTCATCCTTTTTTCCCTTCTCATTCGACTTGACCAGCAAACGAAGCAGTGAGCACCGGCAGAGAACGGCCAGAAGTGAACGCCTGACATGCCCCCGCCCTTCACATCGCCCTGGAAGAGATCGGACGTGCCAACCCAAAACGTGCCTTGAGCAAACGCGGCTAGGCGCGTTCACGGCGCTGTAGTCGACTCTATTGCCGACCGTACTTCCAGGAGCCTTTTCCCAGTGTCTGACATGGCGCCCAACTTCGCTTACACAAAACGCTTCAACGCCGTCCTCGCCTACATTAATGAGAATCTCGAAGATGATCTGTCGGTGAATACGTTGAGCCATGTGGCGAACTTTTCGGCATTTCACTTCCATCGACAATTCACCGCGTTCGTAGGCGTGCCTGTTTCACGTTATGTGCAACTGATGCGATTACGACGCGCGGCGCATCGCCTTGCCGCCACCGCTGATCACTCGGTACTGGAGGCCGCACTCGGTGCCGGCTTCGAAAGTCCGGAGGCTTTTTGCAGGGCGTTCAGGCGGGCGTTCGGTATGACGCCGAGTGCGTTCAGGAAAGAGCCGAACTGGCAGGTCTGGAATGCGGTGTTCGCAATCCCTCATTTTTCCAGGACTATCATCATGCAAATACGAATCGTGCAATTCCCTGAAGTCAGGGTCGCAGCATTTGAACACTGTGGGCCCGCCGGGCTCGTCAATGAGAGCGTGCGTAAGTTCATCGAGTGGCGTAAGCAGAGCGGACAGTCGCCGGTGGCGTCGAGTCGCAGCTTTGGCATTCCCTATGGCAACCCCGACACGACACCTGCGCAAGCATTCCGCTTCGCAATCTGCGGCGAGATTCACGAGGCCGTGGCGCCGAATGAGTTCGGCGTGCGCGAAATCGTCATTCCCGGCGGTCGCTGTGTCGTGGTGCGACATGAGGGGTCACCGGATCACATCGGCGAAACGATCTATCCGATTTACCGCGATTGGCTTCCTGGCAGTGGAGAGGAACTTCGTGACCAGCCGCTGTTCTTCCATTACTTGAGCATCTATCCCGAGACACCGCAGGATCACTGGCAAACTGATGTGTATGTTCCGCTGCAATAGCGGAGCAAGCAGTTTTCGACCCTGAACTGACGTCGATGAATGTCCGGTCAGGGTTGTGGATTCAACCGGTCGACGCAACACAGCTGAGAGGCACCCGCTTACATCCATCAACTGTAAACAGCTGGTCTGCGCGATGCTCGTTTTGCTCGTCAGTTCATCCAGGTAGCTGTGCCTGTGCCGAGATCAGTAGGGGCCATCGTCCTTTCAGAATAAAAGTGGCCTGCATGGCCCGGGCACTGCTCGAACCAAACAACACACAAGTGTTGTATTAACACAGAAATGTTGTAGAGTGGACTCATCCAAACAACCAAGCGAAGTGATGAAGCTCAGCGAGCTCAGACGATGGTTGAAGACCCAAAGGATGGCCTTCGAAGCAGGCAAAGGAAGCCACTTCAAAGTCCCCCCACGGCAACAAGGCTACCTCGCGGATCACAGTTCCAAGGAAAAGCCGGAACCGACCGGTAAGGCGATCATTAAACAACTGGGCTCTGAAGAGCCCTTTCACCACGCCTGAGCACTGGACTATCACCTCCAAGGAGTGACGATGTACGACTATCCAATCCGATTCGAACAGGACGTTAGCGCCCCAGGCGTTGCCGTGTTCTGCCGCGACCTGCCAGAGCTGAACAGCTACGGCGATGATCGGAAGCACGCTATCCGCGAAGCCCTGGACGGGATTGAATCCACCCTCTCCATCTACGTCGATGAGCGCCGCTCGATTCCGCCGGCATCCGCCCCGCTGGAAGGCGAACACGTTGTTCATCTACCTGCGGTGACCGTGGCGAAGATCGCGCTTTGGAACACCATGATGGAGCGAGATATGCGAAAGGCCGACTTGTGCCGACTGCTCGGTGTGCATCAGGCCCAAGGCGATCGCTTGGTCGACTTTCTTCACACCTCCAAAATGGATCAGGTCGAGCGCGCCCTGGATGCTCTTGAACTCTACGTTGATGTCAAGGTAATGAGCCAAAACCCAACCAAATTGTTGATTCGCCAAATTCAAGAGCCGACGGCCACCCGTTACCTCGTGCATCTTGCAAATAAAGGCTTGGATGAATTGAGCCTGCCAATTGGACTGGCACAGGAGTACGCCGCCGTTCCACCAAAGCTCGCAACCGTAGTTCTAGACGGTGACGACGATAAGTTCTGGTGGCTCAGTGAAAGTTCTGAACGCCTCAGCAACTTTGGCTGGGACGCTTTTAGCCTTGCGAGACTGAAACATGAAGACCTGGGCCCTACTCATGACGAGGATTTGAAGCAACAAAAAACCCAGCGTGGCTGAAAACGAAAAGGCCCCGATTACTGTCGAGGCGGCGCCTATGCCTCTCGTTATCCGCCGCAACGCAAAAGCCCCGATCCAAGTCGGGGCTTTCTCGTTTCTGCCAGACGCAAAACCCGCTCAATGGCGGGCTGTGCCTATCAGTTTTTGCAGACCACCTGCGGAGGCGCAGCAGGCGTCAGCTTTTGGGGAATCACAATCGAAGTGCCAGGCAAAGTGGTAACTTCAAGAACCGCCAACATGCAAATCAGCGCTGGCTCGCCATCTTTGCTTGGTCTGCCATCCACCCCTACCACTGCTTCGTAGTCTTTCCCGGGTTCCAGCTTGTAAACGAGCGCCTGGCCACCACAGGTCCGGTAAGAGCTGCCATTGCCCGCAATGGTCGCGCCTAGGGTTGCAATTTGGAATGGCAGATCCGTCCTGACGCGATACTCGGTCACGACCTCTTTGTAAGCCCCTTCCCCCATCCGAATTGCAGGGATGTACTGGATAAGACTGGGCCAAACTCTTTTCGGTATGCCAATGCTCGCCGACTTCAGGGGATACTGCGGATAATTGATGCTCGCCGTACCGTCCTGCCCGAAACGTCCGGCTTCTGCCATCTTATGCCGGGTAGCAGGAGCACAACTGCCGACGATGCTATCTCCATACACATCGGAGTTCGTGATAACGCGAACGCGCGCCACGCCCTCTGATTGAGCAGGCTCTTCGTATGGAACTGAAGGTATTCCAGAGCAACCAGCAAGTGCTAAAGCAAGAAGAGTGACGGAAGTGACAACCCGCATGACCATGTCCTTATGTGTACGCCAACAAAAAAGGGCCAACCTCTCGGTTGACCCTTCTAGACCGCCCAGCAGAGCGGATTTTGTTTGGTAGGCGCGATTGGACTCGAACCAACGACCCCCACCATGTCAAGGTGGTGCTCTAACCAACTGAGCTACGTGCCTGCTGTGAGGCGGCATTCTACGGAATTCCGGAGGGGTGTCAACACCTTTTTTTCACCTAACCCTATGAATATGCAAAATATTTAATTTCGCCGATGCGACGAAGACTTGGCGGTGGCTGGCGGCCGATTTTTATCTCGGGTAGGATCGCTGCATTCGTAAAAAATATAAAACAGAGGTTGCAGAATGGCGAACACATCCTATCCAGCGTCCTATTACGCCGCGTCGGCCAACCCCACTCCTCCGCGCCCTACCCTGCAGGATGACGTCGAGACGGATGTGTGCGTGATCGGCGCTGGTTACACCGGCCTGTCCTCTGCACTGTTTTTGCTGGAGAACGGTTTCAAAGTCACCGTGCTTGAGGCGGCGAAGGTCGGCTTTGGGGCTTCGGGTCGCAACGGCGGGCAGATCGTTAACAGTTATAGCCGCGATATTGATGTGATCGAACGCAGCGTTGGCCCTCAGCAGGCTCAGTTGCTGGGCAACATGGCGTTCGAGGGTGGGCGGATCATTCGTGAGCGGGTGGCGAAGTATCAGATTCAGTGTGATTTGAAGGACGGCGGCGTATTCGCCGCCCTCACCGCTAAACAGATGGGTCACCTGGAGTCGCAGAAGCGTTTATGGGAGCGTTTCGGGCATACCCAGTTGGAGTTGCTGGATCAGCGGCGTATTCGCGAGGTGGTGGCTTGCGAGGAGTATGTGGGCGGCATGCTCGATATGAGCGGCGGGCATATTCATCCGCTCAACCTGGCGCTGGGCGAAGCGGCGGCGGTGGAGTCCCTGGGTGGGGTGATTTATGAGCAATCGCCAGCGGTGCGCATCGAGCGTGGTGCCAGCCCGGTTGTGCATACGCCACAGGGCAAGGTCAGGGCCAAGTTCATTATCGTGGCGGGCAATGCTTACCTGGGCAATCTGGTGCCGGAGTTGGCGGCCAAGTCCATGCCTTGCGGCACGCAGGTGATCGCCACCGAGCCGTTGGGCGATGAACTGGCTCATAGCCTGCTGCCCCAGGATTATTGCGTCGAAGATTGCAACTACCTGCTCGATTACTACCGCCTGACCGGCGACAAGCGCCTGATCTTCGGGGGCGGCGTGGTATATGGCGCGAGGGATCCGGCGAACATTGAGGCGATCATTCGGCCGAAGATGCTCAAGGCCTTCCCGCAGCTCAAGGATGTGAAGATCGATTACGCCTGGACCGGAAATTTCCTGCTGACGCTGTCGCGTCTTCCACAGGTCGGGCGACTGGGGGATAACATTTATTATTCCCAGGGCTGCAGCGGCCACGGCGTGACGTATACGCATCTGGCGGGCAAGGTTCTGGCGGAAGCGCTACGGGGTCAGGCTGAGCGCTTTGATGCGTTTGCCGACCTGCCCCACTACCCTTTCCCCGGTGGGCAGTTGTTGCGTACGCCGTTCGCGGCAATGGGGGCTTGGTATTACGGGTTGCGGGATAAATTGGGGTTCTGAAGCCACCAACACCAAGGGCTGCTTCACGCCCTGAGCTCTTCCGTCAACATGCTTTCGTTGCCTCCGGTGCTCTTATCAAAGGCGAGTCGTGGCGGGCCAAGGCTTGTAAATAGACGCTCTCGTCATACTGGGATCCAGCATTCCAGCACCGATAAACGATCCTGATCCATTTAAAAGCCAGTGCCCTCAGGGCTGCTTGATGAGAGCAGCCTTTGGCCTTCTGTTGGCGATAGTACGCCCCTGCCCATACCGATTGATTGATGCTGTGGGCAGCCCACTCGACAAATGTCTGGCGCAAAAAGGTTGAACATTGATAGCGCCAGCGAACGATTTTCTTCTTGCCACTGCGCTCGGTAACCGGAGCGATCCCGGCATATCGCTGCATAGCACCAGCATCCTTGAAGCGATCACGTTGCTCACCAAAAGCTACCATTAGCCGTGGTGCAAGCTGTTGCCCGGCTCCAGGCAAGGATTTGAAGAGGCTGTAATCGGCCAGGGTATTGGCCGTTTCTTCGATCGCCGCATCAAACTGCTTGATCGCCACCAGCATCCCACTCAGTTGCGATGCCAGGGTCCGCACATACAGCGCTGAAGGGTTAACAATCCCCGGATCCTCTGTCAGCGGCGTGGCCTTGAGGATCAAGGCCAGACGCTGCTGATTGAGTTCTGCATGGCGAACATTATGCGCGTTAAGAAACTTCAAAACGCTTGTAGGCCGAGCACGTTTAAGTGTTTCCAACGTCGACCAGCGCTCCAGGAAATCACAGAACACCTGTGTGTCATGATCGTGGAACAACTCCAGCGCCAACGGATAGTACTGCTTGAGCATGCAAACCAACCGATTACTGATTCTTACCCGCTCATCAACCAAGGTTCTCCGATGTTCAGTCAAGCTAGCCAGAGAACGTATGGCAGGACTTTGTTTCTCCTGCTGGGGAAATCTGTCGGGATGCTTGAGCAATAGCTCAAGTGCCCACTGGGCATCGCTCGGATCGTCCTTCGCACCGC
Source organism: Pseudomonas fluorescens (assembly GCF_001623525.1). Lineage (NCBI taxonomy): Bacteria > Pseudomonadati > Pseudomonadota > Gammaproteobacteria > Pseudomonadales > Pseudomonadaceae > Pseudomonas > Pseudomonas fluorescens. The sequence goes on along the minus strand of NZ_CP015225.1, from coordinate 122,811 downwards.
TGGGAACGAAGGCCTTACGCTGCTTGGCTAAGGTGGCGGGGTTGATCGGGAACAAACAAAAAAAATCATATTTTTGCAGGGCCGCTATCAACGGTCCTTTGTCTAACTCCACGGCAATGGCGATAGGACCGCCATAACGCTGATACAGCGCATGAGCCCATTGATCAATAGCTTCGGGGTTGTGTCGGATGACCGAGAAGCACCGCTGGGCTTGCCCAGCAACCTGCAAACAGACGTCATGTTTGGTATCGGCCCAATCAATTCCGATATAAGCAGTGAATTTCTGAGACAAGAGCGTTTGCATCGCACACCTCCACAGACGCTAAAGTACATGCAGGAACATGCATGCTTGCGTCCAGCGAAGGCGATATAGAGAGCCGTGCCCGGCTTTCCCTGAGTGTTCGTTAGAGGGCGCAAGCGCACCTGCTGGGCTCGAAGGTGAAGCAGTAATCATCGAGATGCGTTGCAGCCCTATTCGTAGCTCGCAGGTGCATGTTCCTTCCTCGCAACAACCGGACTCCAGCGAGTATCAGTATGGGGGAGCAAGGAACGGACTACCTATATCGCAGCCCAGCGGGAGCAAGCTCCCTCGCCACAGCATCCAACATATGGATTGCAGTACACCAAAAACAAAAAACCCCGGTCTTTCGACCAGGGTCTTTGCTATCGATTAGAAGTAGCTTTGCAGCTTTCTTCTTAGCTTCAAGGCGTTCAGTGGGCCTCAAAGCAGATATGGCGCAGCGGACGGGACTCGAACCCGCGACCCCCGGCGTGACAGGCCGGTATTCTAACCGACTGAACTACCGCTGCGTATCGCTATGGACTTGCGTCCAGTTAACTCGTCTGACCCAACCCCTTTGAGCTTGGATCTCGAACCAGGCGAACCTGCTTCGGAAAATATGGCGCAGCGGACGGGACTCGAACCCGCGACCCCCGGCGTGACAGGCCGGTATTCTAACCGACTGAACTACCGCTGCGCGTCGGTGGAGGCTTTTGACAGCTTCCGTCTTGCTTTCGCAAAACTCTCGTAAAACATGGTGGGTGATGACGGGATCGAACCGCCGACATTCTGCTTGTAAGGCAGACGCTCTCCCAGCTGAGCTAATCACCCTTTGCTTCGTTGAGGCCGCGAAATTTACGCAGGTACCGAAGCTAAGTCAATAGCAGGGTTGGGTTTTTTTCAAAAACAGCTTCGAGCGGCAAGCTTCAAGCTACAAGTCAGAAGCACCAACACCGCATAGTCGCTTGCAGCTTGCAGCTCGCCACTTGCAGCTGCTCCTCACTCATAAATCATTTTCTTGGTCATGCCGCCGTCCACCACGAACTCCTGCCCCGTGACAAAACCGGCGTTGCGCGACAACAGCCACGCCACCATCGCCGCCACGTCCTCTACCGTGCCTACCCTGCCCGCTGGATGCTGGGCGTGATCGGCGTCGGTCAGCGGCTGTGCACGACGCTGTGATGGATCGCGCGCGTCGATCCAGCCAGGGCTGACGGCGTTCACCCGGATCTCCGGCCCGAGGCTGATGGCCAGGGCATGAGTCAGGGCCAGCAAGCCGCCCTTGCTCGCCGCATAGGCTTCGGTGTCGGGTTCCGATTGCGCAGCGCGGGTCGAGGCCAGGTTGACGATGGCGCCGTTGTGAGCGCGCAGATACGGCGCGCAGTGCTTGGCCAGCAGCATCGGCCCACCCAGGTTCACCGCCAGGACCCGATTCCAATAAGCCAGGTCCAGGCTTTCCAGGGTGATGTTGTGCGGGTCGGCGATGGCCGCGTTGCACACCAGCGCGTCGAGCCGCCCGAACTGCCCAAGCACCTCGGCGATACCGGTGGCGACCTGCGCCTCGTCCGCCACGTCCATGGCAATGAACCAGGCATTGTCGCCCAGGGTCTTCGCCACCTTGGAACCGCGTTCGCGATCCAGGTCGGTCAGCACCACCTGCCAGCCTTCACAGATCAGCCAGGCAGCGATGCCAAGGCCGATGCCCCGTGCGGCGCCCGTAACCAGGGCAACCCGGCCATGAGTGCCGCTCGGTGGCGTTGCCAGCTCGATCACAAGGCCGCCAACCCGCGGGCCAGGTCGGCTTGCAGGTCAGCCACGTCTTCCAGGCCGACCGCAACGCGGATCAAGCTGTCACGAATACCCGCCGATTCACGTTCCTGGGGCGACAAGCGACCGTGGGACGTGGTGCTCGGGTGGGTGATGGTGGTCTTGCTGTCACCCAGGTTGGCGGTGATGGAAATCAACCGGGTCGCGTCGATGAAGCGCCAGGCGCCCTCCTTGCCCCCCTTGACCTCAAAGCTCACCACCGCGCCGAAACCGCGTTGCTGACGCAAGGCCAGGTCATGCTGCGGATGGCTCTTGAGGCCGGCGTAATGCACCTTCTCGATGCCATCCTGCTGCTCCAGCCACTCGGCCAAGGCCTGGGCATTGGCGCAATGGGCTTTCATGCGCAGGCCCAGGGTTTCCAGGCCCTTGAGGAAGATCCAGGCGTTGAACGGACTGAGGGTGGGGCCTGCGGTGCGCAAAAAGCCCACGACTTCTTTCATCTGTTCGCCACGACCGGCCACCACGCCGCCCATGCAACGCCCCTGGCCGTCGATGAACTTGGTGGCCGAATGCACCACCATGTCCGCGCCCATTTTCAGTGGCTGTTGCAGCGCCGGGGTACAGAAGCAGTTATCGACCACCAGCATGGCGCCCTTGGCGTGGGCGATTTCCGCCAGCGCGGCGATGTCCACCAGCTCGGCCAGAGGGTTGGAAGGCGACTCGACGAACAGCAGCTTGGTATTGGCCTTGATTGCCGCATCCCAAGCAGACAGGTCCGCCAGGGGCACATAATCGACCTCCACGCCAAAGCGCTTGAAGTACTTCTCGAACAGGCTGATGGTCGAGCCGAAGACGCTGCGCGACACCAGCACATGATCACCGGCGCTGCACAGGCTCATCACCACGGCCATGATCGCGGCCATGCCGGTGGCAGTGGCCACCGCTTGCTCAGCGCCTTCCAGGGCGGCGATGCGCTCCTCGAAGGCCCGCACGGTCGGGTTGGTGTAGCGCGAGTAAACGTTGCCCGGCACTTCGCCGGCAAACCGTGCGGCTGCATCGGCAGCGGTGCGGAACACGTAGCTGGAGGTAAAAAACATCGGATCGCCATGTTCGGCTTCCGGTGTACGGTGCTGACCCGCGCGAACCGCCAGGGTATCGAACGCTACGCCTTCAAGGTCGCTGTCCAGCCGACCGGCATCCCAATCCTGACTCATGCTGTCACTCCTGAAATCGGTTTAAACGCAAACCGGCCCCTCAGGGCCGGTTGGTTAATCAATTGTTGTACAGATCGATGATCGCGCTGACCGCCTGAGTCTTGGCCTTGGACGCATCGTTACGTGCGTTCTCGATCTTGTTCAGGTAGGCCTCGTCGACGTCGCCGGTGACGTACTTGCCGTCGAATACCGCGCAATCGAAGTGCTCGATCTTGATCTTGCCGCCACCGACCGCTTCGATCAGGTCCGGCAGGTCCTGGTAGATCAACCAGTCAGCGCCGATCAGGTCGGCCACATCCTGGGTGGTACGGTTATGAGCGATCAGCTCATGGGCACTCGGCATGTCGATGCCGTAGACGTTAGGGTAGCGCACGGCCGGGGCCGCAGAGCAGAAATACACGTTCTTGGCGCCGGCTTCACGGGCCATCTGAATGATCTGCTTGCACGTGGTGCCACGGACGATGGAGTCGTCCACCAGCATCACGTTCTTGCCGCGGAACTCCAGTTCGATGGCGTTGAGCTTCTGGCGTACGGATTTTTTCCGTGCAGCCTGGCCTGGCATGATGAAGGTCCGGCCAATGTAGCGGTTCTTCACGAAGCCTTCGCGGAACTTGACGCCCAGGTGGTTCGCCAGCTCCAGGGCCGCGGTGCGGCTGGTGTCCGGGATCGGGATGACCACGTCGATGTCGTGGTCCGGACGCTCGCGCAGGATCTTGTCGGCGAGTTTCTCACCCATGCGCAGGCGGGCCTTGTAGACCGAGACGCCATCGATGATCGAGTCCGGACGCGCCAGGTAGACGTGTTCGAAGATGCACGGGGTCAAGGACGGGTTGGTCGCGCACTGACGGGTGTGCAGCTTGCCGTCTTCTGTAATGTAGACCGCTTCGCCCGGGGCCAGGTCGCGAATCAGGGTGAAGCCCAGCACATCCAGGGACACGCTTTCGGAGGCAATCATGTATTCGACGCCTTCGTCGGTGTGGCGCTGGCCGAACACGATCGGGCGGATGCCGTGGGGATCGCGGAAACCGACGATGCCGTAGCCGGTGATCATTGCCACCACCGCATAGCCGCCCACGCAACGGTTGTGCACGTCGGTCACGGCGGCAAATACGTCTTCTTCGGTCGGCTGCAGCTTGCCGCGCTGGGCCAGCTCATGGGCGAACACGTTGAGCATCACTTCCGAGTCGGAATTGGTGTTGACGTGGCGCAAGTCAGATTCGTAGATCTCCTTGGCCAGTTGCTCGACGTTGGTCAGGTTGCCGTTGTGCGCCAGGGTGATGCCGTACGGCGAGTTGACGTAGAACGGCTGGGCTTCAGCCGACGTCGAGCTGCCCGCGGTCGGATAGCGCACGTGGCCGATACCCATGTGGCCGACCAGGCGCTGCATGTGGCGCTGGTGGAACACATCACGCACCAGGCCATTATCCTTGCGCAGGAATAACCGGCCGTCATGGCTGGTCACGATACCGGCAGCGTCCTGGCCGCGGTGCTGGAGCACGGTTAGCGCGTCATACAGCGCCTGATTGACGTTCGACTTACCGACGATACCGACGATGCCACACATGCGACGCAACCCCTACTTAATGGATCTGAACTGAACAACACTCACTGCGGCGTTTTGGCCGTCGGCAAGAGGTGTTCCTTGAACGGTATTTCAGCGGGTACGCTGATACCGCTGGCAAGCCACTGACTACTCCAACCCAGGATCAGGTTTTTGGACCAGTCTGCGACCAATAGAAATTGTGGCACGAGCCGGGACTCCTGCCACCACGTATCCTGCTGTACCGGCCCCAGGCTCAAGAGCCCGACGGCCACGACCACCAGCAACGCGCCACGCGCCGCGCCAAAGGCCATGCCCAGGAACCGGTCCGTCCCGGAAAGCCCGGTGACGCGAATCAGTTCGCCGATCAGATAATTGATCATTGCGCCAACCAGCAAGGTGGCGATAAACAAGATGGCACAGCCCGCGATCACGCGAGCCGACGGAGTTTCGATGTATCCGGCGAGGTACTGGGACAGCGAACCACCAAACATCCAGGCTACGACTCCCGCGATGATCCAGGTCAGCAGCGAGAGGGCTTCCTTGACGAAGCCGCGACTCAGACTGATCAATGCGGAGATGGCGACGATCGCAACGATCGCCCAGTCAACCCAGGTAAATGGCACGGTGCAGCCTACAGACGGATAAGGCGGCGCATTTTAGCAGAGCGCAGGGCTGTCGGTAAGCTGCACGATTCAAATCAGCCAAATCGCTGTCAGCCGCGCTCTGGCTGGAAGCGCACCACAAAACCCTTGAGGTTCTGCTGGCGGCTGAGCAGATCGCGCAGGCGGTCGGCTTCGGCACGCTCGATCAGCGGCCCGACAAACACCCGGTTCTTGCCATCGGCGGAACGGATGTAGGCGTTGTAGCCCTGGCTGCGCAGGGTTTTCTGCAAGTTCTCGGCACTTTCACGGCTGGTCAGGCTGGCCAACTGAACCGACCAGCTGACCGACAGGCCATTGGCATCCACGCGGCTTTGCGTGGTGTCAGGCTTGGTCGTGGCGGCGGTAATCGGCTGGCTTGGGGCCGGCTTGACCGCTGGAGCAGCCGGAACGGGAGCTGGAGTCGGAGCGACTGACGGCTTGGTCGGTGCGGCAGGCGCAGGCGTTGCGGGTGCAGGCGCAATCGGCATCGACGGCGCCGGTTGCTCGGCCAACTCCTCGTCGCTCGGGACAGGTTCCTGAGGCAACGCCTGGGGCTCGGGCACCGCCACTGGCTCGACTTGCACAGGCGGCACCGAAGGTGCCTGGGGCGCGGCCGGCGCGTCGACCGTGACCTGGCGTTGCTCGTCCTGACGGGAAAACAGCATCGGCAGGAAAATCACCGCCAGGGCCACCAACACCAAGGCCCCGACCATGCGCTGCTTGTACGCCTTATCCAGCAATGCCATCTGCAGCCTCCTCCGTGGAGCGCCGGGCCAACCATTGAAGGGCCTCGGCAACACAAAAAAATGATCCGAACAGCAGGATTTCATCATCGGCCGTCGCCAGGGCGCACTGCCCTTCCAGCGCGGCGGCCACGCTAGCGTAGGCCTGCACTGAAGCGCCATGGCGCTGCAAGGCTTCCTGCAACTGCGCCGCGGTACGCGAGCGCGGCGAATCCAGTGGCGTCACCGCCCAATGCTGGACACTAGCACCCAACGCCTCGACAACGCCATCCAGATCCTTGTCAGACAGTAGCCCGAACACCGCCAGGCGCCGCCCCACCACGGGTCGCCGTGCCAGGCGCTCAGCCAGGTACTGCGCCGCGTGGGGGTTATGGCCGACATCCAGCAACAGGTTCAGACGCTTGCCTTGCCAGTCGAACTGACGACGATCGAGGCGCCCGACCACACGGGTCGCCTGCAGCGCCTGGACGATTTGCCCGGCATCCCATGGCAAGCCCAGCAACAGATAGGCCTGGAGCGCCAGCGCGGCGTTTTCCATCGGCAGGTCCAGCAAGGGCAGATCGTGCAACTCCACTGGATTGCCCTGCAGGTCGCTGCCGCGCCATTGCCAATGCTGCTCGGTCATCGCCAGGTCGAAATCCCGCCCGCGCAGAAAGAACGGGCAGCTCAATTCGCGAACCTTGTCCAGCAACGGCTGGGGGGGATTGAGATCGCCGCAAAGCGCAGGCACGCCCTGGCGAAAGATGCCGGCCTTCTCGAAGGCCACGGATTCGCGGGTATCGCCCAGGTAATCGGCATGGTCCACACCAATGCTGGTGACCAGCGCAATGTCTGCGTCCACCAGGTTGACCGTATCCAGCCGTCCGCCCAGGCCCACCTCCAGCACAACCGCATCGAGACCGGCACGGGCAAACAACCAGAACGCCGCCAGGGTGCCCATTTCGAAATACGTGAGGGTTGTATCGCCTCGCCCGGCTTCCACCGCGGCAAAGGCTTCGCACAGCTGGACGTCAGTGGCTTCGACGCCGTTCACTTGCACCCGCTCGTTGTAGCGCAGCAGGTGCGGCGAGCTGTAGACACCGACGCCCAGGCCCTGGGCCCGCAGCAGCGAAGCCACGAAGGCGCAGGTCGAACCCTTGCCGTTGGTGCCAGTGACGGTGATGACCCGGGGCGCCGGCTTGGACAGCCCCATCCGGGACGCTACCGCTTGCGACCGCTCCAGCCCCATGTCGATGGCCGAAGGATGCAACTGCTCGAGGTAGGCAAGCCAGTCGCCCAGGGTGCGTTGGGTCATAGTCCGGCAGGCACTGGCGGAACCACGATCGGCTCGATCGGCGCGGCGACGAATTTCGGCGTCGGCAGCCCCATCAGTTGCGCCAGCAGGTTGCCCAGGCGCGGACGCAACTCCTGACGATGGATGATCATGTCGATGGCGCCGTGCTCCAGCAGGAACTCACTGCGCTGGAAGCCTTCCGGCAGTTTTTCACGCACGGTCTGCTCGATCACGCGCGGGCCGGCAAAGCCGATCAAGGCTTTCGGCTCGCCGACGATCACGTCGCCCAACATGGCCAGACTGGCGGAAACGCCACCGTAGACCGGGTCGGTCAGCACCGAGATGAACGGAATGCCTTCTTCGCGCAGACGCGCCAGCACCGCGGAGGTCTTGGCCATTTGCATCAGGGAGATCAGCGCTTCCTGCATCCGCGCACCGCCGGAAGCGGCGAAGCAGATCATCGGGCAACGGTTTTCCAGAGCGTAGTTGGCGGCACGAACGAAGCGCTCACCGACGATGGCACCCATGGAGCCGCCCATGAAGGAAAATTCGAAGGCCGACACCACCACCGGCATGCCCAGCAGGGTGCCACTCATGGATATCAGCGCGTCTTTTTCGCCGGTCTGCTTCTGGGCAGCGGTCAGGCGATCCTTGTACTTCTTGCCGTCACGGAATTTCAGACGGTCCACTGGCTCCAGGTCGGCACCCAGCTCAACACGGCCTTCTGCATCGAGGAAAATGTCGATACGGGCACGCGCACTGATGCGCATGTGATGGTTGCACTTGGGGCAAACGTCCAGGGTCTTTTCCAGCTCGGGGCGGTACAGCACCGCTTCGCAGGATGGACATTTGTGCCACAGACCTTCAGGCACCGAGCTTTTCTTCACCTCGGAACGCATGATCGAAGGGATCAGTTTGTCTACCAACCAGTTGCTCATGCTTTCTTTCTCCAGTACCGGCGGCCCGAACGCTTTGGTTCGCGGCCCCGCGTATGCCCTTGAGCTAAATTCATTGTGCGGCGAGTCGAGGGGCCACCACGGTCAGTGCAAAACATGACCTGCGTGCAACCCAACCTTCCTCAGCCATCCCGGCAACCGCACGGCGGCTACCACTTCGCTATCGGCCCACCCGGAGGCGGCACCGGCCTGCTTTGTACAGTGCTGGTATGGACGGCGGCAGTCTGCCAGCCGTCACATTGACGACTGGCTGCTGCGCACAGCGGCCATGAATGCACGAATCTTTGCAGGGTCCTTGATGCCCTTGCCCTGCTCCACACCTCCGCTCACGTCCACCGCGTAAGGGCGAACCTGGCGAATGGCCTGGGCCACGTTGTCCACGGTCAGGCCACCGGCCAGGATGATCGGTTTGTCCAGGCCTTGGGGCACCAGCGACCAATCGAACGCTTCGCCGGTCCCTCCGGGAACGCCTTCCACATAGGCGTCCAGCAAAATGCCGCTGGCACTGGCGAACGCTGCGCAACTGGCGGCAATGTCATCCCCGGCCTTGACCCGCAACGCCTTGATGTACGGGCGATGCCAGCCTTCACAATCGGCCGGGGCCTCGTCGCCATGAAACTGCAACAGGCCCAGCGGCACCGCATCGAGTATTTCGCCCAACTCGCAACGACTGGCGTTGACGAACAGGCCCACGGGCGTCACGAACGGCGGCAAGGCCTGGATAATCGCTCTCGCCTGCTGCACCGTCACCGCGCGCGGGCTCTTGGCGTAAAACACCAGCCCGATGGCATCGGCCCCGGCCTCGACAGCCGCCAACGCGTCCTCGACGCGGGTAATCCCGCAAATCTTGCTGCGAACGACCGGCATGGTGGGTAAAACCTCAGGCAAATCCGTGAAAGTCCCGGATGGTAGCAAATGCTGCGGAGGGCGTCAGCCGTCGAGTTCCGAGAAGCCCGTGAGGAAATGTGGCCCGATGTAACGCTCCGGCAGCTCGAATTCATCGCGATATTCGACCTGTACCAGGTACAAGCCAAACGGGTGCGCGGTGACGCCACCGGAGCGACGGACACGACTGTCGAGCACTTCCTTGATCCACTCCACCGGCCGTTCGCCAGCACCAATGGTCATCAGCACGCCGGCAATGTTGCGCACCATGTGATGCAGGAACGCGCTGGCGCGGATGTCGAGCACGATCATCTTGCCGTGACGGGTCACGCGCAGGTGATGCAACTCCTTGATCGGCGATTTGGCCTGGCACTGGCCGGCACGGAAGGCGCTGAAATCATGGACACCGACCAGGTATTGCGCGGCCTCGGCCATGCGTTCGACGTCCAGCGGGCGGTGATTCCAGGTGATTTCTTCATTCAGGTGCGCCGGGCGGATCTGATCGTTGTAGATCACGTAGCGATAACGCCGGGCGATGGCCTTGAAGCGTGCATGGAAATGCGCCGGCATCACCTTCGCCCAACTGACGCTGACGTCGTGGGGCAAGTTGATGTTGGCGCCCATCACCCAGGCCTTCATCGAACGCTCGACCTGGGTGTCGAAATGCACCACTTGGCCGCAGGCATGCACGCCGGCATCGGTACGGCCGGCGCAATGCAGCGACACGGGCGAGTCGGCGACTTTGGACAGGGCGTTTTCGAGGGTTTCCTGCACCGTCAACACACCGGAAGCCTGGCGCTGCCAGCCACGATAGCGCGAGCCTTTGTATTCAACGCCCAAGGCGATCCGGAAAAAGCCGTCGGCCGCCATTTCGGCGGCCGGGTTGTCTATGTTTGCCAAGGAATTACAGCCTGCTGAAGTACGCAAAGGCGGGCATTATAAGGCCGATGGCTAGGGATGCCAGTCCGGCGGGTGATCCTGTGTTGAATGGGCTGGCGCTATCGCGAGCAAGCTCGCACAGAGGCTCAGGTGATTTTCCAGACCAAGACAAGTCTTTGTGGCGAGGGAGCTTGCTCCCGCTCGAGTGCGCAGCGCTCGCAAAAGTGCTCGACGCACCATGGAGAGGGTCTGCTTCGCAGCCCAGCGGGAGCAAGCTCCCTCGCCACCAAGAGCGGTGTGAATCACCCGCAAAAAAAACGGCAGCCTCACTGGCTGCCGCTTTTGTATAACCGCTGATTCACGCCAGGCGCGACAACATCTCCTGCGCTTCGCTCTTCTGGGTGGCGTCGCCTTCGCTGAGGACTTCGCCGAGGATGTCGCGGGCGCCGTCGTTGTCGCCCATGTCGATGTAGGCCTGGGCCAGATCGAGCTTGGTCGCCACTTCATCGGTACCGCTAAGGAAGTCGAAGTCCGGTTCGTCTTCGGCGCCGACCAAGGCATCTTCGGCGGTAAACGTCGGCTGGCCCAGGCTGTCGGACAGGCGATCCAGCTCGGCGTTCACATCGTCCAGCTCGGACTCGAAGGCATCCTTGGGCGCATCGTGCGCGTCCATTTCGTCAGACAGGGACAGATCGAAATCCGCTGGCAGTTCGAGATCGTCGGCTGGGATGTCGGCCAAGGCTGGCGTTTCAGTCGCAGGCAGATCCAGGCCCTTGAGGTCGTCATCCAGGTCCAGCAGGAAGTCTTCATCGTCGAGCGCCGCAACCGGCGTCGGCGCCTCGGCGCCCAGGTCCAGGTCGAATTCCGACAGGTCGTCCAGGCTTTCGTTGGCTTCAGTCTGCTGCTTGAGCACCGACTCGAAACTCAGGTCGTCATCTTCCGGGAACGCGTCCAGCTCAGCGACAGGCTCTGGCGTCGGCGCAACCGGGGTCGTTTCCAGGTCATCCAGGCTCAGGTCGAAGGCGTTGTCCAACTCCTCGTCGGTCGGCGTCTTGTCTTCCAGCAGGTCCTTGACGTACTGCGCGTCCAGCTCTGCTGCCACGGTCGCGGCGGCCAAGCCTGCGGCGGTGGCGACCACCATGGCCGGGAAACGGCTTTTCAGCTGTTCGACCTGGGCGAAATTCTCGCCATTGGCCACCAATTGGCGTTCTTGGGCGACGAAAGCGTCGCGGTCGCCCTGCTGACCGTAGACTTCCATCAGCTTCAGGCGCAGGTCGCTGCGCTGAGGCTCGGCCTTGATGCCTTGCTCAAGCAAGTCAGCGGCCTGGTTCAAGCGACCGCGGTCGATATGGGACTGGGCCTGGGGCAGCACGTCGTCGGAGCGCTCGGCAGCCGGAGCCACCAATGGCGCCGCGATAGGCGGTGTGACCACCACAGGCGCGACCACCGGAGCCGGCTTGGGCACTGGCGCAGGGGCAGGCGCGGGTTTTGGCTCGAGTTTCACGCTTGGCGGTGGAACATCAATGCCCTCGAAGCTGCTCGGGGGCAGATCGAGCTCCGGGGAGAAGTCAGCCTCCTCCTCGAGGGCTCGAGCCATGCGCAAATGCTTTTCCGCTTCCTGTTGAGCCTTGCGGCGACGGGCGAGCAACAACAGCAGCAACAGCAGGAGCACCGCGCCGCCGCCAATCAATCCCAGCAGGATCGGGTTGGTCAGCAGGTCATTGTATTTTTGCTCGTTGGACGCGGCAGGCGTCGGCTCGACCGGAGCGGCAGGCGGCGTCGCTTCCGGGGCCGCCTCTGGCGCAGGCGCAGCCGTCGGGGCCTGTGCCGCTGGCGCAGGGGTCAACTCTGCGGACATTGCAGGAGGTGCCTCGCCAGCAGGAGGAACGGCGGCACCTTCGGCCTGCATCTTGGCCAGTTGGTTGTTCTTCAGCTCGATCAGGCGCTGCAGTTTGTCCAGTTGGCTCTGCAGATCTGCCATGCGGCTTTTCAGTTCTTCGTTATCCCGGCGAGCCGAGTCGAGGCTTTCCTGGGTGACTGCAAGCTTGTTGCTAAGCGCCTGGGCATCGCCGGCAGCGCCCTTGCCCTTGCCGCCCGCCTTCGCCGAGTCGGCCGACACCAGGCTCAAGTTGTCGCGACCGGCAGCCTGCGCCGGCGCGCCTTCGCCACGGCCACGCTTGGTGGCATCCAACTGCTGCTTGCCAGCACCCGCCACGCCACGGCGACCCGAGCGCCAGGCGGCGTTCTGCGCAGCCACTTCAGCAATGGCCTGGGGTTGCGGCAGTGCAGTGCTTTGCACCGGGTCGGGCAGGCGCAAGACCTGACCGGTCTTGAGCAGGTTGATGTTGCCGTTGATGAATGCGTTCGGGTTCAACGCCTGGATCGCAAGCATGGTTTGCTGGACCGACCCACCATTACGCACCTTGGCGGCGATTTCCCACAGGGTATCGCGCGGCGTGGTGGTGTATTGGGAAGGCTTGGTGGCCCCGGTGACCGGCGTGGCCACGACCTGGGGCGGTTTCGCCCGGGCCGCGTCAGCGGCCTGTGGCGAGAATTTGGAAGGATCGAGCAATACGCTGTAGTCGCGCAGCAGACGGCCGTTGGGCCACATCACCTGCACCAGGAACTTGACCATCGGTTCAGACAGCGGCCGGCTGGACGTTACCCGCAGGATGCTCTTGCCATTGGCGTTGATCACCGGGGTGAAGCTCAGGTCGTTGAGAAAGGCCTGGCGGTCGACGCCGGCCTTGGCGAAGTCATCGGGCGAGGCCAGGCTCGGCACGACTTCGGCAGCGGTCAGTTGCTGGACGTCGAGCAACTCGATCTCGGCGACCAGAGGCTGGTTCGGCGTCGACTTCAGGGTCAATTCCCCGAGCCCGAGCGCTTGCGCCATACCGGAGGACAGCGCCGAGGCGGCCGCTATTGCTAACACCAGTTTGCGAACTTGAACCATAGCCTCTTCCTTTGTTTGAACATTCCTCGGCCAGCGAGAAGGTATTGATGCCGCTGCCGTAAGGCATTGCGCGCAGCCCCGATGCGACGGTGCGCGCGATCATTTCACTCATGCCCCGGGAAAGTCCCCCAGAGGGATGTTCGCCTTTAGCACTCCGGCCAAGCATAGCGCCCAGCTAGAATCATTCGACAAATTGATGCCAAGTATCTTTTACAGCAAGTCTTTTATCAACAACTCAGCCACCTGCACGGCATTGAGTGCCGCGCCCTTGCGCACGTTATCTGACGTCAGCCACATATTTAGTTCCGCCGGATCGTCGATCCCATTGCGCACACGACCAACGTAGACCACATCCTGCCCCACCGCATCGCCTACCGCCGTCGGATAATCGCCCGCATCCACCAGCTCGATACCGGGTGCCGCTTCCAACGCCGCGTTGACCTTGGCCAGGTCGACGGGAGTCGCAGACTGCACAGTCACGCTAAAGCTATCGCCAAAAAACACCGGGGCTTGAATGCAAGTTACGGAAATCTTTAACAAAGGTTGATTCAGCACCTGGCGCAACTCGCGGACCAGGCGCTTTTCCAGCTGCGTATGACCCTGCTCGTCCGGGGTGCCGACCTGGGCCAGCAGGTTGAACGCCATCTGTCGATCAAAGAATTTCGGCTCCAGCGGACGGGCGTTGAGCAGCTCGGCGGTCTGGCGCGCCAATTCGCTCACCGCCACGCGGCCCTGGGCCGACACAGCCAGGCTCGCGGTCAGGCTGATGCGCTGCAAGTCCAGGCATTCGCGCAGCGGCGCCAGCACCACCGCCAAGGCCGTGGCCGAAGCGCTGGGGCTGCTGACCTGCAACGGCTTGCCCAAGCCGGCGAGCATCTGGGCATTGGCTTCCGGCACGATCTGCGGGGCCTGTTCAGGCGGCAAGGCGCCGGACAGGTCGATCAGCGCACAGCCAGCCGCCGTGGCCCGCGGGGCGAAACTCAGGGTCACCGCCGGACCGGCGGCGAAGAACACCAGTTGGACCTTGCTGAAATCGAACTCGTCGACTTCGCGCACCCGCACGTTTTTGCCGCGGAACATCACCGAGCTGCCTGCCGATTCGCTGCTGGCCAGCAGGTGCAGGTTGCCGACCGGGAAGTCCCGCTCTTCGAGAATCTGCACGAGGGTTTCGCCGACAGTACCGGTGGCGCCGATCACGGCAATATCAAAGGACTGGCTCATGGGTCTACCTCAGGTAAAACGTGGGGAGCGGCACTTTACCGGGTGGCTGGCGGGCAAGCAATTGAACACAAGAGAACCTGTGGCACTCACCCGACCGAGATAAAAAAACCCGCACCTCTCACAAGGCACGGGTTCTTTCACAGCAGCAATCGATCAACGTTCGAGCAGGATCCGCAGCATGCGACGCAGCGGTTCGGCCGCGCCCCACAGCAGTTGGTCGCCGACGGTGAAGGCACCGACGAACTGCGAACCCATGTTCAGTTTGCGCAGACGGCCGACCGGTACGTTCAGGGTGCCGGTGACCTTGGTCGGGCTCAGCTCCTGCATGCTGATTTCGCGGTTGTTCGGCACCAGCTTGACCCAAGGGTTGTGCTGGCTGATCAGCCCTTCGATGTCGGCGATCGGCACGTCTTTGTTCAGCTTGATGGTCAGCGCCTGGCTGTGGCAGCGCATGGCGCCGATGCGCACGCAGATGCCGTCCACCGGGATCGGGCTCTTGAAGCGACCCAGGATCTTGTTGGTTTCGGCCTGGGCCTTCCACTCTTCGCGGCTCTGGCCGTTAGGCAGTTCCTTGTCGATCCAGGGGATCAGGCTGCCGGCCAGCGGTACGCCGAAGTTCTCGGTCGGGTAGGCATCGCTGCGCATCGCCTCGGCGACCTTGCGGTCGATGTCGAGGATGGCGCTGGCCGGGTTGGCCAGGTCATCGGCGACGGCGGCGTGGGTGGCGCCCATCTGCTTGATCAACTCACGCATGTTCTGCGCGCCGGCACCGGACGCCGCCTGGTAGGTCATGGCGCTCATCCATTCCACCAGACCCGCTTCGAACAGGCCGCCCAGGCCCATCAGCATCAGGCTGACGGTGCAGTTGCCGCCGATGTAGTTCTTGGTGCCCGCGTCCAGCTGCTGGTCGATGACCTTGCGGTTCACCGGGTCGAGGATGATCACCGCGTCGTCCTGCATGCGCAGGCTGGAAGCGGCGTCGATCCAGTAACCCTGCCAGCCGGCTTCACGCAGCTTGGGGAAGACTTCGCTGGTGTAGTCGCCACCCTGGCAGGTCAGGATCACGTCGAGGGTCTTGAGCTCTTCGATGCTGTAGGCATCCTTGAGCGCACCGATGTCCTTGCCCACGGACGGGCCCTGGCCACCGACATTGGAAGTGGTGAAAAACACCGGCTCAATGAGATCGAAATCCTGCTCTTCCAGCATTCGCTGCATGAGCACGGAACCGACCATGCCGCGCCAACCGATCAGACCTACACGTTTCATCGCAACTACACCTATACAAAAGTGGGCCACCGTCGGAGCGGTGGGCCCGAAAGATTACAGATTCCGCAGCGCGGCGACTACTGCATCGCCCATTTGCTGCGTACCGACTTTGGTACAACCTTGCGACCAGATGTCACCGGTGCGCAAGCCTTGGTCCAAGACCACACTGACGGCTTTTTCGATCGCGTCGGCGGCATCGTTCAAGTTGAAGCTGTAGCGCAGCATCATCGACACCGACAGGATGGTCGCCAATGGGTTGGCAATGCCCTGTCCGGCGATGTCCGGCGCCGAACCGTGGCACGGCTCGTACATGCCCTTGTTGTTGGCATCCAGGGAGGCCGACGGCAGCATGCCGATGGAGCCGGTGAGCATCGACGCTTCGTCGGACAGGATGTCGCCGAACATGTTGTCGGTGACGATCACGTCGAACTGCTTCGGCGCACGCACCAGTTGCATGGCGGCGTTGTCGACGTACATGTGGCTCAGTTCGATGTCCGGGTAATCCTTGGCCACCTGCTCGACCACTTCACGCCACAGTTGGCTGGAAGCCAGTACGTTGGCCTTGTCCACCGAGCACAGCTTCTTGCCACGCACGCGGGCCATGTCGAAGCCGACCCGGGCGATACGGCGGATTTCGCTTTCGCTGTACGGCAGGGTGTCGTAGGCCTGGCGCTCGCCATTTTCCAGCTCTCGGGTGCCACGCGGGGCGCCGAAATAGATACCACCGGTCAGTTCACGGACGATGAGGATGTCCAGGCCCGAGACGATTTCCGGCTTCAGGCTCGACGCATCGGCCAGTTGCGGATAAAGAATCGCCGGACGCAGGTTGCCGAACAGGCCCAGTTGCGCGCGAATCTTCAGCAGGCCGCGCTCAGGACGGATGTCACGTTCGATCTTGTCCCACTTCGGGCCGCCCACGGCGCCCAACAGCACGGCATCGGCTGCACGGGCACGGTCCAGGGTTTCATCGGCCAGGGGCACGCCGTGCTTGTCGATGGCGGCGCCGCCGATCACGTCGTGGCTGAGTTCGAAGCCCAGGCCGTACTTGTCGTTGGCCAGCTCCAGGACCTTGACCGCTTCGGCCATGATTTCCGGGCCAATGCCATCACCTGGGAGAATCAGAATCTGCTTGCTCATGCTTTCCTCGTTTGCTCTGTCGGCACACGCCTGGGCTTTGTACCCAACGCCTGGCCGGGAAAAATGCTATCGCTCGGCCCACAGCACCAGCACATCTGTACTGAACGAACCATCGGCCTCAATCTGAAAATATTCACGCACTTCGTCGCCCATCGATCGCTGCAGCTCGAGAATCGCCGCCCGCATCACCTCGGGGGTACGCATGCGCTCGACCCACGAGCGGTACTCCAGGCGCAGGCGCTGACGCGAAGTACTGCGGGTGTGCAGCCCCGCCTCGCTGACCTGCCGCAACCACTCACCGGCCGAATAATCGCGCACATGGCTGGTGTCACGCAGCACTTCGACGCTTTGCAGGTACGTGTCCAGCAACGGCGCGCCAGGCGACAGGACATCGATGAACGCCGCCACCCCGCCCGGCTTGAGCACTCGGCGCACTTCCCGCAACGCCAGGCCCAGATCGCTCCAATGATGCGCCGAATAGCGGCTGAACACGAAGTCGAACTCAGCGTCGGCGAACGGCAGGTGCTCAGCGGCGCCGCATACCGTGCCGATATTGCCCAGGCCACGCTCGGCAGCCGCCGTGGCAACCACGTCGAGCATCTGCTGGGACAAATCATAAGCCACCACTTCACCGGCCAGCGGCGCCACGTGGAAACTCACATGGCCGGCACCGCACCCCAGGTCCAGCACCCGCGCATCGCCACGACCGGCCAATGCAGCTTGTAGCAGCGCGAATTCAGCACCCTGGGCGTGCACGGCACTGCTCAGATAGGCCGAGGCCTGTTCACCGAATTGCTTTTGTACAACCTGACTGTGGGCGGTGCTGGTCATGGGATGTCCTTGTGGTTTTGTCTTGCCTGGGCCGGCCCCATCGCGAGCAAGCTCGCTCCCACGGGGGCTTTGTGAACGCCGCAAATCCAATGTGGGAGCGAGCTTGCTCGCGATGGTGTCTTTACGCCTTACGCAAAATCAAGCATCGCGAAACAACCAAGGCTGGCTCGCCCGGTGCTTGGCCTCGAACGCAGCAATCGCCTCGCCGTCCTGCAAAGTCAGGCCGATATCGTCCAGGCCGTTGAGCAGGCAATGCTTGCGGAACGCGTCGATCTCGAAACCCAGCACCTTGCCGTCGGGACGGGTCACGGTCTGGGCCGCCAGGTCGATCTGCAACTGATAGCCGGGGTTGGCCTCGACCTGCTGGAACAGTTCATCCACTTCAGCGTCGCTCAAGATGATCGGCAGCAAACCGTTCTTGAAGCTGTTGTTGAAGAAGATGTCGGCGTAGCTCGGCGCGATGATGCTGCGGAAACCGTACTCTTCCAGGGCCCATGGCGCGTGCTCACGACTGGAACCGCAGCCGAAGTTCTCACGGGCCAGCAGCACGCTGGCGCCTTGGTAACGCTCGGCGTTGAGCACGAAATCCTTGTTCACTGGGCGCTTGGAGTTGTCCTGGTATGGCTGGCCGACATCCAGGTAGCGCCACTCGTCGAACAGGTTCGGGCCGAAGCCGGTGCGCTTGATGGACTTCAGGAACTGCTTGGGAATGATCTGGTCGGTGTCGACGTTGGCACGATCCAAAGGCGCGACAAGACCGGTGTGCTGGGTAAAAGCTTTCATGCTGCGCTCCTTCAGATCAATTCGCGGACGTCGACGAAACGGCCGTTGACAGCCGCCGCCGCGGCCATGGCCGGGCTCACCAGGTGCGTACGGCCACCGGCGCCCTGACGGCCTTCGAAGTTACGGTTGGAGGTGGAGGCGCAATGTTCGCCCGACTCCAAACGGTCCGGGTTCATCGCCAGGCACATGGAGCAGCCCGGCTCACGCCATTCGAAACCGGCTTCGAGGAAAATCTTGTCCAGCCCTTCCGCTTCCGCCTGGGCCTTCACCAGGCCCGAACCCGGTACCACGATGGCCTGCTTGATGGTCGAGGCGACTTTGCGGCCCTTGGCGATCACCGCCGCAGCGCGCAGGTCTTCGATCCGCGAGTTGGTGCAGGAGCCGATGAACACGCGGTCGAGCTGAATGTCAGTGATCGCCTGGTTGGCGCTCAAGCCCATGTATTTCAAGGCGCGGACGATGGAGTCGCGCTTGACCAGGTCCATTTCCTTGGCCGGATCCGGTACGTTCTGGTCCACCGCCAACACCATCTCAGGCGAAGTGCCCCAGCTGACTTGCGGCTTGATCTGCGTTGCGTCGAGCTCGACCACGGTGTCGAATTTGGCATCGGCATCGGAGACCAGGTCTTTCCAGGCCTCGACCGCCATGTCCCACTCGGCGCCTTTCGGGGCAAACGGACGGCCCTTGACGTATTCCACTGTTTTTTTATCGGCGGCCACCAGGCCCACGCGGGCACCGGCCTCGATGGACATGTTGCAGATGGTCATGCGGCCTTCGACGGACAAGTCACGGATCGCGCTGCCGGCGAACTCGATGGCATGGCCGTTACCGCCGGCGGTGCCGATCTTGCCGATCACCGCCAGGACGATGTCCTTGGCGGTCACGCCGAACGGCAACTTGCCCTCGACGCGCACCAGCATGTTTTTCATTTTCTTGGCGACCAGGCACTGGGTGGCAAGCACATGCTCCACCTCGGAGGTGCCGATGCCATGGGCCAGGGCGCCGAAAGCACCGTGGGTCGAGGTGTGCGAGTCACCGCAGACCACGGTCATGCCCGGCAAGGTCGCGCCCTGCTCCGGGCCGATGACGTGGACGATGCCCTGGCGCACATCGTTCATCTTGAATTCGACGATGCCGTATTCGTCACAGTTATCGTCGAGGGTCTGGACCTGCAAGCGCGAGACCTGGTCGACAATGGCTTCGATGCCGCCCTTGCGCTCTGGCGTGGTCGGTACGTTGTGGTCCGGGGTCGCGATGTTGGCATCGATGCGCCACGGCTTGCGCCCGGCCAGGCGCAGGCCTTCGAAGGCTTGCGGCGACGTCACTTCGTGGATGATGTGACGATCGATGTAGATCAGCGCCGAGCCATCGTCGCGCTGCTTGACCAAATGCGAATCCCAGAGCTTGTCGTAGAGCGTTTTGCCGGCCATCAGACGGTTTCCTCATCAGCTTGTTTCTATGCCCCGGGCCTTGAACGAATCAATAACCCCTTGGCTTGTGAGGCTGATCCTATGGGGTTACATTAAATAACTCAAATTCATATTTTTCATACTTTGCATAACCAACTGGAATTCAATCGGAACCGCCATGGATCTCGCCAACCTCAATGCCTTTATAGCCATCGCCGAGACGGGCAGTTTCTCCGGCGCCGGCGAACGCTTGCACCTGACCCAGCCGGCCATCAGCAAGCGCATTGCCGGCCTTGAGCAACAACTCAAGGTGCGCCTGTTCGACCGCCTCGGTCGTGAAGT
Source organism: Pseudomonas fluorescens (assembly GCF_001623525.1). NCBI lineage: Bacteria > Pseudomonadati > Pseudomonadota > Gammaproteobacteria > Pseudomonadales > Pseudomonadaceae > Pseudomonas > Pseudomonas fluorescens. The sequence continues at coordinate 102,688 of NZ_CP015225.1, read as the reverse complement.
GGGCCTGACCGAGGCCGGCCGGGCCCTGTTACCAAGGGCCTATCAGATCCTCAACGTGCTGGACGACACCCGCCGCGCCCTGACCAACCTGACCGGCGAAGTGACCGGGCGCCTGACGCTCGCCACCAGCCACCACATAGGCCTGCACCGCCTGCCGCCGTTATTGCGGGAATTTACCCGACGCTACCCCCAGGTGGCGCTGGATATCCAGTTTCTGGATTCGGAAGTGGCCTACGAAGAAATCCTCCATGGTCGGGCGGAACTGGCCGTCATCACCCTCGCCCCCCGAACCCCATACGCTGGTACGGGCCAAGCCAGTGTGGGACGACCCCCTGGATTTCGTGGTCGCCCCGGAGCATGCGCTGCTGGAAAACGGCGCGGTCAGCCTGGCGGACGTTGCCTTGCATCCAGCGGTTTTCCCGGGGGGGCAACACGTTTACCCATCACATCGTGCAACGGCTGTTCGAAGCCCAGGGCCTGACGCCGAACATCGCCATGAGCACGAATTACCTGGAAACCATAAAAATGATGGTCTCCATCGGCCTGGCCTGGAGCGTCTTGCCGCGCACCATGCTCGACGAACAGGTGGCGCGCATTCCTTTACCGGGCATACAACTCAGTCGCCAGCTAGGCTATATCTTGCACACCGAACGGACGCTATCGAATGCCGCACGGGCTTTCATGGCCTTACTGGACGCACAAATCGATTTGCCAGGGACAAGGGCATAGGTTGTGCCGCGCCTGTAGGGCCCGAACGCTTGTGCTTTATGCCCAAACCCGCTCAAGGCTCGCGAGATAATGCCCAAACCCGCTGACCACCTTCCGCCCTTGCCACGCATCCAGGCGCTCGACCCGAAACGGTCCGAACAAAGCTGGGACAGCGCGCAGCAGTTGCTGGCCGCCCTGAACGGTGCACGGCTGGGGGCCTGGTCGTGGGACATCGACAGCGGACAGATCAGCTGGTCCCGGGGCACCCAGGCGCTGTTCGGCTTCGATCCGCGGCAGCCATTGCCAGCGGATGTGGATTATCTGGACCTGTTACTACCCGAAGACCGGGCCCGGGCCGTGCGCGCCTTTCACGCGGCAGTGGCCGGAGCGCCGCTGGAACAGGCCATGCACCACCGCATCGTCTGGCCCGATGGCAGCCTGCACTGGCTGGAGATCAGCGGCAGCGTGCTGCCCGACAAGCACGGGCGCCCGCGCATGATCGGGGTGATCCGCGAAATCACCCATCAGCGCGAGCGGGAACAGGCGCTGCGCAGTTCGGAAAAGCGCTTTGCCACGCTGTTCCACCTGAGCCCGAACATGGTGCTGCTGACCCGCCAGGAAGACGGGATGATCAGCGAGGCCAACCAGTATTTCGAAAGCCTGTTCGGCTGGCCGCTGCACGATGTGATTGGCCGGACCACCCTGGAACTGGGCCTGTGGGTCGACCCCGGGCAACGGGTAAAACTGTTGGAGGTCATCAAGGCCAGGGGCGAACTGGCGAGCATGGAGGTGGAACTGCGGGCCAGCAACGGCCAGATCCACACCGGCCTGCTCAGCGCACAGAAAGTCGAGCTGGAGGGCCAGCCCTACCTGTTGAGTACCTTCCTCGACACCACCGAGCACAAACTCGCCGAACAGGCCCTCAAGGACAGCCAGGAACGCCTGGACCTGGCCCTCGACTCGGCGCAACTGGGCACCTGGGACTGGCACATTCCCAGCGGCATGCTCTACGGCTCGGCCCGGGCCGCGCAGCTCCATGGCCTGGAGCCCAAGCCGTTCCACGAATCGTTCGATGCGTTTTTCGAAGGCGTCCCCACTGAAGAACGCAACAACATGCGCAATGCCTATCGCAGCCTGCGCGAAGGCCCGGCGGGCAACTATCAGTTGACCTACCGCGTGCAACTGCCGGACGGCAGTTCGCGCTACCTGGAAAGCCGCGCCCGCCTCTACCGCAACGACGACGGCAGCCCCTTGCGCATGGCCGGCACCTTGCTCGACATCACCGACCAGGTGGAGCGCGAACAAAGCCTGGCCGCCTCGGAGGAAAAATTCGCCACACTGTTCCAGGTCAGCCCCGACCCCATCTGCGTCACTCACCAGGACAGCGGCCGATTCCTTGAGATCAATTCCAGTTTCACCCAGACCTTCGGCTGGACCGCCAGCGACGTGATTGGTCTCGACGCCGACGAAATCGGCCTATGGGATGCCTCGGGCAGCAGCCTGCAACGCATCGAACGGGTGATCCGCGAACAATCGCTGAACAATGTCGCCATCGTCGTTCACCATAAGAACGGCCAGCCATTGACCTGTGTGATTTCCAGCCGGCAAATCAACGTCGGCAACCAGCCCTGCATCGTCACGACCTTGCGGGACATCACGCAGCAACAACGCTCCGAAGCCGCCCTCAAGGCCAGTGAAGAGAAATTCGCCAAGGCGTTCCATTCCAGCCCCGACGCCATCACCATCACCGAGCTCGAAAGCGGTCGCTACCTCGAGGTCAACGACGGCTTCTGCCGGCTGACCGGCTACCGCGCCGACGAAGTGATCGGGCACACCGTCTACGAAGTGGGGATCTGGGCCGAAGAAAAACAGCGAGCCGCCTTGCTGGCCGAGCTGCGACTCAAGGGCCGCGTCGTTCACCAGGAGATGCTCGGGCGCAATAAACGGGGGGAAATCCTTACGGTGGAGGTCTCGGTCGAGCCCATCACCCTCAATGAAACGGCGTGCCTGCTGCTGACCGCCCGGGACGTGAGCCTGCTGCGCAATGCCGAAGCCCAGATCCGCCACCTGGCCTACCACGACCCGCTGACCAACCTGCCCAACCGCGCCTTGCTGATGGACCGGCTGAGCCAGCAGATCGCCCTGCTCAAGCGCCACAACTTGCGCGGCGCCCTGCTGTTTCTCGATCTGGATCACTTCAAGCACATCAACGACTCCCTCGGTCACCCGGTGGGCGACACCGTGCTGAAGATCATCACCGCACGCCTGGAGGCCAGCGTGCGCCTGGAAGACACCGTCGCACGGCTGGGTGGCGATGAGTTCGTGGTGCTGCTCAGCGGCCTGGAAGGCTCGCGCAGCGATGTCAGCAAGCAAGTGCAGACCCTGGCCAACACCCTGCGCGAATTGCTCTCGGAGCCGATGTTCCTCGATGGCCAGCGACTGCAGGTCACGCCGAGCATCGGTATAGCGCTGATTCCCGACCACGGTTCCACGCCCACCGATTTGCTCAAGCGCGCCGACATTGCGCTGTACCGCGCCAAGGACTCAGGGCGCAACACCTCGCAGATGTTTCACACCACCATGCAAAAAGCCGCCAGCGAACGACTGCGCATGGAGACCGATCTGCGCCTTGCCCTGGCCCGTGGCGAGTTCAGCGTGCATTTCCAGCCTCAGGTCGATGCCCGGGACAACCGCATCATCGGCGCCGAAGCCCTGGTGCGCTGGCACCACCCGGACCTGGGCGCCCAATCGCCTAACGAATTCATCAAAGTGCTGGAGGACAGTGGCCTGATCCTGGAAGTCGGGACCTGGATCCTCGATGAAGCCTGCGACGGCTTCAAGCAACTGATCGCCAAGGGCAAGATCGATCCCCAGCAATTCAGCCTGTGCGTGAACATCAGCCCACGGCAATTCCGCCAGAGCGACTTTGTCGAACGCATCGAAAATAGCCTCGTCACTCATGGCCTGCCCTTCTCCCTGCTGAAACTGGAGATCACCGAAGGCATCGTGATCCAGAACCTGGACGACACCATTGCCAAGATGCGCCGGCTCAAGAAACTGGGGGTGAGCTTCGCCATGGATGATTTCGGCACCGGTTATTCGTCGCTGACCTACCTCAAGCGCCTGCCGGTGGACACGCTGAAAATCGACCAGTCATTCGTGCGCGACGCCACCAGCGACCCCAACGACGCCGAAATCATCCGCGCCATCGTCGCCATGGCCCGCAGCCTCAACCTGATCATGATTGCCGAAGGCGTGGAGACCCTGGAGCAATTGCACTTCCTGCAAGGGCTCGATTGCCATCTATACCAGGGTTATTTGCATAGCCGACCGCTGCCGCTGGAGGCGTTTGAGCGGTTGTTGCCATAGAAAGGAATATGAGAGGCGATGTTGTGGCGAGGGAGCTTGCTCCCGCTGGGCTGCGCCGCAGCCCTAAAAGCGGTCGACTGTACCTCGACAATTGATTGGGACTGCTGCGCAGTCCAACGGGAGCAAGCTCCCTCGCCACAGGTACAAATATGAAAAAGGGCGCCATCTGGCGCCCTTCTTCAGTTGCGATGCATCAGTTTTGCAGCGCGGGTTGCTGCTGCGCACCGTTGATCGGGATGCGCTTGGCTTTCGCCTCTTCCGGAACCACTCGCAACAGGTCGATGCTCAACAGACCGTTACGCAGGCCGGCGGACTTGATCTCGATATGATCGGCCAACCGGAAGGACAGCTTGAACGCACGCTGGGCGATGCCCTGGTGCAGGTAGGTGACGCTGTCGTTACTGGCTTCACGTTTGCCACCACTGATGGTCAGCACACCTTTTTCCACTTGCAGGTCCAGGTCTTCTTCCTGGAACCCGGCGGCGGCGACCACGATGCGGTACTCGTCATCACCATGTTTTTCCACGTTGTAGGGTGGATAGCTGCTGCCCGGCTCGTTGCGCAGGGCGGTTTCGAACAAGTCGTTGAAACGGTCGAAACCTACCGAGGAACGGAACAGAGGGGCCAGCGAAAATGCAGTACTCATGATTCAAATCTCCTGAAAAATTCAGCAAGTTTTTTTGTCTCCGCGACCCGAATTCGGCATCGCGTAACCCTTATCTAGGGACCGCCAAAAACTTTTCAAGAGCTTTTTCTGAAATTTTTTTCAGGCCGCTTCGGTGCGCTGCACACCCAACAAATGGCCCACCGCGTCCAGGTCGGTTTCCCGGCGCAAAGCGCTAAACAGCGCCACCGCTTCGGGGTAATTGCGAGTCAGCATCGCCAGCCACTGCTTCAACCGGCCCGGGGCCTGGCGCGGTGTCAGCTGCTCGACCACTTGCACCCAGAAGTCGTGGAGCATCGGCTGCAGTTCGACCCAGGACATCTCGACCACCTCCTCACCGGCTCGAGCGGCGGCGATCTGCCGGGCCAGGTCAGGACGGGAAACGAGACCGCGACCGAGCATGATGTCTTCGACACCGCTGATTTCGCGGCAACGGCGCCAATCGTCCACGCTCCAGATATCGCCGTTGGCGAACACCGGCACCTTGACCACTTCCTGCACCCGGGGAATCCACTCCCAGTGGGCCGGAGGCTTGTAGCCGTCGACCTTGGTCCGCGCATGCACCACGATATGCGCCGCGCCACCTTCGGCCAGCGCCGTGGCACAGACCAACGCGCCGTCCGGGCTGTCGAAGCCCAGGCGCATCTTGGCGGTAACGGGGATATGCCTGGGCACCGCGCGGCGCACGTGTTCGACGATCTGGTTGAGCAACTCCGGTTCCTTGAGCAACACCGCCCCGCCCCGGGATTTGTTCACGGTTTTGGCCGGGCAACCGAAGTTCAGATCGATAACCTGGGAACCCAACTCGCACGCCAACGCCGCGTTTTCCGCCAGGCACACCGGATCGGAACCGAGCAACTGCACCCGCAACGGCACGCCGGCAGCCGTCTGGGCACCGGTCAGCAACTCAGGGGCGAGCTTATGGAAATAGGCCGGCGTGAGCAGGCGGTCGTTGACACGGATGAACTCGGTGACACACCAGTCGATCCCGCCAACACGGGTCAGGACATCCCGCAGGATGTTGTCGACCAACCCCTCCATGGGCGCCAGGGCAATTTGCATGAAAAAGACACACTCAAGGAAAAAACGTGCGGCAGTTTACCGGATTTTGCCCATGACATCGGAATTCACCATCAATCCCTGTGGGAGCTGAGCTTGCTCGTGATGGCGGTGGATCAATCCACGAGGATGCCGGACGGTTCCAGGGCGGGACCATAACCCTCGATGAATTCCTGCGGCATACGCTTGGGCCGGCCAGTGGACAGCTCGATGCAAACGAAGGTGGTCTGGGCCCGCAGCAACGTGGTGTTGTCGCTTGGCCGAATCAGCTGGAAATGCCGGGTCATCTTCAACCGCTGGTCCCAGTCGACGATCCAGGTCGCCAATTGCAGCTCGTCGCCTTCATAGGCGGCTGCCAGGTAATCGATTTCATGCCGCACCACTGCCATGGCCCGGTCGAGGCGCCGGTACTCCACCAGGTCCAGGCCCAGGCGCTGGGAATGACGCCAGGCACAGCGCTCGAGCCAGGTGACGTATACCGCGTTGTTGGCGTGGCCCAGCCCGTCGATGTCTTCGGCATTTACCTGAAGATCAATAATGAACGGTGTTGCGCGATCCCAGCCCATGCCCCTCTCCCGGTCGAATGTGGATCGGGGCAGTGTAACGGATGATCAAGCCGATTGCCGCGCTTGCAGGCTGCGCCCGGCCAGCAGTGATAACACCCCATCAATGACACGAGGATCGGCCAGCACCCGCTGGTGCCCACCCTCGGGCAATCGCAGCAAGCGGCTGTCGAACCAGGCTTCGTGGATCAGTTGCGATTCCTTGACCGAGACGAATGTGTCGTCCTCGGCATGGACGATCAGCCCGGGCAGATCCAGCTGGTAGTGGGAGACGTCCATCTTTGCGGCCCGCATGCCGACGTCACGCTCCACTTCGCGAATGAAGGCCGAACGTGCCTTGGGTGGCAACCCCATGATCCGGGCGAACCCGCGCAACACGCCAAGAATGCGCGCGGGCGCGGCAACACTGACCAGGGTCTCGGTACGCAACCCCAACTGAACCGCCAGCATGGCACTGGCACCGCCCATGGAATGCCCGATCACGGCTTGCAGCGGCGGTAATTCAGCCGCTGCTTCAAGCATGGCCCTGGCGAACAGCAAGACATTCGCCTCGCGACCAGGAGAGCGACCATGGGCCGGGCCGTCCAGCGCCACCACCATGTAGCCGGCGTCCACCAATGCAGTGATCAACGCCCCGAACTGAGTGGGCCGCCCTTCCCAGCCGTGCATCAGCAGGACGACCGGGCCCCTGCCCCAACGTAACGCCGACAGACCGAAACGCAAGGTGATGCGCTCAGAACTGGCCAGCAACGGCAACTCCCAGTCGCGGGGCGGCAGGTTCCGGGGCTGCATGAACACCCCACGCATCTTCTTCGCTACCAGGCGCGGAGCCACCCAACCAAGCGTGCCATTGACGCTACGAATCCAGCTCAACCTGTTCATCGCTCATCTCCAGGGCTTGCGCCTTAGCTCATCGCACCGCCGACTTGGCGGCGCGCAGCAAACGATCCGACAACTCTCCAGGGCCCAATGCCCGCGCCAGGGCCAGGCCGCCCACCATCAGGGCAATGTCGGCCAAGACTTTGTCGGCGTCTTCCGGGCTGGCCGCCAATTGCGCGGTCATCAGCTCGATATGCTCATTGAGGACCTCACGGAACGCATCCGGCAGCCGGCCGAGCTCGCCGACCGACGCCGGGATCGGACAAGCGTTTTCGGTGGAATCGCGGTGCTTGCGCGACAGATAGAACGCCGCCACCAGGGCGCGCCGCTCTTCGCCTGTCAGCTCGCCGTCCATGTCGGCGATCAGGCCGCGACGCCGGCTGAGCAAGTGCTTGAATGCCTCCAGCATCAAGGCATCCTTGCTTTCGAAATGGGCATAAAAACCGCCCACCGTCAGGCCGGCCGCGCCCATCACCTCGCCCACGCTCGGCTCAGCCGGCCCACGCTGGATCAGCGCGTCGCTGGCGGCCTTGAGAATGCGTTCACGGGTTTGTGCCTTTTTATCGCTCATCGTCGCCTCCGAATATTATGATTGAAATATTATTCCTATAATAATTTTCCGCAAGCGGAAATTTTGACCGCCGGTCAGAAGTCTATTTTCAAGGACAAGGGAATTGGCCGAACGCCAGACAAACAAAAGGGCCATTCAAGAATTGAATGACCCTTATAAAATCCCGCAGAGCGGGTAATCGTGGCGTCCCCTAGGGGACTCGAACCCCTGTTACCGCCGTGAAAGGGCGGTGTCCTAGGCCACTAGACGAAGGGGACACAAACCTTCTGACTTGATCAGTGCTGAGAACTGATCGATTCAAGGACCGTGTGGCCAGACCTTGAACCTGTAATTGGTGGAGCTAGACGGGATCGAACCGTCGACCTCTTGCATGCCATGCAAGCGCTCTCCCAGCTGAGCTATAGCCCCGGATTTTTCGCCTCGCGGCGGAGCGACATCTTGCAACATCGCTTCTGTAAAACTGGCGTCCCCTAGGGGACTCGAACCCCTGTTACCGCCGTGAAAGGGCGGTGTCCTAGGCCACTAGACGAAGGGGACGCAAACCCTTCTGTACAACTGATCAACGCTGAGTGTTGATCGCATCAAGACCGGTGTGGCCAGGCCTTGAAGTGTAAATTGGTGGAGCTAGACGGGATCGAACCGTCGACCTCTTGCATGCCATGCAAGCGCTCTCCCAGCTGAGCTATAGCCCCTCATCGCTGAGGACGGGGCGAATCTTAAGGGCGTATCGGAGGGCTGTCAAATTTATTTTCAACAAATTTGAAAATTTTTTGCCGGGATAACAATCACTTACCGACAAACCCCGGAAAACCGGGGTATGTCCTGCCTCATTGAACGCTTACGCGATCGCGCCCAGCAGTTTTTCCCACTCCTTGTTTTCCTTCTTCGACACACCACCGAGCAGATCGATGGCCTGGCGCAGGCGAAAACGGGTGAGGTCCGGCCCGAGGATTTCCATCGCATCGAGCACCGACACCGAGCTGGCCTGGCCGGTAATGGCGGCGAACATCAGCGGCATGGCATCGCGCAGTTTCAACTCCAGCGATTCGACCACGGCCTGGATGGTCGCGGTGATGCTGTCCTTCTCCCATTGACGCAGGCTTTCGAGCTTCCACAGGATCAGTTGCATCAACTGGCGCACCTGGTCGCCCGAAAGCTTCTTGGATTCGAACAACTTCGCATCCGGCGTCACGCCGCCGGCGAAGAAGAAACCGGCCAGCGGGGCGATCTGACTGAAGGTCTCTACCCTACCCTGCACATGAGGAGCGATCTTCATCATGTACTCAGGGTTCAATGCCCACTTCTGCACACGTGCGGCGAACTCCTCCACCGGCAGGTCCCGCAGCCACTGGCCGTTGAGCCACGACAGTTTCTCGACGTCGAAGATCGGCCCGCCCAGGGACACGCGCGACAGATCGAAATGCTCGACCATTTCCTGCAGCGAGAACTTCTCGCGCTCGTCCGGCATCGACCAGCCCATGCGTCCCAGGTAGTTGAGCATCGCCTCGGGCATGAAGCCCATGCGCTCGTAGAACGTCACCGAGGTCGGGTTCTTGCGCTTGGACAGCTTGCTCTTGTCCGGGTTACGCAGCAGCGGCATGTAGCACAGCTGTGGTTGCTCCCAGCCGAAGTATTCGTAGAGCAGGATCAGTTTCGGCGCCGACGGCAGCCATTCTTCACCGCGCAACACGTGGGTGATGCCCATCAAGTGATCGTCGACCACGTTGGCCAGGAAGTACGTCGGCAGGCCGTCGGTCTTCATCAGCACTTGCATGTCCATGCGATCCCACGGGATCTCGACATCGCCACGCAGCATGTCCGGCACCACGCAGACGCCTTCGGTTGGCACCTTCATGCGGATCACATGGGGCTCGCCAGCCGCCAGGCGACGAGCGACTTCTTCCTTGGACAGCAGCAGCGCCCGGCCGTCGTAGCGCGGGGTTTCGCCACGGGCCATTTGCTCGGCGCGCATCTGGTCCAGCTCTTCGGCGGTGCAGAAACACGGGAACGCATGCCCCATGTCCACCAGTTGCTGGCAATATTGCTGGTAGATGTCACCACGCTCGCTCTGGCGATACGGACCGTGCGGGCCGCCGACGTCCGGGCCTTCGCTCCAGTCGATCCCCAACCAGCGCAGGGCGTCGAAGATCTGCTGTTCGGACTCGCGGGTCGAACGCAACTGGTCGGTGTCCTCGATCCGCAGAATGAACTCGCCGCCATGCTGCTTGGCAAAGCAATAGTTGAACAAAGCGATGTAGGCGGTGCCGACATGGGGATCGCCAGTGGGCGAAGGCGCGATGCGGGTGCGGACGGTGGTCATGGCATGTCTCGGAAAGAATATAAAAGCGAAGATCAAACAGGGGGCGAATGGTAACAGGCGATGGCGGGCGGGCTCCAGTGAGAGCGGGATTTGTGTCGCCAGTCGTCAGACCGAATCGCCCCCATCGCGAGTAAGCCCGCTCCCACAAGGGATCATTGGGCGATTCGATCGAACTCTGGGGGCGAGCTTGCTCGCGATGACGCCCTTAAGGTCGCCACACAACCTCAGACAACCAGCAAACGCTCGCGCAACTTGCCAATCTCATCGCGCAACTGCGCCGCCGCCTCGAACTCCAGGTCCCGGGCCAACTGGTACATCTTCTCTTCCAACTGCCGGATGCGCTTGGTGATTTCGCTTGGCGAGCGCAGTTCGGCCTCGTAACGAGCGCTCTCTTCGGCCGCCTTGGCCATGCCCTTGCGCTTCTTGCTGCGCGAGCCGGGCACGGTGGCGCCCTCCATGATGTCGGCGACGTCCTTGAACACGCCTTTGGGGGTAATGCCGTTGGCCAGGTTGAAGGCGATCTGTTTGTCGCGACGGCGCTCGGTCTCGCCGATGGCCCGCTCCATGGAGCCGGTGATGCGGTCGGCATACAGAATCGCCCGGCCATTGAGGTTACGTGCCGCACGACCGATGGTCTGGATCAACGAACGCTCGGAACGCAGGAAACCTTCCTTGTCGGCGTCGAGAATCGCCACCAGCGACACTTCCGGCATGTCCAGGCCTTCGCGCAGCAGGTTGATCCCCACCAACACATCGAAAGTGCCCAGGCGCAGGTCGCGAATGATCTCGACCCGCTCCACCGTGTCGATGTCCGAGTGCAGGTAACGCACCCGCACGCCGTGGTCGGCCAGGTAGTCGGTAAGGTCTTCGGCCATGCGCTTGGTCAGCGTGGTGACCAGCACTCGCTCTTCCAGCGCCACGCGCTTGGAGATTTCCGAGAGCAGGTCGTCCACCTGGGTCAGCGCCGGGCGCACCTCGACTTGCGGGTCCACCAGCCCGGTCGGTCGCACCACTTGCTCGACCACCCGCCCGGCATGCTCGGCTTCGTAGTTGCCAGGGGTGGCCGAGACAAAAATCGTCTGCGGGCTCACGCTTTCCCATTCATCGAAGCGCATCGGCCGGTTGTCCAGGGCCGAGGGCAGGCGGAAACCGTATTCCACCAGGGTTTCCTTGCGCGAACGGTCGCCTTTGTACATGGCGCCGACCTGGGGCACGCTGACGTGGGACTCGTCGATGACCAGCAGGGCATCGGCCGGCAGGTAGTCATACAAGGTGGGGGGTGGCGCGCCCGCCGGACGGCCCGACAGGTAGCGCGAATAGTTTTCGATGCCGTTGCAGTAGCCCAGCTCCAGGATCATCTCCAGGTCGAACCGGGTCCGCTGCTCCAGACGCTGGGCTTCCACCAGCTTGTTGTTCGAACGCAGGTATTCCAGGCGCTCCTGCAACTCGACCTTGATTCCTTCGATGGCGTCCAGCAGGGTTTCCCGGGGCGTCACATAGTGGCTCTTGGGGTAGAACGTGAAGCGTGGCAACTTGCGGATCACTTCACCGGTCAGCGGGTCGAACGCCGAGAGGCTCTCCACTTCATCGTCGAACAGCTCGATGCGAATCGCTTCCAGGTCCGATTCCGCCGGGTAGATGTCGATCACATCGCCACGCACCCGGAACGTCGCCCGGGCGAAATCCATGTCGTTGCGGGTGTACTGCAAGTCCGCCAGGCGCCGCAGCAAGGCGCGTTGGTCGAGTTTGTCGCCACGGTCCACGTGCAGCACCATCTTCAAGTAGGTTTCCGGGCTGCCCAGGCCGTAGATGCACGACACCGTGGTGACGATGATCGCGTCCTTGCGCTCGAGCAAGGCCTTGGTCGCCGACAGTCGCATCTGTTCGATGTGATCGTTGATCGAGGCATCCTTCTCGATGAAGGTGTCCGACGACGGCACGTAGGCCTCGGGCTGGTAGTAGTCGTAGTAGGAAACGAAGTATTCCACGGCGTTATTCGGGAAAAACGCCTTGAACTCGCCGTACAGCTGCGCCGCCAAGGTCTTGTTCGGCGCCAGTACCAGGGTCGGGCGCTGAATCTGGGCGATCACGTTGGCGATGCTGAAGGTCTTGCCCGAACCGGTCACACCGAGCAACGTCTGGTGCGCCAGCCCGGCCTCGATGCCCTCGACCATCAGGCGGATGGCTTCCGGCTGATCGCCGGCGGGCTGGAAGCGGGTGACTAGCTGGAATTCAGACATGACATAACCTCTGGATTCACCCCTGTCGGCCAGCCGACAGGAACGAGAAAGACCGAAACGACGGGTGTCGCCCGAGGAAAAAGCTGGGATGCACACAATGTGGAGGTGAATGCCTTCGCTTTCAAGACGAACGTCCTACACGCCTTGAAGACTTTGACGCGGCGAAAGGACTAACGGTCGAAAAAAATCGAAAAAACTTAGCCTGAAAGCCGAATCGCCTGTCGCCGTGCCGAGTGATGGCCTCTATACTAGCTCCCCGTTTGTGCACCGCTCTAGTGCATTCGGCTGGAGCGCCACACCTCCCCTCACTCTCCATTAGAGCCGCGCAATAATGAGCCTGTTTTCCGCTGTCGAATTGGCACCCCGCGACCCCATCCTGGGCCTCAACGAAGCTTTCAACGCCGACACCCGTACCAACAAGGTCAACCTGGGTGTGGGTGTTTACTGCAATGAAGAGGGGCGTATTCCACTCCTGCGCGCCGTTGTCGAGGCCGAGACGGCTCGCGTGGCTCAGCACGTTTCCCGTGGCTACTTGCCGATCGACGGCATCGCCGCCTACGACCAGGCCGTGCAGACCTTGCTGTTCGGCAAGGATTCGCCGCTGATCACCTCCGGTCGCGTCATCACCACCCAGGCCGTGGGCGGCACCGGTGCACTGAAGATCGGTGCCGACTTCCTCAAGCAACTGCTGCCTGACGCCGTCGTCGCCATCAGCGACCCAAGCTGGGAAAACCACCGCGCCCTGTTCGAAACCGCTGGTTTCCCGGTGCAGAACTACCGCTACTACGACGCCGCCACCCACGACGTGAACCGCAGCGGCCTGCTGGAAGACCTCAACGCCCTGCCCGACCGCTCCATCGTTGTGCTGCACGCCTGCTGCCACAACCCGACCGGCGTGGACCTGAGCCCGGAAGACTGGAAAAACGTGCTGGCCGTGGTCAAGGCCAAGAACCACGTTCCGTTCCTGGACATGGCCTACCAGGGCTTTGGCGCCGGTATCGACGAAGACGCGGCGGCCGTGCGCCTGTTCGCCGAGTCGGGCCTGACCTTCTTTGCCTCCAGCTCGTTCTCCAAGTCGTTCTCCCTGTACGGCGAGCGCGTCGGCGCCCTGTCGATCGTCAGCGAATCGAAAGAAGAAAGTGCCCGCGTGCTGTCCCAGGTCAAGCGCGTGATCCGCACCAACTACTCCAACCCACCGACCCACGGCGCCAGCATCGTCGCCGCCGTGCTCAACAGCCCGGAACTGCGGGCCCAGTGGGAAGCCGAGCTGGCCGAAATGCGCCTGCGCATTCGCGGCATGCGCATCCAGATGGTGGACATGCTGGCCAAGGCCGCCCCGCACCACGACTTCAGCTTCGTCGCACGCCAGAGCGGGATGTTCTCCTACTCCGGTCTGACCGTTGAACAAGTGACACGCCTGCGCAACGAGTTCGGCATCTATGCCCTGGACACCGGCCGCATCTGCGTGGCCGCGCTGAACCAGAACAACATCGATGCGGTGACCAAGGCCATCGTACAGGTGATCTGAAGGTCTCTGTAATGAAGAACGGGAAGCCATGGCTTCCCGTTTTTTTTGAGCCCGCACACCGCCCCGTGGCGAGGGAGCTTGCTCCCGCTGGGCTGCGAAGCGGCCCTAAAGCCAGCCACCGCGGTGTGTCAGACTGATTGGCTCAAGCATTTCCTGGGGCTGCTACGCAGCCCAGCGGGAGCAAGCTCCCTCGCCACAAAAAGCCTCCAGAACTACAACTCCGTCGCCCGCTGGCTCGCCGCATCGTCGTACACGACGTACAGCGACTCGGCCACCTGGCTCTTGATCGCCTTGGTACTTTCCAGCCCCAGGACAAAACCCTCGGCCTTGCCCCCGGCACGGTTCAATTCCTCAGCCGTGCTGGCCTGGGTGATGGCGTCGTACAGTTTCTCGGCATGAGGCCCCACACCCTTGGGCAAGCTGATCTGGGCGGTACTCACAAGAGCACCTCGGCGCGGCGGGCACTGAGAAGAGGTAACAGGTGGTTCATGGCGCGTACCTTAATGTCGGCGAATGGCCGGCAGCGCATCCTGCCACTTCCGGGCGACCATGGTAGTCCTCTCCTGCCCTGACGGTAACTGCCAATCGTTGATTGACCGTCAAAGGGCACCAGGAATGCGCCGTGCGGCAATGGACGCTTGACTTCTCTTTTCCAATCAGTAACATACGCGCCATTCCGCGATAGCTCAGTTGGTAGAGCAAGTGACTGTTAATCACTGGGTCCCTGGTTCGAGTCCAGGTCGTGGAGCCAGATAGCAAGCAATCAAGCCCCTGAATCGAAAGGTTCAGGGGCTTTTTTGTGGGAAAAATTTAAGCGCAGCTGGTTGAAAAGACTTGCCGAGGTCGCTACAGGAACAATAATCCGGCGCCAAAAAGGCATTATGGTCTGAATCCTGCTTTCTTTTTTCCAACAACCCAAGCTGTCACGTGAGCGTCATGACAGGGCCGCAAACTGGCTCTGTCCGCCAACAACAGCTTCATAAAAACAAGGACGAAGGTATGCCCACACAAAACCCCCATCGCATCGTCGGCCTGTGCACCTCCAGCAAGGTGTACAACGTGCTGACCGAACTCAAGCAACTCGAAGGCCACCGCAGCGCCAAGTTCCTTTCCCTACTGACGGAAAACCTGGTGCGCAAGGGCCTGCTCAACGAGCAGGAAGTGGTGCACATGCTCGATCTGGTCGTCGATTGAGCGGCATCGATTCCTACTATTGAGCCGGTTGATTTTTCGTTACCCCCACTGAGTCGTAAGGTAACCCCATCGATTGATGGAGGTTTCCCATGCCCAAGGTTCAAATCATGTCTGTCATTGGCAGCGCCGTCCCTGCCCCACTCCGGGAGCTCGGGTTGCTGGCCTGCTGGTATCTGGTGCAAGACGGCGTGACCATCAGCGGCCCGCTGACTTCACTGCCCGCCGCCCAGGCCCTGTCGCAACGCATCGGCCCGTATCTGCTGAGCGCCTAGGGCAACTGCACCCGCGGCGTGGTTTCGACGAACAGGGCCCAACTCGACATGAACAGCGCGGCGATCAGCGGCCCGATCACGAAGCCATTGAGCCCGAACACCGCCAGCCCGCCCAGTGTCGAGACCAGCACCATGTAGTCGGGCATCTTGGTGTCCTTGCCCACCAGGATCGGGCGCAGGAAATTGTCCACCAGGCCGATCACGAACACCCCGAACAGCGTCAGCACCACGCCCTGCCAGATCGCCCCGGAAAGCAGGAAATACACCGCCACCGGCGCCCAGACGAGGCCCGCCCCCACCGCTGGCAACAACGACAGGAACGCCATCAGCACCGCCCAGGGCAACACCGTCGAAATCCCCAGGACCCAGAAGATCAGCCCACCCAGCGCCCCCTGGCTGATGGCGACCAGCAGGTTGCCTTTCACCGTGGCGCGCACCACTCGATTGAACTTCAGCTGCAGGCGGCGCTTTTGGTGTTCCGCCAAGGGAATGGCCATGCGCACCTTACGCACCAGCTCCGCGCCGTCGCGCAGAAAGAAGAACAGCAGGTAGATCATCACGAAGAAGCTGACCATGAACTGAAAGGTGCCCTGCCCGAAACTGAAGGCCTGGGTGGCGAAGAACTCGCTGCCCTGCATCGCGCTCCTGACGATCTTGTCGCGCAAGCCGTTCAGGTTGCCCAGGCCGAAGCGGTCCAGCAGGTGCTGAAAGTACGGCGGCAAGGCATCCTTGAAACGGGCCAGGTAATCGGCAATGTCCAGTTCTCCGCTTTCCAGGCTCTTGTACAGCGCCGCGCCTTCCTGGACCAACAACGTACTGATGATGATCACCGGCAAGATCGCGCTGACCACACAGATGCTCAACGTGAACAGCGACGTGACATTGCGGTGCCAGCCGAATTTCAACTGCAGGCGGCGCTGCATCGGCGCAAAGACGATGCCCAGGATCACCGCCCAGAACACCGCGCCGTAAAACGGCAGCAGAATCCAGATGAACGCGATGGTGACCAGCACCAGGAGCAGCATCTGGGCTTTGTTTTGCAGCATCTTTCGATTCATCAGCTTTCCATGTCCTAAGGCGGGATAAACATTAGTCAGCCAGGACTCGTGGGAGTGCCTTCTCGTTTGCGCCGTGCATTGATTCAGATCAATAAGGCCTGGCCGACCATGGGCTACCCTCGCCGCCTTTTGCGATCCGACGCCATCATGACCCTCGCCGCCCCCGAACTGCTGGCTCCCGCCGGTACCCTGAAAAACATGCGCTATGCCTTCGCCTACGGTGCCGATGCGGTGTATGCCGGCCAGCCGCGCTACAGCCTGCGGGTGCGCAACAACGAGTTCGACCATGCGAATCTGGCCTTGGGTATTGCCGAGGCCCAGGCCATGGGCAAGCGCTTCTACGTGGTGGTGAACATTGCCCCGCACAACGCCAAGCTGCGCACCTTCCTCAAAGACCTTGAACCGGTGATCGCCATGGCGCCGGACGCGCTGATCATGTCCGACCCGGGGCTGATCATGCTGGTGCGCCGGCACTTCCCCCAGATGCCGATTCACCTGTCGGTGCAGGCCAACACGGTGAACTGGGCGAGCGTCGAGTTCTGGCAGCAGCAGGGCTTGAGCCGGATCATCCTGTCCCGGGAACTGTCCCTGGAGGAAATCGCCGAGATCCGCGAGCAGGTGCCGGCCATGGAATTGGAAGTGTTCGTCCACGGAGCGCTGTGCATGGCTTATTCCGGGCGCTGCCTGCTGTCCGGCTATTTAAACAAGCGCGACGCCAACCAGGGCAGTTGCACCAATGCCTGTCGCTGGAAATATGCGGCACAACCGGCGGTGGAAAATATCGTGGGCGACATTGTGCAGAGCTATCAGCCCGAGCCGACCCTGGGTCTCGGCGCGCCCACTGACCAAGTGTTTTTGCTCCAGGAAGCCAACCGCCCGGAAGAATCCATGCCGGCCTTCGAGGACGAACACGGCACCTACATCATGAATGCCAAGGACCTGCGCGCCGTACAACACGTCGAGCGCCTGGCGCGCATGGGCGTGCATTCGCTGAAGATCGAAGGCCGGACCAAGTCGCACTTCTATTGCGCGCGCACCACCCAGGTGTATCGCCGGGCCATCGATGACGCGGTGGCCGGCCGGGAATTCGATCGTGGCCTGATGACCGACCTGGAGTCCCTGGCCCAGCGCGGCTACACCGAAGGTTTTCTGAGGCGCCACGTGCACGACGAATACCAGAACTACCAGAACGGCAGCTCGGTGTCGGAGCGCCAGCAGTTCGTCGGCGAACTGACCGGCGCACGGCGCGAACGCCTGGCCGAAGTGCGGGTGAAGAACCGCTTTGGCCTGGGGGATCACATGGAACTGATGACCCCCAAGGGCAATTTCCACTTCGACCTGCATCAGTTGCAGAATGCCAAAGGCCAGGGCATCGAGGTGGCACCGGGGGATGGACACGTGGTGTACCTGCCCATCCCGGATGCGGTGGACCTGCGGTTTGGGTTGTTGATGCGCGATGTGCGCGAGTTGCCTGCCTGATTATGGCAATGTGGCAATGTGGCAATGTGGCGAGGGAGCTTGCTCCCTCGCCACTTACCCGGCAGGAACTGCCGAAGGCTGCGATCCTTCTTTCTCGATAAGACCCGGTTGCCCGGGTGAAAACATCTGGATCGAGAGCAAAAGATCGCAGCCTTCGGCAGCTCCTGCTGCGCCGGATCAGATCCGGAACTGCCCCACCAGCTTGCCCAGGCGCTGGCCCAGGTCAGCCAGGCTGCGGGAGGTCTGGGCGCCGAGTTGGGTTTCGTCGGCGACGCTGTCCACGGCCACGGCGATCTGATGCACGCTGCGGTTGATTTCCTCGGCCACCGCGGTCTGTTCTTCGGCAGCGCTGGCGATCTGGGCGTTCATCGAGTTGATGGTGCCGATCAGTTGCGCCATGGTGTCCAGGGAGGCGCCCGCCTCGTTGGCCCGTTCCGAGGTGCCGTCGCCGGCCTCACTGGAACGGCGCATCGCTTCCACCGCCGCGTGGGTGCCTGATTGCAGGCGATCGATCATGCCCTGGATTTCCTGGGTGCTCTGCTGGGTCCGGCTGGCCAGGGCCCGTACTTCATCGGCCACCACCGCGAACCCACGCCCCGCCTCCCCGGCACGCGCGGCCTCGATGGCGGCGTTGAGGGCCAGCAGGTTGGTCTGCTCGGCAATCGAACGAATCACTCCGAGCACGCTGACGATCGAGGCCACGTCCTGCTGCAGGCTGTCCAGGGACACGCCGCTGCTGCGGATATCGTTCACCAACGCATGAATCTGCTGGATGCTGCCGGCCACCACACGCTTGGCCGATTGTCCTTCCTCGTCGGTCTGCTGGGCCGCGACAGCGGCACCCTGGGCGCTGCGGGCGACTTCCTGGGCGGCCGAGGACATCTCGTTGATCGCCGTGGCGACCTGATCGGTTTCGTGGCGCTGGCGTTCCATGGCCTGTTCGGAGCGCTGGGCCTGCTCGGAGACTTGCGTCACCAGCCCGGTCAGTTGCGAGGTCATGTCGGTGATCTGCCGCACCAGGCCGTGGATCTTGTCGACGAAGCGGTTGAACGAACCGGCCAGTTGGCCGAGCTCGTCCTGGCTGGTGATGGTCAGGCGACGGGTCAGGTCGCCCTCGCCCGCGGCGATGTCGTCGAGGTTGTCTTTCATCAGGTGCAGGGGACGCAGGATCGCATTGGCCAGCAACAGGCCCACGACCGCGATCACCAGCAACACCACGGCGGCGATCCCGACAATGCTCAATATCACGCCTTGTACACGATCGTGGACCTTGGCTTCCACCAGGGCCACCTGGGCCTCGATGCCGTCCAGGTTGACTGAGCTACCGACTGCCAGGTCCCACTTGGACAGGTACTCGGTGTAGCCGAGCTTGGGCACCAAGTCCTGGCTGCCGGGCAGTGGCGAGCTGTATTCCAGATAATGCGTTCCGTCCTTGGCGACTTTCACCAGGTCGCGGTTGACGTAGACACCGTTCGGGTCGCGGTTGTCCTTGAAACTCTTGCCAACGCCATCGGGGCTGTTGGCCTTGAACAGACGAATGGTCTCGGAGTCGTAGCCGAAGAAATAGCCGTCCTTGCCGTAGCTGATGTTCGACAGCAGCTTGATCGCCTGGGCACGCGCTTCATTATCGCCAGGCGTAGCGGCATCGTAGAGCGGCTTGATCGCGGTCAGGCCCACTGCCACATAGTTCTGCAGCGTGGCCTTGGCCTCGCTGAGCAGGCGTTCGCGGGTCTGCTGGACCTCTTTGCTAGCTTGCTCCTTCAAGATGAAAGCCGTGGTCAGGCTGATGATCACGGCGGACAGCAATACCGGCAGTATCGCAAGGGACAGGACTTTAGCCTTCAGGCTCAGGCGCATGCTGTTCACTCTTGTAGGTGTTATTGGCGTGGTTAGCTGTATTAACGGCACCGCACGGCAAAACTGTAGGACAGGTTTAACCGGCTATCGCGTACAGATAGCAACTTCTTCGCGGGATTCAAAGGACTCATCGCGAGCAAGCCCGCTCCCACAAGGGATCGCTGGTGCACACATATTCTGTGTTCATTGCGGATCCAGTGTGGGAGCGGGCTTGCTCGCGAAGGATGCGACTCGGTCCTTGAGCCCTGTTGAATCAGCCTTACAACACCATCGCCGCCACCCAACCAAACACCAGCAGCGGCAGGTTGTAGTGGATGAAGGTCGGGACCACGGTGTCCCAGATGTGATGGTGCTGGCCGTCGATGTTCAGGCCGGAGGTCGGGCCCAGGGTCGAGTCCGAGGCGGGCGAGCCGGCATCGCCCAGGGCGCCGGCGGTGCCGACGATGCAGACGATCGCCAGCGGGCTGAAGCCCAGTTGCAGGCACAGTGGCACGAAAATCGTCGCCAGGATCGGCACCGTGGAAAACGACGAGCCGATGCCCATGGTCACCAGCAGCCCCACCAGCAACATCATCAGCGCGCCAATGCCCTTGTTGTGGCCGATCCAGGCCGCCGAAGACTCCACCAGGCTCTGGACTTCGCCGGTGGCCTTCATCACTTCGGCGAAGCCTGAGGCCGCGATCATGATGAAGCCGATCATCGCCATCATCTTCATGCCTTCGGTGAACAGGTCGTCAGTCTCGCGCCAGCGCACCACCCCCGACAGCGAGAAAATCAGGAACCCGACCAGGGCGCCGATGATCATCGAGTCCACCAGCAGTTGCACCGCGAACGCCGCCGCCACCGCAAAACCGGCCACCATCAGGCTCAGTGGGTTGTAGCGCACGGCCACTTGCTCGACCCGGGCGATTTTCTTCAGGTCATAGACGCGCTTCTTGCGGTAGGAGAACAACGACAACAGCAGACCAAACACCATGCCCAGCGCCGGGATGCCCATGGCATGGGTGACGTTGATGCCGCTGACGTCCACACCGCTGCGGGCGATGTTGGCCAGGAGGATTTCGTTGAGGAAGATATTGCCGAAACCAACCGGCAGGAACATGTAGGGCGTGATCAGGCCGAAGGTCATGACGCAGGCGATCAACCGACGGTCCAGCTGCAACTTGGTCAGCACATAGAGCAGCGGCGGCACCAGCAACGGAATGAAAGCGATATGGATCGGCAAAATGTTCTGGGAGGCGACCGCGACCGTTCCCAGCAAACCGATCAGCACCCATTTGACGCCCCTGCCGCCGGCAGTGTCCTGGCGATCCACCAGGGCCAGGGCTTTGTCCGCCAGGGCGTGGGCCATGCCGGACTTGGCAATCGCCACGGCGAAAGCGCCGAGCAAGGCGTAGGACAGCGCCACCGTCGCACCACCACCCAGGCCGGCATTGAACGCCTTGAGCGTCGCCTCGATCCCCAGGCCACCCGTCAGGCCACCCACCAACGCACCGATAATCAGCGCGATCACCACATGCACGCGGGCCAGGCTGAGCACCAGCATGACGCCAACCGCGGCAATTACTGCATTTATCATCATTACCTCAAAGCACAGCGATGGAAAGCCACCGGACAAAAAGGTCGCGACTTTGCAGCAAGCGGCGGCAAGCTGCAAGGGCCGTGGGGCGGGTTTTCAAATCTCGCAATATTGACGACCACCACCGCCCCACCCTTGTGGGAGCGAGCTTGCTCGCGATAGCGATCTTTCGGTAGCTATCCATGTGGCTGAACTGACGCCATCGCGAGCAAGCTCGCACCCACATGAGGGCGGCGCCATGCGATAGAGGTCAGCGCTTGGGCAACTCAATCACGACCTTCAATCCACCCCACTCGCTGTCGTCCAACGCCAGCAGGCCACCCCAGGTGTCGACGATGTCCCGCACGATGCCCAGGCCCAGGCCGTGTCCATCGGTCTGTTCATCCAGCCGCGTGCCGCGGCTGAACACCTGGTCGCGGCGATCCCTGGGGATGCCCGGGCCGTCGTCTTCCACGGCCAGGCTGAATCCGTCGGCTGTCTCGGTCATGGTCAGGCGCACTTCGGCGTCGGCCCATTTGCAGGCGTTGTCCAGCAGGTTGCCCAACAGCTCCAGCAGGTCTTCACGATCCCACGGCAGGTGCAGGCCCGGCGGGGCGGCGTAGCTCAGGTGCAGGTGTTCGCCGTGGATCATGTTCAGCGTGGCGAGCAATCCCGGCAGCTCGGCATCGCAGTCCAGGTGCGCGCCGGGCAAGGCATCGCCGGACAAGCGGGCGCGGTTGAGTTCCCGGTTCAGGCGCTGGCGGACCTGCTCCAGTTGATCGAGCAGCAGCTTGCGCAACTCGGGATACGGATCGAGCTTCTCGTTCGAAGCCAGGCTTTGCAGCACCGCCAGCGGGGTCTTCAAGGCATGGCCGAGGTTGCCCAATGCGTTGCGCGAACGCTTGAGGCTGTCCTCGGTGTGGGCCAGCAGATGGTTGATTTGCGCCACCAGCGGTTCCAGCTCCCGTGGCACCTGTTCGTCGAGTTGCGAACGCTGCCCGCGCTGCAACTGGGCAATCTGCTCCCGCGCCCGGTCCAGCGGACGCAAGGCGCGGCGCACGGTGATGCGTTGCAGCAACAGAATCAACAGTAACCCCGCCAACCCGAGCCCCAGGCCGATCTGCTGCATTCGGCGGAAGCTGTCACGCACCGGCGTGTAATCCTGGGCCACGCTGATGGAGATCGCCTGGCCCAGCCGTCGATAGTCGGTGCGCAGCACCAGCAGCTTCTGGCCCTCGGGCCCCAGTTGCAGGTTGCTGTGCAGGCCCGGGTGGTCGAGCCGGGGCAATTCCTGGTCCCACAGGGAGCGGGAGCGCCAGTGCACATCGGCAAAGTCGATACGGAAATAATGCCCGGAAAACGGCCGCTGATAGGCCGGCGACAAGCGTCGTTCATCCAGTTGCAGCCCCTGCGGGCCGCGCACCAGGGCCACCAGCAGGTTTTCGCTGTCGTTGCGCAGCCCGGCTTCCAGGTAACGCTGCAAGCCCAGCTCGAACAACCACAGGCTGGTCTGTGCCAGAACCAGGCCGACCACCACCATCACACCGATCAACCCCAGGCTCAGGCGCCGCTGGATGGATCTCACTGCGCCTGCCCGCCGAACAGGTAACCCTGGCCGCGACGGGTTTCGATCACGCTGCGGCCCAGCTTGCGCCGCAGGTGATTGACGTGGACTTCAAGCACGTTGGAATCGCGCTCGGTCTCACCGTCGTACAGGTGTTCGGCGAGATGGCTTTTAGAAAGGATCTGCTCGGGATGCAGCATGAAATAGCGCAACAGGCGGAACTCGGCGGCCGTGAGCTGGATGTCGGTGCCGTCGCGGACCACGCACTGGCGACTCTCATCCAGGTGCAACCCGGCCGACTTCAGCGTCGGCTGGTTGACCTGGCCGTGGGAGCGGCGCAGCAACGCCTGGATCCGCAACTGCAGCTCTTCAGGATGAAAAGGTTTGGTCAGGTAATCGTCGGCCCCGGCCTTGAGGCCTTCGATGCGCTCGGCCCAGGAACCGCGTGCGGTAAGGATCAACACTGGCGTGCTCAAGCCACCGGCACGCCATTGGGCGAGCACCTCAAGCCCCGGCACGCCCGGCAGGCCGAGATCGAGGATGATCAGGTCGTAGGGTTCGCTGCTGCCCTGGTATACCGCGTCGCGACCATCGGCGAGCCAGTCGACGGCGTAGCCCTGGCGTGCAAGTCCGGCCATCAGTTCGTCGGCCAGGGGCACGTGATCTTCCACCAGAAGCAGGCGCATCAGTCTTCCTTATCTTTGAGTAAGCGGCCGGTCGCGGCCTCCAGGTCCAATTCGCGCACGACGCCGTCGGTGTCCAGCAACTCGACCTCATAAATATAGACGCCGTGTTTCTCCTCCAGCTCGGCTTCCAGCAGTTTGGCGCCCGGGTGCAGGTCCAGCGCCTGTTGCAGCAGTTGCTCCAGCGGCAAGATCACACCCTGCTGGCGCAGTTGCAGGGCCTCGTCCTGATCCAGGTCCCGGGCCACGGCCAGCGAACAAAACGCCAGCAGCGCCAGCGCCCATCGATTATGGGCGCGCAGATTAAGCTTCATTACGTATCCTGATGATTCTTGAGCACCTTGCCGTTGGTGGCGTCCAATTCCAGATCCCACTCAATGCCCTTCGTATCGCGCAAATCCACCTGGTAAATGTACTTGCCGTACTCTTCGTCCAGCTCGGTATCGGTCAAGGTGGCGCCAGGGTGTTCGGCCAGGGCAGCGGCGTTGAGTTTTTCAAAGGACAGGATGGTACCAGCGTCTTGCAGTTTGCGGGCTTCGTCCGTGTCCAGGTCTCGTGCGTGAACCAGGCTGGTTCCCAGTGCCATCAGGGTCGCGATAAAAAAGGCAGTCAGGCGGTTCATGGGGTATCTCCTTCTTATAATCTTTACCGGGGGGACTGTATCGGGGTGAACTTAACTGAAACTGAATGGCCATCATGGGACCCACATCAATAACAAGGTTTTGTGTCGTTATAATCAGCCGCTTACCCGCATTCGAGACCGGTATGACCGCCATCCACATCAAGTTTCCCGCCCTCACCCTCAAGGCCGGCCCCCGTGCGTTCGCGCGGATTCGCCAGGCCGGCTTGAACGCCGCCGACGTCGGCATCCTGCCGGGCGCTGCCGGTGGTCCCAAGGCCCTGGGCATCCAGGGGCTGGACTTGGCGCTGTTCGACGAATGGCTGCCCGCCGCGCCCCGGGAGCGCTCGCTGATCGGGGCCTCGGTGGGTGCCTGGCGCTTCGCCAGCGCCTGCCTGCCGGATGCCGCCGAGGGCATCCGGCGCCTGGGCACCTTGTACAACGAACAAAGCTTTGCCAAAGGCGTGACCATGGCCGGGGTCAGCCAGAGTTCGCAACGCATGCTCGATGATTTGCTCGACGGCCGCGATGCGTCGATCCTCGATAACCCGCGATACCGGCTCAACATCATGGTGGTCAAGAGCCACGGCCTGCTGGCCCAGGATCATCGCGGCCGACTGGGCCTGGGCTTGTCGTCGGTGATTGCCGACAACTTGCGAGGTCGGGCACGGCTGTCGCGGCATTTCGAACGGCTGATCATCCATGACCCGCGCCTGGCCCCGCCCCTGCATCCGTTGAATGACTTTCCGTCACGTTTCGTTCCGCTGGCGGCCGGCAACCTGCGCCAGGCCCTGCTGGCCTCGGGCTCGATCCCGATGGTGATGGAAGGCGTGCGCGACCTGCCGGGCGCCGGTGCCGGCACCTACCGCGACGGCGGTCTGCTGGACTACCACCTCGACCTGCCCTACAGCGGCGAGGACATCGTGCTCTACCCGCATTTCACCGACCGGGTCATTCCCGGCTGGTTCGACAAGGGCCTGCCGTGGCGCCGGGGCAACGTCGACCGCCTGCAAGACGTGCTGCTGCTGGCGCCGTCCCGTGAATACCTGGCGCGCCTGCCCTACGGCAAGCTGCCAGACCGTAACGACTTCAAGCGGTTCATGGGCGATGACACGAGCCGCCGCCAGTACTGGCGCACGGCGATGGACGAA
This sequence comes from Pseudomonas fluorescens, assembly GCF_001623525.1. Lineage (NCBI taxonomy): Bacteria > Pseudomonadati > Pseudomonadota > Gammaproteobacteria > Pseudomonadales > Pseudomonadaceae > Pseudomonas > Pseudomonas fluorescens. The sequence continues at coordinate 77,352 of NZ_CP015225.1, read as the reverse complement.
AGCCGCCGGCTCGGTGACGAGTTCCTGGAACTGACGGCCAACGGCAGGTTGGGCGAGCGTTTGCTGACCCTTTAGTCAGCACGGTCGCGCAACACCGTTATCAAACTGATAAACTCCGCCGCCTGCCTCGCGACCGCTACCTTAAAGAGCCCGAACCTGTGGAAATCTTCAAAGAATTTACCTTCGAATCCGCCCACCGCCTGCCCCACGTGCCGGACGGCCACAAGTGCGGCCGCCTTCACGGCCACTCGTTCAAAGTGGCGATCCACCTGAGCGGCGACATCGATCCACACACGGGCTGGATTCGCGACTTCTCGGAAATCAAGGCGATCTTCAAGCCGCTCTACGAGCGCCTGGACCACAACTACCTCAACGACATTCCTGGCCTGGAAAACCCCACCAGCGAAGTCCTGGCCAAGTGGATCTGGAATGAATTGAAGCCTTTGCTGCCGGAACTCAGCGCCATCCGCATCCATGAGACTTGCACCAGCGGTTGCATCTACCACGGCGAATAACCCCTTTCCTTGTGGCAAGGGAGTTTCCTGTGGCGAGGGAGCTTGCTCCCGCTGGGCTGCGCAGCAGCCCCAAAAGCAGCGACTCGATTCAACCTGATACACCGCAATCTCAGGCTTGAGGACCGCTTCGCGGCCCAGCGGGAGCAAGCTCCCTCGCCACAAGGGTGTCTCCCCTGCTCAATGGCATTGGCCTATGCTCTAGCCCCTGAGCCATTTTCAGGGGAGTATCGATCATGACCCACTGGCCGCTGGATCAAACATACGACTTCAACGGGCACTGCATCCGCTACGCCATCCAGGGCGATGGCCCGCCGTTGGTGTTTGTCCACGGCACGCCCTTCTCTTCCTACGTGTGGCACCGGATCGCCCCGCTGTTCTTCGCCACCCACCGGGTGCATTACTTCGACCTGCTGGGGTATGGCCAATCCGCACAACCCGATGCCGAAGTGTCCCTCGGCGTGCAAAACCTGTTGTTCGCACAATTGCTGGAGCATTGGCGCCTGGATTGCCCGGATGTGGTGGCCCATGACTTTGGCGGTGCCACGGCCCTGCGCACGCACCTGCTAAACGGCAAGGATTACCGCAGCCTGACCCTGATCGACCCCGTGGCGCTGTCACCCTGGGGTTCGCCCTTTGTGCAGCATGTCCGCCAGCATGAAGCGGCCTTCAGCGGCCTGCCCGACTACATTCAGCGGGCCATCGTGCCGACCTATGTCCGCGGCGCGATCAAACGGGACATCCCGGACGCGGAACTGGCGCCCTACGTGCAGCCGTGGCTTGGCGAGCCGGGCCAGGCGGCGTTCTACCGGCAGATCGCGCAGATGGACGAACGCTACACCCGTGAAGCCGAGGGGCTGTATCCGAACGTGCGCTGCCCGACCCAGATCCTGTGGGGCGAGGATGATCAGTGGATTCCCATCGAGCGCGGCCGGGCCCTGCAACGGATGATCCCAGGGGCACAATTTCATCCCATTCCAAATGCCGGGCACCTGGTCCAGGAAGACGCGCCGGAGGCCATCGTCGCGGCGGTGTTGCGGTTCCTGCCATTGCATCTTGGTCCCTGAAGAAACCGCTCCCACAGGGAATTCCCTGCGAGTGAGATCCGTGTTCCAACTTGAATCACTCGCGCACCGCTTTTGGTCCCTGCGCCCACCCAATCCCCAGGATTGTCTATAAATAACCTCGCGATCACTCGCTTGGCACGGGCGCTGCACGTTTGCGATATACCCCTCATCCGCAAGGACCGCCACATGACTCAGAACGATCCAGGCAATGACTATCCCTTGAGCGAAGTCCCGATGCACGCTCGCAAGGGCCTGGCCTCCACGGCCATGGTGCTGCTGGGTTTCACCTTTTTCACCGCCACCATGTTTGCCGGCGGCAAGCTGGGGGTAGCGTTCGGTTTTGCCGAAATGCTCACGGTCATCGTCATCGGCAATCTGCTGCTGGGCCTCTACGCCGCCGGCCTGGGCTATATCGCCTTCAAGAGCGGGCTCAATTCGGTGTTGATGGGGCGTTTCTGTTTCGGCGAGGTGGGCAGCAAGCTCAGTGACTTGATTCTGGGGTTCACCCAGATCGGCTGGTACGCCTGGGGCACGGCGACTGCCGCGGTGGTGCTGGGCAAGTATTTCGAGTTGAGCGAGAGCACCGTGCTCGGGTTGATGGTGCTGTTCGGCCTGGGGTTTTGTGCCACGGCCTATGTCGGTTATCGCGGGTTGGAAATCCTCTCGTACCTCGCCGTGCCGGCCATGATGTTGCTGCTGATGCTGTCGATGTGGGTCGCGACGGTGAAGGTCGGCGGCTTCGAAGGCTTGTTGGCGGTGGTGCCGACGGGCAGCCTCGACTGGTCCACCGCCATCACGTTGGTGTTCGGCACCTTCGTCAGCGGCGCGACCCAGGCCACCAACTGGACGCGGTTCTCCCGCTCGGCGAAGGTCGCGGTGCTGGCGAGTCTGATCGGCTTCTTCCTCGGCAATGGGCTGATGGTGCTGATCGGCGCCTACGGAGCCATCGTCTATCAGCAACCGGACGTGGTCGAAGTGTTGCTGCTGCAGGGCTTCGCCATGGCGGCGATGGCGATGCTGCTGCTCAACATCTGGAGCACCCAGGACAACACCATCTACAACTTCGCCGTGGCCGGTTGCAACCTGCTGCGCACCCGTCGGCGCAAGACCGTAACCCTCGGCGGCGCGGTGATCGGCACGTTGCTGGCGCTGCTGGGCATGTACGATCTGCTGGTGCCCTACCTGATCCTGCTGGGCACCGTCATCCCACCCATCGGCGGGGTCATCATGGCCGATTTCTTCTTCCGCTGGCGTGGTCGTTATCCGCGCCTGGCCGAGGCGCAACTGCCGGCGTTCAACTGGCCCGGGCTGTTGGCCTATGGGATTGGCACCGTCGCGGCGTTCAATTCACCCTGGGTCGCGCCGCTGGTAGGAATCGCTGCCGGCGCGCTAACGTATGTGCTATTGATCAGCGTAATGGGTACTCGCACCGCTGATGCGTCCCTACAAAACCTCTAAAGGATTCGCCTGATGCACATCATCAACGCCCGTCTGCGTAACCGTGAAGGCTTGCATGAACTGCACCTGGAAAACGGCTTGATCGCCAACATCGCCCGCCAGACCGAGGCACCCAGCCTCGGCCCGGAAGACCTCGATGCCGGCGGCAACCTGGTGGTCCCGCCCTTCGTCGAACCACACATCCACCTGGACGCCACGCTCACCGCCGGTGAACCGCGCTGGAACATGAGCGGCACGCTGTTCGAAGGCATCGAGTGCTGGGGCGAACGCAAGGCCACCATCACCGAGGAAGACACCAAGACCCGCGCCAGGAAAACCATCCAGGCCCTCGCCGCCCATGGCATCCAGCATGTGCGCACCCACGTCGACGTGACCGACCCCGAGCTCACGGCGCTCAAGGCCCTGCTGCAAGTGCGCGAGGAAAGTCGTCACCTGATCGACATGCAGATCGTCGCGTTTCCCCAGGAAGGCATCGAGTCCTATCGCAACGGCCGCGAGCTCATGGAAGAAGCGATCCGCATGGGCGCCGACGTGGTGGGTGGCATTCCCCACTTCGAGTACACCCGCGACCAGGGCGTCAGCTCGGTGAAATTCCTCATGGACCTGGCCGAACGCACCGGTTGCCTGGTGGATGTGCATTGCGACGAAACCGATGACCCGCACTCACGCTTCCTCGAAGTGCTCGCCGAGGAAGCCCGTAGCCGCGACATGGGCGCGCGTGTCACCGCCAGCCACACCACGGCCATGGGCTCCTACGACAACGCCTACTGCGCCAAGCTGTTCCGCCTGCTCGGGCACTCGGGCATCAGCTTTGTCTCGTGCCCGACCGAAAGCATTCACCTGCAAGGGCGCTTCGATAATTTCCCCAAACGCCGCGGTGTCACCCGGGTCAATGAACTGCTCGAGGCCGGGATGAATGTGTGCTTCGGCCAGGACTCCATCGTCGACCCGTGGTACCCGCTGGGCAACGGCAATATCTTGCGAGTCCTCGAAGCCGGCCTGCACATCTGCCACATGCTCGGCTACCGCAACCTGCAAAGCGCCCTCGACCTGGTCACCGACAACAGCGCCAAGGCCATGGCCCTGGGCGAGCGCTATGGCCTGGAACCCGGGCGTCCGGCTAACCTGCTGATCCTGTCGGCGGACAGTGACTACGAAGTGATCCGCAGCCAGGGCTTGCCGCTCTATTCGATTCGCAACGGTGAAGTGCTGATGAAGCGGCAGATGCCGGTGGTGGAGTTTGCGCAGCAGCCAGGCTGATTTCCCTGCGGGAGCGGGCGTGCTCGCGATAGCGGCATCGGCCACGCCACAAACTTTCAGAAAGCTCTAGGGCACAGACCGCGCCGTCCCAAACAACCTGACCCGCACCCACTCACCCGCCTCTTCTTCCAGCAAAATCGGCGCAGTCCCCCTGGCATCATCACACTCACCGGCCCCGCCTGCACCCACCCCGCCCGCCACGCCGCGCAGGCCACGGCGCTGGCGCTGGTGCCCGAGGATGCGGTGGGACCTTCGCCCCGCTCGAACACCCGGGCGGCGATTCGCCCTTCGGCTTCGAGCCAGGCCCATTGCAGGTTCACCCCCATAGGGCACGGCATTCCAGCCCCACCCGGCGGAGCATAGGCGATGCGGGTCAGGCTCTGGCACAGCGCCGGCGCACGCATCTGCGGATTGCTCGGCAGCGCCTCGGCACTGTCCACCAGCGTCACGCAATGCGGGTTGCCAATGTTCACGAACTGGCTGTTGCCCCACGCCGGGTTCAACCGTTCAAGCGCCGCCACACGGCTGACATCGCACTGGTTGAACATCACACGCACGACGTCCTGGGCACCGACGGCGCCGGGCCCGAACAGCGGTTTGCCCAGGTCCAGCCAGAAGCCTTGGGCGCCTTCGAATTCAGCAGCGCGAACCGAGGTTTGCAGCGGTGACAAACCGTCGGGTTTATCGTGATGGACCTGCAGCAAGCAATCACCCGTCCCTGCCATCAAGCCCTGCTCTTGCAAGGCCTGGGAGAAAATCGTCAAGCCGTTGCCACTGCGCTCGGCCAGGGTGCCGTCGGTATTGACGATCAACAGATCAAAGGGCGGTTCGTTCTGGAACGGGCCGATCAGCAAACCGTCACTGCGATGAGCCTTGGCATCCGGCGGAGCTTCGCCCGGCGCCCAGGCGCAGAACGCGTGCACGGCAGCCGTTGCCCAAGACTCGCGTGTCTGCGCGGCCTGGGCAGCCGACTGAGGCAGAGCGATGCCGTGGTCTCGAACCTGCCGAGGGGAAATGACGCCATAGATATTGCCGCGCGCGTCATAAAACTTCGTCATGGATCTGTCCGGTATCAGCCAGCAAGGACCGCTACTTTATGTCGGCAAAGGCCAGGGAGCAAAGCTTGCTGGCAACCGGATATTCGCGTCGGCACCTTGGGGTCGCGGTGCGGTCAGTGGATATGCAAGCATAGGCTCCTGCCTGCACCACCGCATCGCACGTAAGCCAAGGACGTTTCATGACTGCCATTACGCCCCCGCCCACCTTTATCCCCGGACGCCTGGAACAGATGTCCACCCGCATCGCCTATCTCATCGCCGGCATCGGCATCGCCGCCTGGGCGCCGCTGGTGCCTTACGCCAAGGTGCGGGCGAACCTGGATGAAGGCACCCTCGGGTTGCTGCTGTTGTGCCTGGGGGTCGGGTCGATCCTGGCGATGCCGATTTCCGGTGCGCTGGCGACGCGGTTCGGCTGCCGGCGGGTGCTCAGCGGCGGTACGATTCTGATCTGCCTGGCGTTGCCGTTGCTGGCGACAATGACTTCCCTGCCCTGGCTGGTGGCCGCATTGTTCCTGTTTGGCGCCGGGCTCGGCACCGTGGACTCGACCGTGAACCTGCAAGCGGTGATCGTCGAACGGGCCAGTGGCAAGACCATGATGTCGGGTTTCCACGGCATGTTCAGTCTCGGCGGGATCATTGGCGCGGCGGGTGTCAGTGCCCTGCTTGGCCTGGGGCTTTCGCCGCTGGGGGCGACGCTGGTGGTCAATGGCGTGCTACTGGTAGCGTTGTTCAAGGCTGCGCCGCACCTGCTGCCCTACGGCAGTGAAAGCTCGGGACCGGCGTTCGCCATTCCCCACGGCGTGGTGCTGTTTATCGGCATCCTGTGTTTCATCGTATTCCTGGCCGAAGGCGCGGTGCTGGACTGGAGCGCCGTATTCCTGACCACCGAACGCGCGGTGGATACCGCCTATGCCGGGCTGGGTTATGCCGCCTTCGCGCTGACCATGACCGTCGGCCGGCTGACCGGCGATTCAGTGGTACATCGCCTCGGAGCCAAACGCGTGATCATCTATGGCGGATCGATCGCGGCCGCCGGGTTCCTGTTGGCGACCCTCGCACCGATGTGGCAAGCCGCGCTACTGGGCTATGGGTTGGTGGGCGCCGGGTGTTCGAACATCGTGCCGGTGCTGTACACCGCCGTCGGCAAACAGACCTTAATGCCAGAGGCCATCGCTGTGCCGGCCATCACCACCATCGGCTATGCCGGCATCCTTGCCGGCCCGGCGCTGATTGGTTTCGTCGCCCATGGCAGCAGCTTGAGCTTTGCGTTTGGGTTGATTGCGTTGTCGCTGGTGGCGGTGGCGATTAGCGGGAAAGTGTTGAAAGTCTGAGGCCTCACACCGCTCTCTGTGGCGAGGGAGCTTGCTCCCGCTCGGCTGCGCAGCAGTCGTAAACCAGCCGATGCGGTCTGCCTGGAAAACGGCGTCAGGCCATTTTGGGGCGGCTGCGCCACCCAGCGGGAGCAAGCTCCCTCGCCACTGGATTGTATTTCAGCCCCTAGCATTGTGTTCCAAGCTACAGGGCCTGGTCCTCGATCAAAACCCCACACTCGCCTGCACAAAGAACGTACGCGGTGCGCCCACGTACATGCCCGAGTTGTTGTCGCTGGAGCGGGTGTAGTACTGATGGTCGAACAGGTTCTTCACCCCGGCGCCGACTTTCAGGTTCGACAGCTGCGCGCCAAAGTCATAACCGGCGCGCACGTTCCAGAGCACGTAGCCCGGCATGTCGCCGTACTGCCCATCGGCGCTGCCATCGGTGATGTAGTCGCCGCTGAAGCTGCCATCGGCGTTCACACTGTTGCCCGGTGAGCGCTGCTTGGACTGGGCAAAGGCGTCGAGGTTGTAGGTCCAGCGATTGACGTCGTAGCGCAGGCCCAGGTTCGCCACCTGCCGGGAATAGAACGGCAGGTCACGTCCCTTGAAGCTCGGGATCTCGCCTTCATAGGTCGCACGGGTGTAGGTGAAACCGGCATTGGCGGTGAGGCCTTCAAGACGTGGGTCGAGCGCGGCCATGTCGTAATGCACCGAAGCCTCCAGCCCCTGGTGCTTGGTCGCGCCCATGTTGGTCCAGCCCACGTCGTTGCTGATGTACTGCAATTCGTCGTCGAAGTCGATGTAGAACAGCGTCACTTCCCCGCCCCACACGTCATCGTTGTAGCGCGTGCCGATCTCGTAGGTCTTGGCCTTTTCCGGGCTCAGGCCATTGGCGGTGTTGTTGCCGTCACCACCCTGGCCGAGCTGGAAATACTGCAGGCTGCCGAACGAGGTCTCGTAGTTGGCGAACAGCTTCCAGGCATCGGACAGGTGATACATCACGCTCAGGGCCGGCAACGGTTCGTTGCTGTCGATGCTGCGGCGTTTTTCCTGCACCGGGCGACCGGCGGTGTCGAGCACCGGACGGTCGTGCCATTCGGTACTGATGCTTTCGAAGCGGATGCCCGGGGTGATGGTCCACTTGCCGACATCGATCTTGTCATCGATATACACCGCGTGGGCTTCAGTGCCACCGGTACGGTCCTGGTAGACGTGACCGTCGGCCCCCGGACGCACCACTGGTTCGTTATCACGCAACGCCAGGCGACTGGCCTCTTCGTGCATGCCTTCCTTGAGGTAGCGATAACCCACGCTGGCCTCTTGGGTGGTGGGGCCCAGGTCGAACACGTGGGACACCCGGGGCTCGATGCCGAAGGTGTAATAGGTGCGCGGGTAGGACACCAGGTTGCGCTGGTCCCGGGAAGCGATGGTGCTGCCACGGTAGCTGTCGGAGTAATAGGTCAGCACTTCGGCCTGGGTGCGGTCGTCGATCTGGCGCAACCATTTGAACGACACGTCCTTGCGCCGGCCGCTGAAGTTGTCCCAGTCGCGGTCGGACTGGTACGGGTCCGCGTCGTACTGGGCCTGGGTCAGGCCACCGGGCATGTCGGCCTTGGCGTCGTAGTAATGGAAGTTCAGCGAGAAATCGTCCACCTCGGTGGGTGCCCAATGGGTCTTGAGGATGACGTCGTCGATGTCGTTGTCGTTGTTGCTCCGGCGATAACCGTTGCCGTTGACGCCGGAATACAACAGCGCCACGCCCAGGCCATTGTCCGCCGTGCCGCCGAGGAACGCCGTGTCGATGTGCTTCCAACCGCCGCGCTGGGAGGTTTCCAGGGTGCTGCCGATTTCACCGGTGGCTTTTTCCGGGATCGCCCGGGTCACGAAGTTGATCACCCCGCCGACGTTCTGTGGCCCGTAGCGCACGGAACCGGCACCGCGCACCACGTCGATGCTGTCCAGGTTGCCCGAGGAAATCGGGGCCATGGACAGTTGCGGCTGGCCGTAGGGCGCGAACGCTGCCGGAACGCCGTCGATCAACACCGTGGAGCGTGGCGACAAACGTGAGGTGAGGCCGCGCACGCCGACGTTCAGGGAAATGTCGCTGCCACCCGTGCCGTTGGCGTCCTGCACCTGCACCCCTGGCACGCGCCGCAGCACATCGCCGACGTTCATCGCGCCCTGCTCCACCATCGCTTCGCGGCGGATCACCGTCCGCGCACCGGGGTGGTTCTGCACCACCTCGGCGTTGGCATCGCCGAGCCAGTCACCGACCACCTGGATTTCAGTAGCGCCAAGCTCCAGCGGGCCGGCGCTGGAGGCCGAAGGCGCCGGCAATACGGTCGCCGAACCCTCATCAATCTGGTATTGCAGGCCACTGCCCTGCAGCAGTTGGTGCAAGGCCGCTTCCGGGGACAGGGTGCCGTCCACGGCCGGCGCTTGTTTACCGGCCACCAGTTCGGGGCTGAAGAACACCTGCAACGCGGTTTGCTGGCCGAGCTGGCTCAAGGCTTGCCCCAACGGCTGCGCCTGGATGTGAATGGCGGTGGTAGCCTGATCGGCGTACGCCTGGGGCACAGCGGCGCTGACCGCCAGGGTCAGGGCCAGGGGCAGCCAGCGTACGTGGGTACGGTTGTTGTTTTTGGCGGTTGTTTTCACGTCGAACCTTGTCCTGTTGATCGCAAGAATACGCGTCTGTTAATGCAAACCAGTTGCAGTTGGACAAGAAGACGAAGAACTCGAAAAAAACCTGAATTTATCGCGCAATTATTTCCTGGCTGCCGTCATCCAGGCTGCGCACGGCCACCGGCAGAATATTCGGCAGCGCCTTGAGCAGTGCCTCGGGATCGTCGGCGCGGAACACGCTGGTCAGGCGCAGGTCGCCCACCGCCGCGCTGCCGACCCGCAGGGGGTGAGTGCGATAACGGGAAACCTCTTCGGCCACTTCCTTGAGCGGCGCGTTGTTGAACACCAGTTTGCCGTTGCGCCAGGCAGTAAGCGCCTCGGCGTTGACCGCGTAAGGTGTGGCGACTTTGCCCTGGGCATCGATCTGGGTGCCGAGACCCGCTGTCAGTATGGCCAACTGAGCCGGGGGCGCGGCGCGTCCCTGGACCTTGACGCTGCCCTGCGCCACCGCCACCCGGGTCTTGTCGGCATCGCGGCGCACATCGAAGCGCGTCCCGGTCACCGTCACCTGGCCGTTACCCGCATCGACGGTGAAGGGTCGGCCGGCATCATGCTCGACCGAAAACAAGGCCTCGCCTTCGACCAGTTCCACCCGACGTTGATGATGTGCAAATTGAATACGCACCCGGCTGCGGCTGTTGAGGTCGATCATCGAGCCGTCCGGCAAGGCGATGTGCCGACGCTCGCCAAGGGCGGTGGTGTATTCGCCGCTGTAGTCGGTGGAAGAACTCAAACCGCTGAACAGCCCCAACCCCAGCGCCACCGCGAACAGTCCGGCGGCGACGGCATAGCGCAGCAGCGGCCGACGCTTGGGGCGTTCGGCGGGAGGTTCGCACAGCGCTCGCAGGCGTTCCTTGGGCAGCAGGTCCGTGGCGCTCCAGATACCCTGGAGCAATTGAATTTCGTCACGGTGGTTGGCATGTTCGTCCAGCCAGGCTTCGAAACGCTGGCGCTCCTCGACACTCATGGCGGGCGCTTGCAGGCGCACGAACCATTGCGCCGCCGCGTCGCGAACCCTGTCCTGCCCGCACGGGCATTCACGGCTATCCATCATGGAAGGTCCTGTGGCTCAGGTGGAAGAGGACGACGGATCATTGGCCAGGCCCGTCCAGGCGATCGCGCAGATGCCGCAGGGTGCGGATCATATATTTTTCCACCATGTTTTTGGACAGGCCCAAACGCTCGGCGATTTCCGCCTGGGTCAGGCCTTCGATCTTCTGCCAGACGAACACCGTGCGGCAGTTGGCCGGCAGTTCGGCAAGCGCCCGCTCGATGGAGTCTGCCAGCTGGATCGCGTGCATGTAGTGCTCCGGGTCGCCCGACAGCGACTGGCTATGGTCGACGGCCGCCTCCTCCATGGCCCCCCGTCGATCTTCGCGCCGATAGCCATCCACTGCAATGTTGCGCGCCGTCTGATGTAAATAGGCCCGTGGCTGCTCGACCCCGCTCGAATCGGACTCAAGCACCCGCACGAAGGTGTCATGGGCCAGGTCCTCGGCCTGCTGGCGATTGCGCAGGCGACGGGTCCAGGTGCCGATCAACTCTTCGTAATGCTCGAAAAAGCCGGGACTGCGGGGCAGCTTGGGGGTCATCGCGGCGCGCTGTGGAAACGGGGCGTGAATAGTAATGGTTACTATTCATATGAAGCAAACCTATTACGGTGCCTGTCGTCCGAAGCTTTAAAGATGAGGATTAAATCTATGTGGGAGCAAAGCTTGCTCGCGATGACGGTGTGTCAGTCGATGTGTATGGACTGTTGCACCGCTATCGCGAGCAAGCTTTGCTCCTACAGGCGCCCCGGGTAGTTTTTTCTGACTACGCCTCAGGCATCTTGCGAAACCCCACCGCCAGGCGGTTCCAGCCATTGATGGCGTTGATCGCCACGGTCAGGTCGACCATTTCCTTGGGGCTGAAATGCTCGCTCAGCAGGGCATAGTCGGCGTCCGGCGCGTGGGTGTCGCTCAGGCGGGTCAGGGCTTCGGTCCAGGCCAGTGCGGCGCGCTCGCGGCCGGTGAAGAACGGTGCTTCGCGCCAGGCGGTCACGGCGTAGAGGCGACGTTCGGTCTCGCCGTCCTTGCGGGCGTCGGCGGTGTGCATGTCGATGCAGAAGGCGCAGCCGTTGATTTGCGAGGAACGCAGCTTGACCAGCTCCAGCAGGGATTTTTCCAGGCCCAGTTTCGAGACGGCATTTTCCAGGGCCAGCATGGCTTTGAAGGCGTCGGGGGAAGCGGTGTAGAAATCGATACGCGGTTGCATGGTGAACTCCAGAACAATGGGGTGTAGCGCTACGTTAGCCGTGCAGTGGCGCGGTACAAATAGCCAATTGTTGGGAAGTTCGGGTGGCCAATGGGAGGCCGCCAGGTTGGAGCGGATATTGGCCTGTGCAAGGGTATTCAATCATAGGGGCTGTTGTGGCGAGGGAGCTTGCTCCCGCTCGGCTGCGAAGCAGTCGTCACCCGACTGACGCGGTCTGCCTGGGGAACGGTGTAGGCCATTTTGGGGCGGCTGCGCCACCCAGCGGGAGCAAGCTCCCTCGCCACAGGGGGTGTTTTCGGGGCAGGTTCAGGCCCGGCTGCGCAGCCACTGCAGGAAGCGCTTCTTGGCCACGGGCTTGGGCAGCTCGCGGGTGAGGTTCTGGGCGAGGTGGATGCGTACGTCCAGCAGGTTTTTCATGGCGTCGTTGATGTCGTGACGGGCGTCGAGGCAAGGTTTGAGGTAGCTGTTCTCGATGCGATAAAGGGTGCAGAAGGTCTTGGCCGAAAAGCTCGCCAGCGCGGCCTGTTCGGAAACGATCCCGGCTTCGCCGATCACCTCTCCGGGTCCCATGCGCCCGGCCTCGAATGGCTGGCCGTTACGCACAAGGGTCACGCTGACCACACCGGATTCAATGATGAACAAATGATCGCTGACCTCCCCCGCCGGCAAAATCATGTCGCCGGCGCGGAAGGTCTGCAGGGTCATGTTCTGGCTGAAGGTGTCTTTCTCGTCCTGGCGCAAGGTGGAGAAGATGTTCGAGCTTTCCAGCAACGCCCGAGGCCGCGACGCATCCTTGGCGGTGGCGCTTTCACTGTTGGACAACAGGCTCACGCCCGAGGCCTGCAAATGCCGGAACGCCAGGTCGAACAGCTGGTTGCGCACCTCGCGCTTCTGGGCCCTGGAGGCGACGAACCCGCTGATCTCGTATTCCGCCCCGTCACTGCTGCTGCTTTTGAGCGTCACGCAGGGTGCCGGGTTGGCGAGCAAGGTCCGACAACCGATCATCGCTCGCTCCAGTGCGTCGATCACGGTTTGTGGCCGCGCGTGAGGGCTGACCTGGATACTGATGGACAAGCCATGGACGTCGCTGGGTCGACTGAAGTTGATGACCTTGGCCTTGGCCGCGAGTGAGTTGGGGATCACCGCCATGCTGCCCTGGGCGGTCTGCAACCGCGTGGCCCGCCAGTCGATGTCAGTGACCCGGCCTTCGGTGCCGTCGATGGAAATCCAGTCATCGAGCTGATAAGGCTTGGTGGTGTTGAGCACGATCCCGGAAAACACGTCGCTGAGGGTGCTCTGCAACGCCAGGCCGACAATGATCGCCATCGCCCCGGACGTTGCCAGCACGCCCTTGACTGGGAGGTCCAGCACATAGGCCAGCGCTGCGATGACGGCGATCAGGAAAATCACCGCGCCGAGCAAATCCTGCAACAAGCGCCCGGTGTGACCGACCCGCTGCATCATCACCGCGCCCATCATCACCGTCAGGGTTCGCGCGGCGAGCAGCCACCAGGCGATCTGCAACCCGGTGGCCGCCAGGTGCCGTGGCACGTCGTCGACCCACTGCGCCGGCTCCATGGGGTTGAGGCCCTCGTTGAACAGCAACATGCTGAACAAGGAAAAAATCACCAGCCGCGCGCCGATTTTCCAGTAGGTCCGATCCGCACTCACCAGCCGCCATATCAGGATGTCGAGCACAAGCAGCGCCAGGGCACAGAGCAGCGGGTGCTCGGAGATCAGAGACAGCATCGGACGGCTCCAGAAAGATCAATGAGGCGAAGATTGGCACAGAATGACCAAGCTGTAGAGATCCCCGCAGATCTCCATGTGGGAGCGGCATGGCTGTTGTTTTCGCGTTCAATCGTCCATCCGGCCAAAACGCCCCGAGTGGAAATCGTTGAAGGCCTGGTGGATTTCCTGCTCGCTGTTCATCACGAACGGGCCATGGCCAACGATGGGTTCGTCGATCGGCTCGCCACTGAGCAGCAGCACAACGGCATCGTTATTGGCTTGCAGGCTCAATTGGTCGCCAGCCCGGTCGAACAGCGCGAGCTGGCCGGCCTCGACCCGTTCGCGGCCATTGACCTGGACCGAGCCATGCAGCACCACCAGGGCGGTGTTGTGGCCTTCATGCAGGTCAAGGACCAGGTCTTTACCGGCCTTCAAGCGAATGTCCCAGACGTCGATGGGGGTGAAAGTCTTCGCGGGCCCTTGATGCCCCTCGAAGCGCCCGGCGATCAACCGCAGGCTGCCGGCATCGTCCTTCAGCGCAATGTTCGGAATGTCGCCTTTGAGCAGTGTCTGGTAGCCGGCCGGGGCCATCTTGTCCTTGGCAGGCAGGTTGACCCACAACTGGACCATCTCCATGAACCCGCCCTGCCGGGCGAAGGCTTCGGAGTGAAACTCTTCGTGGATGATGCCGGACGCGGCGGTCATCCATTGCACATCGCCGGGACCGATCTTGCCGCCGCTGCCCGTGGAGTCTCGGTGCTCCAGTTCGCCCTGGTAGACGATGGTCACCGTTTCGAAACCGCGATGCGGGTGCTGGCCGACGCCACGACGCTCGGTGGTGGGCGTGAATTCAGTCGGGGCGGCGTGGTCCAGCAGCAGGAACGGGCTGACGTGCTTGCCCAGGTTGTCGTAGGAAAACAGCGTGCGAACCTGGAAGCCATCGCCAACCCAATGGGGCCGTGGGCTGGTGTAGAGGCCGATGATGTTTTTCATGCTGTGTCTCCAAAATCAGCTACTGCGATTCAATGGACACAGCTTAGAACCGACACCTTTGCAACACTAGACTGCAAAAATCGGCTTTAGCGTTCTATTTAGAGAACGACTGAAAAACCTGTAGGAGCTCGCTCCTACAGGTTCTGGTGTCATTCAAAGGTGATTGCGCTTGGCAAACTCCGACAGCCCCACCAAGGATTGCAGGCCAAGCTTTTCCAGCAGCCGAGTCTTGTAGGTGCTGACGGTTTTTGGACTCAGGAACAGGCTTTCGGCGATGTCCTTGCCGCGCATGCCCATGGCCAGCATGCGCAGGATGGACAGCTCGCGGGTGGAGAGGCTTTCCAGCGCCTGCTGTTCGCTGCGCTGCTGAAAATCCAGCCTGACGGACATCTGCGGAAAATAGGCATAACCGGACTTCAAGGCCTGGATGGCCTTGGTCAGTTCCTTGAGGTCGCTTTTCTTGGTCACAAAACCCCGGGCCCCGGCCGAGATGCAGCGGTTGCAGAAGTGCTGCGCATCCTGGGAAGTGAACACCAGCACACTGCACTCAGGGAATTGGGCCATGATCCAGACCAGCAGGTCCAGGCCATCGAAACCGTTCATCACCAGGTCGAGGATCACCAGGTCTGGCACGCACTCCTTGATGAGGGCCCTGGCATCGGCCACGCCGCTGGCGTCTCGGATGTGGGTGAACGCCTCATTCTGGCAAATAAGCCGCAGCGCCCCTCGTATGACAGGGTGGTCATCCACGATCAACACGTCTTTCAAGGCAATTCCCCAGGTCATTACAAACGGCACCGGCGCCATGACTGCACCGGACTCTTGCACAAGCGCCAGGCCCAGCCACCTGTCAGATCCGACAGTGCAGACCAACGGTCTTTCTCAGCGTCCATGGCCCTGCCTGAGGGCGTGCGTCCACGGTTGCAGCGACTCACGGACTTGAGGGTCGACCTGCTCCATCAGGCGCCGCAGGGAGACAAGGTCAGGCAGTGGCGCCTGGCTCAGGTGCATGCTCGATCGGCGCGCGACCGGCACCGGCGACAGGCTGGCCGGTTGCGCGTTGTAAATCATCCCGTGACGAACCTGTGGGTTATAGATAACAAAATCGTGCAAGTCCAACGCCCCGCTGGTCAGCCCGGCATTGACGACGATCAGGTCGAAGGGCTCGCTGCCGTACTCCACCAGCGTCAGCAACTCTTGCACATGGCTGACGGGGACAATCCGGAAATAGCCCTGTTGATTGAACAGGCGCTCCAGCACGATTCGATGAGCATGGTGTGGGTCGGCAATCAGGATACGGAGTGCTTTGTTCGGCATGGCAAGCTTTCCAATAGCAACGCGCCAGGTAGAAACCGGCTCAGAACATTAAAGGCCGTCAGGCTAGAGGAAGCGCTTGAAAGACGATGTAGGATTATTCCCAAAATGAAGCCAGACGAAGCCCTTGTTAGGTCTTCAGTTGCTCCGCCACGTGCTCGATGGCTTGGCGAATATCTTCCACGGCTTGGGCGAGCAGCAACGTATCGCCGCCCCGACAAGCGCTTTCCAGCGCCTCGCAGGCGGCGATCAGCCGTTGCGCCTGGACGATCCGCGCCCCACCCTTGATCCGGTGCGCCAGGTCCGCCAGGCCCGGCAAGTCTTGTCGGCTGGACAAGTGCAACAGTCGCGCCTGATCGTCGGCATTGCTGCTGACCAGTTCCTCCAGCAGTGCCCTGATGGCGGTCGTGTCGCCACCGGTCAGTTGTTCCAGGCTGGTCAAGTCGATGCCATCGTCGGGCTGAGGCGCCCCCACGTCCGGCGTGACCGAAACCAGGCACGCATTGAGCGCCCGAAGGCTGATGGGTTTGAACAGGCAATCGTCCATCCCGGCCTCGGCGCAGCGGTCCTTTTCCTCAGGCTGGGCGTTGGCCGTGAACCCCAGGATCACCCCGGGCGACAGGTTTTGCGCATGCTCTTCGTCGCGAATGGCCCGCGCAAGTTCGTAGCCGCTCATCAAGGGCATGTTGCAATCGGTGATGACCACATCGAAGTGCTCGCTGCGCCAGGCGTGCAGGCCTTCGACACCGTTCTGCGCCTCCTGGACACGATGGCCCAGGTAGCCCAGTTGCTGGGACAGCAGCAAGCGATTGGCCGGGTAGTCATCGACCACCAGGATACTCAGCGCCCGGCCCGGCACCAGCGCCTCAGCCTCGACAGGCGGCGAGGTCGGCAAGGCGTCGAGCAGGGGCAGGTCCAGTAGGATCTCGACCTGCGTGCCCGCCCCCGCCACGCTGCGCAACGTCAGGGTGCCGCCCATCATTTCGCACAAGGTGCGGCTGATGACCAGCCCCAGCCCGGAACCGCTGCGGGCCGACTGGGTCGTGTGGCTGGCCTGGGTAAAGGGGCTGAAGAGGCGGCGCTGGTCCTCAGGCGAAATCCCGCAGCCGGTGTCCTCGACTCGCAGGCAAATGCCCAGGCGCCTGTGTTCAATGTCCGGCTCGCCGCGCACACTCAGGCGCACCTCGCCTTGGTCGGTGAACTTGATGGCGTTGCTCAACAGGTTCGAGACGATCTGCTTGAAGCGCAACGGGTCGATCAACACGTCATGGTTGACCCCGGTGTCCTGCACCCGTTGCAGGCGCAGGTGTTTCTGCCGGGCCAGGCCCTCGAAAATCCGCGCCACCGACTCGGTCAATTCGTGCAGATTGGCCCGTTGTGGCGCCAGCGACAGCTTGCCCGACTCGATGCGGGCGATGTCGAGGATGTCGCCGATCAAGTCCAGCATGCCATGGGCGGCCCCCGATGCGACCTCGATGGCGACCCGGTCCACGATGCCTTGATCGGCTTTTTTCAGGGCCAGTTCCAGCAGGCCGATCACCGCGTTCATCGGTGTGCGGATCTCATGGCTCATGGTCGCCACGAAGGTGGTCTTGGCCCGGTTGGCGTCGTCAGCGCTTTCCTTGGCGACGCGCAATTGCTCCAGCAGGCGCCGCAAGTAAACGACCCAGCCCAAGGTCACCAGCAATAGCAGCGCAGCGACGGTGAACCCCTGGAGAATCGTGGCGCGGTTGCGCAGCCAGTAACTGTCGTCGATCACCACCTCACTGCGCCAGCGGTTGGTCAGCTCGTCCATCTCTTCGGGAGAAATGCTCAACAGCGCCTTGTCGAGAATCGAGTAAAGCTCCAATGCGCCCCGGTTCGTCGCCAACGCAACGCGCGCGGGCAAGGTGCCGACGGTACTGGTGACCTGCAGCGTGTCGCGGTACTGGCGGGAGATCATGTAGCGGGCGCTGATCAGCGGATTGACCGCAGCGTCCGCCCTGCCAGCGGCGACCATGGCCATGGCATCGGCGGTGTTTTGTGCCGTCACCAACTGCACGCGGGGGAACTGCTCCAGCAGGAACTCGCGCAACACGTTGCCACGCACCAGCGCCAGGCGCTTGCCGGCCATCTGGTCCAGGGTTAGCGGCCCCTTGGCCCGCGCGGGCACCACCAGCACGAACGGATTCGTCAGGTACGGTCGGGTAAAGCGCAACTCGTCTTCGAGTTCGGTGCTGGGTATGGCGGTCGCCAGGACGTCGGCCTTGCCGCTCTTGATCTGCCCGATCAAATCATCAACCGAGTCGCCACGCTGTACATCGAATTTCAAACCGGTGCGCAAACTGATCCTCGCCAGCACATCGGCGCCGATGCCGTGCAAATGGCCTTGTTCATCGAAGAACGTCAGCGGCAAGAAATTTTCGTTGGCAGCGACTTTGATCCGTGGGTGGGCATCCAGCCAGCGCTGCTCCTTGACGCTGAAGTGCAGCGCCTGCTGACCCGGCATGCTCGCGCCGCCGGCACTCCAGCGCCTCAGGATGCTCATCTGTTCGCTGGCGGGGATGGCTTGCAGCGCGGCATTGATGATGCGCAACAGGCGCACGTTGTCGCGGCTGACCGCGAAGGCGAACGGCTGCACTTCCATGCGCGAAAAATCGGCCAGTTGAATATTGTTCAGGTAATTCTTGCTGATCAGGTAGTTGGAACTGATCGAGTCCCCCAGATAAACGTCGGCCTGACCAAACGCCACGGCACCGATGGCGCTCAAGGTCGAGGGAAACAGCTGCAAGGAGGCTTCGGGGTAAAACGCCTCGACCGTCTCCGGCGGCAAGTAGTGATACAGCATCGCCACGCGCTTGCCCGCCAGGTCGCTGGGCAAGTCCTGGCTGTCGTTGATGCGCGCTACGAGGGTGGGCAGGTCATCGGCATAGGCCTGGGACATCGCCAGGTCCCGATCAGCGGCTTCGAAGCCGTTGGCGGTGCCGAGCATATCGATCTCACCGCCGCGCAGGGCCTGGATCGATTCGGCACGGGATGGGTAGCGCTGGACCTGCACCTTGATGTGAAGGAGTTGCCCGAGCAATTGCGCATAATCGGCGGTCAGGCCTTCATAGTCGCGACCATTGCCGGTGATGCTGAACGGCGCGTAGTCCGGCGCCGAGGCGCCCAACTGCAACGCGCCCTTTTGGCGCAGCCAGGTCCAGTCGGCGTCGTCCAGGGACACCGAATAATCGCTCACATTGGAGCGCCCGAGCACCCGCAGCGCCTCGGGGGCCGCGTCCACTGGTGGCACCACACTCAATGAGCCCAGCAACAGCGCCACCAGGCCTGTGCGTAAAAGCAACATCATCTGGTCAGGGTGTTTCGCTTGGCGTAGTCGGCCCGGCTCACACCGACTGCACATACAGTCAGGGTGGACCGGCTGAGGGGTTCAGACTGCCAATACGAGGGAACAGCGAACCGAGCCTGTCAAACAGCAGGAGGCTGTGAAGTGAGTGTAGGAAATTTCTGAAGAATTTCCTGCGAGTGACCGGAGACCGGGCCTATGGCCTGTGGGAGCTTGCTCGCTCCCACAGGGTTGCGTTGGCTGATAGATTTCCTGCGAGTGACTCGCTCCCACAGGGCCTATACGGCGGCGAGCAACTGATCGCGCACCGGACGCGCCTGCCCGCGATTGCTCCCGTGCTCATACAGCGAGCCGGCAATTTCATCGGCACGCACCGGCAGGATCGACAGCAAGGTATCGCTCAGGCCATGGCTGGCCTGGCAGAAGCCCTGCATGTAGATCGCCGCCTTGCAGCGCTCGTCGGTGATCAGCTTGTAGTTGCGATCCACCTCGAAATCCCCCAGGTATTGCGCCAGCGGCTCCAGCAAGGTGCGATGCATCTGCCGCTCGTATCCGGTGGCCAGCACCACGGCGTCATAGCGGCGCACGGTCAACTCGCCAGTAGCGTTGTTGCGCACCGCCAGTTCCACACCGGCGTCGGTGGCCGTGGCCTTCTCCACCGTAGTGAGGGTGCGGAACGCATGGCGGGCGATGCCAGAGACTTTCTGGCGATAGAAAATCCCGTAGATGCGCTCGATCAGGTCGATGTCCACCACCGAATAGTTGGTGTTGTGGTACTCGTTGACCAGGCGCTCGCGCTCGCTGTGGGGTTGCTGGAACACCAGGTCGGTGAACTCCGGCGAGAACACTTCGTTGACGAATGGGCTGTCGTCCGCAGGCTTGAGGGCCGAGCCGCGCAGGATCATGTCGACCTGCACCGAAGGGAAGCTGTCGTTGAGGTCGATGAAGGCCTCCGCCGCACTTTGCCCTCCGCCGATGATCGCGATCTTCATCGGCTGGCCCTTCACGCACGGCTGGCCCGCCATGCGCTCCAGGTACTGGGAATGGTGGAACACCCGCGCGTCGTCCTTGAACACCTTGAACGCCTCGGGAATCCGCGGCGTACCACCGGCACTGACCACCACCGAACGGGTGGTACGTACGAATTCTTCGCCCTGGCGGCCGCGGGAAATCACCCGCAGGGCTTCGACCTGCTGATTGTGCAGCAGCGGTTCGATGCGCAGCACTTCTTCGCCATAGCGACTCTGTTCGGTGAAATGCCCGGCCACCCAGCGCAGGTAGTCATTGAACTCCATGCGGCACGGGTAGAAGGTGCCGAGGTTGATGAAGTCCACCAGGCGGCCATGGTGCTTGAGGTAATTGACGAACGAATAGGGGCTGGTGGGGTTGCGCAGGGTCACCAGGTCCTTGAGAAAAGAAATCTGCAACTCGCTCTGGGTCACCAGGGTGTTGCCGTGCCAGCGGTAGTCGGCCTGCTTGTCGAGGAACAGCACGTCCAGTTCACCCTGGACCGGCCCGCGCTCCCGCAATGCGATGGCCAGCGCCAGGTTCGAGGGGCCGAAACCGATGCCGATCAAGTCGTGAACGATGGGCGATGCAATTGCCTGTGTCATGTCCAGTGTCCTCTGGAAAAGCCCTCAACAGGGCGCGAAAAGCCTGGGGTGACCTGCCCAGCGTTTAGGGGGCCAACAAGTCGTGTGTTGAGAGGAACGAGGACAATGAAAAAAAATTTACCACGAGGCGACCGGCGTAGGCAGATTAATGCGCGTCCCACTGCCGCACGCGAACGCGGCAGTGCTTCATGGCGTTGACGATGTGTTTTTCCACCAGTGCCCGGGAAATGCCCAGGCGCTCGGCGATTTGCGGGTGGGACAGGCCTTCGAGCTTGCGCAACAGGAAGCTCTCGCGGCACAGCGGTGGCAGCTCGGCCAGGGCACGCTGGAGCATGTCCAGGCGCTGGCCGTGGTCGAGGCTGGTCTGGGGCGACGGGGTGAAGAAGCGCTCTTCGCTGTCCAGCACCTCCAGGGATTCGACCTGGCGCAAGGTATTGCGCCGATGCCCGTCGATCACCAGGTTCAATGCCGTGCGATACAGGAACGCCCGGGGCTGTTCGATGGGCGTGTCGCTGGCGCGCTCCAGCACCCGCACATAGGCGTCATGCACCACATCCTCGGCCGCCTGGCGGTTGCCTAGCCTGGCGTTCAGGAAACACACCAGCTCGCGATAGTAGTTTTCCAACATGACTCCCGTGCGCAATGGCTGCGCCAGCTATCCCTGTGCCCACTCGGCATGCCCGGGAAAGGCAATGGCACGATAGTGGCAGATTCAATCGCGTAATTTATAGTAATTCTCATATAGATTTAAAGCTTTGGTTTGTATCAGGGCTGATTCGTTCATCTCAACCCTGGCGGAGCACGGCTTTTGTTGGTTAGGTGATGTATCTGTGGCGAGGGGATTTATCTGTGGCGAGGGGATTTATCCCCGCTGGGCTGCGCAGCAGCCCCCCCCCCCAAAGCAGCACCTCTGTGTATCAGGTGTATTGAGTGGGCTGGTTTGGGGCCGCTTCGCAGCCCAGCGGGGATAAATCCCCTCACCACAAATAAATCCATCACTACAACATCACATGGCTTGGCTGCCGAGTTGCCTTCCCCTCAACCTGCTACCAAGTGTTTCAACCCAGTAAATTCCCGCCCCCAAGCGCTCGTTTACCAAAACAGCCTCCCGTCCCTGCCCTGCCTGCGACGGGCCCGATATCACCGGCCGGAACCCCGCATGAAACGTCCCCGCCCTACCCGACGCGCCTGGCTTCTCACTTTCGCCCTGCTTCCGGCCGTGGCCTTCGCCGCGTGGCAAGCGGTCGCGCCAAGCCGGGCGCCCCTGGTCACCGCGCCCGTCACCCGTGGCGATATCGAAAACAGCGTCACCACCCTGGGCACCCTGCAACCGCGGCGTTATGTCGACGTCGGCGCCCAGGCGTCCGGGCAGATCCAGAAGATTCACGTGGAGGCCGGCGACGAGGTGCGCGAAGGCCAACTGCTGGTGGAGATCGACCCGTCAACGCAAAAAGCCAGGCTCGACGCCGGGCGTTTTTCGATCGAGAACCTCAAGGCCCAGCTCCAGGAACAGCGCGCCCAACACGACCTGGCCCAGCAGAAATTCCACCGGCAGCAGCAACTCAAGGCCGGCGGCGCCACCCGTGAGGAAGACGTCCAGACCGCCCAGGCCGAGGTGCGGGCGACCCAGGCGCGCATCGACATGTTCCAGGCCCAGATCCGCCAGGCCCAGGCCAGCCTGCGCAGCGACGAGGCCGAGCTGGGCTACACGCGGATCTATGCGCCGATGAGCGGCACCGTGGTCGCCGTCGGTGCCCGGGAAGGCCAGACCCTCAATGCCCAGCAGCAAACCCCGCTGATCCTGCGCATCGCCCGGCTGTCGCCGATGACGGTCTGGGCCGAAGTCTCGGAGGCCGACATCGGCCACGTCAAGCCGGGCATGACCGCCTACTTCACCACCCTGGCCGGCGGCAGCCGTCGCTGGAGCAGCACCGTGCGCCAGATCCTCCCGGTGCCACCACGCCCGCTGGAAGCCAGCCAGGGCGGCAGCCCGACCGGCGGGCGCAGTGGCAGCGAACGGGTGGTGCTCTACACCGTGCTGCTCGACGTAGACAACGCCGACCGCAGCCTGATGACCGACATGACCGCCCAAGTATTTTTCGTCGCGGCCCAGGCCCAGAACGTGCTGACCGTGCCCACCGCTGCGTTACAGGACAACGCCGGCCAGGTGCGGGTGCTGGCCGACAATGGCGATGTCCAGTCGAGGACCGTGCGCACCGGCGTCAGCGATCGCCTGCGCATCCAGATCGTCGACGGCCTGAGCGAGGGCGAACAGGTGCTGATCGGCCCGACCACCGGCAGCGGAGACTGAATGAACACGCCCCTGATCGAACTGCGGGACATTCGCAAGGCCTACGGCGGTGGCGACAGCCCTCGGGTGGAGGTGCTGCGCGGCATCGACTTGTCTATTCACGCTGGGGAGTTCCTGGCGATTGTCGGCGCGTCGGGCTCCGGCAAATCCACCTTGATGAACATCCTCGGCTGCCTCGACCGCCCCACCAGCGGCGAGTACCGTTTTGCCGGCGAAGACGTCGCCAATCTGGGCAGCGACGAGCTGGCCTGGCTACGGCGCGAAGCGTTCGGCTTCGTGTTCCAGGGCTATCACCTGATTCCGTCCGGCACCGCCCAGGAAAACGTCGAAATGCCGGCCATCTACGCCGGCACCTCGGCCGCCGAGCGCCACGCCCGCGCCAGCGCCCTGCTCGACCGCCTGGGCCTGGCCAGCCGCACTGGCAACCGTCCCCATCAATTGTCCGGCGGCCAGCAACAACGAGTGTCGATTGCCCGGGCCTTGATGAATGGCGGTCACATCATCCTCGCCGACGAACCCACCGGTGCCCTCGACAGCCAGAGTGGCATTGAGGTCATGGCCTTGCTCGACGAACTGGCAAGCCAGGGCCACGTGGTGATCCTGATCACCCATGACCGCGAAGTGGCGGCCCGGGCCAAGCGCATCATCGAAATCCGCGATGGGCTGATCATCAGTGACAACGCGCCCTCTTCGCCACACGAAGTGCACGCCAACCCCAAGGCCCTGCAAGCCGTGGACCTGCGCCAGCGCCTGAGTGCCGGCAGCGAACACAACGGCGCCTGGAAAGGCGAGTTGCTCGACGCCGTGCAGGCCGCGTGGCGGGTGATGTGGATCAACCGTTTCCGCACCGCCCTGACCTTGCTCGGCATCATCATCGGCGTGGCCTCGGTGGTGGTGATGCTGGCCGTGGGCGAAGGCAGCAAGCGCCAGGTCATGGCCCAGATGGGCGCCTTCGGCTCCAACATCATCTACCTCAACGGCAGCGCACCCAGCCCGCGCGCGGCCAAGGGCATCATCAGCGAATACGACCTGGCCGCCCTCGCCGCCCTGCCCGAAGTGCAGCGGATCATGCCGGTCAACGGCGCCGACGCCAGCGTGCGTTTTGGTAACCTCGACCACACCAGCTACGTCGGCGGCAATGACACGAATTTCCCGATCATCTTCAATTGGCCGGTGGCCCAGGGCAGTTACTTCAGCGAGGCCGATGAGCGTAGCGCTGCCGCAGTCGCGGTGATCGGCTACCGGGTCCGGCAGAAACTGTTCAAGGACGTCGCCGACCCCGTCGGCCGCTACATCCTGATCGAGAACATGCCGTTCCAGGTGGTCGGCGTGCTGGCCGAAAAAGGCGCCAGCTCCGGGGATTCGGACGCCGACGACCGCGTCGCCGTGCCCTACTCCGCCGCCAGCGTACGGCTGTTCGGCAGTCGTCATCCCGAGTACGTGGTGATCGCCGCCAAGGACGCGGGCAAGGTCAAGGAAGCCGAGCAAGCCGTCTCCCGAACGCTGCTGCGCCTGCATGACGGCAAGAAGGATTTCGAACTGACCAACAACGCCGCGATGATCCAGGCCGAAGCCCGCACCCAGGGCACGCTGTCGCTGATGCTCGGCGCCATCGCGGCGATTTCGCTGTTGGTGGGCGGCATCGGCGTGATGAACATCATGCTCATGACCGTGCGCGAACGCACCCGCGAGATCGGCATCCGCATGGCCACCGGCGCTCGCCAGCGCGACATCCTGCGCCAGTTCCTCACCGAAGCGGTGATGCTCTCGGTGGTCGGCGGGCTGGCGGGTATCGGCCTGGCCCTGCTGGTGGGCGGCGCCTTGCTGCTGGGCAAGATCGCCGTGGCCTTCGAATGGCTGGCAGTGTTCGGCGCCTTCGGCTGCGCCCTGGTCACCGGCGTCGTCTTCGGTTTCATGCCGGCCCGCAAGGCCGCCCGCCTCGACCCGGTCGCGGCCCTCACCAGTGAATGAACCTCATCCCATGAAAGCGCCCCTGACCCTCCTGGCCGCCAGCCTGTTACTGGCGGCCTGCGCCAGCCCGTTGTCGCCTTCGGACAGCGGCATCCAGCCGCCACCGGCCTGGCAAAACCTCGACACGCCCAGCGCTCGCGCCGATAACCAGCAATGGTGGACGCAGTTCGGCAGCCCACAGTTGGACCGGCTGATCGAACAGGCGCGCCTGGACAGCCACGACCTCGCCGCCGCCATGGCCCGGGTGCGCCAGGCCCAGGCCAGAGCGGTGATCGCCGGGGCCCCACTGCTGCCGGAAATCCGGGCCGGGCTCAACGGCAATCGCCAGGAATTGTTGCGCGGCAAAGGCTACAGCCAACTGGACGTCGACCGGGACAACCGCACCATCGACTACTACGACGCCAACCTCAGCGCCACCTATGAGCTGGACTTCTGGGGCGGCAAGCGGGCGGCCCGGGACAGTGCGCTGAGCACGCTGTCGGCCAGCCAGTTCGACCGGGCGACCGTGGAGTTGACCCTGCTCAGTGGCGTCGCCAACAGCTACACCCAGGCGTTGTCCCTGCGCGAGCAACAGCGCATCGCCGAACAGAACCTGCACAACGCCCAACGCGTACTCGACCTGGTGCAGACCCGCTACGACGCCGGCAGCGCCACGGCCCTGGAACTGTCCCAGCAAAAAAGCCTGGTAGCGGCCCAACAACGCCGCTTGCCCCAAGTGCAGCAGCAGGCCAAGGAAGCGCTGATTACCTTGGCGGCGCTGCTGGGGCAACCGGTGCAGGCGGTCAGGCTCGACGATGAACAGTTCGAACACCTGCAGTGGCCTTCCATCGACGCCGGGGTGCCCAGCGACCTGCTCCGCCGCCGCCCGGACATCGCCGCCGCCGAAGCGCGCCTCACCGCTGCCCAGGCCGACATCACCGTGGCCCGCGCCGCCATGCTACCCTCCGTCACCCTGGGCCTGAGCCTGGGCACCGGCGCCGACATCGCCGACCAGTTGCTGCGCAACAACGTCTACAACCTCACCGCCGGTTTGGCCGCGCCGATCTTCAACAACGGTCGTCTGCGGGCCGAACGAGACAGGACCACCGCGCGCCAGGAGGAACTGCTGGAGCTCTACCGCGCCGCCATCATCAACGGCTTCGCCGACGTCGAAAAAGCCCTGAACAGCATTAACGGCCTGGATCAACAGCGGCAGTGGCAAACCGAAGAACTGCAGCAGGCCCAAACCGCCTTCGACATCGCCCAGCGTCGCTACCAGGCCGGTGCTGAAGACCTGCTTACCGTGCTGGAAACCCAACGCACGCTGTACGCTGCCCAGGATATGAACGTGCAGTTAAGGCTGGCGCGGGTACAGGCGAGCGTGGCGTTGTACAGGGCGTTGGGTGGGGATTGGCGGGTGATGTAAGCCTCGAATACACATTCAAGCCAAGTGACATTTGTGGCGAGGGGATTTATCCCCGCTGGGCTGCGCAGCCCAGCATTATCACTAGATTGGCCACCGTTCAATATCGGGGTTACTGTCAAAGCATCCATTAGAGCAGTTAAGACACTAAGAAGTACGTATCCAAATCGATTTTCAAAAAACGACGTCCATCCGAGCCCGATGACTTGGATGGAACTCGTCTAGTACGCTAGCCAAGACATTTTACAATGTCACCACACCAAGCCTCTCTAATCACCCGAGAGACTCACACCCCGTCAACTTTCAAAAACCACAACTGGATTCTCGTTGCAAATAACATCTATCCACTCCTCAGTAACAATTGCCAAATGAAAAATCGGATCATCTTTATAAATATCAAGCGAGTTGCCATTCAACCACGCTAAAAATTCCGAATTCTCGACTAAAAAGAATGAATTTTCGATTTCTTTTGGCACCAACGGTAACGAGGCAAGTCTCATACTTTCGTTTGTTATACGCATAGCGGTAGGAAGTTCAGGGAAGTCCAAATATAGACGTCTACCTGCCTCCCCCGCCTCTCTAAGGTGAATCCGCATACCACTCCCATATGTAATGCGCTCGAGAGTCACCCGACCGGAAGCAGGTAAGCCTGGTACGTTCCACGGTCGAAAAGTTTGTGTATTCATATCAGCATCCATTAGTCGTAACGTATCTTATCGCGACTCGCTTAGCATCCGGTCGCTATATTTCAATGGTTCGATCGTTCCCACGCTCCGCGTGGGAATGTCTCTACGGACGCTCTGCGTTCGGCTCTCTGGGACGCGGAGTGTCCCTGGCTGTATTCCCACGCGAAGTGGGAATGATCAGCAATGGTGCTCGGCTTGGGCTCTGTTTATCGGGCCATGTAGGACTCCCGAGCGAGGCTACGTCGCCTTGCGTCGTTGCCTACAACTGCGCCAGAGTCCGCCGGCTTGTGCGCTTGGCACCCCATCGATAACTTGCTTCCCGTCACAGCCCATCAGTGATCGGGTCTGCAAGACCGACGAAATACCAGGCGCATAGCCACAAGCCAATCGACACACCCGTGTCGCTCAATGGCAGCTGTGTGCGGGAGACCTTCGGGTCTGCCGGGTTCCTGGTTTCCCGGTCTTGCAGACCCGCGCATAGCTGCCACCCATCATCTGCAAGTGATGCCTGGCAGCGCCTCATAAATAACCAGGAGCTGCACAATGTTCAAGATCCCCCCAATCCCCCCGAAGACGAGTCCAAAAAACTCAACAAAGCCGCCGCGCTCTCGCCTTTTATCTCGATCCCAAACCTGAAACACCCAATCCGCCACCGGGCCAGTTGTTCACCGTAGCGGAAGGCGCGGACCTGGAATGCCTGCTAGCCAACCTCAGCGAAACCCTCGCCTCGGTCAATGTCATGGCCAACGAGCTGGCATTTGATTTGGAGGGCGCGAGGCGGAGTTTTGCCCTGGGGATCCAGCAGATGGTCGAGTTGAGTGAGCTGCTGGCAAACCGCGCCCTGGACATCTCCGCGCCGCGATAGAGGCCCGCACCACAACCCTCAAGCCAAGTGGCACCCGTGGCGATGGAGTTTGCTCCGCTGGTCTACGAAGCGGTCCCAAGATTTTGCGGTTGCTGCGCAACCAGCGGGAGCAAGGCTGGTAATTGCCGTCAACAACACGCTGTTGCCAGCCAGACAAAATGGCCGAGCAGCTCATTTCTTCAATCGTCGGTGCCAGGCGCTGCCAGTGACCAAGGCACACAGCAGCGCAGGCTCCCCCCTCTGCTTGCACCCTCTAACTGGCGGGCTCTAAGTCAGATTCATGAATTTCCAGTGAGGATCCATCTTCAAACTCAATCGAGTAGACGGTACCAGGTGGAAATTTGTCAAAGTAGCTGCCCGGCCGGTCATCAAAGACGCCGACGATCCATGCTTGCTTACCTGGCCTGAGCGCCTCCGGTGCGTGCGCTACCACTTTTACCATGTCGTCGTAAGTGAACTTAGTCATATCAATGATAGATCGGAAGGTGAGGGTTACCATCGGGCGTTGCAACACCTAGCCGATGACCGTGTGGTTCCTGAGCACGAGGATCATTTTGATTCCTGTGTCCTCCTCTGTCCAAGCAATCACCGGCAGGATTAACACCCGGTCCGAGAACCTGCTGGTATTCGCAGCCAGGAGATCCCTCCACATACTCCCCAAGATTAACAGGAGTTGCATTTCCGTGTTCGTCAACAACTACAACGGGCTGATCCACAGGTCCTTTGTATGGATTTGTGTTGTCGCCTGTTTTCGCGCCGTCTCCGCTGTTCGTACTATCCTGCTCGTTGTGAACCCGCCTGCTGGACCAAGAGCTGGGATTACCTATGTCAGACCCTGAAGAACTCCCAAGGCTAAAACCATCACCCGATTTTCCACCGTTGCCATTAAGCATTGCGTCCACTGTCAGCGCGCTCGCCAGAGCAAGCAGCGCGTTAAAGTCAGGAGCCCGCCCGGCTGGGCGGGCTCCTCATTTAGGCAGTATCAGTTGTTTATTTTTTCATCCAGCCAGACGTCATTCGTAGGAGCGTGGAATCGGTAGCCGAACGGTAGCGCTAAAAACCTCACCAAGTCTGGTCGACTTACCGAGACATGCTGGGCATGAACCGTCTTCAGATTTTTTATATCCCCATCAAATCTGTCCGTGGTGAGCCACCACCCTGACATATGCTCGGGAGAGGGGTAGCGTACTCCTTCAGCAGGATCGCCTTCCTGGATGCCATCTGAGATCACAATCATCTGGTCGAACGTCGGTGCGGCGTAGTCCACGCCGGCCTTCTCACACACCGCATGCTGTTCGGCCCAGAGTCTCAGCGTGGTACTGATGCCTTGTACATAAACCCCAGTTATCGGTGACTGCTCAAAAAACACCAACTCTCGTTTGTCGTTCAGATGCATCTTCGTGACCCAACATCCATACTCCAAGGTTTCATCTGGAGCGACCCTATAACCCGCCTCAACATAGCGAACGACGAGGTCGATGAAGTCGATGGCACCTTCTTTCAGACCAGCGTCATCGACCATGACGCTGACCTCATAGTCAAACCGCTCCGCAAGTCCCTCGGTTTTCAATGTCAGACCCGAGCCTGCTTCGATACTGCTGATTTTCATTGATTACACTCGTAGCACCATGCACTTGCCCCCCCTGGATACAACTGCAGCCCAGACAGTGCGGGTAAAGTCGCTGCTCACCCCCAGCCGGGTTCAGCCCATGGCCGGTTGATAATCAGGTATGTAGTTGCCGCTTTTAGTGCCTGGATCAGTTTTGCGCAAGTATGACAGGCGTGTTAATTTTTCATTCAATTCTCAAAAGTTTTGTCATGTAGCTTTATCGCCTCTTCTAGAGAGGGCCGCCATTGGCAGCGAGATAAAGGACTCTCCTCCATAAAAAGCCCTATCGTATTTCTCAGGGCATTTAACTGATACTCATGCGCCAAAGGCAGACGGAAGAATTCAACATTTTGAACGCAATACTCGCCACTATTTAAATTTTCGAAGCAAAAATAAATAGCAAGAGTATGTGAATCCATGGCTTTCCATACTTCATGAGATCTTAACATTTCTCCTCCATTAATCTGTTGGGCCCCACTTACCGCTAGCAACCGATCGATTAGTATCTGCACGATTGCTTAAGCTGCGATACAGTATTCCCTCTACTACCAGCAATTACCACTTTATTCCTCTTGACGTTAATATTGCGTCCCGTACCGTTATCAACATAGTGACGCCCTCCTTCAACAATCCTATTAGATCAGTAATGGTGCTCGGCTCTGGCTCTGTTTATCCGGCCATGTAGGACTCCCGAGCGAGGCTACGCTGCCTTGCGCCATTGCCTACAACTGCGCCAGAATCCGCCGGCTTGTGCGCCTGGCTCGTGGCTTTTACTGTTTCCGGGTCGCTGATTTCAGCGATCGGGTTTGGTAGCCCGCGAGTTAACTAGGCGCAAGCGCCACCTCCTACAGATGCTTTCTCGGCGTCTGTTTCATGGTGGCCGTGCGCAGGGCGTCTTCGGGCGCGCCGGGTTCCTAGTGCTCCGGTCTACCAACCCGCGTACGGCCGCCACCCCATCGTTTGGTAGCGATAGTGTCGGCTCCTGAAACTAATACTAGGAGTTACACCATGTTCAAGATCACCCCCAATCCCCCCGCAGACGATTCGAAAAAACTCAACGAAGCCGCCGACCGCGCCCTCGCCTTTTACCTCGATCCCAAGCCTGAAAAACCCAATCCGCCACCGGGCCAGCTGTTCACGGTTGCAGAAGGCGCGGACATGGAATGCCTTCTGGCCAACCTCAGCGAAACCCTCGCTTCGGTCAACGTCATGGCAAGCGAGCAGGCCTTTGAACTGGACGGCTCGCGGCGCCATTTTGCGCTGGGCATCCAGCAAATGATCGAGTTGGCAGAACTGCTGGCGAACCGCGCCCTGGACATCGCCGTGCCGCGCTAAAAACCTTCACAACAATTTCAAGCCAAGTGACACCTGTGGCGAGGGAGCTTGCTCCCGCTGGGCTGCGCAGCAGCCCCAATGGCCGGCACCTCGGTGGGTCAGATGTTTTTGAGGGGGCTGGTTTGGGGGCTGCTTCGCAGCCAAGCGGGAGCAAGATCCCTCGCCACAACTGCGTTCACTTTAGTTTTTTGGGACGGCGGGATTACACCGGCTTGCTCTTGAGATTGCGCGCATACCACGGCCGTTGCGGCACGCGGCGGAACAGTTCGGAAAGCTTTTTGTCGTCACTGCCGAAGGTAATGCGCAGCGCCAATTTCATGGTTTCCGGGTCCATTTCCACCGAGCGTCCGGCCTGCAGCCCAGGGGTGGTGCTGCAACCGTGGGTGTCCGGCCCCAGCCAGGGGTCGGCGATTTCCACCCAGCGGCCGGGGGCGAACCATGGTACGCCGTTGACTTCAAGCCGGCTCACTTCGCCCGGGTGGAAACGCTCATGGGCACGGAACCAGTCTTCGAGGCGGTCGTCAATCCAGCCGTGGAAGGCCCAGAACACCGGGTTCACGTGGGAGGAAAACGGATCGCCGAGGAAGTCGTTTTCCGGCGCGTACCAGCGCTGGGCGAAGTCGTCCGGGTCGCGGGCGAACGGTACCGGGTAGCCGTTGGACGGGTCCCGTGGCACCGAGGCCCAGCGCATGTGCAGCCAGTCGTGCAGGCCCAGTTCCACTTCTGAGCCGAACTGGCCCAGGGTCAGTTTCGCCAGGTAGCGCGGGTCGCGGTAGCGCGATTCCCAGACCTGGAAATTGCTGTGGTAGGTCTCGGCGGTCTTGATGTCGCTGACCCATTGCGCGTATTGATCGTCGCCGTCAGCCAGCCAGGTCGGCGGCAAGGCCGTGCCGTCGTGGTTGTCGAAATAGCGGGCGAAGCCAAGGCGATCACGCTCCAGCTCCGGTTGTGGCAAGGGGAAGCGCGGCCATGATGGCAGTGGCTGGAACGAACGTGCGGTGCCGAGCATGTGCCGGTGCATGAAGAAGAAGTCGATGCCCGAGCCGTTGCGATCCTTGCGCGGGCCGCGGGCGTCGCGCTCCTGATCTCGTGGGCCGGGCTGCCAACCGATGCCGCGCAGGGCGTTACGCTTGTCTTCGTCCAGGGTGTGCCATTTGTCCCGCGAGGCATGCCAGAGCTGGTGGAACAGCCGATGTTCTGGCGACACCAGCCAGGCCAACAACGCCGGGCTCAGCGGTGTACGTTCGCGGGCTTCGGGGAATGGTTGCTTGTGGGCGATGAATTGATTGTCGAGTTCCAGCAGGCCCAGCGGACGATCCAACCGCAACACACGACCGCTGAGCGTCGCGGAGCCGGCATTGCCGAAGCCGGCCCAGACCTCGTCCAGGGTCATGGTGAATTCATAGTCCGGCGCGCCGCCCGGGGCCTGGGCGCCGATCAGTCGCCAGCTCAGTTGCTTGGGGTCGGTGCCGGCCAAATCGCCCAACACCCGATAACGCGGTTCGTCCCCGGCGCGTAGCCGCTCGGCGGTGTCGAGGTAACCCACCAGGCCACGGCCCTTGTGGCCGATATCGAGGAACACCTGGAGATCGTCCTGGGGCAAGCCATCGAGGCCAGCGTCGCGACCGGTGAAGCGGATCGTCCAGATGCCCCGCAACGTATCGGCCCGGCGCTGGCCCGCCACATCCGCCACATCGAACGAGGCTTCGCCGGGGGTGATGGTGGGGTCTGGTCGGGTCAGTTCGCGATGCCCGTAATACACCGCAGGCACGGCGGCACCGGTCAGCGCCAGGCCTGCCATGAACCATCGTCGAGAAATCGTCATTGCCTTACCTGTGTCCAGCCCTGGAACGGGCTTTATCCAAGCTAGAACGATGGGTGGGCCAACAAATTTATAGAGGCCCTCGAAGCCGCCTAAATTTCCCCACCGATCACTCGTTCTCCCCAGATAGCAAAGGCCCCCGCGCCTGTCCTTCCAAGGCGAACCTGACTGAGATCGGCAATGACAACACGACGTTCGAAAAAGGCTCTTTTCATCGGCCTGCCATTGGCCCTGGCGCTGGCCGTCGGTGGCGGTCTGGCAGCCTGGGACCACTGGTGGCGGGACAATCCCGGCTACCCGGTCAAGGTGATGAAAGAAGCCCGGGAACTGCACGAACGCCTGCTGTCCTTCGACAGCCACATCACCGTGCCGCTGGATTTCGGCACTGCTGGTAACGAAGCCGACAAGGACGGCAACGGTCAGTTCGACCTGGTCAAAGCCAACCGCGGGCAGCTGTCCGGCGCGGCCCTGACGGTGTTCGGCTGGCCCGAGCTGTGGAACGGTGACAACGCGCCGCACAAGCCTACTGCCGGTTTCGTCGAGGAAGCGCGCAACCAACAGGAAGTGCGCTACAAGATCATCACCGGCCTGGTCCGGGACTTTCCCAACCAGGTCGCCATTGCCTACACCCCGGATGATTTCCGCCGCCTGCACGGCGAAGGCAAGTTCGCGATTTTCATCAGCATGCTCAACGCCTATCCCCTGGGCCACGACCTGAGCCTGCTGGACCTGTGGACGGCGCGGGGCATGCGCATGTTCGGCTTCAGCTACATCGGCAATAACGACTGGGCCGACTCCTCGCGACCGCTGCCATTCTTCAACGACTCGCCCGATGCCCTCGGCGGCCTGTCGGACATCGGCAAGCAAGCGGTGTCGCGCCTGAACGACCTGGGCGTGATCATCGACGTGTCGCAGATGTCGACCCTGGCCCTGGAGCAAGTCGCGCAACTGAGCCGTACGCCGCTGGTGGCCTCTCACTCCGCGCCACGGGCGATGGTGGACATTCCGCGCAACCTCAGCGACAAGGAAATGCAACTGATCAAGGCCAGCGGCGGCGTGGTGCAGATCGTCGGCTTCTCCCAATACCTGCGCCCGCTGACACAAAAAACCCAGGACAAACTCAATGCCTTGCGCGAGCGTTTTGGTCTGCAACCGCTGCCCAACCTGGCAATGGCACTGATGCCCGGCGACCCGATCATCGCCGCCTGGCCGGAGCAGAAGTTTGGCGAATACGCCAGCCAGCTCTACGCCATCCTGGAAGAAGAACCCAAGGCCAGCCTCAAGGACCTGGGGGATGCCATCGACTACACCGTGCGCAAGATCGGCATTGACCACGTCGGCATCAGTTCGGACTTCAACGAGGGCGGCGGTGTAAGGGGCTGGGAGAACGTTGGCGACATCCGCAACGTCACCGCCGAACTGCTGACCCGCGGCTACTCCGAAGCCGACATCGCCAAACTGTGGGGCGGCAATTTCCTGCGGGTCTGGGATCAGGTCCAGAAAGCCGCACGCCCCGCCATCGCCTCGACCCAGAAGACCGTCCAGCCATGAATGAACGTCGCACCTTCCTGAAGCAGGCCGGGATCCTCGCCGCCGGCCTGCCCCTGGCCACCAGCCTGTCCGCCACGGCCAGTGCCGATCCTCTGCCGCCACTGCCCAAGAATAAATGGGCACAACTGCGCTCGCTGTTCGACCAGGACCCGGACTACCTGCACTTCTCCAATTTCCTGGTCACCACTCACCCACGCCCGGTGCGCGAGGCCATTGAAAAGCACCGCGCGGCCCTGGATAAAAACCCGGGGCTGTTGATGGACTGGGACCTGGGCGTCACCGAAGAGCGTGAGGAAAACGTGCGCATCTGGGCCGGCCGTTACCTGCAAGCCAGCCCGAAGCAGATCGCCCTCACCGGCAGCACCACCGAAGGCCTGTCGATCATCTATGGCGGCGTCCACGTGGCGGCCGACCAGGAAATCCTCACCACGGTCCACGAACACTACGCCACCCACACCATTCTCGACCTGCGCACCCAACGCAGCGGCACCCGGGTGCGCAAGATCAAGCTGTTCGACAACGCCCACGACGCCAGCCACGAACAAATCCTCGCAGCCATCGACCGCAACATCCGCCCCGAGACCCGGGTGCTGGGCATGACCTGGGTGCATTCGGGCAGCGGCGTGAAGCTGCCGATCGACAAGATCGGCGCCCTGGTGGACAAGCACAACCAGGGCCGCAGCGACGAGCAGCGGATCATTTATGTGGTGGATGGCGTGCACGGTTTCGGCGTCGAAGACCTCAGTTTCCCCAAGATGAATTGCGACTTTTTCATCGCCGGGACCCACAAGTGGATGTTCGGCCCGCGCGGCACGGGCCTGGTGTGCAGCCGCAGCGAAGAGCTCAAGTACGTCACGCCGATCATCCCGACCTTCTCCGAAGCCACGGCGTTTTCCACCACCATGACGCCGGGCGGCTACCACGCCTTCGAGCATCGCTGGGCGGCGGACGAAGCCTTCAAGCTGCACCTGCAACTGGGCAAGGCCGAGGTGCAGGCGCGCATTCACGCCCTCAACAGCTACCTGAAAAAACAGCTGGTGGCATTGCCGCAGATCGAGCTGGTCACGCCCCTGAGCCCGGACCTGTCAGCCGGTTTCACCTTCTTCCGGGTCAAGGGCCGCGACAGCGATGAGATCGCCGGCTACCTGATGAAGAACCGCGTGATCGCCGACGCCGTGCACCGCGATGCGGGGCCGGTGGTCCGTACCGCGCCGGGGTTGCTCAACAGCGAAGCCGAGATCGATCGCTTCATGGGCTTGCTGAGCAAGACACTCTGAACCTGACGTTATCGAGAGAAATGGATGAACAGTTTTTCGTTGAAGCTACTCCCGGCATTGACCCTCGCCGCCCTGCTGCCCTCCGGCGCCCAGGCCTCGCAACCAGAGCAGGTGTTCCGTGACTGCAAGGACTGCCCGGAAATGGTCGTGCTGCCCACCGGCACCTTTCAGATGGGCACCCCGGAAGACGAAGTGGGTCGCGAGCCCGACGAAGGTCCGATGCACCCGGTGACCTTCGCCAAACCGCTGGCGATCAGCCGCTTCCAGGTGCTCAAGGGCGAATGGTTCGCCTACCTGCGCGACACCGGCTACACGATGCCCGACGGCGATAAGCGCCCCGGTCGCGCCTGTAAGGCGGGCATTCCGGATTACCAGGGCAGCGACCCACGCAAGCAATACACCGACCGACACCCGGCGGTGTGCATGGACTTCGCCGAGGCCAATGCTTACGTGGCCTGGCTGTCGAAAAAAACCGGCAAACAGTACCGGCTGGTCAGCGAATCCCTGCGCGAGTACGCGGCACGCGGCGGCAGCACCGGCCCGTTCCCCTTCCCGTTCGACGCAGGCAAGGAATACAGCATCGCCCAACACGCCAACACCTACGGCGCGGCGGACGGCTACAACTTCACCGCACCGGCCGGCAGCTACGCGCCCAATGCCTTCGGCGTGTACGACATGCACGGCAACGTCTACGAGTGGACGGCCGATTGCTACAACGACAGCTACGTCGGCGCACCGAGCGACGGCAGCGCCTGGCTGACCGGCAAGTGCGAGTTCAAGCGCATCCGTGGCAACGACTGGGGCGAAGCGCCGGTGTTCTCCCGCTCGGGCAACCGCAACGCATTGGTGCCCAGCGATCGGGGGGACTGGATTGGTTTTCGGGTGGCGCGGGATATGTAATCAACTGCCCGCCTGAAGACCCGCTTTTGTGGCCAGAGATTGCTCCCGCTCGGTTGCGCAGCGACCGCAAAATCCTGGGGCCGCTTCGCAGCCCAGCGGGAGCAAGCTCCCTCGCCACAATAATGTGTGTCAGACGATTCCTCGTTGAATCCCCTGCCACAAAAGTGCGAGTTCAAGCGGATCCGTGGCAACGACTGGGGCGAAGCCCCGGTGTTCTCCCGCTCCGGCAACCGCAACGCATTGGTGCCCAGCGATCGCGGCGATTGGATTGGTTTTCGGGTGGCGCGGGATATGTAATCAACTGCCCGCCTGAAGATCCGCTTTTGTGGCGAGGGAGCTTGCTCCCGCTGGGCTGCGTAGCGGCCCCAAAAGCCCTCACGCGGTGAGCCAGACAAATAGCGGCAGCCGGTTTCAGGACTGCTGCGCAGTCCAGCGGGAGCAAGCTCCCTCGCCACAATAATGTGTGTCAGGCGACTCCTCGTTGAAGCCCTGGCCACAATAATGTGTGTCAGACGATTCCTCGTTAAATCCCCTCCCCCACCAATCGTTCTACAGGTGGGCGCGCCCCAACCGGTGTGCCGCCGTCCTCCAGCCCATGCGGTGAATGCCCGCGCTGGCCTTCGCCCTTTTCATCAAGCAGGGAAACCTCCATGAGCCAACCAACACGCGGGGTGATCAATGAAATGTTCAGCCTGCTCAAACCCTTCCGGCTGATTGTCGTAGGTTCCATCCTCTTGGGCATGCTGGGCGGCCTGAGCATCACCGCCCTGCTGGCGACCATCAACGACGCCCTGAACGCCGCCACAACGCCCACGCCCCGGCTGCTGGCGACGTTCGCCGGGCTTTGCGCGGCGGCGCTGCTGGCCTCGATTCTGTCGGACATCGGCACCAACCATGTCGGCCAGAACATCATCGCCGAGCTGCGTAAGTCCCTGGGCAAGAAAGTCCTGCTGGCGCCCATCGAACAGATCGAACGCTATCGCAGCCATCGGCTCATTCCGGTCTTGACCCACGACGTCAACACCGTCAGCGACTTCGCGTTTTCCTTCGCGCCGCTGGCCATCGCCTTCACGGTCACCCTCGGTTGCCTGGGTTACCTGGCCTACTTGTCACTGCCGATGTTTTTCCTGCTGCTGGTGGCGCTGGTGATCGGCACGGTCGTGCAATACCTGGCGCGTGCCCGTGGCATCCGCGGTTTCGAAGCGGCCCGTGAGGCCGAGGATGCGCTGCAGAAACACTACGGCGCCATCGCCGCCGGGGCCAAGGAACTGCGCATTCATCGCCCACGCCGCCAGCGCATGTTCAGCCAGCGCATCGAAGCGACCGCCGACTACATCTGCGCGACCAACATCCGCTCGGTCAACACGTTCGTGGTGGCCAAGACCTTCGGCTCGATGCTGTTTTTTGTGGTCATTGGCCTGGTCCTGGCCCTGCAATCTCTGTGGCTGGGCATCGACAAAACCGTGCTCAGCGGCTTCGTGCTGGTGCTGTTGTACATGAAGGGCCCGCTGGAATACCTGGTGATGACCTTGCCGGTGATCAGCCGGGCGAACATCGCCTTCAAGCGCATCGCCGAACTGGCCGAGCAATTCTCCTCACCCGAACCGCACCTGTTGCTCAACGACAAACACCTGCGCAAGCCCACGATCCAACAGCTGGAACTGCGTGATGTGCACTACGCCTTCCCAGTGGTCGAAGGCAGCCAACCCTTCGCCCTGGGACCGGTCAACCTGTCCATCGCCCAAGGTGACATCGTGTTCATCGTCGGCGAAAACGGTGGAGGCAAGACCACACTGATCAAACTGCTGCTGGGCCTCTATTTCCCCCAGGGCGGCGAAATTCTTCTCGACGGCGCGCCGGTAGGGGCCGCTCAACGGGACGATTATCGCCAGTTGTTCACCACGATTTTTG
This sequence comes from Pseudomonas fluorescens, assembly GCF_001623525.1. Lineage (NCBI taxonomy): Bacteria > Pseudomonadati > Pseudomonadota > Gammaproteobacteria > Pseudomonadales > Pseudomonadaceae > Pseudomonas > Pseudomonas fluorescens. Next base: position 39,121 of record NZ_CP015225.1, on the reverse strand, counting down.
CCGACTACTACCTGTTCGATGAGCTGGTCCAGGGCGATCAACAGGTGCCCAAGGACGCCAACCGCTACCTGGAGCGCCTGGAAATCGCCCACAAGGTCAGCATCCGCGACGGTGCCTTCAGCACCACCGACCTCTCCACCGGCCAGCGCAAACGGCTGGCGTTGCTCAACGCCTGGCTCGAGGAGCGCCCAGTGCTGGTGTTCGATGAATGGGCCGCCGACCAGGATCCGCTGTTCCGCCGCGTGTTCTATACCGAACTGCTGCCGGAACTGAAGGCGCTGGGCAAAACCATCATCGTCATTTCCCACGACGACCGCTATTTCGACATCGCCGATCAACTGGTCCGGATGCAGGCCGGTCAGGTGGTCAGTGAAAAAGCTCCGGCGGCGTTTGCCTGAACCCGCCCGACGCAATGCTGTTTACCGCGAGAACACCATGAACGAACTGCTAGATGATGATCTGCTGACGCTGCTGCTGGAGGATGTCGCTCGCGACGTGCAAACCCGGTCCGGCAGCCGGCTGGACCGCGCGCCCTTATCCTTCGCCCAGCAACGCCTGTGGCTGGAACACCAGCGTGACCCGACCCGTTCGGCCTACAACCTGCCACGGGCCCTGCGCCTGAGCGGTGAGCTCGATGCCGAGGCCCTGGAACAGGCCCTGAATCGCGTCATCGACCGACACGACATCCTGCGTACCGCGTTCAATGACATCGACGGCGCGCCGGTCCAGGTCGTCGAGCGCGACGCCTGCCTCGTCCTGCACCGGGAAGACCTCGGCGCCCTCGCCCCACCAGAGCGGGCCACGGCACTCTCACAGCGCATCAAGCTGCACGCCGGGCAACCGTTCGACCTCAGCCGCGCGCCGCTGATGCGGGCCACGCTCCTGAGGCTGGACAGCGACGAACATGTGCTGTTGCTCAACATGCATCACATCGTCTCCGATGCCTGGTCCAACACGATCCTCATGCAGGACATGACCCAGGCCTATGCCCGGGCCTTGATGGGCGATCCGACGCCGCTGCCGTCGTTACCCATGCAATACGCCGACTACGCGACCCGCCAGCGAGGCGAGTACTTGCAAAGCATGGCCTGCCAGCACAGTGGCGAATACTGGAGTCGCTACCTGGGCCATGACCTGCCCACGTTGGAGCTGCCCCAGGATTTCCCCCGCGCCACGGGCCAGCAACATATGGCCGGACGCGTACATCTGTCACTTGCCCCCGCAATGGCCCGGGCCCTGGACACGTTCTGCCAACGCCAGGGGCTGACGCCTTTCGTGGTGGCGCTGGGGGCCTGGCAAATGTTGCTGGGCCGGTACAGCAACCAGGACGATTTCACCGTCGGCGTCCCCAACGCCAACCGCAACAGCCATGAAAGCCAAGACCTGGTAGGTTTTTTCGTCAGCAGCCAGGTGTATCGCACGCGAATCGACTCGAGCCGCAGCGGGCAGGATTATCTTCGGGACCTGCGCGCCCAGGCCCTCGCCGCGCTGGAACATGCCGACTACCCGTTGGAGCTGATCCTCGATCAACTGCAACGCCCCGGCGCACAGGGCTTGTTCCAGGTCTTGTTCAACTGGCGCACCGGCTCACCGGCCCTGCCGATCTCACCCAGAGGCGAACTGGCCCTGGAATTTCTCGACACAGGCGACAGCCAGGCCAAGTTCGACCTGTCGCTGGATGTCGACTATTCACAACAGCAGATAGTGGCGACCTTCGAATACAGCCGTGATCTCTATCGCACTGACACCATCGAGCGCATGGCCGAGCACTGGCAGAACCTGTTGTGGGCCTTGATCGAGACACCTGAACGCGCACTCGGCGAACTGCACCTGCTCGGCGCAGATGAACACCAGCAAACCCTGCACGACTGGAACCGTCAGCCGACCCAACTGCCCCGTGAGCGTTGCCTGCACCAGGTGATCGAAAGCCATGCCGCCACCACGGGCGACGCCATCGCCCTGACCTTTGAAGGGCAGCACATGAGCTATGCCGAGCTCAACCGACAAGCCAACTCATTGGCCCATCGGCTGATCGAGCAAGGCGTCGGGCCTGACGTGCTGGTCGGCATCGCCGCCGAGCGGTCGCCGCAGATGCTCATCGGCCTGCTGGCGACTCTCAAGGCCGGTGGCGCCTACGTGCCACTGGACCCGGCCTACCCGGCTGACCGCCTGGCGTACATGATCGAGGACAGTGGCGTGACGCAGATCCTGACCCAGACTCATCTGCGTGAGTCGCTGGCGCTGCCCGCTGGCATAGGCTGCCTGTTGCTGGATTCGGTCGACGCCGATAGCGCCTATCCCGAGCACAATCCGGATGTGCCGATACACCCGGATAACCTGGCGTACGTGATCTACACCTCAGGCTCGACCGGCAAGCCCAAGGGCGCACTGCTGGCGCATCACAACGTCAGCCGACTGTTCCAGGCCACGGAGCACTGGTTCAGCTTCGATCACCAGGACGTCTGGTGCCTGTTTCATTCCTATGCCTTCGACTTTTCCGTGTGGGAGATTTTCGGCGCGTTGCTGCACGGCGGCCGACTGGTCATCGTGCCCCACGCCGTGAGCCGTTCGCCGCAGGAATTCTACGCCCTGCTGTGCCAGGAAAACGTTACGGTACTCAACCAGACACCTTCGGCGTTCAAGTCGTTGTTGCAGGTCGCCTGCGAAGCTCACCAGCCGCTTGGTCACCGGTTGCGCCAAGTCATTTTTGGCGGCGAAGCGATTGACGTGCAGAGCCTGCGCCCCTGGTTCGAACGTTTCGGCGACCAATCGCCGCAATTGATCAATATGTATGGCATCACGGAAACCACGGTCCATGTCACCTGGCGACCGCTGTCGATCGACGACTTGCACAGCGAGACCGCGAGCCCGATCGGCCAGCCTATCGTCGACCTGTCCTGGTACTTGCTCGACGCGCACCTGAACCCGGTTCCCAAGGGGTGCATCGGTGAGCTGTATGTCGGCCGGGCCGGCCTGGCTCGTGGCTACCACCAGCGCGCCGACCTGACCGCCAGCCGGTTTATCCCCGACCCGTTCGATCCGCTGCCGGGTAGCCGCCTGTATCGCACCGGCGACCTGGCGCGCTACCGCACCGACGGCAGCATCGAGTACATCGGGCGCCTGGATCATCAGGTCAAGATCCGCGGATTCCGCATTGAATTGGGCGAAATCCAGGCACGTTTGCAAACGCTGCCGGAGGTCCAGGATTGTGTGGTGCTGACCCATGACGGCCCGACCGGCCTGCAACTGGTCGCCTACGTGATTGCCACGCAACCGCCCAGCGCCGAGTTACGCGAAGGTTTGTTGAGCGCGCTCAAAGCGCAGCTGCCGGACTACATGGTGCCCAGCCACCTGCTGTTCATCGACCGGTTCCCTCTCAACGCCAACGGCAAACTCGACCGCAAGGTCTTGCCGGAGCCTGACGCCAGCCTCCGGCATTCGAACTACGTAGCGCCCCGCACTCAGTTGGAAGAGGCCCTGGCGCAGCTCTGGCAACAGTCCCTCAAGGTTGAGCGCGTGGGTGTCAACGACAGCTTCTTTGAACTGGGCGGGCATTCGATCCTGGCCATCGAGCTGATCGCCAACCTCAAGGCCCGCCTGAATATCACGGTGCGGCTGCAAGAGCTGCTGGCCCACCCGAGCATCGCCGAGTTGGCCCTGTTCATTTCGCAAAAACATCGGGAGCAGACCCCATGCCTTGTGGAATTGAACAACGCCCCCGCCAGCGCACCGCAGTTATTTTGCCTGCATCCCAGTGGGGGCATCGTCTTCTGCTATCAGCCACTGGCGCGCAAACTCCAACACCGGGCGCGCACCTTTGGCATCATGCACCGTGGCTTCAGCGAGCCCCATGCGAGCCCTGAAGCCTGGCGCGAGATGATCGCCGATTACAGCCAGGAAATCGTCAACGCCCAGCCCCAGGGCCCGTATTACCTGATGGGCTGGTCCTTGGGCGGGACCATCGCCCTGGACATTGCGGCGACGCTGGAAAGCCAGGGCCATACGGTGAGTTTCCTTGGCCTGGTGGACAGCACGATTCCGGAACACCTGTACCCGGCAACCCTATCGCGTCATCGGCATTTGCCAGGCGATGGGCAAACCGACCCGGCCTCCCAGGATCTGCTTGGGGCCATCGAATACTTCGACCTGCTGTTTCCAACCCTCACCGACCGCACGGCGGCTTACCGGCAAGAGCACCCCGACAGCTCGGTTCAGGCATTCCACGAATGGGCCGCCAGCCAGATCGAGCCGGGGCGAGGCGACTTGTTGTCAATCGTGCAGAGCGTCAAGGATGAAGTCATGAACGCCCAGGCGTTCTCGGTGCATGATCGGTTGCTGGAAGCGTTTGACGCATTCACCTTCAAACCGGTACGGGTACGCCCTAGCTGCTGGTGGACCCAGGCGGAAAAAACGCCGGAAGAACTGGCCTTCTGCGAGAGTTTGATCAAGGGTTATAGCCTAACTGGGGAGCTGCATTGCTCGGTGTATTCCCCGCTGCGCCATCGCAGCATGATCTTTGATGAGACGTTGCTCGATTCGCTGATCGAGGCTTTTCTGAGCAGCACGACACACGATAAGTAGGGTCAAGCGCGATCATTGTGGCGAGGGAGCTTGCTCCCGCTGGGCTGCGCAGCAGCCCTTTTTTGTGAGCGCTTCGCACTCAAGCGGGAGCAAGCTCCCTCGCCACAGGTTTTGCATTCCCCTGAAAACTGGCTGGACGGCCTGGCAAACCCCATAAAAAAACCGACCCGCACAAGGCGGGTCGGTTTTTTCTGCGCGCGTGAATCAGAACTGCGGGGTGTACTTCACGGTGAACATCAGGTTGCGTGGGTCACCGAAGTTGTTGTTGCCATTGAGCTGGTTGTAAGCGGACGTCAAATACGTCTTGTCGAACAGGTTGTTGGCGTTGACCGCCAAAGCGATTTCCGGCGTCAGCTGGTAGCCAACGCGGGCATTCCATACGGTGTAACCCGGGATTTCGCGGTCATAGTCGTAAACCATCGTGTGGCTTTGGGTGGTGAAGCCCAAGCCGGTGCTGACACGGCTCCAGTCACCGGTGAACTGGTAGTTACCCCACACGCGCAGCATGTGTTTCGGCGTCCAGGTACTGAAGACCTTGCCTTCATTGTCCGGGTCCTCCAGATACTTGGTGGTGTTGTAGGTGTAGCCCGCGAACAACTGCAGGTTGTCCACCACTTCACCACTGATTTCGGCATCGATGCCCTGGCTGCGCACTTTCCCCGAGGCACTGGAGCAGTTCACGTCAGTACAGCCATCGATGGAGACGGCACGGTTCTCGTGGTCGTAACGGAAGACAGCCAGGGAGGTATTGACCCGACCGTCCATCAACTCACCCTTGAGGCCAACTTCGTAGTTGGTGCCGACGATGGGTTTGAGCACGGAACCGCTGGGATCGACCTCGGTCTGCGGCTGGAACACATCGGTGTAGCTGGCGTACACCGCCCACTCACGGCTCAGGTCATAGATGATGCCGGCGTAGGGCGTGACCACCCCGGTTTCGGTTCCGGTGCTTGGGGCGTTGGGCGTGATACCGTTGGCCGCGGTTTCGGTTTTCGACTTGTAGCTGAAGTCATACCAACTGACACGGGAACCCAGCACCAGCGTCAGGTCATCGACCGGCTTGACGCGCCAGGTGCCGTACACACCCTTCTGGCGGATATCGTATTTGCTGAGGGTGCCTCGCCCCCCCGGGCTATTGATCAGGCCATCGTAGCTGATGTCCGGACGGTTGTTGTTCAAGTCGAAGATCGTGTCGCTGCTGCTGTTGTTGAAAGTCCGGGCGAATTTATCATCGGTCTCCAACTGCGAAAAGTTGCCCCCCAGCATGACTTCCTGCTCCATCGACAAGGCTTCGAACTTGCCGTTCAGGTTCATGTCCAGACCAGACTTCGTGGACTGGAAATCGGTCACGAAGTCGGCATATTGCACACCAGTACCATCAGGATTGAGACCGACACCGCCATTTTGCGTCCGCTGGTTTTTCGCCTGGTTGTCTTCAGTCATGTACACGGCCCCCACCTTGAGCGCCCAGTCCTCGTTGAAGCGATGCTCCAGGTCGGTGTAGTAGGTGGTGACATCGATGTCGGAACGGTTCCAGCGCGCGCCGGTGTAGGTCGAACGCGACACGTCGGGCATCGAGCCGTCGGCGTAGCGTGGCAAGCCACGGATGTTGCCGCGCGATTCACCGTTGGATTGGCTGACGGCGAAGCCCAAGGTGGTGTCTTCGCTCAGGTCGATGTCCAGCGCGCCGTACAGCGAATGGGTCTTGCTCCACGCATGGTCGACGAAGGAATTGCTCTGGTCTTCGTCGGCGACGATACGGCCGCGGATGTTGCCGGCGTCATTCAGCGGGCCGCCAGCGTCCAGTTGCAGGCCGTAGTGATCCCACGAGCCGGCCTTGCCGGTCAGGGTCACGGTCGGAGCGCTCTGGCCACGCTTGCGCACCAGGTTGACGGCACCGCCGGGGCTGCCAGTGCCTTGCAGCAGGCCGGCGGCACCGCGCATGATTTCCAGGCGGTCGAAGAAGATCAGGTCCTGGGTCGCCCAGTTGCCCAGCGAATAGTTGTTCCGCAGGATCGGCACACCGTCGTACTGCCAGTCGTCGATCTGGAAGCCGCGGGACGACAGGATCATGCCTTGGCCGACGCCCTGCAGGCCAACGATACCGGTGGTCTGGTTGACCGCGTCCTTGAGACTGACCAGGTTCTGGTCATCCATCTGCTTGCGCGTCATCACGGTGATCGACTGGGGAATTTCCTTGAGGGTGTGGGTGCCCTTGCCGATGGTCACCGCGTTACTGGTGTAGGCCTGGCTGCCTTCGGTCGTCGCGTCCAGGGCCGTTGCCTTGACGGTGGTCGCGCCCAGCTCGAGGCCTCCGGTGGCAGGGCCGCGCATCAGCATCAGAGTATTGCCCTCGAGGCTGTAGCGCACACCAGTGCCCTTGAGCAGTTCGGCGATGGCCGCCTGCGGGCTCATCTTGCCGCTGACGCGGGTGCTCTTCAGGTCGGCCATGTCAGCAGCGTTGTAGATCACTTGCTGGTTGGTCTGCTGACCGAACGCTTGCAGTGCCTGCGGCAGCGATTGCGCAGGAATGTTGATGCTGACGTCTTCCGCCATCACCTGAGCGCTGAGGGGCAGTACGCAGACCAGCCCCAGACCGGCCAACACCCGCCGCGAACGCAGGCCGCGGGACATGACGAGTGCCTTGAACAGAGGTTTCAACTCATGAATGGATGACATCGTGCTCTCTATTATTGGTAGAAGTGAAAGTCCATGGGGCCGAAGGGCCCGCCGCTCGCCAGCACACGTGAGCCCGCACGGTCGATTGCCCCAAGGCAATGTCAGTGCGTGGCCGACCGGCCCCTCCCCGGGCACGGTCATCTGGCTGGACGACGGCGAAATCTTTACTGGACAAACCCGGTGCCTGGGCGTCCTGCCCGACCCGATTTGCCCACATACCTAAGTAAGACGCAGCACCTGCCAAAAACCGGAATGAGTTTATTTATCATTCGCGCAAAAAGTTAAAAAAAGGCCGACGCTGATGGGCGCCGGCTTTTTTAATGAACACCGCCAATACCAAAGCTGTGAACACAAATGTGGCGAGGGAGCTTGCTCCCGCTGGGCTGCGCAGCAGCCCCAAAAGCCCTCACGCGGTGAGCCAGACAAATAGCGGCAGCCTGTTTCAGGACTGCTACGCAGTCCAGCGGGAGCAAGCTCCCTCGCCACGGGGGTTGGTGTATGGCGGGATTGATGGTGGGTTATTCGGATTCGTCAGCGTCGGGCAGACCTATTCATTGGCAACTCGGCCTTTGTGGCGAGGGGATAAATCCCCCTCACCACAGGGTTCTGCTCGGTTTTTAAGATTTGATCCGCCCCGGAATCAGCCCAGCGGCGCCGTCCTGGCAGCTTGTAGCTGGCGGGCCTGTTCGGTCAGGAGGGCCTTTTCCTCGGGGCTCATCGCTTCCATGCGCAGGCGCACCTGGGCGATTTTTTCCAGCTGCCCCGGACTGCTTTCCACTGCCCGCAGGGCCAGTGCCAACGACGCCACGGTCGGATGATCGAAGACCAGCCCCGGGTGGATGTCGCACTGCAACAACTTGCGAATACCGGCCACCAGCTTGATCACCAGCAACGAATGACCACCGGCGGCAAAGAAGTCGCGATCGATGCCCAATCGCTCAAGCCCAAGCAATTGCGCCATGCGCGCGGCAAGCAATTGCTCCAGTGCATCCCGTGGGGCCGCGTCTTCGTCCGCCATCGCCGCACCCGCCCACTGTTGCAACGTCTTGCGATCGATCTTGCCGTTCGCCAGACGCGGGAACCGTTCGATCAGTTGCAACTGCTGCGGCACCATCACACTGGGCAGGCGAGCGCTCAGCTCAGCACGGACGGCGTCCAGCAGACCCGCCGACCTGCCCTGCTGCGCCACGACAAAGGCCAACAGTCCCTGCTCGGCCGACGTTGCCGGCAGCACCAATGCTTCGGCCACTTGCGGCACACGCAGCAGCTCGGCCTCGATCTCCGCCAACTCAATACGGAACCCACGCACCTTGACCTGCTGATCACGCCGACCGTGCAACTGGATCGCCCCGTCCGCGCGGTAACGCGCCAGGTCGCCGCTGCGATACAAGCGCTGGGCCGGATCGAACGGGCTCTGGATGAACGTTTGCTCATCCGCCTTGGCATTCAGATAACCCCGGCACAACTGCGCGCCGCCCAGGTACACCTCACCCAGCACGCCCACCGGCGCCAAGCGCAGATCGGCGTCCAGCACGTAAACCTGGTTGTTGCCCAGCACCTGAGTCAGCGCCGAACAATCGTCGACCGTGCCGTGCAGCGACAACGGATGGATCATCACCCCCACCGTGGCTTCGGTCGGCCCATAGTGGTTGAACACCCGGCAATCGCTGCGCAACCGGGCGATGCGCTCGATCAACGGCGGCGGAATCGGCTCGCCACCCAGTACCAGCGTACGCGGCAGGGTCGCGTGCTCACTGTCGAGCAGCGCCGCAAGGTGCGATGGCACGATTTTCAGGCAGTCGATCCGGTACTGCTGCAGGTACCCGGCAAACAACGCGCCGTCCTGCATCTGCTCATCGCTGGCCACATGCAGGGTCGCGCCATTGAACAACGCGCCAAACAACGTCGTGTTGCCCAGGTCCGCCGCCACAGTGGACGTGAAACCGACGTCCTTGCATTGCTCAAGTCCCAGGGCCTGGCTGGCCTGGGCGGTGTAGTTGAGCAATTGCCGATGCTCGATCACCACGCCTTTGGGCACCCCGGTGGAGCCGGATGTAAACAACACATAGGCCATGTCGTTGCCCTGAGTGACCAGGTCTGGCAATGCCCCCGCCGACTGACTCAGCTGCGCCACGGTCAGCGCCGTGTACGGCTGATCCTGCCAGGCCGGCAGATGCGCCGCATCGGTCAGCAACATAGCCGCGCCAGCCTGCTCCAGCATCAGCGCCTGGCGCGCCTGGGGCCATTGCACATCAAGGGGCAGATACGCCGCCCCCACGCGCCAGCTCGCCAGCATTGCAATCACCAGCTCCGCCGAGCGCGGCAACGCCAGCGCGACAATCGAACCCTTGCCCAGGCCTTGTTGCTTGAAGCCCTGGGCCAGGCTGTCGACCCGGGTTTGCAACTGGCCATAGCTCAATGACTGATGGGCGTCCGTCAGGGCGATGGCATCCGGCGTATGAGTCGCCCAATCGGCGATGCGCCGGGGCAGATAACGTCCATCGACCAAGGCCTGCATCGGCGGGTTGATCGCTCGCAAGCGCTGTTCTTCGGCGCGACTCAGCAGGCTGAGCTGCGCCAGTGGGGTGTGCCCGGCCGCAAGGATCGACGCCAATAGCACGCCGTACTGCTCCAGCACGGCATTGGCCGAGGCTGGCGAATACAGCGCGCTGGCGTAGTACAGATCAACCCCGGCAAGCTGCTCGGCACCGTTCAATTGCACCTGCAACAAGCACTCGAACCCATCGGCCCGCACAGGCACCGACACTGGAGCCCAGTGCAGACCGCTGCTGTCCTGGGCACGACTCGCCTGAGCCACCGTAAAACCGTAGGCCGGGCGCGCCGCGTCAGGGCTCAGTTCCGGCGTCCAGTATTCCTGCCAGGTGCGGTGTTCTTCGAGACGAGCCGCCAGCGCCACCAGCCACTCATTGAACGACTGGGTGGCGGGCAACGAAACGCACAGCGGCAAGGTTTTCTCGAACACGCCCACGGCACTGGCGAAGTATTCGTAGTCGCTGCGGCTGTCATGGCGCACACCGACCAGCGCCTGCTCACGCCCACTCAAACGGCCCAGCAACACCCACCAGGCGCCTTGCAGCAGCGTGGCAAGCGGCTGCCCGAGCTGCGTGGCCAGACGTTGCAAAGCCTCACGCTGGGCAGGCTCCAGTGTCAGGGCCACGCAGGCGTCGGCGGCGCGGGTCTCGCGGCTGGCGCTGCGGCCGGCCAACCATGGCGTGGCGATGTCCGTCTGCTGGCCTTGCAGGTGTTGCTGCCAGTAGCTGCGTGCGCTGGCGGCATCCTCATCCAGCACCACTTCACTGCGCCACTCCAGGTACTGGGCAAACTCGCCCGGTGCTTCGTCTTCCGATGCCAGACCCCCGGCGTACGCCTGCTGTACTTGCTCAAGCAGCAGATTCAGCGATTGCCCATCGGCACTGAAGCGGGCAATGCCCAGCCGCAGTTGCCATTGCTGGGGCCCCAAGCGATATAGCACGGCCTGGACGCTGGCCGATTCGCCAGGCACAAACGCGCGGCCCATCGATTCCTTAATCTGCGCCTGGACTTCCTCGGCCCGTTGCTCACCGGCCTGCACCGTCAGTGGGAAGCGCCCGGCACCAGCGGCGGCCTGACGCAAACCGTGGAACCCGGCGACTTTGCCCAGTTGCGCCAGCAGCATCGGCTGCTGCGCCAGTAGCGTATCGAACGCCACCTGCAAGCGCTGCGGATCGAGGTCGCCGTCAATGACCACGTTCAGCCAGCGCAAGGCGTCGCCACAGGTCGCCGTGGTCGACAGTTGCTCAAGCACGGTTTGTTGCTCGGGCGTCAGGGCGAAACCTGAATCGTGCGCGTCCATCGTGACCTCGTTCATGCTCCGCTTTCCTCGGTGTTGAGTGCGCCCTGGGTGGTTTGCCCGGCGGCAGGCCGGTGCTCAAGACTGCTGTGGTCATACATATCGCCCATGGCCACCACGATCTTGCGCGGCCCCTCGAACGGGTCGCGGGCGTGGGCCACCAGCATGTTGTCCAGCAGGATCACATCACCTTTCTGCCAGTCGAAACGCACCGCACAGGCTTCGTACAGCTCACCGATACGCGCCATCACCTCATCCTCAATCGGTGTCCCATCGCCGTAATACACCTGCCGTGGCATGCGTTCGAGGCCGAACATCGACAGCAGGTCTTCCCGTACATCCGGCTCCAGCCAGTAGATGTGGTGCAACTGCACCTGGTTGAAGAACGACTTCTCGCCGGTGATCGGGTGGGTGATGATCGCCGGGCCCGGCGTGCGGGTTTGCAACTCGTCGTTATCGAGCCAGCGCCACTGGATGCCACCCGCCCGGCAGCGGGCCTCCACTTCGCCGCGGTCTTCGGTCTTGAAGAAGTGCTGCCACGACACGTCGAGTTTGTCGGTGAAGGTGCGCACGTAGAGCAGGCCTTTGTCCTCGAACTTTTCACGAAGGTCCGCCGGCAGCTTTTCGTACATCAAGCGGCAATCCACCACCGGGGTCGCGCCGCCCACGGGCGCGGCTTGCTCGCAATAGAACATCTGCTTGCGCGGCCAGCGGTCCTGATGGGAGCTCTCGTTGTGGAACAGGATCATCTTGCGCTCGGGGTACGGCGTGGAACGGTAGGTGTTCTTGCCCCCCTCCTTCTTGGGCAGGTCGCCGTACTGACCATAAAGGCCCGGTTGGATCGCTTCGGCGAACGCTTCAAAGCCCTGGATGCCGTCCAGCTGGAAACCGCGAAACAGGATGCCCGCATGCTCGGCCAGCTTCTGTTCGATGAACGCCCGGTTCTGCTGGATCCACTCGATGACATCCAGATGGGGCTCGCCCGGCTCCAGCATCAGCGGGAATCGCTGCGGCGCCGCCACCAGAGATTCGCGCACCCGTGTTGGCCGGGGCCTGGCGACCGGGGTCGCGGAACGCTTGAGAAACTTGCCCAGTTTATCGGCCTTGGGCCCCGGGACGGTGGCAGGCCTGGCGGCTGCTGCCGAGTGGTTGACTGGCATGCGGATAGCTCCCAATTGAATGTCCTGATCAGCGACGATCTGTTCCAACAGGGCTGTCCAGGCCTGAATCAGGTGCTGAATGCGCTCATGTCCGAACAAGGTTGTGGCGAACTGCCAATTACCGCGCAGTTGCCCTTCTTCTTCGTCAACGAACAACGCCATGTCGAATTTAGAATGGGTCTCGAGGGCTGGCAGGGCTTCCACGTTCAATCCGGCCACGGTTCGGCTGCGTACCGGTACGTTGTTCATCACGAACAACACCTGGAGCAACGGATTCATCCCCTTGTGTCGCGGTACGCCCGACGCTTCGACAATCTGGTCGAATGGCAGGTCCTGATGCTCCAGCGCACCGAGCAGGTTGTCCTGGGTGTGGGCCAGGAACGCCGCAAACGTGAGTTCGGCGTCAAAACGCGAACGCAGAGGCAACACGTTGACGAAGAAACCGATCAGGCGCTCAAGCTCAGGCTGTTCACGACCGGCCACGTCGGCACCCACGACGATGTCTTGCGCCGCGCAGACCCGGTGCAACAACACCTGGAACGACGCCAGCAGCGTGCTGTACAGCGTGACACCGGCCTCACTCGACAAGCGCCGCAATGCCGCCGTCAACCCGGGGGAAAGGTGGAATTGCAACGCATCGCCGTCATAGGACGCTGTCAGCCCCCGCGGGTTTTCCAGTGGCAGGCTCAGGCGACCGTCATAGCCACTGAGCCGGTGTTTCCAGTAGTCGGCCTGACGCGCCAGCACGCCCTGGTCTTCCAGCGCCTGCTGCCACAACGCGAAGTCGTAGTACTGAACGTCCAGGGGCGGCAGCGGCATCGGTTGGCCGTTGAGGGACGCTTCGTAAACTTGCACCAGTTCGTTGATCAACAGCCCCATCGACCAGCCATCGGAGATGATGTGGTGCATGGCATACAACAACACATGCTCGGTCGGTCCCAGGTGCAGGATCCGCCCGCGCCACAGCGGAGCCTGTTGCAGGTCAATCGGCGTGCGCGCGTTTTCCAGCGTCGCCCGGGCCACCTGTTCTTGCTGGGCGCTGGGCGAGAGGCCCGACAAATCGATCACCGGGAAGTCCCCTTCGATCTCATCGGCAATCAGCGCCAGCGGATCGCCTTCGTCGTCCTGGGTATACGCCGTGCGCAGCACGTCATGGCGGCGGACCACTTCGGCGAAGCTGCTCAACAGGTGTTCCACCGACAACTCGCCAGACAAGCGCAACGCCAGGGGCATGCCATAGGCCGAGGTGCCGCCGGACAATTGTTCGGCGATCCACAGGCGCCGCTGCACCAGCGACAACGGAGCCGAACGTCGCGGCCCATGGGCCTTGAGCCGGATTCCACTGGAGTCGCCCGCCCGAACCGCTCCATCCGCACTCCCAGCCATCAGGGCCGCCAGCGCCTTGAGCTGCGGATGATTGAACAGGTCCCGCAGGCTCAGCGGATAGTCCGTCAGCTTGCGCAGTCGTGAGACGGCCTGGGTGGCCAGCAACGAATGGCCGCCGCGTTCGAAGAAATGATCGTTGCGCCCGATCTGCTCTACCTCCAGTACTTCTTGCCAGATGCAGGCAATCCGTTGCTCCAGCTCACCCTCGGGCGGCACGAAGCCTTGCTGCGACTGGTTGGCGTCGAATCGGGGCAGCGCCTTGCGCTCCAGTTTGCCGTTCGGGCTCACCGGCATGCGCTCAAGCCATACCCAATGCTGCGGGACCATGTAGTCCGGCAGGTGCTGGCCCAGGTGGGTCTTCAAGGCCTGCTCGAAGGCAAGGCCGATACTGGCCTCGGCATTCAACAGCGCCGAGGATTGCGGCACCACATAGCCCACCAGCAACGTGCCGTCCTGGGCGATCACGACGCTGTCGCGGACCTCGGCATGTTCGGCCAGGCGCGCCTCGATCTCGCCCAGTTCAATGCGCAGGCCACGGATTTTCACCTGATGATCCAGGCGCCCGGCGTACTCGATCACACCGTCGGCCCGGTAGCGCGCCAGATCGCCGGTCCGGTACAGGCGCGCGCCGTCACCAAACGGGCTGGTGACGAAGCGCTCGGCGGTCAACGCCGGGCGACGGTGGTAACCCCGCGCCAGGCCTTCGCCCCCCAGGTACAGCTCGCCGGTGACCCCCACCGGCAACGGCGACAGGTCCGGGTCGAGGATAAACGTACTCAGGTTGGCGATCGGTTGGCCAATCGGCACCGCGTCCCGGCCTTCGTCGACACAGGTCCAATGCGTCACGTCGATGGCCGCTTCGGTGGGGCCGTACAGGTTGTACAGGCCGGCGGCGGGCAGTTTGGCGAACACCTGCAACTGGGCATCCACCGGCAAGGCTTCGCCACTGCAAATGATCCGTTTCAGGCTCTGGCAACGACCCACCGCCGGGTCTTGCATGAACACCTGCAACATCGACGGGACGAAGTGCAAGGTGGTGATCTGCTGCGCGCTGATCAGCTCGATCATCTGCGCCGGGTCGCGGTGGGCGCCGGGCGGCGCCATGACCAGGGTCGAACCGGTCAACAATGGCCAGAAGAACTCCCAGACCGACACGTCGAAACTGAACGGGGTTTTTTGCAGCACCCGGTCGCTCGCCTCCAGCCCATAGGCGTCCTGCATCCAGAACAATCGGTTGGCCAGCGCCGAGTGACGGTTACCCGCGCCCTTGGGTTTGCCGGTGGAGCCCGACGTGTAGATCACGTAGGCGAGGTTTTCAGCATCGACCACGACCGCTGGATTGCTGTCGCTGCGACCGGCCAGCCAGTCGCCGGGCTGATCCAGCACCAGGCTGCGCAGGCCCGACGGCACCGGCAAGCGTTCCAGCAAATGATGTTGGGTCAGCAGCAAGCCAATGCCGCTGTCGTCGAACATGTAGGCCAGGCGATCCTGGGGATACTCCGGGTCCAGCGGCACGTAGGCGCCGCCGGCCTTGAGGATCGCCAACAGGCCGACCACCATTTCCACCGAGCGCTCCACGGCGATGCCCACCAGCACATCCGGGCCGACGCCGTGCTCGATCAGCACATGGGCCAGGCGGTTGGCCTGGGCATTGAGGTCGGCATAACTCAGCCGTTGAGAGGCAAAAACCAGGGCACAGGCATCGGGGGTTTTAGCCACCTGCGCTTCAATCAGTCGATGCACACTGCAATCGAGGGGGTAATCCATCGCGGTGGCGTTCCAACCCTGCTGGACCTGTTGCTGTTCGGCATCGAGCAATGCCAATTGCCCGACCGGGCGCTCGCCGCCCAGGGTCAGTTGCTCCAGCAGATGGCGCAGGTGCCCGCCGATACGACTCACGTCGGCCGGCGTGAAGCTGTCGTGGCTGTAACTCAAGAGCAACGACAGCGTTTCCCCCAGGTTCACCGCCAGGGTCAGCGGGTAGTTGGTTTGTTCGTGATTGGCCACCTCGCCGAAGCGCAACGTGGCCGGCGCCCCCTCTTGCAACGCCTGGGCAACCGGGTAGTTCTCGAACACCAGCAGCGTGTCGAACAGCGCCGCACCGCCCTGCCCGGCCCAGCGCTGGATATCGAACAGCGGCGTGTGTTCGTGTTCGCGCAGGCTCAGGTTGCGCCCCTGGACCTCCTGCAACCATTGGCCGACGCTCTGCTCGGCCCGTGGCTGGCCAATGACCGGCAAGGTGTTGATGAACAGCCCGATCTGCTGCTCCACGCCGGGAATCTGTGCCGGACGCCCGGCCACGGTGGCGCCGAAGGCAACGGTGGAATGTCCGGTACAGCGTTGCAGCAACAACTGCCAGGCCGCTTGCACCAGCGTGTTGACCGTGACTTTCTGCTCACGGGCAAAGCGCTGCAGCCGCGCCGTGACTTGGGCATCGAGCAACTGCTCGTGTTCACCGTGGCCATGGCGGGCATCGGTGCGGTTGTCCCGGGCAAAAGCCCCCGCCAGCAGCGTCGGCTCGTCCAGTTCGGCCAGTTGCGCCTGCCAGAATTGCTCGTTGGCCCGTGGGTCTTGAGCCGACAGCCACTCGATGTAGTCGCGGTAGCGTCCGGATGGCCGGGCCAGGACCTGGCCGCTGTAGCGTTGCAGCACTTCGCCGAGCAACTGCGAGTTGCTCCAGCCATCCATCAGGATGTGATGGCTGGTGTAGATCAAGTGATAGCGGTCCTCTGCCACGCGCGCCACCACCAGTCGCAGCAACGGCGCCGCATCCAGTTCAAAGCCCTGGCGCTGCGCCCATGCAAGGGCTTCAAGATCCTGTGACAAATCCGTCCTGGCGCGCCAGTCATGGGACACAAACGCAACGTCCAAGCGTTTGTGCACCACCTGCAAGGCGCGCTTGAATTCGCCTTCCCAGACAAAACTGCTGCGCAGCACGTCATGGGCGTCCATGGCCGCCTGCCAGGCCTGGCGGAAGCGCTCGACGTCCAAGCCTTCGACATCTACCCGCAACTGATTGATGTAGTTGCCGGCCTGTTGCTCAAGCAACGTGTGGAACAACATGCCCTGCTGCATGGGCGACAACGGATAGATGTCCTCGACCTGTCGCGGCGCCAGCGCCAAGGCGTCCAGTTGCGCCTGGGTCAACCCGGCCAGGGGGAAGTCCGACGGTGTGAAGCCCTGGTGTTGCGCCTGGCAGCAGTGCTCGATCAGCGCTTGCAACTCTTGACCGTAGTCCACCGCCAGCGCCTGGATCGTCGAGGCGTCGAACATCTGCGCGCTGAATGTCCAGTCGATGCTCAGCTCGCCGGCGTAGACACTGCCGTTGAGCGTCAACCAGTTGTCCAGCGGCGCCAGGGGACTCTGCGGCTCGCCTGCCGCTTCACTGGCCGGGCTGAACAGCCCGTCGGCCTCCTCGGCAAAACCGCTGTCGAACTGGCCCAGGTAGTTGAAGGTGATCCGCGGCTTCGGCAGCGCCTCAAGGGTACGCCGCGTCTGCTCATCGCCCAGGTAGCGCAACACACCGAATCCGAGGCCTTTGTCGGGGATCGCCCGCAACTGCTCCTTGATGGCCTTGATCGATTCCCCAGCGGTCGCTGCCGGTGTCAAACGCACCGGGAACAGACTGGTGAACCAGCCAACGCTGCGGCTCAGGTCCACGTCATCGAACAGCGCTTCACGGCCATGGCCTTCCAGTTGAATCAAGGTCGAGCCGTCGGTGGTCCATCGACCGATGACCCGGGCCAGGGCCGTCAACAGCAGATCGTTGACCTGGGTCCGATAGGCCGCTGGCGCTTGCTGCAAGAGCCGGCGGGTCTGGTCTTTGTCCAGTCGCGTCTGAACCTGCATCCCATCGCACCTGCGCAATTCGCCCTGAGGCCGGTCGCAAGGCAGATCGTGACGAGCGCCCTCCAGTTGCGCTTGCCAGTAAGCCATCTGCACCTGCAACGCCGCACTGTCGGCGTGCAGCTTCAAGCGTTGCGCCCAGGCCTGCGTGGCACTGGTCTTGGCCGGCAGTTTCAGGGGCTGGCCGGCTTGCAACTGCTGGTAAACCTGTTGCAGGTCTTCCAGCAGAATGCGCCAGGACACACCGTCCACCACCAAGTGATGAATCACCAGCAACAGCCGTTGACTGCCGTCGGCGAGGTTAGCCAATACCCCACGCAGCAACTCGCCGCTTTCCAGTGCCAGGCTGCGCTGGGCTTGTTCGGCCAAGCGTTCGAGCGCCGGGGCGTCGGCCACTTCGGCGGTCCATAACAGGGGTGAACGTTGCCAAGCCGCCTGCTGCTCGGCGAGGGTTTGATGGTGCGCGGTCCAGCTGCCATTTTCGCACTTGAAGGCCAGGCGCAAGGCATCATGGTGGATCACCAAGGCCTGGAGCGCCTGCTCCAGGTGCCCGCCGTGGATCGGTCGCAGGCCCTTGAGCAGTACCGACTGGTTCCAGTGATGAGGCTCGGCCATGTCCTGTTCGAAAAACAATTGCTGGAACGGCAGCAACACCGCGTTCCCCGTCACCGGGCCCTGGTCGATGCCGGGGCGGCTGTCATCCAGGGTCGCCACGCTGGCGAGACCTTGGATGGTCTGGTGGACGAACAAATCCTTGGGGCTGAAATGGATCCCGGCCTGACGGGCCCGGCTGACCACCTGGATGGAGATGATCGAATCGCCCCCCCAGTTCGAAGAAGTTGTCGCTGACACCCACTTGCGCTTGCCCGAGCACGCTTTGCCAGATACCGGCCAGCGCCTGTTCCATGGCGGTATGCGCTGCGACGTAAGCCTTGGGGCTGGCGCTGAGATCGGCTGGGGGGCAGCGCCTTGCGCTCCAATTTGCCGTTGGGGCTGACCGGCATTTTTTCCAGCCATAACCAGTGCTGCGGCACCATGTAGTCGGGCAAGGACTGGCTCAAATGCGCCTTGAGCCGGCCTTGCAGCGCCTGGCGCACGGCCTCTTCGGCGCTCAGTAATTCAGCGTGTGTCGGCACCACGTAGGCCACCAGCAGGCTACCGCCCTGGGCGATCACCACGGTTTCGCGCACGTCATCGTGCTCGGCCAGGCGCGCTTCGATTTCCCCCAGTTCGATGCGCAGGCCACGGATTTTCACCTGATGGTCCATGCGCCCGGCGTATTCGATCACACCGTCGGTGCGGTAGCGCGCCAGGTCGCCAGTGCGGTACAGCCGCTGGCCGTGGCCAAAGGGGCCGGTCACGAACCGCTCGGCCGTCAGCGCGGCGCGGCGGTGGTATCCACGGGCCAGTCCCTCGCCCGCCAGGTACAGTTCGCCGATCACGCCCACCGGAACCGGCGAAAGCTCGTCATCCAGGATGTAGGTGCCCAGGTTGGCGATCGGCTGGCCGATCGGCACGCTGTCGCGACCTTCCTCGACACAGGTCCAATGAGTCACGTCGATGGCCGCCTCGGTCGGGCCATAGAGGTTGTACAGGCCGGCGTTCGGCAGTTTGGCGAACACCTGCTGCTGCGCGTCCACCGGCAGGGCTTCACCGCTGCAAACGATGCGTTTGAGGCTGGTGCATTCGGCCACGTGGGGGTCTTGCACAAAAGCCTGCAACATCGATGGCACGAAGTGCAGCGTGGTGATGCGCTGTGCGGTGATCAACTCGATCAGTTGCGCCGGGTCACGATGCGCCCCCGGCGCGGCCATCACCAGCGTCGCGCCGGTCAGCAGCGGCCAGAAGAATTCCCACACCGACACGTCGAAACTGAACGGCGTTTTTTGCAGCACGCTGTCGGTGGCATCGAGCCCGTAGGCCTGCTGCATCCAGCACAGCCGGTTGACCAGCGCCGAATGCCGGTTGCCCGCGCCCTTGGGCTTGCCGGTGGAACCGGAGGTGTAGATCACATAGGCCAGGTTCTCGCCGTCGACCACCACGTCCGGATTTGTGTCGCGACCTGCGTACACCCCGTCATCAGGCAGGTCCAGCACCAGGCTGTCGATCCCTTGCGGAATCGGCAACTGATCGAGCAAATGCTGCTGGGTCAGCAGCAAACCAATGCCGCTGTCCTCGAACATGTAGGCCAGGCGATCCCGTGGGTATTCCGGGTCCAGCGGCACATAGGCACCACCGGCCTTGAGAATCGCCAACAGCCCCAGAACCATTTCCACCGAACGTTCCACGGCGATGCCCACCAACACATCCGGGCCGACGCCATGCTCAATCAAGGTGTGAGCCAGGCGATTGGCCCGGGCGTTGAGCTCGCCGTAGCTCAGGCGTTGCTCGCCGAACACCAGCGCCGGGGCATCCGGCGTCCGGCGTACCTGTTCTTCGATCAACCCCTGGACACTGCGATCGAGCGGGTACGCAACCGCCGTCGCGTTCCAGTCGACGAGCAGGCGCCGACGCTCGACAGCGTCCAGCAACGTCCACTGCGCAACCGGGCGATGCAGGTCCTGCACCAAGCCGTGCAACAGGTTGAGCCAATGCTGGCCCATGCGTTCGAGAGTGGCCGGCTCGAACAGGTCCGTCGCGTAGATCAACGCAGCGTGCAGGCCCTGCGGGCTGTCGGTGGTCTCCAGGCTCAGGTCGAACTGCGCGGTGCGCTGCGCCCAGCCAAGGGGTTCGACCGCCAGGCCCGGCAATGCGTCTTCAAAGACCGAGGCGGTTTCGTTGCGGTGGTTGAACATGGCCTGGAACAACGGGCTGTGGCTCAGGTTACGCTGGGGCTGCAAGGCATCGACCAATTGCTCGAACGGCAGGTCCTGATGCATCTGCGCCGCCATGGCCGTCTGCTTGAGTTGTTGCAGCAAATCGGCACCGGTCAGATCGCTGTGGAACTCGGCGCGCAGCACCTGGGTATTGACGAAGAAACCGATCAACCGTTCGGTTTCCAGGCGTTGACGGTTGGCAATCGGCACCCCGACGCGGATGTCGGCCTGGCCGCTGTAGCGGTGCAGCAGGGCCTGGAAGGAACCGAGCAACAGCACGAACAGCGTGACGTTTTCCCGCCGGGCCAGGGCCTTGAGGGCATCGCTCAACGCAGGATCCAGCACAATCGGCAGCCGCGCCCCGCGCAGGCTTTGCTGGGCCGGGCGCGGATGGTCGGTGGGCAGTTCCAGCAGGGGTTGCTCGCTGCCCAGTTGCGCGGTCCAGTAGGCCAGTTGCCGATCCTGTTCGCCGGCGGCCATCCATTGGCGCTGCCAGACGGCATAGTCGGCGTATTGCACTTCCAGCACGGGTAACTGCGCGGGCAGCCCCTGGGTGAACGCCGAATACAGGCTCATCAGATCATCGACCATCACCTGCAACGACCAGGCGTCGGAAGCGATGTGGTGCAGGGTCAGCGCCAGGACGTGGTCCTGCTCACCCAGTTCCAGCAATGCCACGCGCAGCAGCGCATCGTTCAAGAGATCGAACGGGCGTTGTGTCTGCTCTTCGAGGAAGGCCTGAATGCTGGCCTCATCCGCTGCGCTCAGCCGTTGTTCGACGAAGCTGACGTGCCCCTGCGGGCGAATCACCTGGCAGGTGCGTCCATCGTCTTCCACGAACACGGTGCGTAAGCTTTCATGCCGTTGCACCAGCGCTTCAAAGCTGCGGCGCAGGGCGATTTTGTCCAAGGTGCCGCGCAATCGCAGCGCCGTGGGAATGTTGTAGGCGGCACTGTCCGGGTCCATTTTCCACAGGAACCACTGGCGCTCCTGGGCAAACGACAGCGCCAGCGGCTGGTCCCGCGCCACGGCGACCATGGCCTGCGGCTGCGGGCCCGACCCGGCGTCGAGGGCCGCGACAAAATCCTGCAACGTGCTGTATTCGAACAGGCTGCGCAGCGGCACCTCGATATCCAGCAGCCGACGGACCCGCGAAACCACCTGGGTCACCAGCAACGAGTGCCCGCCCAACTCGAAAAAGTTGTCGTGCAGCCCCACGCGCTCAAGCTTGAGGACCTCCTGCCAGATCTGCGCCACTTGCTGCTCGCGCTGGCTGCGAGGCGCCACGTAGGCACGTTGCAACTCGCTGGCATCCGGGGCCGGCAACGCCTTGCGATCGACCTTGCCGTTGGGCGTCAGCGGTAGTTGCGCCAGGAACAACAGGTGCGCCGGAACCATGTACTCGGGTAGCTGCGCCTTGAGCGCGGTTTTCAGCGAGGCGCGCAACGCGGCCTCGGCCTCGGCCTCGGCGCCCAGCACTTCAGCCGTGGCGGGTACGACGTAGCCCACCAGTTGCGCCCCGGTCGGGCCTTCATGGGCCACCACCACGGTTTCACGCACGCTCGTCTGGGCCAGCAACGCCGCTTCGATTTCCCCCAGTTCGATCCGCAAGCCACGGATCTTCACTTGATGGTCGATACGGCCGATGTACTCGACCACGCCTTCGGCCCGATAACGGGTCAAGTCGCCAGTGCGGTACAGCCGCTCGCCCGTGCGCGAAAACGGATCGGGCACGAAACGTTCGGCGGTCAGGGCCGGGCGTTGGAAATAGCCGCGGGCCAGGCCTTCACCGCCAATCAGCAGCTCACCCGGCGCACCGGGTGGGTTGAGCGTCAGGTCGCTGCCAACGATGTACAGCGCGGTGTTGTCCAGGGGTTTGCCCAGGAACGGACGGCTGCTTTCCGGGCTCAAGGGGTGCACCGCCGACCAGATCGTGGTTTCGGTCGGGCCGTAGAGGTTCCAGACCTTCGGCGAAAGGGCCAACAAGCGTTGCGCCAGTTCCAGGGGCAACGCCTCGCCGCCACACAGGAACGTGCGCCCGGCCAACAGCGCAGACTGCTCGTGATCCAGCAGCATGCGCCAGCTCGAAGGGGTGGCTTGCAATACGGTCACGTCATGGCGCTCGATCAGCGCCAGCACCGCTTGCGGATCCTGGTGGACGTTCTGGCCGGTCAGTACGATGCTGGCCCCGGCCGACAACGGGCCGTAGATTTCCAGGCCAAAAATGTCGAAGGAAAACGTCGTCAGGGAAAGCATGCGATCGCTGGCCACAAGGCCTGGCTGGGCGATCATGCTGACGACGAAATTGCTCAGCGCACCGTGGCGTACCATCACGCCCTTGGGTTTGCCGGTGGAACCGGAGGTGTAGATGACGTAGGCCAGATGCTCGGCGGTCAGTGGCACCACCGGACAGCTGCGCGGTGCGGCCTGCAGCGCGGCGTCGGGCTGGTCCAGCAACAGGGTCTGCAGGGTGGCCGGAATCGGCAGCAGCGCCTGCAAACGGGCCTGGGTCAACAGCAGTTCGATGCCGCTGTCCTCGATCATGTAGGCCAGGCGATCCTCGGGATACGCCGGGTCCAGGGGCACGTAGGCGCCACCGGCCTTGAGGATCGCCAGCAGGCCGACGATCATCTCGACGCTGCGCTCCACCGCGATGCCCACTGGCTGGTCAGGCGTCACGCCCAGGGCCATCAAGCGGTGGGCGAGCTGGTTGGCGCGCGCGTCCAGTTGCCCATGGGTCAGGGTCTGTCCATCGATGGTCAGCGCCAGCGCGTCGGGGGTCTGGCGCGCTTGTTCGGCGATGCGCCAGTGCACGCATCCGGTTCCGGCACCGTGGTCGGCCACGCGGTACCAGTCTTGCTGCGTCAGGCGCTGCTGGGCGGCGTCAAGCAACGGCAACTCACCGATACGTTGTTGCGGCGTCTCGACAATGCCTTGCAGCAGGTTCTGCCAGTGATGGGCCAGGCGTTCGATGGTCTGCGCTTCGAAAAGGTCGGTGGCGTAGGTCAGCTCGGCGGCAACACCCTGCTCGGTTTCATAGGTGCCCAGGGTCAGGTCGAACTGGGCGGTGCGCCCTTCCCACACCAGGTCCTCGATGCTCAGCCGTGGCAGCTGCAACTGCCGGTCCTGGGTATCACTGGCTGTCTGGTGGTTGAACATGACCTGGAAGATCGGGCTGTGGCTCAGGCTGCGTTCCGGTTGCAGGGCTTCGATCAACTGCTCGAAGGGCAAGTCCTGATGAGCCTGGGCGGCCATGGCCGACTGCTTGACCTGAGCGAGTAAGCGATCGAACGGCAACTGCCCATCGACATCGGCGCTGAGCACCTGGGTGTTGACGAAAAAGCCGATCAGGCCCTCGGTCTCGACCCGGTTGCGGTTGGCCACGGGCACGCCGACGCGGATCTGTGGCTGGCCACTGTAGCGGTGCAGCAACGCTTGGAACGATGCCAGCAGCACCATGAACAGACTGGCCCCTTCACGCTGGGCCAGTTGCTTGAGCGCCGCGCCCAGTTCCGGCGACAGGTTCAGGTCCAGGCGCGCACCGCGAAAACTCCGCACGGGTGGGCGTGGGTGATCGAGGGGCAGCTCTAAAACTGGTTGTTCGCCACCCAGGGTCTGGAGCCAATAGGCCAGTTGCCGCTCGCGCTCACCGGCCTCGAGCCAGTGGCGCTGCCAGATGGCGTAGTCGGCGTACTGCACGGTCAGTTCCGGGAGTTCCAGTGGCTGGCCGGCAGTGTCGGCGGCGTAGTAGCGCACCAGTTCATCCACCAGCACCTGCATCGACCAGCCATCGGAGATGATGTGGTGCTGGATCAGCGCCAGCACATGGTCGTCTTCGGCGATTTGCAACAGTGAAACCCGCAGCAGCGGCCCCTGGCGCAGATCGAATGGGCGCGCGCTTTGCGCCTCGACGAAGGCCTTGATGCTGTCGTCCTGGCTGGCCGGCGAACCGGCGGGCAACGCGTGGACCGCAATACGCAGCGGCATGTGCGGGTGGATGACCTGCACGGCCTGCTCGCCATGCTCGATGAAAGTGGTGCGCAAGCTCTCGTGGCGCTCGACCAGGGCGTTGAAGCTGCGCTCCAGGGCGGCCACGTCCAACGGCCCCTTGAGGCGCAAGGCACTGGGGATGTGATAGGCCGAGCTGTGCGGGTCCATCTGCCACAGGAACCACTGACGTTCCTGGGCATAGGACAGCGCGATGTGTTCGAACCCGGAGCGCACCTCGGGGATCGGCAGGTTGGCCGGCGAGACGCCTTCTTCAAGCATTTTTTCCAGGTACAGCCGGCGTTTGTCCAGCGGCAGAGTGATAAAGCGCTTGGCAATCCTCAAAGCAACACTCTTATCCATCAGACTTCCTCCATTTCATCAAGCAGGGCTTCCAGCTTGTTCAGTTTCTGTTCGTTGATTGGCCCGTCCCCGGTGTCCAGTTGCGCGACAAAATCCCCCAGGACGGGATGCTGGAAAATCAGTTGTGGGGTCAGCGTCAGCCCCAGTTCGAGGGCCAGGCGCGAGACGGCATTGACCGCCAGCAGCGAATGGCCGCCCAGCTCGAAGAAGTGATCGTTCAGGCCCACGCGTTCCACCGTGAGCACCTGGGCCCAAATCGCCGCGACCTGCTGCTCGAGTTCACTGGCCGGCGCGACATAACCGGTTTGCAGCAAGCCGGTCTCCGGGGCCGGCAAGGCCTTGCGGTCGAGTTTGCCGTTGGGGGTCAGCGGCAGTTGATCGAGGAACAGCAGATGGGTCGGAATCATGTAGTCGGGTAGGTGTTCCCTGAGGCCGGCCTTGAGCTGGTCGCGCAGGGCGCGCTGCGCTTCGGTGGCGTCCAGGTTCAGCGCTGGGGCGACCACGTAGGCCACCAGTTGCTGGCCTCCCGCCGCGTCCTGGGCCAGGACGGCCACCTCCCGCACCTCGGGTTGTTGCAACAGCCGCGCTTCGATTTCCCCCAGCTCGATACGGAAGCCGCGGATCTTCACCTGATGGTCAATCCGGCCCTGATATTCGAGCACGCCATCGACGCGATAACGGCTCAGGTCGCCGGTGCGGTACAAGCGTTCGCCGTTTCTGGAAAACGGGTTGGGCACGTACTTCTCGGCGGTCATCGCGGCACGGCCGAGGTAGCCACGGGTGATGCCCGCGCCGCTCAGGTACAGCTCGGCTGAGACGCCTTGGGGCACGGCTTGCAGGTCGGCGTCCAGCAGGTAGCTAGCGGTGTGCTTGAGGGGTCGGCCGATGTTTGCCGTGCCGCCGGAAGTGCGGCGGGTCCAGGTGGAATAGGTGGTGTCTTCCGATGGGCCGTAGAGGTCGTAGACATGCTCAATCCCACACTGGTACAGCGCTTCCACCAGGCTCTGCTTCAACGGCTCACCGGCCAGGTTGATGATGCGCACGCTGGCCGGGATTTCACCGCTGCGCTGCAACGCACCAATGGCCGACGGCACGGTGTTGACCAGGCGCACCTGATCCCGGGCCGGCAAGTGCGGCAACTCCAACGCGTTACGAGCGATGATCAGCGAGCCGCCATTGGCCAGGGTCACGAACAGCTCCCACACCGACAAGTCGAAACACACGGAAGTCGATGCGAGCACGCCTTGGATATCGTCGCGGCTGTAGACCGATTTCGACCAGTCGATCAGCGCCAGCACGTTGCGATGGGCAATCGCCACGCCCTTGGGCTGGCCGGTGGAGCCGGAGGTGTAGATCACGTAGGCGAGGTTGTCTGGCATGACCTGGGTGTGGGGTGTGCTCAGCGGGTAGTGCGTCAGGTCGAGTTGATCCAGCATCAACACAGCGGTCTCGGCCGCAACGGTCAGCGTCGCCGCCACCGCTTGCTCAGTCAGCAGCACCCGCGCGCCGCTATCGTCGAGCATGTAGGCCACACGTTCGGCCGGATAGTCCGGGTCCAGCGGGACGTAGGCGCCACCGGCCTTGAGCACCGCCAGCAAGGCGATCAGCAACTGCTCGGAACGCGGCATTGCCACGCCCACTCGCACTTCCGGGCCCACACCCAGTTCGATGAGTCTATGGGCCAGGCGATTGGCCTGGCCGTCCAATTCGCGGTAGCTCAGACGGGTGTTGGCGAAAGTCACCGCCAGGGCCTCTGGCGTGGCTTCGACCTGACGAGCGATCATCTGGTGAATGCACAGCGTTTGCTCGAACGGGGCGTCCATCGGGTTCCAGTCATGGGTCAGACGCTGATGCTCATCGAACTCAAGCATCGACAGTTCACCCAGGCAGCGCTCGCCATGGGCGGTCATCTGCCCCAACAGTTGAGCCAGGTGCGCCGCCAGCCGTGCCACGCTGGCGGGCTCAAAACTGGCCCGCTGGTAGCTCATGTGCACTGACAGCTGCCGATCGAGGCCCACCAACAGCGTCAGCGGGTAGTTGGTCTGCTCCTGGGTGGCCACCGGGCCGAAGCGCAGGCCGTCCGGCGCGCCTTGCTCCAAGGCTTGGGCAATCGGGTAGTTCTCGAACACCAGCAGGCTGTCGAACAGCGTTTCACCGCCCTGCCCGGCCCAGCGCTGGATGTCCAGCAACGCGGTGTGCTCGAACTCCCGCAGCGCCAGGTTCTGCCCTTGCACCGTTTGCAACCAACTGTCCAGGGACTGCTCGGCCCGCGGGCTGGCGATCACCGGCAAGGTGTTGATGAACAGGCCGATCTGCTGCTCGATGCCGGGAACATCCGCCGGGCGGCCGGCGACCGTCGCACCGAAGGCCACCGTGTCTCGACCGGTGTAACGCTGCAACAGCAGCAACCATGCCGCCTGCACCAAGGTGTTGACGGTGACTTTCGAGGCGCGGGCAAAGGCCTCCAGGCGTCGGGTCAGCGCTTCGTCCAGCACCTGGACATGATCGCCATGACCGGCCTGGGCCTGGGCCGGCTTCGCCATGACGTCGGCCAGGCGCGTCGGGGTCTCCAGGCGTCGCAGCGCAGGCGTCCAGAACGCTTCGCTGGCGGCCTCGTCCTGGCGTTGCAGCCAGGCAATGTAATCGCGATAACGACCGGCCGGACGGGCCACGCTGTCACCCCGGTAATGCTGCAAGACTTCGCCGAGCAACTGCGCGCTGCTCCAGCCGTCCATCAGGATGTGATGGTTGGTGTAGATCAGGTGATGACGGTCGGAGGCGGTGCGCACCAGCACCAGGCGCATCAGCGGCGCCCGGGTCAGGTCCACGCCTTGGGCACGTTCTGCGTCGGCGAGGGTTTGCAGGGCATCATCAATATCAGTGCGCCCGCTCCAGTCGAGCACACGGAACGGCACCTCGACCTGACGCTGCACGATCTGCACCGGCTGCGCCAGGTCGCCCTGCCAGAAGAAGCCGCTGCGCAGGATGTCATGGGCATCGACCACGGCTTGCCAGGCGGCGCGGAAACGCTGTGGGTCGATGCCCTCGACGTCGAGGCGCATCTGGTTGATGTAGTCGCCACTGCCCTGCTCGAGCACGGTATGAAACAGCATGCCCTGCTGCATCGGTGACAGCGGGTAGATGTCGTCGATGGCCTGGGGGTGTTGGACCAGGGTGTCGAGTTGCGCCTGGGTCAGCCGCGCCAAGGGGAAATCCGACGGCGTCACGCCACGGCTGTTGTCGTCGCAGCAATGGGCGATGAGCGCGGTGAGTTCCTGTACATAGTCATCGGCCAGGCGCTGGATGGTCGCGGCGTCGAACCTGTCGCCGCTGAAGGTCCAGCTCAAGTCCAGCTCGCCGCCGAACACTTGGCCGTCGAGGGCCAGCGGGCTGCCCAGCGGGCCTTGCAGGTTCACTTCTTCGCCGCCGCGCTCGGTGGTCGGCACGAACAAGGCCTCGTCGGCCCCATCGAAGCTGCCGTCAAACTGGCCGAGGTAGTTGAAGGTCAGTTGCGGTTTCGGCAAGGCTTGCAGGGTTTGGCGCGCAGAGTCATCGCCCAGGTGCGCCAAGGCGCCGAAGCCAATGCCTTTGTTGGGGATGGCGCGCAGTTGCTCCTTGATCTGCTTCAGCGAGGCGCCGAGATCGGCAGCCGGGGTCAGCTTCGCGGGGAACAGGCTGGTGAACCAGCCGACGGTACGAGTCAGGTCGACGTGGGCGAACAACTCTTCGCGGCCGTGGCCTTCGAGTTGCACCCACACGCTGTCGTCGCCGGTCCAGCGCACCATCACCCGCGCCAGTGCGGTCAGCAGCAGGTCGTTGACCTGGGTGCGGTAGGCCGCCGGGGCCTGCTGCAACAGTTGCCGGGTGAGGGTTTTATCCAGTGCCGAGCGGATCGTCACGGCTTGGCTGTGTTGCTGCCCGCCCTGGGGATTGTCCCACGGCAACCCCACCGAAGCGCCTTGCAACTGTTGCTGCCAAAAGCCCAGTTCGGCCTGCAAGGGTGCGCTGGCCGCGTAGTCCTGCAACGCGGCGGTCCAGGCTTGGACCGCACTGGTCTTGGCCGGCAGTTGCACCGCCGTGCCCGCGAGCATCTGCCGATAAGCGCTTTGCAGGTCTTCGAACAGAATCCGCCAGGACACCCCGTCCACCACCAGGTGATGCACGATCAGCAACAACCGCTGCGTGCCATCGGCGAGGTTCGCCAGCAGTGCGCGCAGCAGCGGGCCGCCGTCCAGTTGCAGGCTGCGCTGGGCCTGGTTGCCCAGCACTTCCAGCTCAGCAAGATCGGCGACGTCGGCCTGCCACAGCAGCGTGCCAGCGGCCTGCGCCTCGACGTCACGGTAACGCGCGGTCCAGCCTTCGCCCTGCTCGATAAAGTCCAGGCGCAAGCTGTCGTGGTGCTCGATCAGCGCGCCCAAGGCCTGCTCCAGCGCCTGTGCATCCAGCGCCTGCGTCGGCTTGAGCATCACCGATTGGTTCCAGTGATGGCGGTCGGGGATCGGTTGGGCGAAGAACCATTGATGGATCGGCAGCAGTGCGGTTTCGCCGGTCACGGGTTGCTGGTCGATCGGTTGCAGCGGTGCGCCGGTCTGGACCACGGCGGCCAGGGCCTCGATGGTCTGGTGCTGGAACAGATCCTTCGGCGTGAATTGGATACCGACCTGGCGGGCGCGACTGACCACCTGGATCGAGACGATGGAATCGCCACCCAATTCGAAGAAATTGTCCTGCAGGCCGACTTGCCCGAGCTTGAGCACGTCCTGCCAGATGGCGGCCAATTGCTGCTCCAACGGGCTGCGTGGGGCCATGTAGTTTTGCTGCAACTGGCTGACGTCGGGCTTGGGCAGGTTCTTGCGGTCAAGCTTGCCGTTGGGGGTCAGCGGCAAGCGTTCAAGCAGCAGCAGATAGGCCGGGACCATGTGCGCCGGAAGGGTCGCCTTGAGCTGTTCGCGCAGGTGCTCGGCGAAATCCTTGCGCACGGGTTCATCGGCCACCGCATAGGCCACCAGGCGCTTGCCGCTACCAGCCGGGCCTTCTTGAGCCACGACGACCGTTTCGCGCACGCCATCCAGGGCTTGCAGGCTGGCCTCGACTTCGCCCAGTTCGATGCGGAAACCGCGGATCTTCACTTGGTTGTCGATACGGTCCAGGTAATCGAAGGTGCCGTCGGCGCGTTGGCGCACCAGGTCGCCCGTGCGATACAGCAAGCCGCCTTCAGCACTGAATGGATCAGCGACAAACCGCTCGGCCGTCAGCCCCGGGCGGTTCAGGTAGCCCCGGGCCAGGCCGCTGCCGCCCAGGTACAACTCGCCGGCCATGCCTTGGGGCAGCAGGTTCAAGTCAGCATCCAGCACGTAGGCGCTGCGGTCGCCGATGCGGCTGCCGATGGGCGCATACGCGGCGCCGCACGTCACGTCACGGCCGGCCTTCCAGATCAGCGGCGTGACCACGGTTTCGGTCGGGCCGTAGCCATTGATGATGAAGTCCGGATCAAGGGCGCGCTTGACCCGTTCGAAACTGGCGTTGGGCACCGCATCACCGCCGAAGCAATAGATGCGCACCTTGGGCGGGTTGCCCTCGCGCTCGGCGTGTTCGGCCAGTTGTTGCAGGTACACCGGCGGGAACGCCACCACCGTCACGCCGTGCTCGCGCATCGCGTTATAGGTCTGCTCCGGGGTCCACAGACTGTCGTCACGAATCAGCAGCGAGGCACCATGGGTCAGGCTGGTGAGCCAGCGCTCATGGGCACCGTCGAAGGCGAAGGACATGAAATGGAATTCGCAATCGCTGCTCTGCATTTCATAACGTTCGCCGATGGCCTGGCAGTGCATCGCCAGCGGACCATGGGCCACGCTCACGCCCTTGGGGTTGCCGGTGGAACCGGAGGTGTAGATCACGTAGGCGAGGTTCTGTGGATCGACGGTGATCGACGGTGCATCCGCCGGTTGCAGGCTCAGGTCCAGGCGATCGAGTTCCAGCACCTGGGCGGCGGCTTCCAGGGGAAGTTGCTCCGACACCCGGGAATCAGTGAGCAACAGCGCCAGCCCCGAATCCTCGATCAGGTACGCCAGGCGTTCACGGGGGTAACTGGTGTCCAGCGGCACGTAGGCAGCGCCGGCCTTGAGCACCGCCAGCAGCGCGACGATCACCCCCTCGCTGCGCGGTAGGGCGACGCCGACGCGGGTTTCCGGGCCCACGCCACGGGCGACCAGTGCATGAGCCAATTGGTTGGCCCGACGGTCGATGTCGCCGTAGCTGAAACGTTGTCCATCGAAGATCACCGCGGTGCTGTGCGGTTTCAGCGCCGCCAGATGGGCGATGCGTTGATGCACGGCGATGTCGGTCGGGTACGGTTGCGGGTGGTTGGCAGCCTGTTGCGCCTGGTGTTCCTCAGCGCTGGCCAGGGCGATCTCGCCGAGGCGACGCTCGGCGGATTCGGCAAACCGTTCCAGCAGGTGCAGCAATTGCGCACTCAAGCGCTCGATGGTCGCGACGCTGAAATGCGCCTGGTCAAAACTCATGTGCAGCGCCAGCGTCTCGCCCAAGGTCACGCCCAGGGTCAGCGGGTAGTGCGTCTGATCCTGGTTGGCGACCTCTCCGAACACCACGCCTTGGGCGGTGCCACGTTGCAACGCCGCGGAGATCGGGAAGTTTTCGAACACCAGCAGGCTGTCGAACAGCGCTCCCCCGCCCTGCCCGGCCCAGCGCTGGATGTTTGCCAGCGGCGTGTGCTCGAACTCGCGCAGGCTCAGGTTCCGGGCCTGCACGGCAGCCAACCAGGCGGCGACCGTCTGGTCCGGACGCGAGCCTGCGATCACCGGCAAGGTGTTGATGAACAGGCCGACCTGTTGCTCGATGCCAACCAGTTCTGCCGGTCGCCCGGCCACGGTGGTGCCGAACGCCACGCAATCGCTGCCGGTATAACGCTGCAACAGCAGCAACCACGCCGCTTGCACCAAGGTGTTGACCGTGACTTTCTGCTGGCGGGCGAATGCGTTGAGACGGCCCGTGCGCGGCGCATCCAGCGTGTAATGCCTGAGCGCGTGAGCGCTTTCGCTGCGCACTTCAGCACTCGCCGCGGCGGCGTTCGCCAGCAGCGTCGGCTCCTGGAGATCGGCCAGTTGCCCCAGCCAGAACGTTTCGCTGAGGGCCGTGTCCTGGCGCTGCAACCATTGGATGTAATCGGCATAGCGGCTGACCGGACGCGGCGGCTGTTGACCGGCGTAGCGTTGCAGCACTTCGCCAAGCATCTGCGCGCTACTCCAGCCGTCCATCAGAATGTGATGGTTGGTGAAAATCAGGTGATGACGCTCATCGCTCAACTGAATCAGCGTGACCCGCAGCAGTCCGGCCTGAGTCAGGTCGAACCCCTTGGCCAGGTCGGCGGCGGTGAAATCCTTGAGGGCCTGGGCAACATCATTGCGCCCGCGCCAATCGAGCAGGGTGTAAGGCAGCGCCAGGCGGCGATGGATGATCTGCAACTGCTCCTGCAACTCACCCTGCCAGATGAAGCCGCTGCGCAAGATCTCGTGGGCGTCCAGGGTCGCCTGCCATGCGGCACGGAAACGCTCGGGGTCGAGGCCATCGACATCCACGCATAGTTGGTTGATGTAGGTGCCGGTGCCCTGCTCGTACAAGGTGTGGAACAGCATGCCTTGCTGCATCGGCGACAGCGGGTAGATGTCCTCGATAGCGGCAGCCGGCACTGGGATCGCGTCCAACTGCGCCTGGGTGATACGCGCCAGCGGGAAATCCGACGGCGTGACGCCCATGGCATCGGCCAGGCAACAATGGTCGATCAGCGCTTCCAGTTCGCGGGCATAGTCATCGGCCAGACGGGCGATGGTCGCCTCGTTGAATTGCTCACTGCTGAACGTCCAACGCAAGTCGAGCTCGCCGTCGTAGACCTGGCCCTCGATGCCCAGCCCGTTGTCCAGCGGCGCATCGAGGCTCTGCTCGAGCCCGGCGCTTTCGCCCGCCGGGCTGAACAGCGCACCCTCGCTGGCATCGAAACTGCCGTCGAACTGACCGAGGTAATTGAAGGTGATGCACGGCAATGGCAAGGCCTTGAGACAGGCTTGTGCCGCGTCGTCGCCCAGGTAGCGCAGCACACCAAAACCTATGCCCTTGTTCGGGATCGCCCGCAACTGCTCCTTGATCTGCTTGATCGCGGCGCCCACGCTATCGGCAGGAGTCAGCCGCACCGGGAACAGGCTGGTGAACCAGCCGACCGTGCGGGTCAGATCGACGTCGCTGAACAGCTCTTCGCGGCCATGGCCTTCCAGTTGGATCAGTGTGTCGGCATGCCCGGTCCAGCGGCAGATCACCCGCGCCAGGGCGGTCAGCAGCAGGTCGTTGACCTGGGTGCGATACGCCGCGGGGGCCTGTTGCAGCAGTTGCTGGGTGAGGGTTTTGTCGAGTCGGCTGTGCAGCACTTTTGCGTATCGGCTTTGCCGGCTGCCTTGGGGGTTGTCCCAGGGCAGATCCACCACGGCGCCTTGCAGTTGTTGCTGCCAGAAGGTCAATTCGGCGCGCAGCGTTTCAGTGCTCGCGTAGGCCTGCAGATGTTCGCCCCAGGCCTTGTAGGCGCTGGTCTTGGCCGGCAACCGGAGGGTGGCTCCGGCACTGGCCTGTTGATAAGCCCGTTGCAGGTCTTCCAGCAGGATGCGCCACGACACGCCGTCCACGGCCAGGTGGTGCACGGCCAGTAACAGACGCTGGCTGCCATCGGCCATGTTCGCCAGTACCCCACGCAGCAGCGGGCCCTTTTGCAGGTCGAGGCTGCGCTGGGCCTTGGCACAGAGGTCTTGCAGCTCAGCGGCGCTCAGGTTGTCTGCGGTCCACAGCAGCTCGGGGTCGATCGCCACTGGCGCCACGTCGGCACGCCAGCCCGTCGGGGTTTCGGTGAAGCGCGAACGCAAGGCATCGTGATGCGCCACCAAGGCGTTGAGGGCCTGCATCAGCGCTGGCGCCTGCAACGGCAGGTGGCTGCGCAACAGGACAGCCTGGTTCCAGTGGTGACGCTGGGCAATGACGTCCTCGAAAAACACCTGCTGGATAGGCAGCAACGACAGCTCGCCGCTGACCGGTCCTTGATCGATCTGCAGGCCACTGCCGCCCTGCTGCGCGACACTCGCCAGGCCTTGTACGGTTTGATGCTGGAACAGGTCACGGGGGGTGAAATGGATCCCCGCCTGTCGCGAACGGCTGACCACCTGGATCGAGATGATCGAGTCGCCGCCCAGCTCGAAAAAGTTGTCGGTCAGGCCGACCTGCTCAAGCTTGAGTACGTCTTGCCAGATGGCCGCGATGCCTCGTTCCAGCTCACTGCGGGGCGCGATGAAGGCTTGCTGCAACTGGCTGGCATCGGCTGAAGGCAAGGCCTTGCGGTCGAGCTTACCGTTGGGGCTCAGCGGCAACTGCGCCAGGAACAGCCATTGCGCGGGCACCATGTAATCCGGCAGGTGTTCCTTGAGCTGCGCCTTCAGGGTGTCCCGCGCCGCGCCCTGCACCTCGGCCGAGGCCGACACCAGCGATGCATCCTGGGGCACCACGTAGCCCACCAGTTGCAGGCTGCTGCCACCCTGCACCGCCAGCACGACGGCTGCGTTTACCGCGTCCAATTCCAGCAGGCGTGCTTCGACTTCGCCCAGCTCGATGCGCAAACCGCGGATCTTTACTTGATGATCAACGCGCCCGACGTATTCGATCTGGCCCAAGGTGTTGAAACGTGTCAGGTCGCCGGTGCGATACAGGCGCGCGCCGGTGGTGGAAAACGGATCGGGAATGAACCGTTCGGCGGTCAAACCCGGACGCTGGAAGTAACCGCGCGCCAGCAGCTCGCCGCCAATCAGCAACTCGCCGACCACGCCCACAGGTGTGGGTTCGAGGTGCCCATCGAGCAGATAGGTATGCCGGCCTGGCAGCGGTTGACCAATGGGCAAGGTCAGCGGCAGCGGCCGGCGATTGAAGACGTAGTCGCTGCAATCAAGGGTGGTGGCGGTGACCGTGGCTTCGGTCGGGCCGTAGGTGTTGAGCAGCTTGACCCGCTCGAGCCCGGCCCGACGCCAGGCCTGCACGCCTTCGGGCGGCATCGCCTCGCCACCGCTGTGCACCTGGCGCAGCGCCGCGTAGTCACGCGGGCCGGCAGCGGCGAACTCCTTGGCGATCATGTTCCAGTAGGCGGTGGTCAGGTCCATGACCGTGATGCCCTGCTCGACGATGTGGCGGTACAGGGTTTCGCTGTCCCACACCTCGTTGCCACGCAGCAGCACCGAGGCGCCGCAGGTCAGCGGCCCGAACAGTTGCTCACCAAAGGCATCGAAGTTGAACGTGGCGAATTGCAGCACGCAGTCGGCACTGCTCAAGCCGTAATAGTGCTGCGAGGCGAACGCATGCTTGCTCAGCGCGCCGTGGCTGATGCCGACGCCTTTCGGGCGCCCGGTCGAGCCGGAGGTGAACATGACGTAGGCCAGGCTGTCGGCCCACACCTGGCGTTGCAGATTGCCGGGCTCGGCGTCTTCCCAAGACGGGCTCTGATCCAGGCACAAGCAACGCACGCCCTCGGGCACAGGCAGGCGTTCAAGCCAATGGCTTTGGGTCAGGAGCAGGCGACTGGCGCTGTCTTGAATCATGAACCGCAGGCGATCAACCGGGTACTGAGGGTCCAGCGGCACGTACGCACCACCGGCCTTGAGCACGGCAAGAATGGCGACCACCAGTTCCAGGCTGCGGTCGACGGCAATGCCCACCAGCACATCAGGACCGACACCCGCCGCCACCAACGTGCGCGCCAGGCGATTGGATTGGGCGTTGAGCTGGCCGTAGGTCAATCGTTGTCCGTCGCAGATCAAGGCGATGACGTCCGGGCTGCGTTCAGCTTGCGCCTCGAACAGCTCGTGTACCGGGCGCTCGCTCGGCCAGGTCGTGTCGTGGCGCGCCCACTCGGTGACCAACTGCCGATACTCGGCCGGCGCCAACAACGCCAGTTCACCGACACGCTGCTGCGGGTCGTTGACGATGTTGCGCAACAACAGCGTCCAGTGCCGGGCCATGCGCTCGATGGTTTCGGGGTTGAACAAGTCACTGGCGTAGGTGAACGCCGCGTGCAATTGGCCGCCCTTTTCGTAGGTGTCCAGGCTCAAGTCGAACTGGGTGCTGCGCGATTCCCATTCGATGACGCCCAGCTCCAGACCGCTGCCGACTTTCAGCGTGGTGACGTCGGCCACCTCCGGCTGGTGGTTGTACATCACCTGGAACAATGGGTTGTAGCTCAGGCTGCGCTCAAGCTTCAGCGCCTCGACCAGTCGCTCGAAGGGCAGGTCCTGGTGGGCCTGGGCGCCGAGGGCGGTTTCCTTGACGTCACGCAACAGGTCGCCAAGGCGGGCCTGGCCATCCAGTTGCACCCGCAACACCTGGGTGTTGACGAAGAAACCGATCAGCCCTTCGATTTCCTGGCGGTTGCGGTTGGCGACCGGAACCCCGACCCGCAGGTCGTCTTGTCCGGTGTAACGGTGCAGCAGGATACTGAAGGTACCCAGCAACAGCATGAACAAGGTCACCCCCTGTTGCCGGGCCACGCCACGCAGTTGCTCGACCAGCTCGGCCTCCACCACCTGTTCCAGGCGACGACCGCGATAGCTCGGCAGCATCGGGCGTGGGTAGTCGAGGGGCAGCTCCAACACCGGATGCTCGTCGCCCAGTTGCGCTTGCCAGTAATCGAGTTGCCGCTGCAGCTCGCCGGCCTCCAGCCAACGGCGTTGCCACAGGGCGTAGTCGCTGTACTGGATCGGCAAGTCGGCCAACTGCGGTGCAACGCCCGCCTCATGGGCGTCGTAGAAACGGATGAACTCATCGATCAACACGTTCATGGACCAACCATCGGAAACGATGTGGTGCAGGGTCAGCAGCAGCACGTGCTCCTGCTCATCGAGCTTGAGCAATTCGACCCGCAGCAACGGGCCGCAGGCCAGGTCGAAGGGCCGCATCGACTGGGCCTCGGCGGCCAGGCGAACCGCCTGCTCGCGCTCGTCGGCCGGTATGGCACTGAAGTCCGCGTGGTCGATCACCAGCGGCGCGCTGGCCGGCACCTGCAGGAGACGGTCG
Source organism: Pseudomonas fluorescens (assembly GCF_001623525.1). NCBI lineage: Bacteria > Pseudomonadati > Pseudomonadota > Gammaproteobacteria > Pseudomonadales > Pseudomonadaceae > Pseudomonas > Pseudomonas fluorescens. The sequence goes on along the minus strand of NZ_CP015225.1, from coordinate 2,348 downwards.
TCGGCCTGGCGCTGGAACACCGTGCGCAGGGTTTCATGCCGCGCCACCAGACTGGCGAAGGCTTGCTCCAGGGCCGGCAAGCTCAACACACCGCTGAGCCGCACCGCCCCGGGCAGGTTGTAAGCGCCACTGTCCGGCTCCAGTTGCCAAAGGAACCACATGCGCTGCTGGGCATAGGACAACGCCTGGCGATCCTCGGCCTCGACGCCCTGGGGGATAGGAAAACCGCTGAACTCCACGCCCTCCTTGGCCAACGCCGCGAGGAACATCCGGCGCTTGTCCAGGGGCAACCCGATAAACCGGCGAGCAAGTTTCAAGGCGTCTTCAGCATTCATTTCTGGGGTATCCGGAATCAGTGGGCACAAGGCACAAAGGCAAGTCGTCCCTATAAAACGAATGCAGACCGGAAAAATTAGCGTTTGAGAATGGATATCAGGAGGGAAGGAGTAACCGTGGCGAGGGAGCTTGCTCCCGCTCGGCTGCGCAGCAGTCGCAAAATCTGCCAGCCTCGAAAGAACGGGCGCCTGGTCTGGCAGGGAGGGTCGCTTCGCAACCCAGCGGGAGCAAGCTCCCTCGCCACAAAAGCAGGTTGCTTGTGAATTCGCGGATTAGGCGCTGATCGCCAACCCATGCCGCCGATGATGCACGCTCAACTGATCCTTGATCAGCCGCAACACCTTGGCCTCGTGCTCATGAATGAAGAAGTGCCCACCGGCCAGCATGTCCACCGAAAAGCTGCCCGTGGTTTCCCGGCGCCAGCCAATCAGTTGCTCCGTGGTGGCCTTGTCGGCGGCGCCACCGAGCACATGCACCGGGCAGTTGAGCGGCGGTCGGATTCGCGGCTGGAAACGTCCGCACAGCAGGAAGTCGGCTCGCAGGACCGGCAAGGTCAGGGCCATCAGCTCTTCGTTGGCCAATATTTCCTCGCTGGTACCGTTGAGGGTGCGCAGTTGCTCGATCAGTTCAGCGTCGGTTTTCGGTTCGGCGAAACCGCGGTCGTAGTCGGCCCGCATCGTCGGTGCCGCGGTGCCGGACGCAAACAGCGCCACCGGCTCCGGGCAGCCGAGCTCACGCAGGGCATGGGCGATTTCGCAGGCCAGCAGCGCGCCCAGGCTGTGACCGAACAAGGCGTAAGGGGCCTGGAGCGTCGCGGACAGCTCCCGCGCCAGTTGCATCGCCAACGGGCCCATGTCGGTGTGCAGCGGCTCGTCGAAGCGCGCCCCGCGCCCCGGCAGTTCCACCGGTTGCACATGCAGCCACTGCGGCAATGTGCGCCGCCAACGGCTGTACACCATCGCGCTGGCGCCGGAATAAGGCAGGCACAGCAGGGTCAGTTGGGTCACTGCGGTTTTCTCCGATCGGTCGTGTAGGGAAGATAACGAAATCGTAACCTACAGAATTAGTCAAAACCGTTACGTTCGCTACATCGTCTTCGCCCGACCTTATACTGGCGGCACCTCGACTCACTGCGCCGCACAGGAGAACGCCATGGGCTGGTCCGCCAAGCAATACGTCACCTTCGAACAGGAACGCACCCGTCCGTCCCGGGACCTGCTCGCCGCCATTCCCCCCACACAGGCCCGTTCGGTGATCGACCTGGGGTGTGGCCCGGGCAATTCCACCGAACTGTTGGTGGAACATTTCAGCGGTGCCACGGTGCGCGGCCTGGACAGTTCCAGCGACATGGTCGAGGCCGCACGCAAACGCCTGCCCGCCGTGGCGTTCGACACCGCCGACATCAGCCAATGGGATGAACCCGGGCCGTTCGACGTGATCTTCGCCAACGCCGTGCTGCAATGGCTGCCCGACCACGCCACCCTGCTACCCTCGCTGGTGGGCAAACTCGCCCCCGGTGGCAGCCTGGCGATCCAGATGCCCGACACCCTGCACCAGCCCTCCCACCGCCTGATGCGGGAAATCGCCGCCAACGGCCCGTGGGCCAGTCAACTGGCCGGGGCGGGTGATTCACGGACCGAGGTAGAGGACGCCAGCACCTATTACGCGATTCTCAAGCCCCACTGCAGCCGCGTCGATGTGTGGCGCACCACCTACCATCACCCCTTGGCCGGTGGCGCCGCAGGCGTGGTGGAGTGGTTCAAGGGCAGCGGCTTGCGCCCGTTTCTCGAACCGCTGGATGAGGCGCAACGCGAGCAGTATCTGGCGCAGTACCTCAAGGCGATCGAACAGGCTTATCCCGCCCTGGACGATGGCACCGTGCTGCTGCCGTTTCCTCGGGTGTTCATGGTCGCGACGCGCTAGGGCGACGGTCGATGACGCAGCGATGGGGGCTAAATTTCTGCTCCAGGCCCTCGTTACCTGCTAAGACCAAAAACCCGCAAGAGTGACCG